>JACXVB010000022.1 GCA_014763615.1 Sphingobacteriales bacterium | reverse complement strand
CTCGCGTTTGCGGAGTGCAAAAGTGCTAACTTTTTTCCTCCCCGTCAAGTACTTCTCCTATTTATTTTACCTCAGCTCCCTAACTCCCTCATTCTGTTGCAGATTGTTTTTCTTTCAGTTGCCAGTTGCGAGTTGACAGTTGCCAGTTCTGAGTGGTAAGTGATAAATGTAAATTGTAGCTCTTATGGGCAGGTAATCTGTTTAAAATAAATGGTTTGCTGTAATTATCTACTCCCTGTGAAGACTCAGACATCGGGTAGATCGCAAAATTATCCCTTCGCTATCTCTATCCTTACTCCTAAGATAAATCACAAAATATAACGCTTTGTTTTAGTTAATTTTGATTGTTTTAGATTCTAAATTTTTAGAATTTTATTACTTCTTTTAATCAGAAATTAAATGCTTCAAATGAAAAAGGACCTATATGGCTGTTTTTTATCAGATTATTACTACTCTAAATTAAAGAGCGATGTTTTGTTGCATAACAATTATGGAGAAGTTGAGGAACTGCCTGTGGAAAGTTTTTTTAGAACAGAAGATGACATGCCTGATTTGGAAATTTTTGCCTTGAATTTATGCAAAGGTAAGATTTTGGATATCGGTGCGGGAGTGGGTGTTCATAGTTTACTACTGCAAAAAAATGGTTTTGATGTTACCGCTATCGAACTTTCTGAAGGTGCTTGTGAAATTATGAAGACACAGGGAGTTAAGAATATTATTTGGGGCGATGTTACTCGATACAAAGAAGAAAAATATGATACTTTACTTCTCTTGATGAATGGGATAGGTTTTTGCGGATATATTTCTGACTTGAAAATTTTCCTACAACAAGCTAAGGAAATGATTAAACCTGAAGGTCAAATTTTGTTTGACTCCTCTGATGTAGCCTATTTATATGAAGAAAATGAACCAGAATCTGATAGTTATTACGGAGAAATAGATTATCAGTATGAATATAATGGCGAAAAAGGAGATTGGTTTTCGTGGTTATATTTAGATCAGAAAACGATGCAAGAAATTGCTTTTGAATGTGGCTGGCATCTTCAAATTATTTATGAAGATGAAGACGAACAATACTTGGGACGCTTGATACTAAAATGAAAAAATTCAGGTGGTGGCTTCCTTCAGTGCATTATTTGATTCTATGGATTTATTGCTTTTTCCTTTCAAAAAATCAGCATACCAATAAGCAGATTGTTTGAGGGTTCTTTTTTGAGTTTCGAAATCAACATGAATTAAACCAAAACGAGGATGATAACCCTCTGCCCACTCGAAATTATCAGTTAAAGTCCAGATAAAATACCCCTCCACATTAAATCCTTCTTGTTTTGCTCTTAAAACTTGCTTTAGATTTTCCTTTATATAGCTGATTCTTTGTTTATCATTAATCTCTCCATCTGTCATTTGATCTTTAAATGCAGCTCCATTCTCGGTAATTAATAGCTTTCTAATTTGTGGATATTGATTAAACTGCTTAATCACCTCATATATAGACTCCGGATAAACTTCCCATTTCATTTCTGTTATCGGAACTTTTCTTTCTGGTGCACTCACCAAAGCAGCTTTAATATAAGGCATTAAATAGGAGTTCTTAATTATTTCTCTGGTATAGTTTTGAATTCCGATGAAATCAAAATCAAAAACCATATTCTGAGCGTCTTCTGGTTTCATTATTTTTTGGATGCCTTTTAAAACTGGCAATTCTTTTTCTGGATAACCTAAACCCAACAAGGGCTCGATATACAACCTATTTAATAATGCATCTACTCTTTTGGCCGCTTTTTGATCTCTTTTTAAATTGCGATAAGGCTGAATATAAGAACAGGAAAATGTTGTTCCAATGTTTGCTTTAGGAAGTAATTCTCTTAGCAACCTACCTCCCGCAGCAATTGCTAAAGTGGTATGATGAATAGCTGGAAGAAAGTTCTTCATCCCTCTTTTACCTGGAGCGTGAATGCCTAAGAAATATCCCGCACCTGTAAAAACAACGGGTTCATTCATGACCATCCAATGTTTTACCCTATCTCCAAAGTTTAAGGCACAAATGCTCACAAACTCCTGAAACCATCCGATTACTTCCCTATTTGTCCAACCGCCTAGCTTCTCTAATTCCTGAGGTAAATCCCAATGATAAAGTGTTATCCAAGGCTCAATACCCAAGGCCAAACAAGAGTTAATGACATCCTTATAGAAATCAATACCCTTCTGATTAATTATTCCTGTACCTTGAGGTAAAATTCTGGACCACGAAATAGAAAAGCGAAAATTCGGAATGTTGAGTTTTTTGATGAGTTGAATATCATCTTTGTATCGATGATAAAAATCGCAAGCAGTATTGCCGTTCTGATTATCCTTGATTTTTCCCTTTGTGTTAGAGAAAACATCCCAAATAGACAAACCTTTTCCATCTATATCATGAGCTCCTTCTATTTGATAGGCAGCCACAGAAACGCCCCATTGAAAATCAGGTCCGAATGCGTCTTTATCTAAGGAAATTTCTTGAGAGGAACAATCAATCATTTAAAAGCAAAGTATTTAGGCTAAGCTTACAAAATAAGCAGAATAATACGGAATTGCCAAAATACCCTAACTTAATGAGAAAAAAGCGATTTCATTCTGCTTAAGAACAGTCTCTCTTTAATTTGATTAATGATTTTCTGAAATGCAGTAAATACCTTCATGATTATGATTTCATCAAAAATAACCTTGAGATATCAAGCTAAGGTTGTGTAAAGAATAAGTTTTTGTTAAATAATTAGATGGTGATACTAAAATCTGTTTCAAAAACATGACCATGCTTTAACTCTAAAATGGCTTCTTTTTTTGAAATATCTTGATGTCCTTCTTCACTATCCGCACAACCCAGCCAAGGCTCTATACAAACAAATGGAGCGTCAGTTTTTGACCACAAGCCCAAATAATTGAAATGAGTAAAATTAACTTTGACTTGTTTTGTGCTTTTATCACTTTTCAAAATCACTTCTCTTGATTTTAAGTTTTTGAACACTAAAGCATCTTTCTCAAACAGAGATTTGTTTAATTGTAGTTTTTGATGATTTAGAGGAACATCCATCAATTTACCATTGAATAAACCATTTTCAGAAAGTTGATGACTTTTTAATTCTTCTGGATATTGAAACGCTAAATAATAATCTTCAAAAGTTTCTCCATCTTTTAATGGAACATTAAATGCTGGATGTGCACCCACAGAAAAATAAATGGTTTGCTCATCCATGTTAATTACCTTGTACATTACTTTTAAAGTTCTTCCATCCAAATGATAAATCACCTGAAATTCAAACTTAAAAGGATAAACTTTTAACGTTTCCTCATTATATCTCAACTCAAAATGCGCATGATTTGGTGCGGCTTCTAGTTTTCTAAAAGTGCTGGTGCGAGCAAAGCCATGACGATTTAAAGTATATTTCTTGCCTGAAACTTGCAGTTGATTATCTTTTAATCCACCAACAATTGGGAATAAATTGGGTGCATGATAAGCCCAAATACTTGGATCAGCTTGCCAGATATATTCAGTAGCATCTTTTTTCTCTATCAAAGAAATTAGCTCTGCTCCCTTAAAGCTGAGTACTACTTTTAAATCGTTGTTTTCTAAAACAATCATACCCTAAATTTTCTTGAATTTGCTGGCTAACATTTTTAACATATCCTCATTAGCCGGTGTATGATCTTTCTCTTTTTGTGCAGGTGTTGATTTGTTCGGAGAGTGTTGAGGTTTTTCCTTTGGTGCTTCAGCAGGCTTTTGAACCTGCTTTACCTCGTGTTTTTTAGCTTTAAATTGCTGCCAAAATTTTTCTAAACGATTTTTGGTGTAGAGTGGAAAATCTCCATTCATTATCCAAGAATAATAACTTGGCTCTTCTTCAAAAACCTGAAAAACAGACTTTGATTTATGCTTCCCGAAATTAAACACGGGCTCCATATCTTGGTTATAAACCATTCTACCCGCAAAATCAACAGGTTTGTTGAGGTTGGTAAACTCATGTAAAGCATCAATATCATTTTTTACTGGCTGCGAGATATTTCCCTTTTTATCCTCCCAATCTCTCCCTTCATACTTTTCTATTTGCGAAAGCAAAACTTCGTAAGTGGCTTTAATATCAGCTTCTGCTGAATGGGCGTTTACAATTTCTTTTCCACAATAAAACTTATAGGCTGCCTTTAAGGTGCGTTGTTCCATCTGATGAAAAATATTTTGTACATCTACAAACTTTCTATCATCAATATCAAATTGAATTCCGGATCTTAAAAACTCCTCCATCAACATTGGGATATCAAATTTATTAGAATTGTAGCCCGCGAGATCGGCATCTCCAATAAAATCAATAATTTCTTTGGCTGCTTCTTTAAAGGTGGGCGCTTCTTTTACATCTTCATCATAAATACCATGAATAAGCGACGATTCCAGTGGAATAGGAATTTGAGGATTAATTTTTAGGGTTTTCACTTCTTCTTTTCCATCAGGCAAGGCTTTTAGGATAGAGATTTCCACGATCCTGTCTGATGCTACATTGATTCCTGTAGCCTCGAGATCAAAAAAAGCAAGCGGCCGCTTTAAATTTAATTTCATTTATTTTGATTTGAGATGAGCAAATTGACTATGTATTTTAGCTAAAAATGAGAATGCCCAGTAAAATCCCTACAATCATGATGATATAGAGTAGGATTTCATTAAAGGCAAATTTTTTGTATTTGCTCCAAAAAGAATAATTTGTTGAATTTTTAGACATTTTTTTATAATTAACGCCGTAGCGATTGAATATCGTAATTTTTTTTTGCTGATGAAAAATTTTTCGAATAAACTTATTTCACCACATCATATTCAGGCACTTTCTGATGGTGAATTAAAGCCTGCATCACATTAATAACATAATCTGTTCTGTGCGCTTTTTTGTTTTCCATATCATCATCCAAAGGACCATAATACTTTAAAATCCATTGTCCCTTTTCTCTTTTCAGAATGTAGGCTTCAGGCGTATATCGTACTTTAAAACGGTAAGCGACCACTTGGTCTGGATCTTGCAAATAAGGGAAGTCGTATTTCTCTTGAATGGCATTTTTTTGCATTTCCGCTAAAGTTTCTTTTGGCGAAACATTAGGATTGCTTGGATTAATTGTAATCAAAGGGTAGCCTTGGTGCGCAAATGCTGTTTGTAAAGCTTTAATTCTATCTCTATACCTGATGCAATGAGAGCAGCTATTAGTCATGAAAACGATAATCATTCCTTTTTTCTGATTGTAGCTATCTAAACTTACAGATTTAGGCTGCCCTTTAACCGCGTTGTTTAACTTGTTGAAAGGGATGATGGCTTGCCCCAATTTTAAACTATCTCTTTGTTGCGCTTTTACCACAAAAAGAAACAGGCCACTTAAAAATGCTAATACAACTAATTTTCTCATCTATCTATTGGCTAAATATGTTTTTTCTAATTGATCCCAAGTAAATTCTTGCTCATAAAAATTTTTGCTATCATTTTTTTGGTTGATGATTAATGTAGCAGGTAATGCCCCCGACCAATCTTTGCTTACTTTGCAAATATACGCTTGTTGAGGGGATTCATTCAATAAATATCCTTCTGACTGAATATGATTGTGCTTTACAAATGGAATCACCATTCGGTCTAACTTAGATTTAAAATCAACACTTACCAAAATAACTTTTAATAGTTGGTTTTGATATTTTGATGCAAGTTAATCAAAATTAGGCAATTCTTTCACATAAGGTGCACACCAAGTAGCCCAAAAATTCACCACATAAACGGTATCTTTTCCATTAGCCACACGATGCTCTAACTGATCTAAATTCATCAACTTTACTTGTGCAGAAGCGAATTGATTTCCCATAAAAAAGAGCATCAAGAAAAGTAGAAGCTTAAAATTCATGCTGCTATAACGTTGGGATATCTTCATGATTATCTAATTTCAATTAATATTCTAATTCAGGAACATATAAAATCATTTCTTTTTCACGCTTCCACATCTAGAGAAATACTTGTAGGTGTAAGGATCATGTAATTTTGCCACCATCACTCCTTTTGAAGTACTGGCATGCACATAATATCCATTTTGTAAATAAACCCCTACATGGCTAAACTTCTTTCCATCGTAATCAAAGAAAACCAAATCGCCTTCTTTCAAATGATCTTCATATTTTCTTTTGATACTTTGAACTTGCCCACCCGTTGTTCTGGGGACTTTTTCATGATACACTTCCTGGTACAATAAATAAACCAATCCAGAGCAATCAATTCCGCGTTTATCTAATCCTCCAAATTCATATTTTGTTCCTTCCCAATCATCAATAAACTCGTATAATTTTTTATTCTTGATTTTACTTTTTGAGACCTCCATTTCATCAGCATACTTAGAAATAATTTTCTTGGAAGATTTTTCTGAATGATTTTGATGACGACTTTTTTCTATATTTTTTTTGGACCGACAAGCAGTGAAAACAAGCGAAAATGTGAGTGCAGAAAATAAAATAAAGCGTAACGGAAATACAGATTGATTCATTTTATCAAGATTGTTTCAATAGCCTTTGAATTTCATCTAACTTCATCAAAGCCTCTACAGGCGTTAATGTGTTCACATCTAAATTATTCAAAACATCTCTAATTTTTATTAAAACAGGATCATCCAAAGAAAACATTTGCAACTGCACAGGTTGCTTCTGCATCTTCATCAAACTGGCTTTAATATGCTCGCCACCTGTTCTCTCGTTTTCTAATCTTTTTAAAATTTCATTGGCCCTTTGCAAAACTTTTGGAGGCATACCTGCCATTTTAGCCACATGAATCCCGAAACTATGCTCACTGCCACCTGGCACTAACTTTCTCAAGAAAATCACTTTATTACCCACTTCTTTTACAGAAACATTATAGTTTTTGATACGATTAAAAGAATTGCTTAATTCGTTTAACTCATGATAATGCGTAGCAAATAAGGTTTTGGCTTTCGCCGATGGATGATTATGGAGATACTCTGCAATAGCCCAAGCAATGGAAATACCATCGTAAGTGGACGTTCCTCTACCTATTTCATCCAATAAAATTAAACTTCTATCCGAAAGGTTGTTGAGGATACTCGCGGTTTCATTCATTTCAACCATGAAGGTAGATTCGCCAGAGGTTAAATTATCAGAAGCGCCAACGCGAGTAAAAATCTTATCTACAATACCAATTTTCGCTTCTTTGGCAGGCACAAAACTACCCATTTGCGCCATTAAAACTATGAGCCCGGTTTGGCGCAGCAAAGCTGATTTACCCGCCATATTTGGACCTGTAATGATGATAATTTGTTGAGTATCATTATCCAAATAAACGCTATTGGTAATATATTCTTCGCCTAAAGGCAAATTTTTCTCGATGACTGGATGTCGTCCACCTTTAATATCCAGTATCTTTTCATTGCTGATGATAGGTTTGCTGTAATGATTTTTCTTTGCGGTCTCTGCAAAGCATAATAACACATCCAATTGCGCAATTAAATAAGCATTCAACTGAATTGGCTTGATAAATTCGGTGATGCTTGCCACTAAATCAGTGAATAATCTGGTTTCAATGGCTAAAATCTTTTCTTCGGCACCTAAAATTTGGTCTTCATATTCTTTAAGTTCTGGCGTGATATAGCGCTCGGCATTGACCAAAGTTTGCTTCCGAATCCACTCTGCCGGCACCTTATCTTTATGCGTATTAGAAACTTCCAAATAATAGCCAAAAACGTTATTGAAAGCTATTTTTAAAGATGAAATCCCTGTTGCCTCCGCTTCACGCCTTTGTAACTCTAATAGATAATCCTTCCCTCCAAAAGCTATTTTTCTCAATCTATCTAACTCTGCATCTACTCCATCCGCCATTACTTTTCCTTTGTTTAGTTGCACTGGAGGATCAGCATGTAATTCCTTTTCAATTTTCTCACGAATGGAAGCGCAAACGTTGATTTGTTCTGAAATTCGCTTTACAGATTCTTGTGGAATTTCATCACCAATGGTTTTTACTTCTGCGATAGCTGTTAAAGCTTTTTTAAGTTGAATGATTTCTCTGGGATTGGTTTTTTGCAAACCAATTTTAGAAATTAGACGTTCTAAATCTCCAATCTGGCGGATGCAAGTCTGCAAATGATTTCTTAAACTTTCTTCCTGATAAAAGAAAGATACAACAGCTAAACGTTCTTGAATCGGCTTCTCGTTTTTCAGCGGCATCACCATCCATTTTCGCAACATCCTTGCCCCCATAGCCGATGAGGTATGATCCAAAACATCTATCAATGTTTTGGCATTTTCATTATTAGAACCTATGAGTTCTAGATTTCGGATAGTAAATCGATCCAACCACATGTATCGATCTTCTTCTATCCTAGAAATATTACTGATATGTTGCAGTTGACGATGCTCCGTTTCATTCAAATAATGCAAAGAAACGCCTGCTGCAACAATGGCCAAACTGAGTCTTTCAATCCCAAACCCCTTCAAAGAACTCACTTCGAAATGCTTTAGCAGAGTTTCTTGGGCGTAATCAGAAGTAAAAGCCCAATCATCTAAAGTATAAGTATAAAAACCAGAACCGAAAGACTCGTTAAATTCCTTCTGTTTAGATTTTGAAAAGATGATTTCACTAGGTTTAAAGCCTTGAAGCAGTTTATCAATATACTCCGCATTTCCTTGAGCTACCAAAAACTCTCCGGTAGAAATATCTAAAAAAGAAACCCCGATAGTTTGTTTCTCGAAATGTAAAGTAGCTAAGTAATTGTTAGATTTTTGTTGAACGATGTTATCATTATAAGCCACTCCGGGGGTTACCAATTCGGTGACCCCACGTTTTACAATCCCTTTTACCATTTTCGGGTCTTCCAACTGATCGCAAATAGCCACCCTTTGCCCGGCTCGAACCAATTTGGGAAGGTAAGTTTCGATAGAATGGTGAGGAAACCCAGCCAGCTCTATGTGAGAAGCTGCACCATTGGCTCTTTTGGTTAATACAATACCTAAAATCTGTGATGCTTTTACTGCATCCTCTCCAAAAGTTTCATAAAAATCGCCTACCCTAAACAACAGCAAAGCCCCAGGGTATTTCACCTTGATTTGGTTATACTGTGTCATTAATGGGGTTTCTTTCGATTTAGCCAAGTGGTTAAAATTTTATGAATTGCAAAGTTAAAAATTAAAGCAAGCGATTATGATTTGTTGAAAATTTGGTGGATGTGGATTTATTTGGTTCTGAACTCAAAAATCAGAAAAAAAACCGCTAAAATATTCGCTAGTTATGCACTTATTTGTACTAATTTCGCTTTAAAATTTAATGAACGTTTTCATGAGAAAAATTTTACTGGGATGGGCTTTCTTGGCCTCATTATCCATTGTTGCTTGTCAATCATCAGAAAGCAAAACTCCAACACAAACAACAGCAAAAACTACAGTTAGTCCTACTTCTTCAGAAAAAGAACCCGCTGCTCCGAAAGTGCGCAAAATAGCTGATGCAGCAACTATTTTAGCCAGAAAACAAGTTCCTGTTTTATGTTATCATCAAATTAGAGATTGGACTGCCAAAGACTCCAAATCTGCAAAAGATTATATTATCCCTGTTCAAACTTTTAAAGAGCATATTAAAATGTTAGCCGATAGTGGCTATCACAGCATACAGCCCGACCAATTATATGATTATCTGGCTTATGGCGATCCTCTTCCGCCCAATCCTGTGATGATTACTTTTGATGATACGGATTACGATCAGTTTGAAGTGGGTAATAAAGAGCTTAAGAAATACGGTTTCAAAGGCGTTTATTTTATCATGACCGTTTCCATCGGCAAAAATGGAAAATATCGTTATATGAGTACATCCGACATTAAACAACTTTCTGACGAGGGAAATACCATTGGTAGCCACACTTATGACCATCAAAATGTGAAAAAACTTACAGGTGATGATTGGGTGAAACAAATTGATAAGCCTACCCAAAAATTAGAAGAAATTACTGGTAAAAAAATAAATCATTTTGCCTATCCATTTGGTTTATGGAATGAAAATGCCATAGTAGAATTAAAGAAAAGAGGCTTTAAAGATGCGTATAGTTTATCAACATCGAGGGATCAAAAAGACCCTTTATTCACCATCAGAAGAATAATTGCCAGTGGTTATTGGAGTGCGCATACATTACACAATAGTATGATCAATAGCTTTGCACAAGCTAGAAACTAACTTATGGAATAATATTGCTTTTCTTCTGCGAGGTATGAGCTGAAAAATAGCCTAAAGCTCCGTTATCAAAGTTAGAATCTGGATTTGCGGGTGCTGTTGGCGGACCACCGTTACCTGCAATTTGGGAAAGTGTAAAAAAGTATCTATAAATCGGCTCATCAATACACTGAAAATCAACTGTAACGCTATCCCCTTTTTTTAATGCTGGATCGGAATTAAAAATGGTATTGGTTACATTTTTACCATCATTAAATCGATCATTATCTACATAATAGGCATTGCGAATTTCATCATTTACATAAAGCACATAATTGTATTGGTTGGCTTCGGCTACAGGGTCATTAAAATGAACTTGAACATATTTTTTAGTATCGTTGAAAAAACTTAGTTCAGTTAAGCTTAAAGAATCTAACAAAACCTTTTGAGGCATTAATGATGATGCGGTATATAAAGTACCCTCAACCTTTACTTGAATGGTATATTTCTTACCAGAAACTCCGGCAAAAGATGCAGAAACGTATTTACCAGGTATGGTTTCAAAAAATTGATGCTGGTTTCCATCCTCATCAAAAACAGTGACAACGGCCTGACTTACAGGATTAATGGTATTATTTTGATTAAAAGGTTTGGTTTGCGAGATGAATACGATTTGAGGTTCTGCTCTATCGGTTACGTTAGCCTCAATAACAATCGCAGGCTTAGCGTCTTTCAAATTCAAGTTAATTACAGACTCACAAGCTCCAAACGATAAGACGGTGATCAAAAATGTTAAATAGAAAAAGTAATTCTTATATTTTCTGTTCATCTGTGATTAAAATTTAAAATTCCAAGTTACAGATGGAATAATTCCGAATAAAGATGTTTTTACAGCCTGAGTTTGATTGGCATTTTCAGGATCATCCTTGAAATCAATAGAAAAAGCGTTCTTTCTATTGTAAACATTATAAATCCCGAAAGACCAGCTTGATTGATATTTTTTACCCGGTTTACCCTCTAAAGTAGCAGATAAATCTAAACGATGATAAGATGGCGTTCGGTAGCCATTTTTCTCGGTATAGTAAAACACAGTAGAACCATTAAGTTGATATTTACCGCTCGGGAAGGTCACTGCATTACCCGTACTATACACAAATGTGGAAGAGAAAGTCCATCTTTGGTTGGCTTTGTAAATCCCAACTACAGATAAATCATGGGTACGATCTTGTTTAGCATTAAACCATTTACCATTGTTAATTTGGTCAAATAATCGTTCTGTTTTTGATAAAGTATATCCAATCCATCCATTAAAATTTCCAAAACGCTTTTTCAAGAATAATTCTAAACCATAGGCTCTTCCTTTTCCGTATAACAAATCAGCTTCTACATTCTGATTTCCTCTCAAATCTGTTCCGTTGCGGTATTCTATTTGGTTCTGCATCCATTTATAATAAATCTCTGCAGAAAACTCATAAGTATCGTTTTTAAAATTGGTGAAATATCCCGTAGAAAGCTGATCAGCAATCTCTGGCTTGGTATTATTACTATCCATGATGTACAAATCTGTTGGAGAGGTTGCTGTTGAATTAGACATCAAATGCAAATTTTGTGTGTTACGAGTGTAGGCCAATTTGATGCCTTTAGATTCACTAATTTGGTAACTGGCAGAGAGCCTTGGTTCCACATTAAAATAGGTCTTTACTATTTTTCCGGATGAATAAATGTTTGAATCGATGGTATTTCCTTCATTATCATAAGATTTGAAAACACCTGGGCCTAACGGTGTGAAAGCACTTAATCTCATCCCATAAATCATATTGAATTTACGATTCACTTGCCATTGGTCTGAAACATAACCTGCCAACTCCACTCCTTTTCTGTTTTCTATGGTTGTTTGATTTACACTTGAAGTGGATGAGGAAGAAATTTTTCCAGGTGCAATGGTATGATGAATAGCGTTTAAACCAAATTTTAATTCATGATTACTTTTTAGTGCAAATTGAAAATCTTGCTTTAAGTTAATATCTTTAATAGAAGAATTCACTTTAAAATTATTTTCTTCAAGAAAGTTTTGAATGATGTAATTATAATTTGAATAGATGAGAGAGGTATTAGAAAATAAACGCTTATTAATCAAGTGATTCCACCTTAAAGTACCTGTTGCATTCCCCCACTCAAAACCAAATGTATTATTCAATCCTAATTTGTCTCGACCAAAATATCCTGATAAGTAAATCACATTTTTATTATCTATTTGGAAGTTTGCTTTCGCATTTAAATCATAAAAATAAAGCGTGTTACTATTCAGCGCAGTGTCTGGTGAGAGTTTCAGAAAAGCATCCGCATAAGTTCTGCGTCCACTGATCATAAATGAGCTTTTATTCTTTACAAAAGGACCTTCTAACTTTAATCTTGATGAAATGAGACCAATGCCGCCTTCTACAGTATATTCCTTTTTATTACCATCGTCCATCTTGATATCCAAAACAGAAGCTAATCTTCCGCCATATTCCGCAGGCATACCCCCTTTGTAAATGGTTACATCTTTTATGGCATCAGAGTTAAACGTGGAGAAAAAACCTAATAAATGGGAGGCATTATAAACAGGTGCTTCATCTAATAAAATCAAATTTTGATCGGTTGAGCCTCCTCTTACATAGAAACCTGAGTTTCCTTCTCCAGCTGATTTAATTCCCGGCAAAAGTTGCAAAGTTTTTAAAATGTCTCTCTCTCCAAATAATACCGGAATATTATTGATTTCTTTTACATTTAACTTTTGAACGCCCATTTGAGGGTTTACCACATTATCGTTTTGCTGTACAGCATTTACTACCACCTCATTTAATTGGTTAGAAGAAAGCAAGTTTACATCTACAGTAGTGTCAACTTTTAAATTAATTTGCTTAGTGATGGTTTGATAACCTACGTAACTTAAAGATAAAGTATAATTTCCTGCTGGCAGACTTAAAGAGTAAAAACCATAGGCATTAGTGATAGTGGCATTAGTGATTTTACCATCGGCTTTAACAGAAGCACCAATTAATGTTTCACCTGTTTGGTTGTCTTTAATGATTCCGCTAAGCATCAAATTCTTTTGTGCAAAAAGCGAAGAAGAGTTAAGAAAAACTAAAAAAACGATAATAAATGAGCGCTTTAATTTAAATGGGTTCAAAATAAAAACAGTAAATTTTGGTGTATCTTAATTCTGATGCAAATTTGCAATAATTTGATTTGAAAACTCACTTTTTATAAAAATGTTTCATCCTTGGATTAAAATCAAAAAATCAAATCATTTAAATACTTATTTTTACTTAAACCTTAACGATAAAAAATATGAAAAAAGAACGCCTAATAATCACTGGAATTTTAATCTTATTTGTTGTTTTTAATGCTCATGCGCAAGCTGCCAAAAGTAAGAGATTAAGCCCTCCTGCTAAAGTTACAGAAACCACTAATTCTGGCATAACCATCTCTGTGGCTTATAGTCAACCCGCAATTAATGGCAGAACTATTGGAAAAGAGATTGCTCCTTATGGAGAAGTTTGGAGAACGGGTGCCAATGAAGCTACCGTCTTTGAAATCAATAAAGATGTTAAAATTAACGGAAAAACACTTCCGGCAGGCAAATATGGGCTTTATAGCATCCCTGGTAAAGACAAATGGACTTTTATGTTTAATAAAGTTTGGAAGCAATGGGGAACCAGCTATAATGAAAAAGAAGATGCCTTAAGAGTGGATACTAAACCCATGTTTAGCAAAGAGTTTATAGAAAGAATGACATTTAAAATCTCTAAAAAAGGAGAGGTGAATTTATTATGGGGCAACGTAAAATTAGGGTTTAAGGTAGAATAGTAGCAGTTTCGGGCTTTGCGAAGTAGGGAATTTTCGGCATAATTGTTCATTAAATGCACAAATCTAAAATCAAGCACTTAACTGAACTTGCTATCTTTGGCTAGAGAGATTATAAAATCCGATTTAAAATAAATTTGTAACCATGAACTAAGCTGTTTATAAACAATCTATTTCTCAAAAACTAAAACTCACCATACTTTCTGGGTTATCTAATTTGGTGCTTTTTCGCTGGCCATTAACCATTACATTTATCATATTAATTTGCTCTTTATGAAGCTCATATAAAATGGTGTTTTCTATATCTATATGCTTCACTTTATTCACTTTAGGCACTTCAAAATAACACCAAGCGGCATCCTCCTGAATTTCGTAACCTAAATAATTGAGTTGCAATAGCTTTCCATCTACCTTAATTTTTAAGTGTTGCTTTACATAATCGGCTATTAAAGCGTTTACTTTTACCCGATCTTTAGGCTGTATAATATCCATCACCACATGATTTCGATTTTCAATTTCATGCTCTAAATCATCAAAAAATATTTTAGTACTAATTTCTAAAGTCTTAGTCTTTGCATTATGGTTGATTTCTGTAACACTTACATAGAAAGGGTGAAAAAAACTAAGAAATAAAAGTAAAAACTGCGCCATTTTTAATATTTTAATCGCTTTAACAATTTTCAAAAGTATAAAATAATTTCATGCAAGATTTCTCTCTTTACTTTGAATTGGGTTGGCAGCATATTTTAGACTGGCAAGGCTATGATCACATCTTATTTGTAACGGCTCTTTGTGGGGTTTACCTCATTGCTGATTGGAGAAAAATCTTAGTCCTGGTAACTGCCTTCACTATTGGGCATTCGGTAACCTTAGCTTTAAGTGTATTTGATAAAATCTTGATTCCTTCTCAATGGATTGAGTTTTTAATTCCTGTTACTATTTTTATAACCGCTTTTATAAATATCATCAGAAAGAAACCTTTTAAGAAAAAGTTTAACCTCACTTATATTTTGGCTTTACTTTTTGGATTAATTCATGGCATGGGTTTCTCCAATTACCTCAAAAGTTTATTGGGTAAAAGCAACAATGTTGTTGCAGAGCTATTCGCATTCAACATCGGATTAGAATTTGGTCAAATAATTATTGTATTTTCGGTCATGTTATTTTCCATTTTAGTGGTGCAAGTCGCTAAAGTACAAAAGCGAGAATGGAATTTATTTCTATCCTCGGCTATTTTCGGAATTGCAGTAATGATGGCGATAGACAGATGGCCACTTTAGTTTATTAGTTGAAATGGCTCATTAAATCTATTTAGCGATATAAAGGATAATCTAAGTATGATCTCTTATAAAGTAGTCATTTTGGTTTTGCGTGAGGGATTGAAGTGAAAATCCTTTTTTGTCATCCTGAGGATTGTCACTCTGAGCGGAGTCGAAGATAGAGTGTGCAAGGAAAACAAAAAAGATTGAAACGAAAAGCCCGACCCGAGTTTTTCACGAGGGACACGCCCTAAATAATTTAAAAAATATAAAATAAGTACAAATAAGAGTCTTGATTCCTTAATCTTTACTCTCTAATCTAAATAATAAATATGAAGCACAAATTACTCCCTTTTTTACTGAGTTTTGGATTATGTGGAAGTGCATTCGCACAATTTCAACAAAATAATCCGGGCTCTAATCATGGCAACAAGTTTGAACAATTAGAAACCATCATCCGTGATCCGAACATGTATCGTTCTGCTTCCGGTGCTCCCGGTCCGAAATATTGGCAGCAAAAAGCAGATTATGTGATTAATGCCGAGGTGAATGATAAAACTCAAGTATTAACTGGTTCAGAAACCATCACTTATACTAATAATTCTCCGGATCCGCTCACCTATTTATGGTTGCAATTGGATGAAAATGAACACAAATCAACCGTAGAATCTGCTGTTTTTGATGGTTCAAAAATGAATGATAAAATGAGCATGCGCCAGTTAGATCGTATCATGAATGCACCTAATAACTATGGCGATAATATTACTAAAATTACGGATGCTAATGGAAATCCTCTCAAATATACCATCAACCAAACCATGATGCGTGTGGAATTACCTAAAACGCTTGCTCCGGGAGATAAATTCGTTTTCAATATAGACTGGAATTATCAAATTACCGATCGTATGACTGTTGGAGGGCGAGGTGGTTACGAGTATTTTAAAGCTGATGATAACTATCTTTACACCATTACTCAGTGGTATCCTAGAATGGCCGTTTACTCTGATTTCCAAGGATGGCAAAACAAGCAATTCACCGGACGAGGTGAATTTGCTTTAACCTTTGGTGATTTTAAAGTGAGCATAACCGTTCCGGCCGACCATGTGGTGGGTGCGACAGGTCAATGCCAAAACTATGATAAAGTATTATCTCCAGCGCAATATAGCCGGTGGCAACAAGCTCAAAATACTAGTGAACCTATAGAAATTGTGACTTTGGCAGAAGCAAAGAATGCCATGAAAGGTAAATCAAGTGCTAAAAAAACTTGGGTTTACGAGGCGCAAAATGTGAGAGATTTTGCTTTTGTCACTTCTCGTCGTTTAGTATGGGATGCGATGAAGGTAAATGTTGAAGGCAAAACGCCCATGGCGATGTCTTACTACGGACCAGAAGCTTATCCACTTTACCGTAAATATTCTACCAAAGTAGTGGCTAACACCCTTAAAGTTTATTCAAAACATACTATTCCTTACCCTTATCCTGTAGCCATTTCTGTGGAAGCTTCTAACGGAATGGAATATCCCATGATTTGTTTCAATTACGGTAGAACCGAGAAAGATGGCACTTATTCTGAAGCTACTAAATATGGAATGATTGGAGTGATTACTCATGAGGTTGGCCATAACTTCTTCCCGATGATTGTAAACTCTGACGAGCGCCAATGGACTTGGATGGATGAAGGCTTAAACACTTTCTGCCAGTTTTTGGCTGAACAAGAATTTGATAACAATTACCCTTCAAGAAGAGGGCCTGCACATCTGATTGTGGATTACATGAAGTTGCCAAAAGACCAACTAGAGCCTATCATGACCAATTCAGAAAACATCGTAAACTTTGGCCCGAATGCTTACGGAAAGCCTGCTACCGCTTTAAATATCTTGAGAGAAACGGTAATGGGTCGTGATTTATTTGATTACGCTTTCAAGGAATACGCTCGTCGTTGGGCTTTCAAACATCCAACTCCGGCAGATTTCTTTAGAACCATGGAAGATGCTTCTGCAGTAGATTTAGATTGGTTTTGGAGAGGTTGGTTCTACGGAACTGATCCTGTTGACATTTCTATTGATAACCTGACCTCTTACAGAATGGATACTAAAAATCCAGAAATTGAAAATGCTTATGCTCGTAAAGCTTATGATGATAATAACTATATTATTGGAAGAAAACGCAACCGTGATGAAGGAATTCAGTTTGCTGTAGAAGCAGATAACACATTGCAAGATTTCTATAGCAAGTGGGACAGATATGCAGTGAGCTCTGCCGATAAAGAAAACTTTAAGAAATATTATGATGGTTTAAGTGCTAATGAAAAAGCCTTGTATGATAGCAAAACCTTTTTCTACCAAGTAGATTTTTCTAATAAAGGAGGTTTGGTGATGCCCATTGTTTTAGAATGGACTTATACTGATGGCACCAAAGAGATAGACCGTATTCCGGCTTATATCTGGAGAAAAGACGAAAACCATGTGACCAAAGTATTTGCCAAAAGCAAACCTTTAGCATCTTTAAAACTCGATCCCTATTTAGAAACCGCAGATATTGATGTTTCTAACAATAGCTTCCCTAGAGCAATAGAACCAAGCAAATTTGAATTATTCAAAATGCAAAGCGTACCAAGAGGCGCTAGCACGGGCGGAAACCCAATGCAAAAAGCTCAAAAGAATAAATAAGTAATTCAAGATTTGAAATTAAAAAGGTTGGTAACTCTGTTATCGACCTTTTTTTGTTTGGTGATTTTTGGTTTATTTTTAGTTCGAGATTTAGAATCTCGAACTAAAATAAAAGCGAATTTGCCATACGCTAAAAAACCTCTTCACACCGTTTGCAAATCCCAAACTATTGCTTAATCTTTATTAATGGCATTTACCTGTAGAATTTATGATTAAAAAGAAACTTATTTCATTACTAACACAGTAAATCAATGGGTTGATGTTTTTACCCGAAAAGAATACATTGAAATCCTTTTGCAAAGTTTAAGATATTGCCAAATGAAAAAAGGTTTGGAGATTTTCTCCTAGGTAGTGCTGACTAATCACATTCATATGATTATTTCTACTCATCAAGATAATTTGAGTGATATCATTCGAGATTTTAAAAAATATACTGCTAAAAGAATTCTTGAAGCTATAGCGGAAAATCCAAGAGAAAGCAGAAAAAATTGGTTGTTATGGTTGTTAAAATAGAAGAGGGTATTCTTTTCTGGCAAGAAGGTTATCATGGCGAAGAAATCATCAGTCTTGCATTCTATAACACCAAGCAAGACTATATACATTATAATCCAGTAAGGGCCGGATTAGTAGAAAAAGAAGAAGAATATTTATTTAGCAGTTGCGGAGAAATTTATGGCATTAGAAAAAGTTTATTGACATTAACTTCGCTTGTCTAAGGCGGATTACAAATCCACCTTATCAAAAATTCGGTATGCGCTTCGCTAACATGTCGAATAGCTGGTGCGAATGCATTAATTGGCAGCAGTTTTATATTTCAATTTTAGCTCCCATAATTTTTAAAAATTCTCTAATAAAATTTGGATGCGCTGGCCAAGCAGGAGAGGTAACAAGGTTCCCGTCTACAAATGCCCCATCAACAGGAATTGCCTGATATTCCCCACCCGCTATAGTTACCTCCGGACCGACTGCCGGATAAGCTGTTAACTTTCTTCCTTTTAAAACACCAGCAGTAGCTAAAATCTGAATGCCGTGGCAAATTGCTGCAACAGGTTTATTGGTTGTGAAAAAATGTTTTACTATTTCAATTATTTTTTCGTTTAATCTCAAATATTCAGGGGCTCTTCCCCCAGCTATTACTAAACCATCATATTCGCTGACATTTACATCTCCAAAACTGTAATTCAATTTAAAATTATGACCTGGCTTTTCAGAATAAGTTTGGTCACCTTCAAAATCATGAATGGCTGTTTTAATAGTTTCGCCTTTTTTTTTGTCAGGACAAACCGCATGAACCGTATAACCCACCATTTCAAGCATCTGAAATGGAACCATAGTCTCATAGTCCTCTGTAAAGTCGCCAGTTAAGAATAATACTTTTTTCATTTTTTAGATTTTAAATTTATAAAATAGTTTGAATTCGTTACCAACTTGAATTCGTCTAAAAATCATCGGTAGCATTTAGAAATAAAATCGTCAGTATAAATATAGGCGATTTACTGGAATAAAAAAACAGTTATTTTTAGCGTTTCTGTAAAGATGTCGTGTTTATATGATTAGGTTTAAATTCTGGTCGGTCTGTGTTCGTTAGAACGATCGTCCTACCATTGGCTTTAATAGACCCAATAAACGGATGCCATTTCGTTTACAATGGTCACTCGCAGAGAACCCCAATACAATAATTCATTCCTCCTCATTCAGATAGCAACACATAACCCTTCAATTGGTAATTAGTAATCACCGTTTGCGCTGTTAAAGAAAGTTTAATACCTGGTAGTAAATCTGCCGTATCAATATTTAAAAATTGCATGGCTTGCCCACAAACAATAAACTTCGTTCCTAATTTCTGTAAATCATTAATTATCTGGGTATTTGGATTATCTATTTTGTATTTCTTTTGATAGGCCTCATTCTTTAA
The DNA here is from genome assembly GCA_014763615.1 of Sphingobacteriales bacterium. Lineage (GTDB taxonomy): Bacteria > Bacteroidota > Bacteroidia > Sphingobacteriales > Sphingobacteriaceae > Pseudopedobacter. The sequence continues at coordinate 22,918 of JACXVB010000022.1, read as the reverse complement.
TAGTGCGTTTAAGGCACCTCCGTGTACCACTATTACAGGTATCAATCTTTTTTGAGGAATTCCAGAAGCATAGTGCAAATTGAGCACCCTCGCTACTTCATCTAAACCGCCATTATTCATTTTCATTAATGAATCGGGGTTATTCTTGGTAATCTCAAATAGCAGTTTATAATCCATGTTAGGATCAGGGATTTCTGTAAGATTTTTAACAGGCAAAACGCCACTATACTTTCCGCCTTTTATCAAAGGATATTCGAAGCTTTTAGTTATCTTTTCTCTTCTTGCCCTTTCCTCAAATTGCTTTTCTACTTTTTGAGAATCTTGATGAATCATTGCCTTTAAGGTACTATCCTTTTTTAGGCGTAAGCTATCGCTTAAAATGGTTTGTGCTTTTACCAAATGGATGGTAAACACGAATAATAAAAGGAGTAAAATTTGCTTCTTCATGTTGTTTGACTGCGTTAAATAATTTTTCAAGATACAAATTTAACCCTTATTATCAATTAATTAAATCAACCTTAACTACAATTACGCTTCCTTATTAAAATCCTCTTTCAATTTATTAATGATTTCATTTTTCACCTCCGCATGAAAACGATTCACACTCATGTGATTTGCCGAACGACCATGATAAGCAATAATACTTCCATTATAAATACTCACCAACTCGGCATCTACCATCGTAGTTAAAATGCGGTGCTCCCTTCCTTGATGTTCTTGCCAATAACTTTCTGCATTCCAATGGTTTTCCTCTACCCACTCATCGGTTTTGATATCCAAAATCCCTAAGCAATCGTCTCTGAAATTTTGCTCATCAATAGCATCTCCAATTTTATAACCTACCACTGTGGTGATCATCACCCCTAAAGCAATACCATAAGGGAAAAAGCTATGTTTTAGCGAACATTCACAATGTTGAATCATGGCTAAGCCAATTAAAAAACTCAACATCAGTCCAATTAATAGGCCTGTACTACTTCCTGTATGCGGTTTTTTAGCGGCTTTATTTTGCTTTGTCATCTCATTTTAAACATAACTAATAAAATGCGCTTTGCCTTAAACTATCTCTAAAAATTTTGTTTATTTAGATGATGAATATTCAACAAGCAAATTTTGGCGGTGGCTGTTTTTGGTGTACAGAAGCAGTTTTTACTGCTGTAAAAGGAGTAAGTAGTGTTACTTCTGGCTATATGGGCGGACAGGTAGAAAACCCAACTTATGAACAGGTATGCTCTGGTAGAACTGGTCACGCAGAAATTATAAGAATTACGTTTGATGCCAATGTAGTAGATTTTTCTGAGCTATTGTTGATTTTCTTTAAAACCCACGACCCTACTACCCTTAACAGACAAGGTGCAGATGTGGGTACTCAATACCGTTCGGTTGTTTTTTATGAAAACGAAGAGCAAAAATTAAAAACCGAAGAAATGATTCGTCGATTAACAGAAGAGCAAGTTTTTAACAGTCCAATTGTTACTGAAGTTTCTCCGGCACCCATTTTCTACCCTGCCGAAGATTATCATCAAGATTATTTTATCAATCACCGTTTTCAGGGTTATTGTATGGCAGTTATTGAGCCTAAATTGGTAAAATTTGCTACTCAATTTAGAGATAAGATTAAACCAGAGTTGCTTTAATGTAATTCTAGGCAGGGTATTTCTGAAAGTTCTGGATTATTAATGAAATCCAAAATATCAGCATGTTTGCGAATTAAGAAATCAGCTAGATGGTTGGTAGTTCTATATCCGGTTCTTAACCAAATGATTTTTGGTGGATGACCATATAAAGTAGAGAGTTCAAAAAGTCTGCATCAAAAGTAACGATAGTAAAATTCTTAAGTTTCGCATAATTCCAAATAGAAAAGTCTGTTACATTTTCGAGCATGAGCGCTCGAACTTGTTGAGATTCGGGAAAATAATGCTCAATCAATCATATAATCCTAAATGAAATATTCTGATCGAAAAGTAGCCTCATTAAGCAACACGAAGTTTATGTTCTTTGTCTGCAGCGTAAGCTAAACAAGCTTTAATTTGATCTTCATTAAGCTCAGGAAAATCTTCAATAATTTCCGGAATCCTCATCCCGTTAGCCAACCAATTCAAAACATCGTAAACCGAAATTCTAGTTTGTTTGATACAAGGTTGTCCAAACCTAACATCGGCCGATAACATGATATAATCCTGATAATTAGTCATAAGTCCAATCTTTAATTAAATACAAGCTAAAAATATTTTGAATTCATTATGTAAGTATAGTTTGTCATTTGAAACACTCATATTAAACTTCTGTTAAATCAACGCTTTTTTTATTCGATTAGAAATGGTTTTCTGTAACTTTAGCCATTAACTCATTTTTCATGAAAAGTAAACTCATCTTCTTTGGTGCTGTTCTTTTAGCAGCTCAAACTTTTGCTCAAACCCCAACGGATAATCCAAAAGCAAAACAAGTTTTATTGCCCAACGGATGGTCGTTAAGCCCTGCAGGTAGATCTTTGCAACTCGGCGACTTACCCCTGAACATTCAAATATCTCCTAATCATCAACTTTTAGCAGTTACCAACAATGGTCAAAGTACCCAAAGTATTCAACTTATCGATCCGAAAGCGGAGAAAATCTTAGATGAAAAACCCATCAAAGCTTCTTGGTATGGATTGAGTTTTAGTGCGAACAGCAAGACACTATACGTATCTGGCGGAAATGATAACATCATACTGGTTTATCCCATCGTTAAAAACAAATTACTGGATGCAGATACCATCTCTTTAGGTAAAAAATGGCCAAATAAAATCAGTCCGACTGGTATTGCTGTTGATGATCAATCACAGTTGCTGTACACCGTTACCAAAGAAAATAACAGTTTATACATCGTCAACCTAAAGAATAAAAGCATTCTTAAACAAATTGATTTAGGCGCAGAAGCTTATGACTGTTTGCTTTCTCCGGATCAAAAAACTTTATTTATTTCTCTTTGGGGTGCAGATGAAGTTGCTGTTTATGATATCCAAAAAGGAATCATCACCTCAAAAATTAAAACGGAAAGCCATCCCAACGAGCTTTGTTTAACTAAAAAAGGAGATATTTTATTTGTAGCCAACGCCAATGATAACTCTGTTTCGGTAATCGATACCAAATCCAAAAAAGTATTAGAAAACATCTCGGCCAGTTTATTTCCAAATCATCTTACCGGCTCTACCACCAATGGTTTAGCTTTAGCTGATGATGAAAAAACGCTATATATCGCCAATGCCGACAATAATTGCATAGCAGTTTTTGATGTAAGCCAACCCGGTAAAAGCGTAAGCAAAGGCTTTATCCCAACTGGATGGTATCCTACCAATGTGAAGAGTTTAGGAAACAAAATATTTGTAGCTAACGGAAAAGGTTTCTCTAGTTTACCTAACCCACAAGGACCACAGCCTATCAGCAAAAAAGATGATAGCGACTATCAAAAAAGTCCAACAAACAAAAAAGAGGTACAATATATTGGTGGCTTATTTAAGGGAACTTTATCCATTATTGATATTCCTGATGAGGTAAAACTAGATCAATATAGTAAACAAGTTTATGCAAATCTTCCAGATAGAAAAGTAAGTCGAGATATTAAAAGTTTAAAAGACAACCCTATTCCAACTCAAGAAGGCGAGCAAAGTCCTATTAAATATGTGTTCTATATTATCAAAGAAAATAGAACTTACGACCAAGTTTTAGGAGACATTAAAAAAGGAAATGGAGATGAATCACTTTGTATTTTTCCGGAAAACACTACTCCAAATATTCATAAACTAGTTGATGATTATGTTTTATTAGACAATTTTTATGTAGATGCTGAGGTAAGTGCCGATGGCCATAATTGGAGTACCGCCGCTTACGCTACAGATTATGTAGAAAAAACTTGGCCTATTAGCTATGGTGGTCGCGGTGGAACTTATGATTATGAAGGTTCTAGAAAAATTGCATACCCAAGAGATGGATTTATCTGGGATTATTGCAAAAGAGCTGGAATTAGTTACCGTACCTATGGTGAATTTACAGATGGCAAAACAGCTAGCATTCCTGCTTTAGAAAATCATTTCGGGCCTGGTTATGCAGGTTTTGATATGACGGTGAAAGACACTACTCGTTTTAATGCTTGGAAAACCGACTTTGATCAACTTTTAGCCGAAAATAAGGTGCCGCAATTTAACACTTTGAGGTTTTCTAGTGATCATACTAGCGGACAAAGAAAAGGTAGTTTTAGCCCTTCCGCCGCTGTAGCGGATAATGACTTGGCAGTAGGTTTATTTGTAGATTACTTATCACATAGCACTATTTGGAAAGAATCTGCAGTGTTTATATTAGAAGATGATGCGCAAAACGGACCAGACCATGTGGACGCACACCGTTCTCCTGTTTTAGTAGTTAGTCCTTATACCAAAAGAAATCAGGTCATCAGCACTATGTACTCTACCAGTGGTGTTTTAAGAACAATGGAATTGATTTTAGGCTTACCGCCGATGAGCCAATATGATGCGATGGCTTTACCATTGTATGATTGCTTTACCTCTAAACCAGATTTTACGCCTTACAACCATTTGGAAGCAAATATCAATTTGGATGAAAGAAATGTAGCGGTTAACAGAAGCTCTAAAATTTCAGAATCTTTCAATTTAGCCAAAGAAGATGCCGTACCAGATTTAGAATTGAATGAGGTGATTTGGAAATCTATCAAAGGAGAAGATGCCATTATGCCCGCACCAAGAAGAAGTGCCTTTGTGAAGTTAGAAAAAAAGAAAAAAGATGATGATGATTAGCGTTGAATAGTAAGCTAAATCTTTTCGATAGATTTGTTGTGATTTGAAAGATTTGCTGCTCATTACGCCGCCTTTTACCCAGCTAAATACACCATACCCGGCTACGGCTTATTTAAAAGGCTTTTTAAATACCAAAAACTTTAAATCTTATCAAATGGATTTAGGGATAGAGGTGATTCTTTCGCTTTTTTCAAAAGATGGTTTGAAAAAATTATTCAACTTTAGTGTTGAAAATCAAAAAACAGCATCAGAAAATGCACAAAGAATTTATGCGCTAAAAGCGGATTACATTCACAGTATTGAATCTGTAATTTCATTCCTTCAAGGTAAAAATCAAACTTTAGCCAGGCAGATTTGCAGTGGAAATTATCTTCCTCAAGCTTCCAGATTCAACCAATTGGACGATATGGAATGGGCTTTTGGTAATATGGGTTTGCAAGACAAAGCCAAGCATTTTGCTACATTATACTTAGAAGATTTATCGGATTACATTATAGAATGCGTAGATGCCAACTTTGGCTTTAGCCGATATGCTGAAAGGTTGGGCAGAAGTGCTAATGATTTTAATGAACTGCATGATTCACTACATCAAAATCCCACTTATATCGATCGCGTTACTTTAGAAATTTTAGCTAAAAAGTTAAAAGAGATTCAACCTAAATTAGTTTGCTTTTCAGTTCCTTTTCCAGGGAATTTATACAGTGCTTTTAGGTGTGCTCAATTCATCAAAAAACATTATCCTGAAATTAAAATTGCCATGGGTGGCGGTTTCCCAAATACCGAATTAAGGAGCATTAAAGATGTTCGTGTGTTTGATTTTTTTGATTATATCACTTTAGATGATGGCGAATTACCCATCGAATTATTGATTCAAGAAACGCATTCTCCTATTACAAACCCTCCGCTGTTCAAACGAACCTTTTTAAAAGAAAATAATGAGGTGGTTTACAATAATTTCTCTTTAAAATCCGATTATAAACAGCAAGATTTAGGCACACCTGATTATTCTGATTTGCTACTAGATAAATACATTTCGGTAATAGAAATGGCGAATCCCATGCATAGTTTATGGAGCGATGGACGTTGGAATAAGCTCACCATGGCGCATGGTTGCTATTGGGGAAAATGCACTTTTTGCGATATTTCTTTGGATTATATTAAGCTTTATGAGCCTGTGTCGGCCAGTTTATTGGTGGATAGAATGGAGCAAATGATTACTCAAACCGGTGAAAATGGTTTTCATTTTGTGGATGAAGCTGCTCCGCCAGCTTTAATGCGAGCTGTTGCTATAGAAATTATCAAACGAAAATTAAGTGTAAGCTGGTGGACCAATATTCGCTTTGAAAAAAGCTTTACCAAAGATTTGTGTTTGTTGCTCAAAGCTTCGGGATGTATCGCTGTTTCCGGTGGATTAGAAGTAGCTTCGGATAGATTATTAGCCTTGATTCAGAAAGGCGTTACCGTGGAGCAAGTCGCACAAGTCACCTATCATTTTACCGAGGTGGGAATTATGGTTCACGCTTATTTGATGTATGGCTACCCAACTCAAACTGTACAAGAAACGGTAGATAGCTTAGAAATGGTTCGTCAGTTGTTTGAAATGGGTGTGATTCAATCTGGTTTTTGGCATCAATTTGCGCTAACAGCACACAGTCCGGTAGGATTAAACCCTGATGAATATGGAATTATCCCTCAGCAAAGAGACATCACTTTTGCACATAACGATATCGAGTTTAAAGATAAAACGGGCATCAACCATGATCAATTTAGCTTCGGTTTAAAAAAGTCTTTATTTAATTATATGCATGGAATTTGTTTTGAGTTGCCTTTGCAAGATTGGTTTGATTTTAAAATTCCGAAAACAACTATCCGAAAAGATTACATCCAAAATTGCATACAGAATTATACCAATTTCAACATAAAACCAACAGCTAAAATCATTTGGTTAGGTGGCAAACCGCAGTTGAATTATTACACCAAATCTAAAAAAGGGAATAGCTGGGAAATGGTACAACTCCGTTTTCACGATAAAACCGAAAGCTTTGAGATTTCTTTAGAAAAAGACAAGGGCGATTGGTTGAGCAGTCGATTAGAAAGACTGCAAATCACAGCAGAAGAACCCGTTACTTTTGCTCAGCTTAAAGCCGATTTTGAAACCCAGTTTGAAGATTTTGAATTATTCTGGTTTTCTAAACCGATGAATATTTTAAAGAATTATGGCTTGTTGAGTTTATAAAAGGATTTTCCTACCCTTTTGATGTGATCAATTAATTCTGGATTATCAAGTTTTTGATAGCTAGACAAATCGAAGAGATAGGGCAATAATAAATCATCTAGTTTTGAGGATAAACGATTTAACAAAACCAAATCAATATTTTTCCCTAATAAAGTAAGATCGATATCAGAAGCTGCTCTGTAATTTCCTTTGGCTCTAGAACCGTAAATGATAACTTCTTCAATTTGAGGGAATTGATCAAAAACCTCTTTTATTCTATCTAAATCAACTGATTTTAAACCAAAATCATCCATTACAGTGATTTTAATTTTGTTTCTAATAGGATAAATTGAGCAAAATATTTCTCTCTTATTTCTTTCAAAATTTCTTTAACGATTTCCTCATTATAAGTGTGAGCACTTTTAATTCGGCTTTCTATCATGCTCATCCAAACCTCACCTTCCACTATTAATCCTCTGTTAAAAGCAATCCTGAAAGCGTCCCTACTACCAATTACGTCTGTAATTCCTTGAAAAGCCAAATAATCCTTAATCACATTCCACGCTAACTCATAAGTATATTCAAATGCTTGGATGAGCCCTTGCTCTTCCATTTCATTGAGTTGGGCTACTTTTAAAAATTTCTCCAATTGCCTTAAAGCCTTTTGATAATTTTTAAATCTTTGCTGCCAGCGAATATCCTGATTGTTCATTATACTATAAATCTATCCTTTATTTTCAAAACAAACCCAACTGCCCTTTATCATCTAGCTTAATATCATCAGGATTGGTGATTTCAAAATCAACTTTTTTGGGTGGTTTAACGTCTTCTGTAGTTGTTTCAACCTTGTTTAATTTGGGTTCTTCTTCTAACTTAGAAATTGCTTTATTTTCCTCAGTCTTGGATTCCACCGCTTTAGGCTCTTCTTTTTCTGTTTTTTCTGAGGATTTTATCTCCTCTACCTTTGCCTCAATGGTTTCAGATTCTTCATTATCAGCGTTTTCTTCCTCGCCTCCATCATTGGTATCCTCTTCTTCCTCAGGGGTTTCCTCTTCCTCGATTTCGTCATTTTCCTCAGAAATCAAAGTGACTTTTTGCACATCATGCGGACTTAATTTGTTTCCTTGAGCTTTCATGCCTTTCACTTCAATAGCTTCGGATAAATCCAATTCTTGCTCATCAAATATCTGAGATTTTCCTTTTAAGGATTCTATTTTCACGATTGGATGGTCTGCATTGCTCAACAAAATTAGTTTAGAACCGGGTTCTTCATTGATGAAACCACTGCGTTTACCAATGGCTAAATCCTCAAAAGTGAAACGCTTGATATAATAGTTTTTTGATTTTCCATCTAAATGAATGCAAGCAAAAACACGTTCAATATCAAATTTTTCGATTCGAACCATTTTTTCATCAAAATGATTACTCAAATCGAAGCTAGAAAGCTCATAACTGCCATCATTAAATACACAAAGTATTTTGTCTTCCGCTTGGAACTCGCCTAAGTAACGACCATGTCCGTTTTCATTCAAACGTTTGATGATAGGATCGTACCAGATTTTTCTTCCTGCCAAAGTAGAAATACCTTTAGATTTTAAGGTGATTTTTTTAATGGCGTATTTTGTGAGGATATTCCCTTGTGAACCACGTCCTTTAATCGCTGTTTCAGCAAAATCATGATCAAATGTAAGTTTCCGAAGTTTAGACAACGGTTTTAAAACCACATTAATTACTTCGGCCTCGCCGTTAGGATTAGCTGTAAAGTACAACACTTTAGAGCCTTTTGTTCCTTTAGTTAAATCGTATTCTTTATCTCTGGTAACCCCTCCACTCGCAAAACGCTTGATATAAGCTGTTCCAGTTTTACCATCTTTATAAACCATGTTGTAAATGGTACGGTCATCGTTTTTCTTGAAAACACCTACATGTAAAATACCCTTACCTACAAAAGTTTTATCCTGTACTTTAGTGACTAAACAAATTCCGTCTTCTCTAAATACAATCACATCATCTAAATCAGAACAATCAAAAACATATTCGTCTTTCTTTAAACCTGTTCCCACAAAACCATCCTCACGATTCACAAAAAATTTGGTATTGGCTAAAGCCACTTGGGCTGCTTCTACCTTGTCAAATGTTCTGATTTCTGTTTTACGTTCTCTCCCTTTTCCGAATTTTTCCTTTAATCTTAGGAAGTAGGCGATGGCATAATCTGTTAAATGCTTTAAATCAAATTTTACTTGTTTGATTTCCTTCTCAAGCGCTGCCATTTGCTCATCCGCTTTTTTTACATCAAAACGGGTGATGCTACTCATGGGCTTATCAATCAACTTCTTGAAATCTTCCGGTAAAATCTCACGATACAAACTTGACTTGAAAGGCTCAAATAAACGATGCAATACCGCTACTACTTCGTCAAAATTGGTCGAGTTTTCATAATCAGCATGTTTATACATCCCTTCTTGAATGAAGATTTTTAGGAGCGAACTGAAGAATATTTTTTCCTGCAAATCATGCAGTTTAATTTCCAATTCCCGCTTTAAAAGATTTTTTGTGTAGGCTGTACTTTCTACCAAAATATCATTCACACTCATAAAATGAGGCTTATCTCCTTTAATAATACAAGTATTTGGGGAGATAGAAACTTCACAAGAAGTGAAGGCATACAAGGCATCGATAGTCACATCTGGAGAGATTCCGGGTGCCAAATGAACTACAATTTCCACATCTTTTGCGGTATTGTCTTCAATCTTTTTGATTTTGATTTTACCCTTATCATTTGCAGAAATGATGCTATCAATTAACGCGATGGTGGTGGTAGAAAAAGGGATTTCTGTGATAACTAATGTCTTTTTATCTAATTCAGAAATTTTAGCTCTGATACGGATTCTACCTCCTCGCTGACCTTCATTATAGGCGGAAAAATCAGCCATTCCGCCGGTCATGAAATCAGGCAAAATATCAGGTCTGTTCCCTTTTAAAACCTCAATAGAAGCGTCAATCAACTCATTAAAGTTGTGTGGCATCACTTTAGTGGCCAAACCCACTGCAATACCTTCTGCACCTTGAGCTAATAATAGAGGGAATTTTACAGGTAAAGTAACCGGTTCCTTGTTTCTACCATCGTAGCTAGATTGCCATTCTGTGGTATCCGGATTAAAAACCACTTCTAAAGCAAATTTAGATAAACGAGCTTCAATATAACGCGGAGCAGCAGCAGAGTCGCCAGTTACTGGATCTCCCCAGTTTCCTTGCGTATCTAACAACAAATTCTTTTGCCCAATTTGCACCATGGCATCGCCAATAGAAGCATCTCCATGAGGGTGATACTTCATGGTATTACCAATTACATTGGCTGCTTTATTAAAACGCCCATCATCCATTTCTTTTAATGAATGAAGAATACGGCGTTGTACGGGCTTTAATCCATCATGAATATGAGGAACTGCCCGATCTAAAATCACATAGGAGGCATAATCTAAAAACCAGTTTTCGTATAAACCACTCAGTGGCGTTACGTTGTGTAAAGTTTTTTCGTTTTCGTAATTGTTTTCTTCCATTTATAGTTTTATTCCTCTTGAAGATTTGATGAAACTAATGCTTCTACTACTATGAATGATATTTAATACTTCTATTCTTACTTTTGTTATCCTATAAATGATTAAAATGATATTTCTGTATAACTTACTTTTAGTTTCTAAAAATCTACATTCGGGATAAACCAAATAATCACTTTCTAAACTATCTATTTTTTCAGTAATCTCATCAACAAAAACTGAAGCTGAGGCTAAAGAAAAAGTTTCAATACCATAATGATAGATTTTTTTCTAGACTGATGAGCGCAAGATCACTAACAACTACTTTTCTGATTTCGACTTCCAATCAGAGACTTTAGCTTTTAAATCTTTAATAGAATGAAAATTTCCTTCTTCAGCTATTTTAATCATTTTCTCCAACTCAACCTGATTCATGGGTTTACCAGGAATTGAAAAGTTAGGTTCTTTTTTATCGATTTTGCCCATAATCAAATTTACAATCTATCATAATCAATTACAAATTACCCCTTATTCAATCTATCTTCAAAAAACAAAAATGGCAAGAAATTATTCACTCCTTTTGCTTTCCAAATTGGTCCGTTTATACAGTATAAAAGAATATCGAAAGTATTCTCCTGTCTTTTTTCATATTCTGCCATTACTTGCAAACAAGAACCACAAGGCGTTACAGGTTGCGTGATTTCAAAAAGATCAGTCTTTGCTGTTATGGCTATCGACTTAATTTCATCATCAGGATAGTTAGCTCCAATAGCAAAAAGTGCTACTCTTTCTGCACATAAACCCGATGGATAAGCTACATTTTCCTGATTACTTCCATAAACCACTTTCCCACTTGCCAATTTAATGGCTACTCCAACTTTAAAATTAGAGTATGGCGAATGTGAATTATCCAAAGCTTTCACTGCTTCTTTACATAAATCTTGTTCATCAGAACTCAATTCTACGATGCTTTTGTATTCTTCAAAAGCAATATTTATTTCCTTTTTTATCAATTTTTTTTTGTTTAGGCTGCTGAATTTGCTAGAGTTTCTGCATCTTCTGCCGCTTGTTTGGCATCAGCAATAATATCTGCATCATCTTTTTCTATTCTTAGGTTTTGAACGATGTGCTGTTGCCTGTCCATGGTGTTTTTACCCATGTAATATTCTAATAAATTTTTGATTTTGGTTTCTCCTTGAAGAATTACCGGGTCTAGACGGATATCGTCTCCTATAAAATTCTCAAACTCATCCGGAGAAATTTCTCCTAATCCTTTAAATCGAGTAATTTCTGGCTTTCCGCCGAGTTTATCAATGGCTAAAACACGCTCTTCATCGCTATAGCAGTAAATGGTTTCTTTCTTATTTCTCACCCTAAACAAAGGTGTTTGCAAGATGAAAACATGACCTGTTTTTACTAAATCAGGAAAAAACTGCAAAAAGAAAGTCATTAATAATAGTCGGATGTGCATTCCATCCACATCGGCATCTGTAGCAATTACAATATTATTATAACGTAAAGTTTCTAAACCATCTTCGATATTGAGCGCATGTTGCAGTAAATTGAATTCTTCGTTTTCATACACCACTTTTTTGGTTAATCCATAAGCGTTTAAAGGTTTTCCTTTTAAGGAGAATACCGCTTGCGTTTTAACTTCACGAGCTTTGGTGATAGACCCAGAGGCAGAATCTCCCTCGGTGATAAACAAAGTGGTTTTTTTACGATCTTCTTCACTCAGCTTCTCATCATCTAAATGCCACTTGCAATCTCGCAATTTCCGGTTGTGCAAACTTGCCTTTTTCGCTCTTTCGTTGGCTAATTTTTTAATGCCCGCTATGTCTTTACGCTCTCTTTCTGATTGTAGAATTCGCTTCAGCAAAGCATCGGCTGTTTCTGGATGTTTATGTAAATGATCATCCAACTCCTTTTTCACAAAATCATTCACAAAAGTTCTAACCGTTGGTCCTTCAGGGCCAATATTTAGAGAACCCAGCTTAGTTTTGGTTTGCGATTCGAAAACAGGCTCTTGTACCCTAACAGAAATTGCTGCAACAATAGATGCTCTAATGTCTGCCGCGTCAAATTCTTTTTTATAAAACTCACGGACTGTTTTTACTACTGCTTCACGAAAAGCTTGCTGATGCGTTCCGCCTTGGGTAGTATGCTGACCGTTTACAAAGGAATAATATTCTTCACCATATTGCTGACCATGCGTCATCGCAATTTCTATATCTTCTCCTTTTAAATGGATGATGGGATAGCGATTTGCTTCTGCATCCGTATTTCTAACTAATAAATCGTGTAAACCTTTCTCAGAGAAGAATTTCTGACCGTTAAAATTGATGGTTAAGCCAGCATTCAGGAAAACATAATTCCAAATCATGTTTTCGATAAACTCCGGAATGTATCGGTAATTTCTAAAAATCCCTTCATCCGGAATAAAAACCACGGCAGTTCCATTACGTTGGGTGGTATCAATTTCAGGATTATCGTTTACCAATTCTCCTTTTTCAAATTCAGCTTTTTTGGTTTTTCCATCACGATAAGATTGTACCGTGAAACTCGCCGATAAGGCATTTACTGCCTTGGTACCTACTCCGTTTAACCCTACAGATTTTTGGAAAGCTTTAGAATCATACTTACCTCCAGTATTAATCTTAGAAACGCAATCAATCACTTTTCCTAGCGGAATACCACGTCCATAATCTCTGATAGAAACTTTATGATCACTCACCGAAATATCAATGGTTCTACCTGCTCCCATCACAAACTCATCAATGGAGTTATCCATGATTTCTTTGAGCAAAACATAAATACCATCATCATAAGCCGAGCCATCGCCTAACTTACCGATGTACATTCCGGGTCTTAAACGGATGTGCTCTTTCCAATCTAAAGACCGGATACTATCTTCACTATAATTTACTTCTTCAGCCATTTTACAGATTTGAGTATTGAGATGTGCGATTTGAGAAAGCACATCATAGCATTACAAAGCTAAAATTTTGTGCAAAGTGGGCAACAGGAAGATTTCAACATTTAAACCTTTAAAAAAATTGATGTTTACCGATGATTAGTTTTTACACAAATCATTAACCACCACGCTGGCAACTGTGCAACCGAAAACTGCTGGCATCCAGGATACTGTACCAATGATTGATTTTTTCGGACCATCATCTTCCGCCAAAATAATTTTACTTTGATTGGGGAGTTCTGGCGAGAAAACCACTTTTAAACCCTTTCTGATTCCAAATTTTTGCAATCTTTTTCTTACATATCTAGCTAAATTGCAATTGTAGGTCTCAGAAATATCATTAATTCTGATTTGTGTGGGATCTATTTTCCCTCCCGCACCCATGGAAGATACCATCGGGATTTTTTGTTTGAGGCACTCATTAATGAAAAATACTTTCGGAGAAAGTGTGTCAATACAATCTGCAACGTAATCAAAACTGTTACTTTGCAAAATTTCTCTGGTACGGTCGCCCTTTAGAAATTCTGTGATTACAGTAAGTTCAATATCTGGATTGATGTCTTTAATTCTATGCGCCATTACCTCCGCTTTCAACTGATTATTTGTAGAAACCAAAGCCGGAAGCTGCCTATTTCTATTACTTGCTTCTACCACATCAGCATCTACAATAGTCATTTTCCCTACACCTGCCCGAGCAATCATTTCGGCACAAATACCTCCAACTCCACCTAAGCCAACCACTAAAACATGGGATTTCATTAATTTTTGGATTTGTTCCTTTTCTAACATCAAAGCTGTTCTCGACAGCCATTGAGGGATTTCACTCATGATTTTACCGAATTAAAAATGGCTTCAAAATTATAAAAAAGCTGTTTTTTTAGTTCAGTCATTTCAATTTCTTTTAAAATGGCTGCTTGCTGATAAATTTCCTGAATAGCAATATTAGAAATATCCGTTTCTAAAAATATCCGCGAAAGCGGAATCTTTTTAAATAATTCCTGAAATTTTATTTGTTTCATCAGGCTTTCGCCGAAGGAAAAATAGGAATTCTCTTGTTTCAAAAGCTGGCTAGTTTGTGTTTCACTCGCATGAAAAGCGTGAAAAATCCATGGAATTGACGATTTTTTGAGATAAGGAAATAAATCTGAATAGGTTTTAACTGCGTGAATAATCACTGGAATATTGAATCTCTCGGCTAAAGCCAACTGCGCTTCAAATGCTTTTTGTTGCTCATCCAAATTAGGACCATTAGCTCTATCTAAACCAATCTCTCCGATGGCTAAAACCTGCTTTAAATTGATTAATTGAGTTAACCTCTCCACAGAATGGACAGTAAAACTAGATGAAAACCAAGGATGATAACCTACAGAAATAGGATAAAGAATTTTATCGAATCGGATATTCTTTTCAGGATGATAGGCATTCCGAAGCACAAATTCATCTTGTGATTTAGCCCTTTTGTGGCTGTGAATATTGATAAAATCCTTTTCTGTTGGCCTTAATCGCATGCTTTAGTCTAATCCATCAATGCTTACTGCTAAATTTCCAGTACCTACTAACATGGCAACTATCGCATTTGGCGTAAGAATTACTTTGTTTGGACTAATCCCGTCTAATTTGCCATTCACTTTAACCCCTTTCATCGGTTGATAATTATTGAGGTAAAAAGAAATATTTTTCTCTCCTTCTGCCAACTGATTAGCAATGGAAAACCTACAAGAATTGGCCATCTTCTTCAAGATGAGATCATGTGCTAACCAATCACCAATTTTGATAAGTTTACTCTTTGAATCCAACACAAAATCAACCTGATCTAAATACACCTCTTTAGTTTTTGAATTGTACATAGGCACACCGCTCAAGTAAAAATCACCATTTATAGAACCACTCAGGTTTAACGCAACAATCATTTTCCCATCTTTACCCCACAAATCCACTTTATTTACCGTTACAGCTCTTTTACCAGATTCAAATTTTTGACCTGCAAAATTCTTTTGAATAATCTCACTCGCATAAGCATAAGGTGCATAAGCAGCTACATTTACATTAAATTGATTTGGCATTTTATCCACTGCTTTTAAAGCTATAGTGTTTGGATCAAAAGTGATGTTTGGCTTGGTACCGATGGAGGATTCCATATAGGCTTTAAGGCCTAAATTGACAGTTATTTTCTGATTTGCCACTGTAGCATTGGAGGCGTAAACCTCCACAGGTTGCATGGCAAACCATCCATTGTATTCATCATTTATTTTAATGGGTTCACTAAATTTTTGTAAAGCTTGTATCACATAGGGTTTGATATCTAAAGATTGATTGACGGCATCATCTACCAATTTGGATAAATTTCCTCTAAAAAGTGAAATCGCTGGATTAACAAGGTAGGTAATCGGAATAGTTTTGCCAGCAACTATTATAGAGGGGCTTTCTTTCCATTGGATATTTTGGATTATGGTATGGGTAAGCATTTGCCAGTTATTTAAACTAATAGCTGTATTTAACCGCACTATCCCATTCAGATAAAAATCTTTGGTATCTGATAAATCTACACCAAATGATGAAAGGCCATATTTTACTTTACCCATAATTTTGAGTGGTAAATCCATCACCATTTTTCCATTTTGCTCAGAGATGATGATATTATTTTCTTTGTAAACTTTCATCATTAAATTATCCTTATCAAAAGAATTATCCTCATAAATCATCCCATTTAAATATTTATTGGTTTGATTTTGAAGATCTTTAACAGCGATTTCAACTGGCATATTGATGAAAGATAACTGTTTTTCATACACTAGCTGACTAGAAGAATAATCAGGCATCGGCTTTAAAGCCATCATTTGTTTTGAAGTGCTACATGCAGAAAGCGCTGCAACTAAAATAAGAAATGATATGCTTTTTAAATATCCTCTGTTCATTGTTTTTAAAATATGCAACGAAGATAATTTGGAAAAATGGATTTTAAATGAATTTGTAAATAAAAAAGGGACAATAAAACTATCCCTTTAAATTGATATTGAACTGCTTTAAACTGGCTCGGTTAGAAAATTGATGATGAATGCAAAAATAGCCAGTACCAGAAGGATGTGAATTAAGAAGCTAGCTTTAAAAACAAAAACGCCCAAAAACCAACCCACTATAAAAATTAAGGTTAAAACGTTTAAAACAGCTCTCATTTCTTTATTTGTTTTGTAAATTAAAACAAAGGCTGTGCCACAGCAGAGATTATATTTAAATTAGTATGCAAATGATACTTTGCTGACGATTTAGATTTGCTTTTGCAAATCAACCAAGATTTAGCATATTTGCAGACCGCAAAACGGGGGTTTAGCTCATTTGGCTAGAGCGCTTGCCTGGCAGGCAAGAGGTGACCGGTTCGAATCCGGTAATCTCCACTACAATAAAAATCCTGATTGGATCCAATCAGGATTTTTTGTTTTTAATTAATTGGATTAAGAGTATTATTCATCCTATTAATATCCGGCAAAGCGTGATTTGGGTCTATCGTTATACTTTTTGGCTTACCTTTTATAGCAAGATGTAAGGTGGTAACTTTGTTCTGTATCCAAGTTTCAACCGGAAGATGAAAGCTTTGGGTTTTGCCATCCTCCATTTTTACTTCCAAATCAAAAGGCATAGCCATTTGATTTTTGTTGGCTACTTCCACCTCTAATTCATTAGGATTTTTCTTATTCACATTAGCTTTAATTACTGCTATGTCTAAAGCGTAGTTATGCTGAAACCATCCTCTCCAAAACCAAGCTAAATCTTCTCCTCCATCGCTTTCCATCGCTCTAAAAAAATCGTCTGGTTGTGGATGTTTATAAGCCCAATTGTGGATGTAATTTTTGAAAGCATAATCAAACCTATCTTTTCCTAAGATTTGTTCTCTCAATAAAATCAATCCTAAAGCTGCCTTAAAATAACTGATGCTATGACGATATTTCTCTGAAACTGCATCTGCTGGAGTTAAAATTGAAGGTGCATTCGGATCTAATATGATGGGAACTATTTCATCTGCAGGATAACCGCCTCCAGGTGCATATTCGCTATCTCTCTTAGGAGCATACTCACCATGATTAAATTCATCAGAAGCATAAACATCAATAAAAGTATTAAAACCCTCATCCATCCAAGCAAAACGACGCTCGTCTGAACCCACAATCATCGGAAACCAATTATGACCAATTTCATGAGCAGTAACCCAAAATAGCACTTTACCTTTATCATCCATCCCATCAAAAACAATCCCTGGATATTCCATTCCGCTGGCTATACCCGCTTCATTTACTGCCACCGGATAAGGATAAGCGAACCATTTTTTCGAGAAATATTCGATGGAGCCTTTGAGGTATTCTGTTGCTCTTCCCCAAGCATCATCACCAGCACTTTCTACCGGATAAACAGACATCGCCATGCAAGTTTTGCCTTCTGGCAAATTCACTTTTGCTGCATCCCAAATGTAAGCTTTAGAGGCACCAAAAGCGACATCTCGGGTATTCTTCATTTGGAAATGCCAAGTTAGATTTCCCTTTTTTGCAGGACGTGAAGAGGCTTGTGTAACTTCTTCAGGCGTTCTGATCATGATGGTTTTATCGCTATGCTTAGCTTTTTCCCAACGCTCTTGCTGAGTTTTGGTTAGCACCTCTTGTGGATTCATTAACTCTCCAGAACCCACAACAATGAGTTCAGAAGGGACAGAAACATAATAATCAAAATCGCCATATTCACAATAAAACTCTCCGCTTCCTAAAAAGGGTAAGGTATTCCAACCTCTAGCTTCATCAAAAACACACATTCTTGGATACCACTGTGCAATCTCATAGATCACGCCATTTTTAGTGGCTACATAATCATTTCTGCCTCCAAATGCTCCCGGAATTTCATATTTATAATTGATGAGAATATGTATTTTTCCTCCTTTTGGAGCTAGTGGTTTAGCTAATCTGATTTGCATACGTGTATCAGAAATCACATAATCAGCGTTTTGAATCACGCCATTCTGCTCAATTTTCACACTAGCAAATTGAAAACCTTGGGTATGTCCTCCTGCTAAATTAGCCATAGCGAAATTTGAACGAGAATCGTTTTTATAAGTATTTTGATCCAGTTGCAGCCACAAATCATTTAATTCGTAAGGGCTATTATTGGTATAAGTTAAATCTTCTTTTCCGGTTAATATCTTTTTAGATGTATCAATTTCTGCTTTGAGCTGATAATCTGCTCTGTTTTGCCAGTAATCCGGACCAGGTTTTCCATCGGGAGTGTTTACCGTATTTCCTCTTTGCGAATAAAAAATGGGCGCAAAAAGTTCATGAGGTTGATAAGTGGATTGAACGGTATCTTTTTCTTGAGCAAAAGATGAAAATCCAAAAAAGACAAGAATAAATAGAAAAGAAGAAGATAATTTCATCGAATTATTGATTTAAAATCCTAAAATAGAAAATTATTATACCACTTCTTCAATGTAAACCGCTTATTACAAAAAGCAAAGTCCATCATTGAAGATAATGATGGACTTTTTACCTTATTTATTTAATGATTAAGCTTCGGCTAAAGCCGGATAATCTGTATATCCTTTTTCGTCTGGAGTATATAAGGTATTGAAATCTGGCTGATTTAAGTCAGCATCAGCGGCTAACCTTTCTACTAAATCAGGATTGGCAACAAATGCTTTACCAAAAGCAATTAAATCTGCTTCACCACTTGCTAATGCTGCATTTGCACTTTCTTTGGTATAAGCTCCACACCAAATAATCGTTCCATTATATGAATCTCTGATTTCCTTTCTCAAATTTTGAGGAACTAAATCTTTGCCAGATGGCGAGTGATCTAATAAATGAATGTAAACTAAACCTAGCTCATTCATTTTTTTAGCTAAATAAACGTAAGTTTCATGCACTTCATCGTAAGCTGGGATATCATTAAACCCACTAAAAGGTGAAAAACGAACACCAACTTTATCTTTTCCAATGGCTGCAATGGTTTCTTCTGCAATTTCAATTAAAAATCTAGAGCGGTTTTCTGTTGATCCTCCGTATTGGTCAGTTCTATCGTTGATTTTTCCATTCAAAAACTGCTCGATTAAATATCCGTTTGCAGCATGTAACTCTACCCCATCAAAACCTGCTTCTACTGCATTTTTAGCCGCCTGCACATATTCTTGTATGGTTGCCTGCACTTCATCGGTGGATAAAGCATGAGGTTCGGTATGCGGCAACATTCCTTGTGCGTCTGTCCACATTTCACCTGCTGCTACAATTTTAGAAGGACCTACCACTTTAGCATCTTCGGCCAAATTAATTTGATGAGCAACTCTACCCGTATGCATCAACTGAACAAAGATTTTACCACCTTTTTCATGAACAGCTTTTGTTGTTTTCTTCCAACCCGCTATCTGTTCAGCAGAAAATAAACCTGGAATTCTTGAATAACCCAAGCCATTTGGAGAAGGAGAAGTACCTTCTGTTACAATTAAGCCAGCGCCAGCTCTTTGAGCATAGTACTCGGCCATTAAATCATTAGGAATATTTCCGATAGCTCTTGATCTTGTCATAGGAGCCATCACCAATCTATTGCTCAAGGTAATGTTACCTAGCTTGTAATTTTCGAATAATAAATTTGCCATAATTTAGTTTTGGGCAAAGCTATCACAACTAAGAAGCCAAGCTGTCATCAGATCAACAGATAAACGTCAGAGAAAAGTAAGTTTAAACACTTATTTATTTAAAGAAGGTTTTTTGGTGTTTAGATATTGATAAATGAGTTTAGCTGCTTTCTGAGAAGCACCCGGTTTTCCCATTTTGACAACCAATTTTTCATAGTTTGACAGCATTTTTTGTCTTTCAGAATCCACCAAAATACTTTCTAATTCTTGAGCTATTTTTTGAGGATTACAATCTTCCTGAATTAATTCTTTTACGATTTCTTCATCCATTATCAAATTTACCAAAGAAATAAACCTGATTTTCACCAACATTCTTGCAATGGCGATAGAGATTTTGCTACCTTTATATAAAACTACCTGAGGCACTTTAAACAACGCAGTTTCTAAAGTTGCCGTTCCTGAGGTAACCAATGCAGCTTCTGCATGAGAAAGTAAATCGTAAGTTGAGTTGAAAACTATAGGAATGTTTTTCTCGCCCAAAAAAGTTTGATAAAACTCTTGATGAAATGAGGGTGCTCCAGCAATTACGAATTGATGATTTGGAAATTGAGCGACGATACTCAACATATCCTTTAAAATGTAGTGTAACTCTTGCTTTCTACTCCCTGGTAATAAGGCTATGATGGGCTTATCAGAAAGTTGATAATCTGTTTTGAAATTAGGATTGAGTTTGAAAGCCGTTTTCGCATCTAACAAAGGATTACCCACATAATCCACTTTCATCCCCCATTTCTGATAAAAATCTACTTCAAATGGTAAGATACAGAATAAATGATCTACATCTCTTTTAATTTTGAGTACTCTTTTCTGATTCCATGCCCAAACTTTTGGCGAGATATAATAAAAAACTTTGATTCCTTTTTTTTTCGCAAACTCTGCAATTTTAAGATTAAAGCCTGGAAAATCTATCAGAATTAAAGCATCTGGTTGATTAGCTAAAACATCGGCTTTGCATTTTTCGATGTTTTTAAGGATAGTTCTAAGGTTTAAAGCCACTTCTAAAAATCCCATGAACGCCATATCAGCATAATGCTTTACCAAGATTCCGCCCTCGGCTTGCATTAAATCACCCCCATAAAACCTAAACTCAGCACCCGAATCCACTTCTTTCAAAGTTTTCATCAGATTTGATCCATGTAAATCACCGGATGCTTCGCCCGCTATGAGGTAATACTTCATTTTTTAGATGTGAGATTTGAGTAATGCGTATGGAGAAGTAAGAATCAGGAGATAAGAGGCTAGAGTTTGAGCTACGTTAACGATAATAGCGCTAACCTGCCGGACTGGTAGAGTTACCGGCTTTGTGGTTAATACTCCCGATGGCCATCGGGACAGTATGAGCGCCTGCCTGCCAGACAGGCAGGGATAGCGTGTTAAAACGCCCAAATTCTCCATTTTTAAGCTTTATTAAATTTATAGTAAAAGAAAATAAAAGCACAAACAAAAGTTGCGGAGATAATCCCTTTTGCGGTGGCATCCATATCTTTTTTGTAGGCATATTTAAGCAAAAGCATATTGATAGCCACACAACCGATGTAAAGTAAATCGTCTTTCTGTAGAAAGATGATATTTTTTTTGATGATTTCTACCACAAAGAAAGCGGTAGCCGGAAAAAACAATCCTACACCTAAACCCAGCCAAACGCTATCTTTTTTAAATATCGAAATTCCACTCATTGATTACAGAAATTGCGTGATGTGCCGTCATATCAAACTGAACAGGAACCACTGATACATAATGATGATTTAAAGCCCAAACATCAGAGTCTTCTCCTTTGTCGTTATTTTGAAAAACGCCTGTTAACCAATAATAATTTCTGTTGTAGGGGTCTTGTCTTTCTTCAAAATCCTCGGCCCATTTGGCATTAGCTTGCCTACAAATTTTAATTCCTTGGATAGGTTTTTCTTTGTTCGGGAAGTTTACATTGAGTAAAACGCCGCTTTGCAAACCATTTTTTAAAACCTCTAAAGCAATGGCTTTGATATATTTCTTGCAAGGCTCAAAATCTGCATCCCAAGTATAATCATCTAAAGAAAAACCGATAGATGGGATGTTTTCAATAGCACCTTCAACAGCTGCGGACATGGTTCCAGAGTAGATGACATTGATAGAATTATTTAAACCGTGATTAATGCCGGAAACACATAAATCAGGTTTACGACCTTTAAAAATTTTATTGACTGCCAATTTTACACAATCAACCGGAGTGCCGGAGCATTTGTACATCTCCACACCTTCATAAAGGTGAATTTTATCTAAACGTAAAGGCTTGCCTATGGTAATGGCATGTCCCATTCCAGATTGTGGACTATCTGGCGCAACAACAGTAACTTCGCCTATTTCTTTCATCACTTCAATTAAAGCTTTGATTCCTGGAGCAGTAAAACCGTCATCATTCACTACCAAGATTCTATATTTCTTCTCACTCATTCTTAATTGTAATTTTTAAAACTTAACAAAGGTAATAAAGCTGAGGCGTTTAAATGGTTTAAAAATGAAATCTATTCAATGAAAAAAGGAGACGATGGGCGTCTCCTTTTCTACTAAACCTAAACCTAAACGTATGAAATTTTTACTCTCTTCTTGAATTTTGAAGATGTTATAAATTAAACAATGAATGTGCCAAAAAAATTGATTTAACATCAATAGTGTCCTAAACGTATAGGAATAGAATAAAAATACGTGTTGTTAATTGATATAGGCGTATAATTTGAATATTTCAGAAAAGAACCCCTTGAAT
>JACXVB010000080.1 GCA_014763615.1 Sphingobacteriales bacterium | reverse complement strand
TTAGTTAACCCTGCATTAATTACTTCTGTAAAAGGTCACGAAATTTCTTTCGGTGGTACTATTTTTATGCCAGATGTTAAAGCAACGATGGGTGCTGCTCAAGAGAAAACTAGTGCCGCAGATATGAATGTTATTCCTGAAGTATCTATTGCAAATAGAGTTAATGATAATTTTTATTGGGGAATAGGTATTTGGGGTACTGCTGGTATGGGTACTGATTACCGTGATGCTACTACTTCAGCAACTGATTCTGGAAATATGCATATGGTTAGTAATTTACAAATTATGCAATTTGGTCTACCATTAGCATACAAAATGGATAGTTTTAGTATAGCAGTTACACCAATTTTAGAATATGGTGCTTTAGATATTAATTATAACGATTTTGGTGCTAATACTGTAGGTGCTGGAATCGCTCAAGATTTATCAATGGGTTATAACCTAGGTTTGTCTTACGAAGTAGCAGGATTAACAGTGGGTGCTGTTTATAAATCTGAAATTGAAATGAATTATAAAGGTCAACTTTCTGCTGCTACTCAACCATTTGTTGATATGGGTATTTTTCCAGGTGCTATGAGTGATAAACTATCAACTCCATCTGAAATGGGTGTAGGTGCTTCTTATGCAATGGATAAACATACAATTGCTATTGATTATAAACAAATCAAATGGTCAGATGCAAAAGGTTATAAAGAATTTGGTTGGGATGATCAAAATGTTATTGCTGTAGGTTATGAGTATGCTACTACAGGTTGGGCTGTTCGTTTAGGTTATAACTATGCTTCTCAGCCAATTACAGAAGCACAAAGTGGTCCTGCTGTAATCCCTTTTGGTTCTTATGCTCAAGCAGGTGGAAATGCTTTAAACTTATTTAACTTATTAGGTTTCCCAGCTACTACTGAATCTCATTATTCATTGGGTGGTACTTATAACTTTTCAGATGTTATGAGTGTTGATGCAGCTTTTACATATGCTCCTGAAACCACAACAACTATGAAAACAATTGTTGGATTTAATAGTGGTAATGGTGACTTATATACAGGTGATACGATTGTTAAACACAGCCAAACTGGTGTTAGTGTACAAATTAACTACGCTTTCTAATAGCTAAGTTAGCAAAAGAAATTCTCCTTTCTTTACGTCACCCTTTTGGGTGACACTCTTTCTCTTTTATTTTTTAATTATTTTGTTTTTTGTAATCTATAGACTAGATTCCCAATCAAGTTGGGAATGACGTGGTGTAGAAGTTGGGAATGACGGTTTTTATACGAGTTTAGCTTCTCTTTTGCCCTCTTTGATCTCACCGATAAGGTAAGAGCCTTCAGCTGTAGCTAAAACTTTGTCAACGTTAGCATCTTCAACAACA
>JACXVB010000079.1 GCA_014763615.1 Sphingobacteriales bacterium | reverse complement strand
GTACCCCTCTAGCGAGGAGGCCGCTTTTTTGTCGATCTGGTCCATTTCAATCATGTATTACCTCCACCAATTACTGTGGCGATTTGCGCAACCAGCGATCCATTGGCATCGATCAAGACCACTGTTGCTTCACGCCCCTCCATGTCCTCGTCCTCGACGACGACGGAGGCTGTTCCGTTGTCTTTGAGCGGTTTACTGCCGACAACCAAGCTGGACGATGAATTGCCTGCTTGGCTACGAACATCAAGTGATAAACCCGAGAAGTTGCCATCCACGGCAACGGTACAGCGCAGACCCTTCCAAACCAAGTCTGTAAATTCGACAGATGCCGCAGCCTGAGCAGTTTCGCCTCGCGTTACTGTCAATTGCAGCGTCAGGCATTCTTGCAGGCTTAGGCCGCCATGGGTGTACTCTTCGCCTTTCTTGAAGCAGCTCACGCCATCAGCGAGGGCAAAATACTGGTTTGGATTCCAGTACCATGGGTAAAGCCGCTCCTCGGAAGTGGCCCCGGGTTTTAATGAGGCGCATCGGCCCCACTTGTTATCGGCCAGGGCGCTGGGAAGGTCGATTTTGGGCAATCCCCCGGGCAGCAGCAGCCAGCCATGGTCTGTCACCACCCGAACACGCTTCCATCCTGCTGCCAAAAGCTCCGTGATACGGTCTGTGATCTCAACAATCAGGGCATCGATGTGTTTGGCAAGTTTCCATCCACGGTCGTGACCTTCGTGGTCGATGTCTCCAAACTCGCACCAAGCCATACCCTGGCCATCGCCATCAGCAGAGTGCTCAAGGATCGACCATCCCGCGTCGGCCAGTAACTTCTTCAGGTGATAGCCGCCTTTTAACGATTGACCTGTGGCTGCGACAGACGGCTCAAAATCAGGGCTGCCATCCTCACCGCAAATTTTGTCTCGTACCGGGGTGACCGCCGCCTTGCCGGTTGCCGTTACACTCGGCAGGGCTGTCCAAGTAGGTTCCTCGGAAATTTCAAATCCGCATGCCTCTAAAGAGCCAACCAAACGCTTTCCAGTATCAAAACGGAGTCCGTCGACGAAGAGAACGCAGTCCCCGTGACTGAAAGGTGCTGCCTTTGCCGTCAGACAGGTGCCTCCCGGGTACGATGCGCCATCTACCAATTTCTGGAGATAGCGGGCTGATTCTTCCACCCACGGCAGGTAAACCGATCGAATAGCGGTCGTCACGGCATCAAAGTCGGCAGAATTATCGACCTGGGCCAAAGCCCGGATCACTCCGTCATCGACCCGCCATCCGTGACTGCGATATCCCGCTGCAAGGTCGTTCACCGAACCTGCGGCAAGGCCGCTTTTAGTGATCTCGGCAATGGTTGCCAAGTGTTCAACTGAGCAGGCCAGGGGCGCATGACCCAGTTCGGCCCAGACCAGAGAACGCCTGCGTCCGTGCTGTTTTTCCAGCTCCTTAATCTTCGCCCTCGC
>JACXVB010000021.1 GCA_014763615.1 Sphingobacteriales bacterium | reverse complement strand
ACCAAGAAAAACATTAAACTTTAAAACTCCTTATCAAGTTTTTATGGCTAATTTTATAATCTGAAAGTTGCGTTTATTACTTGAATGCGCCATTTAAAATAAATTAAATTATTTTGGTTTTGAAGTTAAATTTTTTATAAATTAGAATTTAAATAACCAATTAAAACAAAATTTTTCTTTTAATTAAAGATAAATTGAATTGTAAGCCCGGAACAACCTAATATAGATTCCTATTTACAAGTTTTTTTTATGAAAAAATAATTTTAAATACTGCTTAGAGTGAGTTTTTCTTTAAGCTATAAAATGAGTATGTCTGTTAATATTAAGCGAAAAAATCACAATTTATAAATAAACAAACCAAATTTTAACCAATTAATCAAACACTATGGTCTATTCATTACTCAAACAAAAAAGGAAGATTTGCTTCTTCATTTTGTGTATTGTAGCGTCATTACCCGTTCAAGCACAAATGCGAATTACTGGAAAAGTTATTTCCAGTGACGACAAATTACCTATTATCAGCGCTGCGGTTAAGGTCAAAGGCTCTAACATTGGCGTGGTAACAGATTTAAGTGGTAATTATTCAATTACCGCAAAAAAGGGAGATATTTTGGTATTCTCTTATTTAGGTTATGCCAATCAGGAGAAAACCGTTACAGATGCGACAACCTACGACGTCGTTTTAGTTCCTTCGCTTAGTACGCTAAATGAAGTCGTTGTAACGGGATATACTACTGAAAAGAAAAAGGACATTACTGGTTCTGTTTCTGTGGTAAACGTAGGGGAAATGAAAAATATCCCTACAGGTAGCCCTGAGCAAATGTTACAAGGAAGGGCTTCAGGCTTAAACATTGTTACTTCAGGTGAGCCTGGCGCTGGTAGTAGTATTACGATACGTGGTATTACTTCCTTAGGAAACAATACTCCTCTAGTAATGATAGATGGTGTACAAGGAAGTTTACAAAACATTAATGCTAACGACATTGCCTCCATCCAAGTGTTAAAAGATGCTGGAGCTGCCGCAGTTTATGGCGTAAGGGGCTCAAATGGAGTAATAGTAGTAACCACCAAAAGAGGATCAGGTAAACCAAAAATCAATTACGATGGTTATACAGGAATTCAAAACCCTTTGAAAGGAAATGTTTTCAATTTATTGAATACGCAGCAAATGGCCGATTTAACTTGGAAGGCTTTAAGAAACTCGGGACAGGTAGGAAGTAATGGAAATCCAACCCATCCGCAATATGGTAACGGTACCAACCCTATTATTCCAGATTATCTTTTGATTGGCAATGCCAATGGAGTTTCCAGACAACCTACTGCTGCTGAGCTGGCACAATATAATGTAGACTACAGCAAGGGTAATATTTATCAGATTATTCCCGCCAATAAACAAGGAACAGACTGGTTTCATGAAATTTTCAAAACTGCACCCATCAATAGTCATACAGTTACTGCTTCTGGTGGTCAGGATAAATCAAACTATCTGCTTTCTCTAAATGCTTTTGATCAACAAGGAACATTAACCAATACTTATTTGAAAAGATATAGTATGAGAGCTAATACTACTTATAACATCAAAGATAAAATTAGGGTGGGCGAAAATGCTTACATCTTTTATAGAGATGCAAGAGGTACTCCTGCCGGGAACCAAAGCGAGGGAAATCCGATTTCATTTGCTTACAGGCAGCAACCTATCATCCCTGTTTTTGACATTAACCATAATTATGCAGGAACTAGAGCTCAAGGACTTGGAAATGCGCAAAATCCTTATGCAAATGCAGATCGCCAAGCAGGGAATAAGTATAACATTTGGGATATTCAGGGAAATGTTTTTGCCGAAGTAGATTTCTTAAAGCATTTTACTGCTCGTAGTTCTTTTGGAGGTACTTTGGATAATCAATATGGCTATAACTATACTTACCATACTTATGAAAATGCCGAGAACAATGCTTCTAATGGCTTTAGCGAAAATTCTCAATATAACAGAACTTGGACTTTTACCAATACGGTAGCATATAATCAGTTATTTGGCAAGCATAGCCTAAAAGGTTTAATAGGTGTGGAAGCTGTTGAAAATTATGGTAGAGGCATTGGAGGTGGTGCTTTAGGTTACTTTACGGATAATCCTAATTTCAGGACTTTATCCAATGGCTCTGGTGGATTTACTAATTACAGTTATGTATATCAAGAAGCTTTGTATTCTCAATTTGCAAAAGTAGATTACGCTTATAATGACAAATATTTATTAAGCGCTACCGTACGTAGAGATGGGTCATCCCGTTTTGGACCAGACAAAAGATATGGTGTTTTCCCTGCTTTTTCTGCAGGTTGGAGAATTTCCCAAGAAAGCTTTATGAAATCTGTTAAGTGGGTTGATAACCTATTACTTAAAGGAAGTTATGGTATTTTGGGTAGCCAATTAAACGTTAACCCAACCAATGCCTTTAATCAGTATGGTGGTGGCCCTGGTAATGCTTATTACGATATTAATGGCACCAGCAACAGCTCTTTACAAGGTTTTATTGCTACCCGAATCGGAAATCCAAGAACCGGATGGGAAGAAGATAAACTTACAAATATTGGTATAGATGCTACGCTTTTTAACAGCAGTGTAGATTTTTCTGTGGAATATTATAAAAAAGGAGTAAACGGTTTATTATTTTCTGATCAATCTCCTGCAACCGTAGGGGGGGCAGCTTTACCAGCTGTAAATATTGGTAATATAGAAAATAAAGGTGTAGATATTTCTGCCACTTACAGAGGCAAAGCCGGTGCAGTAAATTTTGATATCGGCCTTACATCTGGCACTTACAAAAGTAACATTACCAATATACCTGGCAATTTCTTTGATGCAGGTGGTTCTCGTATTGGTAACTTCGTAAGAAACCAAGTAGGACATCCTATTGGAGCTTTCTATGGTTATCAGGTGATTGGCTTCTTTAAAGACGCTGCCGATGTAACCAGCTCTCCTACTCAGGATGCTGCAGCTCCAGGTCGTTTCAAATATGCCGACACGAATAAAGATGGAAAGATTACTGCGGATGATCGTACTTTCTTTGGAGATCCAAACCCTGATTTTACTTATGGTTTAAACTTAGGTGCACATTTCAAAGGTTTTGACTTTTCTGCATTCTTTTATGGCTCACAAGGTAACCAAGCTATAAATTATGTACGTTATTGGACTGATTTTTATCCTTCTTTCCAGGGTGCCAAAAGCAATGATTTGCTAAATAATTCATGGACACCACAAAATTTAAATCCGAAAACTCCAATAGCAGAAAATGCTTCTAACTTTAGCAATAACGCTGTTCCTAATTCTTATTATTTGGAAAATGCTTCTTTCGTGAAATTGAAGTCTTTACTCATAGGCTATACCATACCGTCTACAAAATTAAAGACCTTAGGAATAGATCGTTTTAGAGTTTATTTACAAGGTGCTAACTTATTCACCATTACCAAGTACACTGGCTTAGATCCTGAATTGATTGGGGGTACCGCAGCTTTTGGTATTGATTACGGTAATTACCCAAATAACCAAAAGAATTATAACCTAGGTGTACAACTTACTTTTTAATTAATTTAATCTATATAAAAATGAAAAGAACTTTAAAAATATTTCTGGCAACAAGCCTCTCCTTAGGAGTCCTCATCCTTGCCTGTAAGAGAGATTTTCTGGAGCGAGCTCCATTGGGTTCCTTAGATCAAGGAAACCTTGCCAATTCAGCAGGTGTTTCAAAACTGTTAATAGGTGCCTATTCTCTGCTGAATGGAACTGGTGGCGCAGGTTCTGGTTTTGGCTCAGGGCCATCCAATTGGGTTTTCGGCGGAGTTGCCTCTGATGATGCCTACAAAGGCTCAGATCCTGGCGATCAGGCAGATATAGTTTCTATTGAAACTTACACAGCGAACGCATCTAATCCATATTTCGATAGTAAGTGGCGTGTATTGTATGATGCCATACAAAGAAGTAATGAAGTAATCAGAGTAGCTGCACTAGCAAAGGATATGACAGACGCAGAGAAAAAGACCACTCTTGGAGAAGCCAGATTTTTGAGGGCTTTCTACCATTTTGAGTTAAAAAGGATTTTCAACAATATCCCTTACGTTGATGAAACTATCAGCTATGCTAATAACAATCTTTTGGTTCCGAATGATAAAGACGTTTGGCCAATGATTGAAGCAGATATGAAATTTGCCGCAGACAACCTGCCAGCTACCCAACCAGCAATAGGTAGAGCAAACAGCTGGGCGGCAAAAGCTTTCTTAGGTAAAATTTATCTATATGAGCATAAGTTTTCAGCTGCTAAACCCTTGTTTGATGATGTAATTGCTAACGGCGTAACTGCTGGTGGCAAAAAGTATGATTTGGTACCATTTCGAGATAACTTTAATGCGGAAACAAAAAACAGTGCAGAAGCAATTTTTTCTGCACAATATTCTGTAAATGATAATTCCGGTGGTAACAGAGGCAGCTATACAGAGGTATTAAACTATCCTTACAATGGTGGCCCTGGTGGATGCTGTGGTTTTTATCAGCCTTCACAAAGTTTAGTGAATTCTTACAAAGTAGATGCTAATGGTTTGCCTTTATTGGATACTTGGAACGACACAGATTTAAAAAGTGATCAAGGACTAAAATCAAGTGACCCATTTACTCCAGATATCACTACTCCTGTAGATCCTCGTTTAGATGAAACAGTAGGCAGAAGAGGCATTCCTTATTTAGATTGGGGATTACACCCAGGTAACGACTGGATCCGTGACCAAAACAATGGGGGTCCTTATGCTCCTATTAAAAATGTTTATTACAAGAAACAACAGGGTGCCTTAACCGATAATTCGTTCTGGTCTTCAGGTGTTAATGCAAATAATTATACCATCATGCGTTTTGCTGATGTATTATTAATGTCTGCTGAAGTAGAAGCGGAAGCGGGTAATTTAGACGAGGCCATGAAATTGGTAAACAGGGTACGCCAAAGATCTGCTGATCCTACAGGCTGGGTCAAAACTTATAAAGATAATGCAGCTCCTGAAAAAGGATATACAACCACTAATGCGGCAAATTATAAGATAGGATTATACACTATCTTCCCTTCTAAAGATTATGCTATTAAAGCAGTTCGTTTTGAAAGAAAGTTAGAATTGGCTATGGAAGGACAACGTTTCTTTGATTTGGTAAGATATGGAATCGCTTCTGAGGTGTTGAATGCTTATATTGCTAAAGAAAAAAACGATAGGGTTTACTTAAAAAATGCCTCATTTACAAAAGGCAAGAGCGAGTATTATCCTATTCCACGTAACCAAATAGATTTAAGCAAAGGTACATTGAAACAAAATCAAGGGTACTAAATAAAAAACGTTAATGGATCATTAATCTTCTCTTTCAAATCCTTAAAACATAAATTTTAACCATTTATGTTTTAAGGATTTTTAATTTAACTTAAATTTGAAATCATCCTACCTTTAAAAATCAAGTTGTATTTTTTAAATTAACTTCATGATAAGAGCTGCTATATATTCCTTATTTCTATTTCTTTTTGTGTCTTGCAAAGACGGAGCTCTGTTCCATCAGATATCTTCTAAAGAAAGTGGGATCACTTTTAACAATAAAATAGTAGAAACAGACTCGGTAAATATTCTCGATTTTTCTAACCTATACAACGGTGGGGGTGTAGGTATTGGAGATTTCAACAAAGACGGACTTCCCGATATTTACTTTGTAGGTAATCAGGTAAGTAATAAATTATACCTAAACAAAGGCCAATTTAAATTTGATGATGTTACTAAAGAAGCCCAAGTTTCTGGAGCAGGACGATGGGGAAGAGGGGTCACCGTAGTGGATATCAATAATGACGGCTGGGATGATATTTATGTTTGTGAAACCATTAAAAGTAATCCGAATGAAAGAGAGAATTTACTGTACGTAAACCAAGGCTTAGATAAAAATGGTGTCCCAGTTTTTAAAGAAATGGCAGCAGCTTATGGCTTAAATGATAACAGCCACTCTACTATGGCTGTCTTTTTTGATTATGATAAAGATGGAGATCTTGA
This sequence comes from Sphingobacteriales bacterium, assembly GCA_014763615.1. Taxonomy (GTDB): domain Bacteria; phylum Bacteroidota; class Bacteroidia; order Sphingobacteriales; family Sphingobacteriaceae; genus Pseudopedobacter. Next base: position 40,037 of record JACXVB010000021.1, on the reverse strand, counting down.
TTGTTTTATAGCAGTAAATGAGATTGTGAGTGGTGATTATCCAAACCGTTTCCGGCCTAGGCTGGTGAATGGCGAGCATGCCAGTACAGATCGGCTTTATAGAAATGATGGGAATCAGGGTCAGGGTCATCCGGTATTTACAAACGTTTCAAAAGAGGCGGGTATCTTGATAGAAGGATATAGCCATCAGGCCTCTGTAGCAGACATCAATCAAGATGGTTATCCAGACATTTTTATCTCCAACGATTACCTTTCTGATGACATCCTTTATATCAATAATGGAAACGGGACATTCACAGACCAGAGTAAAACTTATTTTAAACATACCGCTGCAAATGCTATGGGAGCAGATATTGCTGACATTAATAATGACGGTTTGCCAGATGTTATCGAGTTAGACATGAATCCAGAAGATAACTTTCGTAAAAAAATGATGATGAATGCCAATAGTTATCAAACTTACCAAAATATTGAGTCCTATAATTATCAATACCAATATGTAAGAAACATGCTTCATATTAATCAAGGGCCAAGAGTAGCATCAAATGATTCTTTGGGTCCACCAGCATTTAGCGAGCTTTCTTTTTTTGCGGGCATAGCTCAAACAGACTGGAGTTGGACACCCATGGTTATGGATTTTGATAATGATGGCTTTAAAGATATCATAGTGACCAATGGATTTCCTAAAGATATTACCGACCATGATTTTGGAACTTTCAGAAATCAGGCTTATGCATTGGTGGGTAAAAAAGAACTTCTAGCAGAGATCCCAGAAGTAAAGATTCATAATTATTCATTCAAAAATAATGGCAACCTCACCTTTCAAAATACGTCAGAAAATTGGGGATTAGATTCTATTTCCTTTTCTAATGGTGCTGCCTATGCAGATTTAGATAACGATGGAGATTTGGATTTGATTATTAATAATATCAATGACCCTGCTTTTATCTACCAGAATAAATTACGCGAAAACCAGCCAGATTCTTCCAACTATATCCAAGTATCCTTGGAGGGTAGCCCCAATAATAAAAAAGGTTTAGGTGCATTGGTGGAGGTTTATGTACAAAAAAAGAAACAAGTTTGGGAAAATTATCCCTTTAGAGGTTATTTAACCTCCGTACAAGATATTGGCCATTTCGGTCTTGGAAAAACAAAGCTGGTAGATTCTATGAAAATTACCTGGCCAGAAGGCAAATTGCAGACACTAAAACAAGTGAAAGCCAATCAAAAATTAGTTCTTAAATATTCGGATGCGAAAAACGTTGTTCTACCTAAAAAAGAATTTTTTGCCAAGAATACGCTTTTTACAGAGGTTACCCCAAATGTAAACATCAACTATATCCATCCAGAGAAGGATTTCATAGATTTTAATATACAAAAATTATTACCTCATAAACTTTCAGATTATGGCCCAGCATTAGCTGTTGGAGATTTGAATGGAGATGGTTTAGATGATTTTGTTAGCGGGGCTTCTTCATCTTACAGCGCCCAGCTATTTTTTCAAACTAAAGATGGGAAATTTGTGAGAAAAGCCTTGCTTAACGCAAAAGATCAAAGAAACAAACCTGAGAACGATACTGGCGTTCTATTATTTGACGCAGATGCAGATGGAGATTTGGACTTGTATATTGCCAGCGGTGGCTATGAAAATAAAAGAAACACTCCTGTTTATGAAGATCGACTTTATCTTAATGATGGAAAAGGAAATTTTAGCTTAGAAATTGGTGCTTTACCTAAAAATTTTAATAGTAAATTTTGTGTAAGAGCCGCCGACATTGATCATGATGGTGATCTAGACTTATTTGTATCTGGCAGGGTAGATCCTTGGTTTTATCCTAAACCTGTTTCTAGTTTCATTTTCAGAAATGATAGCACTAATGGGATAGTAAAATTTACAGATGCCACCAAAACTATTGCAAAAGACTTAATCAATGTAGGGTTAGTTTCTGATGTCGTTTTTAGTGACTTTGATAATGATGGATGGCCAGATCTTATTTTAGCCGGTGAATGGATGCCCATTACTTTTATAAAAAATGATAAGGGTACATTTAGAAATATCAGCAAAAATACTGGTATCAATAATCTAACAGGGGGCTGGAATAGTATTGCTTCTGGCGATTTTGATAATGACGGAGACATGGATTATATTGTGGGAAACATGGGTACTAATACTTTCTATCAAGCCAGTAAAAAATACCCCATTTCTATAACCGCTGCGGATTTTGATCACAATGGAAGCTATGATGCATTTCCATCACTTTATCTAAAAGACCAAAAAGGAGAAATGAAAAATTTTCCTGCACAGACCCGAGACGACTTAGTAAAGCAAATGATTAGTTTAAGAACTGTTTATCAGAATTATCGTTCCTTCGCCAATGCCACAATGGATGAAATTTTATCCAATTTCGAAAATAAAAATCCTCTTAAATTACAAATTAATGATTCTCATTCTTCTTTCATCAGAAATGATGGAGATGGTAAATTTTCAATCAGTACCTTACCTAGTGCTGCACAAATTTCAGTTTTAAACGGGATTGCTGTAGGCGATTGGGATAGTGATCAAAACTTGGACGTGGCCATTAACGGGAATGATTATGGATCAGAGGTTTCTGTTGGAAGATATGATGCACTAAACGGATTGGTATTAAAAGGTGATGGTAAGGGATCATTTACTCCCCTTTCTATACTTCAAAGTGGATTGTACATTCCCGAAAATGGAAAAGCCTTAGTAAAATCAAGAAATGCGAAGGGTGGCCTTTTGTTAGTCGCAAGCCAAAACCGCGGACCATTTAAAGTCTTTGAACAAAAGTATGGTTTAAAGAATATTAATATTTTACCTAATGATGTCAGCGCATTGATAATCTTTAAAAACGGTAAAAAGAGAAAACAGGAATTTTATTACGGATCTTCTTTTCTTTCACAATCTGGAAGATTCCTCACCATACCAGAGCAGACTAGTGTTGTATATATTACCAACACTAAGGGAATAAAAAGAAAAGTTTTATAAATTAAAACCGAATTCAATAAAAGCTTAAAATGAAAAAAAAATCTAAAATAAACCTAACGCGATATATTTTCTCAGTAAGTATTGTTTTTGTCACTGTATTTTCTTCCTGTCAGCATAAAAGTAATAAAACAGTGATGAAGGATGTGGATATACTACATCAAAATGAAGATGAGCTCACGAAAGTGATTATCTATGATGTTTTTTCACCACCAGTTGCCAGCAGAATCTATGTATATTCATCCATTGCATCCTATGAAGCTATACGCTTTGCACAGCCGGGTTCAGAATCACTTGCTATAAAACTACACGGTTTTAATAAAATACCCCAGCCAGAGACGGGTAAAACCTATAACTATACTTTAGCTGCTACCAAAGCTTTTTTTACAGTGGTACATAAAATGGTATTTTCTTTGGATTCCTTAAAAGGTTACGAAACCAAAATTGATGCGCAATATAAACAAGAACTTAGCCCTGAAGTTTATGCTCGTTCTGTTTCGTTTGGAGAAAATGTTGGAAAAACTGTTTTAGCCAGAGCAAATGTGGATGGTTATATCAAAAGCCGAGGTAAGGCCCGATATATCGGCAGCCAGGAACCTGGGAAATGGAGACCTACAGCACCAGATTATTCTGATGCAGTAGAATGGTGCTGGAATACGATGAATACCTTGGCTATTGATCATGATGTATTAGAAAAGGATTTACTGCGTCCCACTCCATATAGTCTTGACCCTAAAAGTACTTACTTTCAGCAATTAGAGGAGGTATATACCCTTACCAATCATCTAACTAGTGAGCAAAAACAAATTGCAAAATATTGGGATGATAATCCTTTTGTGGTAGAGCACTCTGGCCATATGATGTTTGGAAATAAGAAAATAACGCCGGGTGGTCATTGGATAGGAATAACGACCATTGCCTGTAAGAAGACCAATGCGAGTCCAGTTAAAACGGCAAAAGCCTATGCTGCAACTTCTATCGCTTTATTTGATAGCTTTATCAGTTGCTGGAATTTAAAATACAAATTTAGCACCATCAGACCTATCAGTGTCATCAACGATCATATAGATAAAAATTGGCAACCGCTATTGCAAACGCCTCCGTTTCCAGAATATCCCAGTGCACATAGCACAATTACAAGGGCGGCGGCTATCGTACTTACAAAAATGTTTGGAGATAATTTTGATTTTGAAGACACTAGCGAAATGAAATATATAGGGATGAAAAGAAGTTTTAGTTCTTTCGTTGCTGCGGCAAATGAAGCTTCTATCAGCCGTGTTTATGGTGGCATACATTACCGGCTTAGTGTAGATGAGGGTGCTAAAGAAGGAAAAAAGGTAGGTGACTTGGTAGTTAAAAAGTTAGGGATTTAAGTTCAGTTGATAAATACCCACTGCTAAAGCGAGTGGGTATTTATCAACCTAAACCAATTTCTTTATTATTCTTTTTGTTGTGAAAACACCCAAGGCAGTAGTTCGGGTTCTGCAAAGGCGTCGTCCCAACTGTTATGATTATCCTTTAAGTAAATGGTGAATTTCGGTGTATTTCCTAAAGCTCTTAACTCTTTAAAAACTCCATAAGCAAATTGTGGAGATACAATATCATCTAAACCTCCATGAAAAATCCACAGTGGTACATCCTTATATTTTCTACAATTTTTAATGTTATCTCCACCGCAAATCACAAATGCAGCAGCAAATGTTTTAGGCTCACGGCGTAGAATTTCATAAGTACCCATCCCTCCCATAGATAAGCCACCTACATAAATTTTGCTTTTATCTACAAAATCCTTTTTAAAGAAATCTTTGGTAAAAGCCAACAACAAATTCATCGCTTTAGTAGGTTCACCTCCTTTTTTGAAGGTAAAAAATCGTTTGGTGTTGATGTCTTCAATTTCTACGTTTGACCAATAACTATCTTCACCGCATTGAGGAAAAACAACTATTGCTGGATATTTATTTCTAAAAGATTCTTCTAAAAACATTTTAGCCCCATGAACCAATTGCTTTTGATTATCGTTTCCACTTTCACCTCTTCCATGTAAAAAGAGCATTAAAGGGTATATTTTTGTGGAGTCAAAATCTTTAGGGTACAATATCCTCACTGGCAAAGTATCGCCATTTAAAACAAATGTACTTTTTTGATAAGCGGAAAAATCCTGAGCTTTTAATGGCTGAATGAGCGTTAAAAAAGCGAGATAAATGATGAGTCTTTTCATATTTATTTTTCTAATGTAAAATCTGTCTCTTTAAGATTTGTTGAACTATCTCCTACAAAAACTTTAAATGCACCCGACTCTGCTACAAATTCCAAATCTTCATTATAAAATTTAAGATCGTCTTCGGTTAAAGTAAAGGTTACGGTTTGTGTTTCGCCTGCTCTTAAGAATAGCTTTTTAAATCCTTTTAATTCTTTTACGGGTCTGGTAATAGAACCCACCATATCTCTAATATAAAGCTGAACAGTCTCCTCTCCGTTTCTATTTCCAGTATTTTTAACCTGAACAGTCACCTCAATTTTACCTCCCGCATACATCACATTCCGATTGAGCTCTGGCTTTGAAATTTCAAAAGTGGTATAACTTAAACCATAACCGAAAGGATATAAAGGATCATTACTTACATCTAAGTAGTTAGATTTGAATTTCGTGAACCACTTTCCTTCTTCTAAGGGTCTTCCTGTATTTTTGTGGTTGTAATAGATAGGCACCTGACCTACATTTTGCGGAAAAGTCACTGTTAATTTGCCAGAAGGATTAACCTTACCAAACAAAACATCAGCTATAGCATTTCCTGCTTCAGTTCCTCCAAACCAAACATCTAAAATCGCTGGTATATGCTGATTTTCCCAACTCAGGTCTAAGGCTCGTCCGTTAAATACCAATAAAACTAATGGTTTCCCTGTTTCAAGAAGTGCCGCTAATAATCTGCGTTGTACTGCAGGAATTTGAATGTTAGACCGACTTGAACTTTCGCCGCTCATCTCTGCGCTCTCGCCCATAGCTGCTACAATTACATCCGATTTTTTGGCAATAGCCAGTGCCTCCTCAATCTGTTCCTTTTCGGGTCTGCTATCATAAGGTATAGCTTTACCAAACATGGTTGCCCGGGATTGATAGACTGAATCAGCTACTAAATTAGAGCCTTTAGCATAAAGTATTTTTGCTGCATTACCCACCGCGTTTTCTAATCCTTGCTTTACAGAGATGTTTTTAAAGTTATCTGTAGAAACGGCCCAAGTTCCTGTCATGTTCAGTTTTGAATCGGCTAAAGGCCCAATCAAAGCGATAGTTCCTGATTTTTTTAAAGGGAGAAGTTGTTGTTGGTTTTTCAATAAAACAAAAGTTTTAGTGGCAGCTTCTCTGGCAAAATTTACGTTTTGTGGCGTGAAGATTTCAGTTTTTGCTCTTTCCACATTACAATATCTGTAAGGATCATCAAACAAGCCTAACTTATATTTGGCTTCTAACACCATGCGGCAAGCTCTATCAATATCTTGCATAGATACCTTTCCTTCTGTATAGGATTTTTTTAAAGTGGTTAAAAAACCTTCTCCCACCATATCCATATCTACACCAGCATGCAAAGACATTGCAGATACCGCTTGCAAATCTCCTAAACCATGAGCCATTAACTCATTAACCGCTGTATAATCGGTTACTACCATCCCATCAAAACCCCATTGATTTCTTAATAAATCAGTCAATAACCAGTGATTTGCAGTTGCAGGTACGCCGTTGATATCATTGAAAGAAGTCATGATACTACCTACTCCGGCATCCACTGCTGCTTTATAAGGAGGCAAATATTCGTTATACATCCTATTTTTACTCATATCTACAGAGTTATAATCCCTTCCAGCCTCAGCAGCTCCATATAAAGCGAAATGCTTCACACAAGCCATCATGGTATAATGAGCAGAAAGATCTTTACCCTGATAACCTTGTACCATTACTTTAGCAATTGCCGATCCCAAGAAAGGATCTTCGCCACTGCCCTCTGACATACGACCCCATCTAGGGTCGCGGGTAATATCAACCATGGGAGAAAATGCCCAATTAATTCCATCGGCAGTTGCTTCAAGAGCGGCAATTTCGGCTGTCTTTTTAATCATGATGGTGTCCCAAGAAGCCGAAAGCGCTAAAGGAATTGGAAAACCTGTTTTATAGCCATGAATGACATCCATACCGAAAATTAAAGGTATTTTTAAGCGGCTATTATTTACTGCCAATTTCTGAACTTTTTGAATCTTTTGTGGCGAAGTAAGACTAAAAAATCCTCCAATCTCCCCTTTTTTAATTTTATTCTCTAGGTCTGTATTTTTCGTTTCACCTGTTATCGCTTCACCACCTGTGAGAAGATTGAGTTGACCAATTTTTTCTTCCAAAGTCATTTTCGACATGAGCTGATCTACAAAATCATGCATTTTAGAAGAGGACAGAAAAGTATCTGCTTTACTTTTGATAGTTGCTTTTTGTTGTGCAAAAGAACTTACTGTGGTAAATACGCCTATTGCAATTAAGTATTTTAGTGGTTTCATTTAAGGTTATTTTTCTTTAAATATGGAGTGATGGATTTTGTCCAAATATCATATCCTTTTTGATTCATATGGAGCTTATCTTCTAAAAACATTTCTTTAAACTCTTTATCAGAGATCATCGGTTGGTAAACATCTATATAATGGGCATTTTGTTGGTTTGAGATAAAACTTTTGATTAATTCATTAGTATAAATGAATTGAGGAGAGAATTTTTCGCGACTGATGCTTGGTTTTAAGGAAATAAAAGATATGCTTACTTCTGGCATTTTTTTTCGGATTAAATTAAAAAGTATTTTGAATCGATCGGACACGGTTTCTGGATCAACACCTGCTGCAATATCATTTTCACCACTATATATTATTATTTGGCTGGGATGGTAGGGGAAGATAATATCATCTGCATAGTATATGGCATCATTCAATTGCGACCCACCAAAACCTCGGTTAATCGCATGATAATTTTTAAATACCTCTTCTAGGTTTTCCCATTTTCTAATGGATGAGCTTCCTAAAAACAAAACACCTCCGCTTGCAGGCATAGATTGTTGGTCTTTTTGTTTAAAAGCTTGGATTTCATTTAAAAATGGCGCATTTACTTGTGCAAATGTGTAGGTCGAAAATAGAACTGACAGAAGAACAAGAATGATTTTTAATTTCATTTTAATTTTCTTTAATAGGTGTTAATAATTTTGATATTCCATTTTCATTAAAAGCTTCTATGGAGAAATAGTAATCCTGATGATCATCTAAACTTCTCAGCAACAATTCATTTTCTCCGTAAACCATCCAACTGTGTGATAGATGATTAGCATCAGCACCCCATTTGATATTATAGCCTTGTGCATTTTTAACAGGCTGCCAGGTGAGTAATGCATTTCGTTGATCTGCTTGTCTTTGTACTTTAAAATTTTTCACTGACGCAGGTTTTTCTCCAGCGCCTAAACCAAATACCCTTAGTCCCGAAATCGCTAAATGAGGGGTAGGAATTTCTATATTTTGATATTTGATGTAGCGCACTTTTTGAGGTTTTGATAGCTCTACATAATCGTTAGGAACATCTTTAAAATTCTGAGAACGATCTACCAAAGTTTCCCAGGTTTCACCATCTAATGATCCCATAATGAGGTATCTGTGATGTAAACCTGCTGGCCTGCCGTATAGGTTAGAAAGATAATCGTGATAATTAAGTTGAACAGCATATACTGTGGCCGCTTGCTGTAAATCAATCTGTAACCATTGTTGATTGTTGTTATTTTGAGCTAACCAAAAGGATTTTACGTTTTCATCCACCACGTTTTTAGCAGAAAAAGTATCAACTGTTGAAGATGCCTGAACAGGCTTTTGATAGGATAGCAACATCCAACCACGGAATGCCCCATGATATTGTGGTAATGCTGGGTTATAATGAGGATAATCTCCAAAATCGGTATTCCCATACATCAAACCATCATCTCCAAACCAAGTGGGGAACATACATAATCTTCGCTCCCAGTTGACATTTACAGACACTGCCATAGAAGCAAAATGCCAAAATTGGTTTCCTGGCCCTAGCACCGTACTTCCATGACCCGCTCCGTTAATAAAGCCCCCCGGCTTATAAAAAACTGGATTATTAGGCGCATAACGATACGGACCTAGTGGATGATCAGCTATATAAACTCCGTCGCCATAAACATTAAACTCAGTACCTGGCGCAGCGTATTGCATGTAATATTTACCATCGTGTTTGGTTAGCCAAGCACCTTCCATGTAGCCCTCCATTTTAGAGGAATGATTTTCTCCAAAACGCTCCCATCCATGATGAGCTTCATCTAAATTAAATAAAGCAACTGGTTTTCCGACTGGCTGAAAACGATGATTTTTATCCAGTTCTACGCCTCTTATAGGATAAACATTAGAGGAACCCCAAAACATATAAGCCTTCCCGTCATCATCAATAAATAGATCTGGATCTTGTAAATCATTAAGGATAGAAGGCACTGCTTTCCAATCTCCCTTCTTAGGATTATCCGTGTAAAGGATACTCATGGAACCAGATGGATCACCGGTAACATATAAAACCGAATCTTTATAATTATGGGCCGCAGGAGCATTTGAACCTTGAAAATACCATTTTTCTGGTGTGATGAAATCCCAATTGGTTAAATCAGTTGAGTGCCAATAACCTAACGAACGAGTAACGAATAGGTAATATTCGCCTCTAAATTTCACCACCGCAGGATCAGCACCTGAACGGTAAGAAATATCCTGATTGGCATTATAAATCATATAAGTATAGTCGAGATTAATGGGATTACAATAGGTTTCCATTTGATGATCTTGCGCCATTGTAGATAACACCATCAACATCCCCATACCTAAACTCAATACTATTTTTTTCATCTTACTTTAAATAAGGACTTTTAAAATCAAGTTTTTTAAGCCCAGCCTGTACATCAGGATCATTCATAAATAATTTCCAAAGCAGACCGCTTCTGTAATTCTCTAACATCACCACTTCAGGACCTTGATCGATACCTAAATACCCGGTAGAATACCAATTTCCGGTATCGCTAAAAGCATCATAAAAACCATATTTTCCCCATAGTTGTGATTTTCTATCCTCATACCAATAACGGATGGCAGCAATAGATTCTTTAGGGGTGTAAACGATGGATGAAATTGCAGCGGTTGGAGCAATCACTCCTAAATCACTTCCCGTTTGAGGTGCATGACCTGCATAGCCCTTAATAGAATAACTAGAAGTTAAACCCCAACTATTTTTTCCATAGCCTTTAAAATTCAATGGGTTATCTACACACCATTGATAATTGATTAATGCCTGGTTTTTGGTTTCCATCCCATAATCAATATTTAAACCATCAACTAAACCTTGTGGCGCTAAACCCAAAAAAGAGTAATGTGCCCAAAATAAAGGTCCACCATGTGGCGCATTACCTTGATGAAAAAGTTGCAACTTTATTCCATCATAGGATCTTGGAGATTTAATTTCTCCATTAGATGCCCATCCTTCGTCATAAACAATCTTATGGATGGGATGCGTAGGCGATGAAGCTCCTAGAACATACATCACTAGACATTCATTATAACCGTGTACTGGAAAATTCATCTTCCAGGCATAACCTGGGCTCCAATGCCAGTACAAAATATTTTTACCATTTCTGTACCAATCAAAATCAATTCCTTTCCAAAGTTGATTCGCTAAAGCTGAAAGTGACTTCTCTGTTTGATTTCCATTCTTGAAATATTGCTTAACGCAGATAAGTCCTTGAGCGATAAAAGAAGTTTCTACCAAATCTCCGCCATCATCAAAATTAGAAAAAGGTTTTACTTTTCCGGTTTCGCCAACCATCCAATGTGGCCAGGCACCGTGAAAACGATCTGCTTTGGATAGAAAATTTAATACCTTGTACAATCTTTGTACGCCATCTTTTCTACTGACGTATCCTCTATCTATCCCGCTAATGAGTGCCATTAATCCAAAACCAGTTGCACCTGTAGCTACAATGTTTTGATCATTTTCGGGATATTTACCGTCGGTATGAATACGCTCTCGGGCTGCCCCCGAATGTGGCTCTGCCCCTGACCAAAAATATTGAAAAGTTTGACGTTGTACTAAGTCTATTAAAGCATCATCAGACAGACTGTCTTTTGGTAAGCTTGCCGCTTTGGTAAACTGGCCGCAGAAAAAGCATAGTAGAAGTCCTGTGATATAGGATTTTATTTTCATTAATTGATAATTTGAAATTGTAATTTTTGCAAGCCCGCTTGTACTTCAGGGCAACTCATAAATAAATTCCAAATCAATTGCGATCGGTAATTTTCTATCATCACCATTTCAGGACCTTGATCTATCGCCAGATAAGAATCTGCAAACCAAGGTTGATCTAAAGAAAAAGCATCTTTAAAACCGTAAGTGCCCCATAATTGATCACCCAATTTGTAATAAAAAAATCTTATTGCTCTCATTGATTCTTCGGGGGTATAAGGTAAAGAAGATATCGCGGCTGTTGGTGCAATAAAGCCTCCATCGTTATTTGGAGAGCTAGCGGTATAGCCACCACTAATATCACTTGCTGTTAAACCCCAACAATCTGCACTGTAACCATAAAATTTTTTAGGATTACTAATAACATAAGCTAAATTAATTTTGGTATGCGCTTTTACTTGTTGATTATAATTGGCATTAGCATCACTAAGTTTTAAAGGATTTAATGCCATAAAAGAATAATGCTCAAAGAATAAAGGTCCGCCTAAATTTGGACCTAAAGGAAGTACGGTTCCATAAAAAGTTTGACCATTTTTTATTGATCCATTTTTAGCCCAACCATTATCATACACAGATTTTGGAATGCTATGTGTTGGAGACGATGCTGCTAAAACATAAACCATTAAAGCCTCATTCCAACCGGATACTGGCATATTCATTTCCCAATTATAATTTGGACTCCAATGCCAATATAATTGCTGACTATCATTTTGTCTAAACCAATCCCATTCTACCGATTGGTATAGTTGATTTACATCATTTCTTAAGGTTTGCTCGGAAGTTAAAGTACCTGAAAAATATTGGCGAGCGACCAGTAAGCCTTCCATTAAAAAAGAAGTTTCCACCAAATCAGCTCCATCATCTTTGGTACTAAATGGAATTACTTTACCCGTATTTCCATTCATCCAATGCGGAAAAACTCCATGAAATTTATCGGCTGTTTTTAGAAAATTAATGATCTTCTGTATCCTCGCATTGGCATCAGCTCGAGTAATAAAACCTAGATTTACCGCAGCTATCATTGCCATGATACCGAAACCTGTACCCCCAGTTGTTACTACATCACCTGAATTATTTCGCTCACGAGCCATTCCAGAAGTAGGATGCCCAAAATCCCAAAAATAAGCAAAGGTTTGCTGTTGAATTTTAGTGAGCAATTCATCATCACTAATTCTTGGAAATTTATCAGTAGAATCAATACCAGTATTTAAACTGATGGTGATTGGATTTAATAAAACGCCACCTGAGGTAGTTTTAAGGATCGGATTAATAGCTAACTGATAGGCAGCTAAACCCATCAAATTATTTTTAGGGATAAGGTCTAAATGTAATTTATCAGAGCTCAATTGAAAGCTTAAAGGAACTGCGAAACCGCTATTTGTGAGTTTAATAGCCTGTGAAAAAGAAGTAGAATCTACTGCTTCACTAAAATTGAGTTGTATTTTGGGTTTTAAATTAACACCCTTGTAAGTTAAACTTCCATTGTAAACACCATTTACAGTAAATGCTAATGAGGTATCTGTTATTTTAGGTACATTATCTTTTTTGCAGGCGACTAAGGCACCACAAAAGAAAATCAAGAAAAATCTAATTCGGTTCAATGCTACTAAAGTTTTTATGAAAAAGGGATGCCTCTCTTATTGGCATCCCCTAAACCAATTCTCAAACTTATTTATTTACCTGCTAAACCTAAATTAAATAAGGCTTTTATGTGTGCGTCTGGTAACGCTGTATTAAATACTCTAATTTCATCAATATTACCTTGCATGGCGGCATAAGAAGCATCCGTATTCACGGATTTACCTGGAATTACGTTATAATTACCACCAATAATTACCTCATTGGGTTCCGAAGATTTGAACAAGTTATTACCTGTTCCTCTGTTTGGATAGTTACCCATTTTCACACCATCAGCCCAAATATTAAACACCCCAGTTGAACCATCATACGTCAACAAGATATTGGTCCATTTATTGGCACCAATTTTTGGTGATAGGTTTACAGCTCCATAATTATTGATATTATCTTGGCGACCACCTCCAACAGTAGCAAAAGTAGGATGAATACTAATCCGATCTGTATTAGATGCTGGGTTGGCATTGGTTTCTAAGATAAAATCTAAATTTCCACTGAACATCCCTGGTCTAGCAATTTGAAATAACATGGTTTTTGTTGTGCCATTATTTAAAATTTGTACCCAAGTACTAATAGTGAAACTTTTGAAAGCATCAGCCTTAAACGCATTAAATTGGGTTCCATAATATAAATAACCATTATTTAAGCCTAATGCTTTTCCTCTTACACCTCCATTGATCAAAGTATTATTAGCCATAGCAGTTGGTGCTGTTCCGCTCTTAGTTTCCTTTTCATCTGCATCAAAAGACCAATAAGCTACTAAATTATTGGGGAAAATATCATCAGAACTCTTATACCCATCTATAGTGCCTTCGTATTGAGCGGCTGATACAGGAGGTAAGTTGTTAGGATTACCATCCTTTTTACAAGATGATGTAGCAAAAGCAACTACTGCTGCTATCATCAACTGATTTATATTTAATAGTTTAATTTTCATAATTTTAAAGTTTAGTAACCAGGATTTTGAGTTAAAGTACCTTTACTTAAATCTATTTGATTTTGCGGAATAGGCAATAATTCGTTTTTGCCAACGATGAAAGTTTTGCCTTGTTGTTGTAACACATCCGCAGCAATCCCCCATCTTACAATATCAAAGAAACGTTCGTGTTCCATTCCTAATTCTACTCTTCTTTCATGACGAATAGCATCACGAAGAGTTGCTTGATCTGTTGTAGTCACATCAGGAAGAATAGTATTATCACCTCCTCTAGCTCTAGCTCTTACACTATTTAATGCCGCCAAAGCATTGGTGGTATTGGTTGCTCCTCCTAGTTCATTAGCAGCTTCTGCATACATCAAAACCACATCTGCATAACGTAAAAGGCGAACATTGTTCCAAAATCCAAAACGGTTACCAATTTGGGCTCTTCTTGCCGGATCTGTATAAACCTTGTTGTTGTATCTTGGATTAGGTAAACCAGCAGGAATTGCTTCTCCGAAAATAGAGGTTCCACCAGCATATAAAATTGTTCTTGCTTTTCTTGGATCGTTAGGTTCAAAAGCTGACTCTAAAGCAGTACTAGGCACATTAAATCCCCAACCTAAATCCCATTGACCTGTTCCTCTAACGCCTTGAACGTTACTGTACTGACAACCATAAGCAGTAGGATTTGATGGGGTAGCTGTTGCTTGTACCTCAAAAACTGATTCCTTAGAATTTTCACCACTTTCATTGAAAATTTGAGCATAAGGGGTAGAAAGATCGTATTGACCAGAGGTCATCACTTTATTGGCCGCATCCATTGCTTGAGCCCATTTTTGTTGATATAAATAAACTTTAGCGAGCAAACCGTTGGCCGCTCCGCTAGTTACTTTACCCACAAACTTAGCATCATAACTAGCCGGTAAATTGGCAGCAGCAAAATTTAAATCATTTTCTATAAACTGATAAATAGCTGCTGGTTGGCTTTGAGGAATGTTGGCTTCTGCTGCTGATTTAGTAATTACGGTATCTACCAAAGGTACTCTACCATAACTTCTAACTAACATAAAATAGGCATAACCTCTCAAAAATCTAGCTTCAGCTTGTGCTGCAATTTTTAAGTTTTCAGGTGTGTTTGGATTAGGATCATTAGCTACACGTTCTAAAACAAAATTACATTTATTGATTAAATCGTAATGACCTGTCCAAAAAGCATCAACCAAACCATTACTTGGCGTAATGCTTAGGGCATCCATTTGAATTTGATCTCCACTATCTGCTGGCGTACTTCCCTTGTCAGCATCATCACTTCTGATGCTTACAATACCTACAAAAGGCCACACAGTGACGTTAAAACTTCTTAAAACAGAATACGCCCCGTTAATAAATTGGTCATACGGTCCGGAACCTTGAGGATATGGGTAATTATCCTGATTATAAGCTCCTTGAGTTTCTCTATTCAAAAAGTCTTTTTTACATCCCGCCAAGGATGAAAGGATAGAGATCACCATTACTGCGATGATGCTCTTTTTATAATTAAATATTTTCATTGCTTTATTTTTTAAAATCATCTTTAAAAAGTTAGATTCAATCCAGCTGTATAAATAGATGGAATAGGATAAATGCCGTTATCAGCACCAGCACCAATCACATTATTTAATGGAGCTTCTGGGGTATAGCCCGTAGTTTTACTCCAAGTTTTGATGTTTTGTCCACTTACATATAACCTTACTGATTGTAGGCCAATTTTTTGGATCAGCTTCTTGGTAAAGGTATAGCCCAACTGGATGGTACGTAATCTGAAATAATCTCCTGGTTCTAAATAATAGCTGCTCATTAAATAATTATTAGAACGCGTATTATCTAAAACAGGCTCGATATTATTTGTTCCAGGCCCTGTCCAAGCATTTAATCTATTAGTTTCGTAATTTAAAGTCGCAAAGTTTGCAGTACGTCTTTGGGTATAAACATAATTACCCACCACACCTTGTCCTTCTAAAATCACATCGAAGTTTTTATAACCAAAAGATAAGTTAAGCCCGTAATTATATTCCGGGAATGGAGAACCTAGATAAGTTCTATCAGCATCAGTAATTTTACCATCTCCATTGATATCTGCATAAGCAATATCTCCAGGTAATGAATTATTGAAAGATGGCATCTTATCTAAATCTGCTGTTGATTGATAAATACCTACTTGTTTATATCCATAAAAATAACCTATAGATTGACCAGAATTGGTTCTATTCACTCCTCCATTTCCGCTAATTTGGAAGTTAAAGTTATCTCCAATGGATTTTACGTTATTTTTATTATAACTAAAGTTAGGTGTAAAACTGTAGGTAAAATCTCCAATTTTATCTCTCCAACCTAAACTTAGTTCTATCCCTTTATTACTGATAGTTCCTAAATTGGTTAACAAGTAACTACTGATGGCAGGTAAAGGCACTCTGGTTAAAATGTCCTTAGTGGTTCTATCATAATAGGTAATATCTCCATTTAATCTGGATTTAAACGCTTGGAATTCTGCACCAATATCTAAACCTCTAATCACTTCCCAATGTAAATTAGGATCGGGAACATAAGCAGGGCTAACTGATGGATAAACATTATTTCCAAAAACGCCAACATCTGTGACATTTAAACCCGGAAGATAAAGATTCTCTCCAAAACCTTGTGCATTTCCTAAAGTACCCCAAGAGGCTCTTAATTTTAAGAAGTCTAATCCTTTAATGTGATCTTTAAAAAATTTCTCCTCACTGATTACCCAGCCTAAACCAACACTTCCAAAAGTTCCCCATCTGTTTTCAGGGGCAAATTTAGATATCCCATCTCTTCTCACAGAGGCATTAAAAAGATACTTATCCTTATAAGAGTAATTCACACGACCGAAATAAGATTCTTGAGCAGATTCACTACCTCCACCACCATAATTACCTGGATTAGCTCTATTTGCTACGTCTAAATACCAAAAGTTAGGATCATTAGGAATATTGAGCGTGGTATCTCTTCTGTCGCCATTTAGAGTTTGACTTGCTGTGTATAAGGTAGTAAAACCCGCTAAAGCAGTAAGTCTATGATCTTTATTAATGGTGGTTTCATAAGTTAGGGTTTGGTCTTGTTGAAATTTCCTATAGTTGGCTTGGTTTTGGTAAACAGAAGTTTTAATACTATTATCATAAGTGGTAGTGGTTGGAATATTACCTTCTCCAAGATTAATAAAACTAAATGGCAATGGAGAATAACCTCTAGACTCGTTAAAACTTAAGTCTGTGTAAAAAGAAGATTTAAAAGTAAATTTCTTAAAGAACTTAATCTCCGCAAAAATATTTCCTACTACTCTGTAACCTTTGTTGATAGAGGTATTATCATTCCTGTTCAAAGCAGCTATTGGATTATCTACCTGAGCTCTTTGGAATGAAGGCATACTATAATAGGTATTGGCATCTTGCCGAACACCAACAATTGGAGCAGCCCAAAGTGCATTATTTAAAGTAACATCAGCTGGGTTAGAGATATAGTGAAAACCATTTAAATCTCCGCCTACTTTTATGTTTTTATTAAATTTAACTTCTTCATTTAACCTAAAGGTGTATTTCTCGAATTTACTATTTCTTAATACCCCATCTTGGTTGCTATAACCCACATTAACCAAAGTGGTTGATTTATCCCCACTATTTGAAATGCTTAGGTTATTATTAGTCATTGATGCCGTTTTAAAAATTAAATCTTGCCAATTGGTATTAGCAGTATAATTTGTAAAATCAAAAGGTGCTGCATTTAAATTACTTAATTGCGCCGAATACAATTTTTTGAAACCAGCAGCATCTACCACGTCTATTTGGTTGGGCACTGTCTGTACACCAGCAGAGCTCTGAAAAGAAATTCTTGTATTTCCTTTCTCAGCTCTTTTAGTTGTGATTACAATTACACCATTACCTCCTTGAATACCAAAAATAGCTGTTGATGAAGGATCCTTAAGTACCTCCACATTTTGAATATCTGCTGAGTTTAGGTAATCAATATTGGTTTGAATTACACCATCCACAACATAAATTGGATCAGCAGAGTTGGTACTGTTCACTCCCCTGATTCTTACGGTTGGTGCAGCACCTGGAGTTCCATTGTTCACAATAGTTAAGCCCGCTACTTTTCCTTGCAAAGAAGAAACAGGATTGATATTGGGTGATTTAGCGATATCTTCACCTTTTACCGAACTAATAGAACCTGTTAAGTCACGCTTTCGTTGAGAGCCGTAACCAATCACCACTACTTGATTAAGTTGTTGATTAGATTCAGATAATTGAGCATTGATCACTTTTTGCCCATTTACGTTAATTTCTTGAGCGGTATAGCCCAAGTAAGTGAAAACTAATACTCCATTAGATGGAGCATTAATGGTATAGTTACCATTCAAATCTGTTTGTGTAGCAACAGTTGAACCTTTCACTGTGATGCTCACTCCAATTAATGTTTCCTTGCTAGTAGCATCAGTAACCTTTCCAGATACTTTGATGCTTTGCGCAAAAACATAATTAATGGAGAAAAGACATAGGAATACTAATAGTACTTTTCGTTTCATAACTTGGTTTTAATTTTAAATTGGTAAGTCAAAGGTTAGCCTATTTTTTATTAGAAACAAAAAAAATACCTCAACATCACTACATCATCTAAAATAAGTTACAACATCAAACCAGAATAAAAATGCGATCAATTAGCATCAAGAAGTATTTAAGAGCTACAAGATGTACTTATTAACTACATCATGAAAGCAAAAAATATGACAATAATTAAAGAATTTATTTCTAACTATGAGAGGTAATGATGTAGTACTAAAGCTCGATTAAAAATTCAACAAGGTTTTTATCGTGTTCTAAATTCAATTTTTTTCTCAAACGATATCTCCTGATCTCCACTCCTCTTACACTGATATTGAGTAGCGAGGCCATTTCTTTGCTACTCATATTCATTCTTAAATAAGCACAGAGTTTTAAATCATTGGGTACTAGGTCTGGATAACGCATTTTCAATTTCTTAAAAAAGTTCTCATGGGTTTCATTAAAACTGGCTTCAAATAAGTTCCAATCTCGTTCATTATTCATTCCATCATTAATAATTTTTCTTATTTTCTTTAATTGATCATCTTTCAAATTATTTCCTTTTTCATCAGCAAGATGAGTGAGTTCATCTGTAATTTTCTGTAGCAATTCGTTTTTATAAACAATATTCATAGCAGAATTGGTAATCTCTCTACTCTTACTGTCTAACTCAGCTTGAAGCTTTTCATTTTTAAGTTTAATCAGCTTTTGTTCATTAATCAGCGCTTCTCGTTTTAAATGTTCCTGTTTCTCTAATTCCATCTGCGCTTTAATCTCTATTTGATGCTTCTCTAACCTTTTAAAGTAGGCTCTTCTGAAATAATAAAGGAGTAAAACAGCAATAATGAAGTAGGTAATCCATGCCCAAATGGTAAAGTAAAAAGGAGGTAAAACGGTGAAAGAAAAAGTACTGACTTTTGATATTTCTTTCCCATTAATTCTTGCTCGAACTTTAAAAACATAATCCCCGTAAGGGAGATTAGTAAAATCTTTCTGCGTTTGTTTAGACCAGTCTGACCATCGGTTAGAATAACCTTCAAGCTGATATTGATACTCTTTCTTTGCTTGGCGATAGTAAGGCAGAGCATAATTAATTCTGATGCTATTCTGGGAGTTTTTAATTTTAATATTTTGAGCCTTTGAGCCACTTTCAGTAAGAAGAATATTCCCATTGGTGATATTTTCTACTTTACCTATGAATAAAGGCGGAAGTTTAACAGGAGTGACATGATTATTCTTATCATAGATAACAAATCCGTCATCTACACTAATTAAGAAAAGATGACTGTTAATTCTGGATATGTTTTCATAATCCTGAACCATACGACCACTTAGGATACTGAACTGATTAGAATCAACATTTACTTGCCCAGCTTGCCTAAAATCTACCCATGCTACTCTGCCATGATCTATAAACCAATACTGATGATCATCCACTTTAATGACTTTGTTTGATTTAGCAAAAGCGCCTAATTTTTGGTTTAAAGTAGTAAATGGTACAAACCGATCATTGATATCATCGTAGATGTAAAAACCTTGATCAGTACTAAAAATCATCTTACTATCCAGGTTGAACACATTTACAGAATAGGTAGTTGGCAAACCCTCTTTCTCACTGTATTCTCGTTCTGATTTTACTTTTGTGAGATCATCACTTAATTCCAGTTTAAAAATTCCTTTATAGGGATGGCTTACCCATATATTTCCTTTCACATCCTGCTCCACATACCTTGCCGGGTCTCTAAAACCTTCTACTTTGTGTGAAAAAACATAGCCATCTCCCTGCTTTTTAAAAATGGCTAAACCTGTGTAAGTTCCTTGTATGAGTTGGTTGCTATGAAGATCTAAACGATGTAAAGTCCATCCTCCACTGATATTTGATATCCTTTGAATTTGATTGCCTAATACCTTGAAAGTACCATTATTATGCCCGCAAAATAATTCTCCATCAATTTCTGCCAATTCCCAAACCTGACCTTGAGAATTAGGTATCAATTTAAAATCAAAACTCTGACGATTAGATTGCTCATCATGCCACTGACTATAGTATAAACCCTGATTGGTTCCTAAATAGATGTATCCTTTGTAAATGATGCTGGAATAAACTGTACCGAAAGCACCGCTTTTATCGAAATAAAAATAGAGTGGAGAGTTTAGCTCTATCCTATCGATGCCATTATCCAAACCTGTCCATAAATTTTGGCCATCATCTGTAAAGAGACTTAAAACTGTGTTGTTTTGCAGCCCACTAGATTTGTTAAGCAATTGTACAATATGCCCATCTTTATCAATGATAACTACTCCGTTTAGGATAGTACCAAAAGCGAAGTAATCTTGAAATAATTGAACACCATTATTGAGCTGATAAGTACTTAAAAAATTTGATGCAGGTATTCTCCAAGGTTTAAAATGTTGTCCATCGTAAATAAATAAACCATCTTTAGCTGTTCCAATTAAGTATTTATGTTCTTGGAATGGTAAAATGGAGAGAATTCCAGAAACACCCAAAACCTCGCTACCCGCTAAATGTATTAACTGCTTCCCTTTGAGCTCAAATAATCCAGAATTATACACCTCTACAAAAAACCGATGACCTACTTTAAACAGAAAAAGAAAAGAGGCGTTGCTCTTTACCACCTGGATCTTCCCATTTTCATAAATGAATATGGCAGCAAAAGATTGAAAGATCACCCGATTACCATCTACATATATTTTCCAGATTTCATCATGAAGTAAGGCAGAATCTTTAACCAAATGAGTAAGCGAATGATATTTTAAGATGGCATGAGCATCATAAGCCCAATAACCAAACTCGCCAAAAGCACCTGTATAAATTCTTCCTTTTTGATCGGCCATCACCGACCGTACAATCAAATGATGCGGCAGCTCATGCACCTGCCAACTCTTCCCATCAAAACTGAGTAGGCCCTCGCTATTTCCAAAATAAAAGATGTGATTTTTATCTCTGGTAATAGACCAATTCTGATTACCTGCCTGATAAACTGCTTTCGTATAATTTTCTACATAAGGAACCCCAACGTTTTGAATATGCTGAGCGGAAACCTCGTAATAATAAAAAAGAATAAAAACTAGAAAAAGGAATTTAGGCTTCATTTTTTAATTGGCTTAATTACTGCAAATTAATAAAATAGCTTGTTTATTTACTCTTCCAAAAAGCAAATAAAACGGCTAACAAAATGAAAGCGAAGGAAACGATGTGATTCCAAGCGATTTTCTCTGTCTTGAAAAACAATAAAGTGAAAACCACAAAAACTGTTATCGATAAAGTTTCTTGGATAATCTTGAGTTGTAATAAACTAAAAGGACCTCCATCTCCTTTAAAACCTACTCTATTTGCTGGAACCTGAAATAAATATTCTAACAAGGCGATACTCCAACTCAACAAAATAATAGATAATAATCCTAGGTTCTTGCTCCATTCCATATCTTTAAAACGGAGATGCCCGTACCAAGCCATTGTCATAAAAATATTAGAAATGGAAAGCATGAAAACAGTGAAAGCGGCCTTCATAAAGTATCAGAGATCATGGTTCATGGATAATAGTTTAAAAATCATAGCTAAAAGGAGTTTTTTAAAGCCGTAATTCTTCTAGTTAATAATTCATACTTTTCGTAATAATAATAAAAGTTTCTTTATCAATGTAGCTTCTATCCCTGGCAATAAAAAAACAACTTACAACCTCTATAGCAGATCTTAAAGCAATGGTTAAAAATCTTTTAAACTCTGCTTTACTCTGCCCTGTTGAGCCTTATGCAATATTCAAAACTATAGAATCGGCTGCGCTCTTTATCTGGCTTGATAAACTAAACTTTTCTCTTTCAGGGAATTTTTGAGATAACATATCAACTTCATTGCTCAATTTCAAAGCAAGTTGCCAAACTTCCAGATTCTCAAAACGAAATGACATTCCTAGATTGAAAAATTACTGTTAACCAAAAAACTATGAACTATGATCTATCACCTATGCAACATCGGCACCTTCACATAATATCCCGTACCATCATAAGGGCGCTTACGCGGATGAGATTTACATTCCTCAGAACAGCACCCATCTAACTCCCAACCGCACTCATCACATTGCGTAAAATGCTCATTACACTCCGGATTGGCACAGTTAATCATTTTAGCTGTAGTTTTTCCGCAGTTACGGCAAGTAGAAATAATTTTAGGATTTACCGAGTTCACATCCACCGCTATACGACTATCAAAAACATAACATTTGCCTTCAAAATCCTTCCCTCCAGCTTCCTTTCCGTATTTGATAATGCCACCATGTAATTGGTAAACATCTTTAAAACCCTCTTTCAGTAATAAAGCCGACGCCTTTTCGCATTTGATTCCGCCAGTACAATAAGTCAACACTTTTTTGTCTTTATATTGCGCCAGCTCATTAATCATCGCGGGGAAATCTCTAAAATTCTCGATGTCTAAAGTCACCGCATTTTTAAACTTACCCATGCTGTGCTCATAATTAGAGCGTACATCCAAAACCACCACATCCTCACGGTCAATCATTTCCGCAAATTCTTTAGGCTCTAGATGCTTCCCGGTTTCCTTAGTGGGGTCTATATAGTTAGGGTCTTTTAAGCCAGAATACACAATTTCAGATTTATAACGGCAGTGCATCTTCACAAAAGAAGGCTCATCTACCTCGTCAATTTTAAACTCGGTAGCATTAAAACGGCCATCGGCATAAACATAATCCATGTAGGCTTTGCAAGCCTCTGGCGTACCCGAAACCGTTCCGTTTAAACCCTCATCCGCAATAATAATACGTCCGGTTAAACCAATAGATTTACAAAATTTTAAATGATCTGTAGCGTATTGCTCCGCATCCTGGATGTGGCTATAGCAATAATAAAGGAGTGTTTGATATGCTTTCATTGTTCATTGATACTGCTGTAAACAGTGTAAAATGAGGTGCAAAGATATAAAATTTTAAGGTTTAGAAAAGCAAAGCTTAGTGCTTTGTAGGTTCCGATAGTCTGGCTTTACACTCATACTTCACGAGGCATTAAGCTCGAGGCCGGTATCCGTTGCAATCCAGTTTAGTTTACTTAGGGCATTGCAAGGAAGTTGAGTTTCGGTCTGTGAGGACACAGACCGAGGTGGAGGGGTTTGGAGTTTATCTCTTCCTCGGTCTGTGTCCCCACAGACCGAAATCACTTAATCCAAAATCTACACCTCCTGTCATGCTGTCCGCCGACTGGCGGATCAGCATCTTTCTCCTTCTCGTTTCAGTGTTCCGCAGGGTCACTGAAATGCTTTTAGAAAACAAAGGACTGTATCTGGGAAATGAGCAAAAATTATGTCACCACGGTCCCACCTCGGTCTGTGTCCCCACAGACCGAAACCACCAATTCCAAAATTAACCACCAAATTCTTTATCTTTAATCATGGATATGTTTAAGGTACAAAGAAATTCCATCATGCTTTTGGATAATGTTTACTTTTGGACATCAACTATCAAAGACTGGAAAACATTATTAGCTGCTGATGAATATAAAATTATCATCGTTGATACTTTAAAAGAGTTAGTTTCCAGAGAAAAAA
The DNA here is from genome assembly GCA_014763615.1 of Sphingobacteriales bacterium. GTDB lineage: Bacteria > Bacteroidota > Bacteroidia > Sphingobacteriales > Sphingobacteriaceae > Pseudopedobacter. Next base: position 15,995 of record JACXVB010000021.1, on the reverse strand, counting down.
TCATTGTTTACGCTTTTGTAATCATGCCCAATCACGTCCATTTAGTTTGGGAAATGAAAACTTTAAATGGCAAAGAAATGCCACACGCTAGTTTTAATAAATTCACTGCTCATCAATTTCAAAAATTACTCAGACAAAATAATCCAGAATTGTTGCTTCATTTTAAAGTAGAAGAAACGGAAAGAAAATATAGATTTTGGCAAAGAGATGCTTTGGCTGTTTTAATGGATTCAAAAGAAAAAGTGATTCAGAAAATAGATTACATTCACCACAATCCCTTACAAGAAAAATGGGGCTTAGCTAAAACTCCGGAAAGTTATAAATGGTCATCAGCCAATTTTTATGAAACTGATTTAGATAAATTTAATTTCTTAACAAACATTACGGAAGCGTTTTAAATGTCGTTTCGGTCTGTGAGGACACAGACCGAGATAATAGTTTTAAATCTTCAATAAAAATTCCCTTACCTTCATAAAACAAATCCACTTTTTCGGAGTTAAATTTTTAAACAAATCATGACATGAATAAAGATATTTTAAAACTGAGCTTCGCACTTGGTGCTTTTATTTTATTGGCTACATCATGCTCTTCAGACCCTAACTCCGGAATTTTTGTAGATGAAAGCGCAAAAAATCCTTCTCCCTACGCTTCCACACAAGCCAGTATTTATACCACACCCATCAGCTATTCTTTAAAAGATACTTTGGCTAAATACAATGCTGCTGCAAAAGACAGCACCAAAAAGATGTAATAATCTTATTCCTTTAAGCCAATCTTTCTTTTATTTCATACCTTTAAGTATTAAAATTTAAATCATGAAAAAAATTGGCTTTTTAATTCTCTTTGGGTTACTGACTAGTATTACAGCAAAAGCTCAAAGGGTAAATCCTGTAATAAAAGATTATGGGAGTGTACTTACTTTACCCATCCAAGTAGAAAATCCAGACCCAAAAATTGATTATAAAATAGCCATTGAACTGGGCGATAAAATGCAAAGTGACAGTACTGTTGATAACGAATTAGAAGTTGTTGCAAGATTATATAATTTATTAGTTTACGGCGGTGTTCCTCGTGATCACATTCACATCGCAGTAGTTATTTATCATGCCGCTACTTGGGTTACCTTAGACGATATCGCTTATCAGAAAAAATTTGGCAAAAGCAACCCTAATATAAAAGCTATTCAAGAAATGGCAGATGCTGGTATTGATTTTTACCTATGCGGTCAATCTGTGATGGGCGCCAAATTAGATCCTAACCATATTAACCCCAATGTTAAGCTTGTACTTTCTCGCCTTACCAAAATGAGTAGTTTAGAAATGCAAGGTTATATCAATTTCAAACTCTAATGAGGAAAATCAATTTATTTTTCGGCTTCATATTTATCCTCCTGTCTTGGAAAAACATTCCTGAACCTAAATATGACTTATTGATTGTCAACGCTAAAATTGTTGACGTAAATCAAGGTAAAATCCTGTCTTGGAAATTCATCGCTATCAACCATGATACCATTCAACTGGTTGGGGACATGCGTAAAATGGGAAACATCAGTGCTACTAAAATTGTGGATGCTAAAAACCAATATGTGATGCCTGGCTTATGGGATAACCATGTTCATTTTCGTGGAGGAGAGGCCTTAGCCCAAGAAAATAAAAATCTTTTAGCCCTGTATTTGGCTTATGGTGTCACTACCGTGAGAGATTGTGGCGGAGATATTACTCCACATTTACTAGGCTGGAGAAAAGAAATTAAAGAAGGCACTTTAGCAGGACCAACCATTTTTACTTCTGGGCCAAAATTAGATGGCGCAAAACCAACTTGGGCCGGTTCAATTAGGGTACTTAATCAACAAGATGCCGAGAAAGCGTTAGATGATTTACAAGCTATCCCTTCTGATTTTGTTAAAATTTACGATGGGAGTTTAACTTCCGATGCCTACCTCGCTATCCTCAAAGAAGCTAAAAAAAGAGGTTTGAAAACTACTGGCCACATGCCTTTAACAACCAATATCCTCACTGCCGTGGATAACGGATTAAATGGCTCAGAGCATTTGTATTATGTTCTAAAGTCCTGTTCGCCAAAGGCGGATAGTTTAACCAAATTGAATATTGGTTATCAGATGATGAGTACGATTGCAAATACTTATGATCCAGCTTTAGCTGTTCAAGTTTATCATCATTTAGCAGAAAAAAACTTTTTTGTTACTCCGACGCTTTATATCGGACAGATTTTGGCACATGTTGCCACAGATGACCATAGTCATGATGCGCTGCTTCCTTATATCGGAAAAGGTATTCAGGCAACTTATGCTGGTAGAGTGGAGAATGCGAAAAGAGCTGCAAAAAGTGCCACCGGAGATATCCATAACAAAACAGAAGAGGTGTTTGGAGAAATGGTTAAACCGATGTATGATGCCGGAGTAACTTTATTGGCTGGTTCTGATTGCGGTGCTTTTAATTCTTATACCTATCCCGGAGAAGCTATTCATGGAGAATTAAAAGCTTTAGTAAAATCGGGTTTAACCCCCCAACAAGCCTTACAAACTTCTTTCGTTAACGGACCAAAATTCTTTGATAAATCGGCTTCTTATGGTAGTATCAGTAAAGGAAAACTCGCGGATATCATTTTCTTAAAAGAAAATCCACTAGCCAATATCCAAAATATTGACAGCGTTCAAACGGTAATTACTAAAGGAAAAGTTTACACTCAAAAAGATTTAAATCAAATGTTGGCAAAAATTAAAAATTGATTTTTTGGGTGCAACACTGCTGGCTATCCAGATTTGGTCAATTATTCTCTAATTTTCAAACTCATTAAATCCGATGAGTTAGGATTAAAATAAGGATACAATCTATTGTCCAAAACACCAGCAAAACGTATTAATCCTTAAAAATTATAAGAAATCTTAAATCCATGAGCTAATTTCCGATGGCTATCAAAAGACAAAGTAATCTGCGCTGAACATCAATCGCCTTAAACCAAGGTAAGCTTCATAGTATTGCTTTTTCTGAGGTTGATAAAGAAATGCACCACCCAGTAATTCTTCTAATTTCAAATTCTTGAGCAGAGGAATTTGCCTAAAAAAACGCTTCGATTGAGTGAAAATAGAGCAAGTGCTAGAGCTTTTGACAGTCGTGTAGGTTGTGTTCGTCTTTTGTTAGCCTTAAAAATATAAATCCTGATGAACTTCCTTTTAAAGTCACTTTTGTATGGTAGCTAGAAGAGGAAACTGGCTTATGGGGTTCTACTTTTGCTGCTGATGGTTTGAAAGATGTTTCCACAGTTTATCCAAAAGACACTTATGTTTCAACAGACGAACCTATCCATCCAAGAATTTACGCATATTGCTCATTGGGAAGCCGAATGGTGATTCGTGTTCTTGAAAGTATTAATATGGTGAGTAAAGCCCAAAAAAATATATTCAAAATTATGAAAAATCTTATTAAATTTTTATCGGGATTGCTCTTCGAAAAAAAATTCTTTATAATCCAAAGGCTATTCTAAATCCAGATTGTACTTGCCTATTTCCTTCAAAAGCAAAGCCATAATACGCTTTGATTCCAATATAAGAAAAACCAAAGTATAGTTCTTTGTAGTTTTTAAATGTAGGTATTGTTAAATAGTTAAATCCTACCAATTCTTGCAGTTTTAATTTGCGTATAAGTGGTATTTTATTGGTAAAAAAACCTGAGAAATTATGCTCTGCATGAAATTCTAGATATTCATTTGATGTACTTTGTAAATAATAGCTTAAAAATAAAAACTGGTTTTGAGTTCGAGAGAAAAATAAAGCCTGATTACCTGTGAAATGTTTAAAATCAGGATAGTATATTTTGTCTGAATTCAAGAATTTACCTACTTCAGTACTAAAACTAAAGGATCCATAAAAACCTAATTTAATGTCTGATTTCCGAAGTCCTAAACTCAAGAAATCATAGCTTTCATCTGAGCCAAATATTCCTGAAATGCCTTTTTCATACTGTAGATTTAAAGTTGGCCATTTAGAAGGAAGGTAATACTTACCTGTAGGATAAGTGGCGTATTTATTACTAAAATTATAACTCAAACCCAGTTTCAGATTAAAATTCTGATACTCTTTAAATAGCGAAACATCTGAGCTTGGCGAAAATGGATTATTTGAAGTGAAATCTCGATTTGCATAATTCTTGATAGAATAATTAGAAGTATTGGGTAACCACTTATTAGACTGATAGGCAAACCCTAAACTTCCTGTCATGCCTCCAATAATTGCTGAAGACAGTGTTACCTCACCAAACTTTTTTTGATAAAACTTAGAGAAATTCTTCTCATAAAGTAAAGAGTTAATACTGTTTTCTAAAATATTCAAACTCCCTTTATCATTTAAATCCGTTACATCTGATCCCAAATAAAAACTTAAAGTTTGTTGCTTAAAAACAGGTAAAACCAATTTTGAATTTGCATTAAATAATTTATTCGAAAATCCATATCTCAATTTACCGCTCCAAAATAAATATCGATTATTTACCGTATCTACTTTTTTATTGTAATAAGCTCCGTAGTTAATTACAAAACCCTCCACCGTATTGTAAGACAATGCATTTAAAAAACCATCAATGTGGTAAAATTTCTGTTGATATCTATCTCTTGGATTGTATCCCCCTAGTAGGAGTTTAAAAGGCTTTAGCTTATTATTTACCCGATCTAAACTATCTAAATAAGGTTTAGATTCTCTTTTTCTTGCGATACTATCTTTTAACTGATAATTGGCAACTTCTTCTTGTGTTAGCGGAATTGGTCGAGCATTTTTCCAATAGGTAGAATCTTTTTTGTTAACGTCTTTGGTGATTTTTAAAACTTCTTTGAAGTTAGTTCCCTGATAATTTGGATTCAGTTCATAATCACTATAAACACCTATATAATTTCCGCCAAACCTAAAGCCTAAGAAACCTCCAGTAAATTTGAATTTAACAATTGAGGGCATCCAATTTTTTTTACCCACATGTATAAATTGTTGTTCTATCTTTAAACTATCAAGAATAGCAATATTAGATTCCTTGCTCATTAAAAAATTAGTAGCAAAAATGCGCCAGCTATCTTCTATAATGTAAATATATCCGTGATAAACAGGGTCATAATTTCTTTTAGGTATTAACTGTATTTTATTAATAAGTTCTCCATTTTCAATAGTACTGCCTATCAATTTGTAATCATAATAAAACAAAGCATTATCAGCAATCGGCGATACAAAAGGTCGGTTACTCAGGCCAGTCCAATCCTGATAATTTTTATAAAAATTTAAAATCAACTCCGTAGCTCTGTTGAAACTAAAAGAACGGTTGTTCCCCGCTACTTTAGATGATACCATTTCCTCATGGTAATAGTTAGGAGGTGAAAAACTGAGTACAGATTGCGACTCAGATTGGTAAACTATTCCTGTTCTATTAGAGTCTAAGCCCACTTCTTGTGCTGGCTTATTCAAATCTTTACCCAAAAACTTTTCAGGAGTTTTTAACAAACGTTGCACTCCTTTGATATATACATCACAATGATATGGCGGTGTTTCTTTTAAATGTTTCTTTCTTGCAGCAATTGCTTTTCTAATAATTGAATAAGCAGGATCTTCCCCAGCATTTGTTACAATAACATCCTTCAAAATATAAGATTCAACAGATAAAGTTGCGTCTATAATTACATTATCATTTACAGTTAAGGCTTTCACAATAGATTTAAATCCAACAGCACTGTAAGATATTTCATACTTACCCCCTTTAACTTTTAAAGTATATTCTCCATTCACATTGGCAGAGGTTCCAATAGTGCCGTCTTTAATAAATACAGTTGCAAAAGGTATGGGATGCTTCTCAGTATCCTTTACAACCCCTTTGATAACAAAGGTTTGAGCATAACAAAAAGAAGACAAGAAAACCAATAAAATAGTTAGTTGACTGTTTTTCATTTGAAAAAATGTTTACTCAAGCTATAAATTTAGGCACTATTAGCCAAAAAATATGTTAAACAAAAGTTAAAAATTATAAGAAATCTTAAATCCTTGAGCTAATTTCCCATGGCTATCAAAAGACACAGCGTAATCTGCTCTGAACATCAATCGCCTTAAACCAATGTAAGCTTCATAGTATTGCTTTTTCTGAGGTTGATAAAGAAATGCTCCGCCTAGTAATTCTTCTAACTTTAAATTCTTGAGCAGAGGAATTTGACTAGAAAAGTGCTGATTAAAATTATGCTCAAAATGCGCCTCCATAAAGCGTTGATTAGTGCTATAAGTATAAAAATTAAGCAGGTGAAAACTCTTTAATCCGGGATTGAAAACCAAGGCTAGGTTTCCGGTGAAGTGCCGCCACTCTGGATAATACACATTGGCTATGTTAAAAAACTGCCCAATAGATATAGAATAAGAGCCGTAACCCCACAAACCCATATCCAATTTTTCTTGCTGAAGCTCTACTTCAAAATAATCATAATCCGACTTTGAATTGAAAACTTTAGGAATCCCCTTTCGGTAGGAAAAAATCATTCTTGGCCCTTTCGGATTTTTATAAAGTTTCTCCCCATCCTCCATAATATAATGCTGGCTAAAACTATACACCAATGAAGCATTTAAAAAGAAGGAGGTATAATCTGGAAATAATTTAGTTTGTGATTGCGGATAAAGTGGATTGTTTGAACTAAAATTCCTAGCTTTAATATCTCTAAAAGCATATTCATATTGATTATCCTCCGCAAAATTTTTCGACACTTCCGAACCTAAAGAAAGATAAAGATTATTTAAAACCTCACGTCCGCTACTGATACTGAAATACTGTTTGCGATACAGCTTCATAAAATTTTGCTCAAACACCAAAGAGTTTAATGTGTTTTGCAAAGAGTTCAAAGTGCCATTCGGGTTTAAATCACGATAAGTGCTTCCTAAACTCAGGTTTAAAACCCCTCTTTTCTCCGGGCGGTAAAGCCAAGTCAATGAAACATCAGAATTGAAAGCTTTACTATTAAGCCCATATCTAAATTTAGGTGTAACTGATAAATATTTATGGCTAGCCGCATAATTGATAAAAGTAACTCCGTAATTAATTCCAAACCCTTCAACCGTATTATAAAAAAATGCAGGCACCAAAGGCTTAAAAATTAGGGCTTGATTATGATGTTTATTTTCTACCACCCAATCACTAAAAATGAAGGGCAAAACTTTGGGTTTGCTGGCCAATCTATCTAAAGAATCGGAAGTACTTTTAATCTCTCTTTGCCTTTTTAAATCATCCTGATATTCATACGAAATACGTTCCTGCAAAGTTAGCGGAATCATCCTTACGCTATCTAGCAAAACCGAGTTTTTATCCGCTCCATTATCTAAAATAGACTGTAATCTACCAAATTCATCAGGGGCATTCCTGATATCCTGATAAACACTAAAAAACGCCTCGCTCTTACCAGAAAACTTAAATTTCATCACCTTACCGGTATAAGAAAATTTAGTGTAGGTGGGTAAAGTACAATCAGCCTCAAATTTCTGTTGAATCTTTAGCGTATCAATAAAATTGAGTCGCTTATCGTCACTTAGTTTTAATTCCAAGAATTTAAGCTGCTTTGTTTTTCCATCTATTTCCAAATAACCATCAAAGGTTGGCGTATTCATTCTTTTAGGTTTCACCTTGATGTAAATATCCCCATTTGCGATATGCTCAATCTCATAATCATAAAAACTAAAAGCATTATTTGCCAGTGGAGAGATAAAACTTGCTTTACTAAAAGCTTCTAGTTTGATGATGCTTTTCCTAAAATCAACCTGCATCTGAGCCGAGCTTTTAAACTCCCATGATGGATAACTTCCATAGCTTTTGGTAGCTTTAATCCATTCTTGAAAACCATTTTTTGGGGTGTAATAGAGATTAGAATAGGCTTCATAAAGCCAGAGTAGTTGATGATTTCTGAGATTAATATCCTCACTCAGCTTTACACCTAAAAGCCTTTTGGGCTTCTGATCTAAAATAAGTGTACTTTTTAGGTACACATTGGTTTCAAAACCTACAAATGGTTTGTTTTTTTGTGCGGCCACAATTTCTTTCATAACACGGCGAATTCTCTTGGTAGAATCAGAAAAATCAGATGCAACTACCCTAAAGGCAAGAAAAACTAAAAATAATAATATGCAAAAGCGCCTCATGAAGCCATTAAAGAAATTCAATTTTAAAACTCGTCTAATTTAACAGATTCTTTCATCCAAAAATGATTCCTTAAATTTGAAATCTTTAAAATCCAATTATTATGTACCAAACTTTAAAACCAGTTTTAGAAAAAGAAATAGAAGATATTAAATCTGCCGGATTATACAAAAAAGAAAGAATTATTGTCACTCCGCAAGGTGCAGATATTAAAGTGAATGATGGTAAAGAAGTGATTAATTTTTGTGCAAATAATTACCTCGGGCTTTCTTCGCATCCAAAAGTAATTGAAGCTGCAAAAAAAGCTATAGATACTCATGGTTATGGCATGTCTTCCGTTCGTTTCATTTGCGGAACTCAAGATATCCATAAAGAACTGGAAAAAAAGATTTCTGATTTTTTAGGTACCGAAGATACCATTTTATACGCCGCAGCATTTGATGCTAACGGAGGTGTTTTTGAGCCTTTATTTGATGCCCAAGATGCGATTATTTCTGATGAGCTCAATCATGCTTCAATAATTGATGGTGTGCGTTTATGCAAAGCACAACGTTATCGCTATAAGCATGATGATATGGCCGATTTAGAAAAACAATTGCAGGAAACGCAAAATCTTCGTCATAGAATTATAGTTACCGATGGCGCTTTCTCTATGGATGGAACCATTGCTCAATTAGATAAAATCTGTGATTTAGCCGATAAATACAAAGCTTTAGTAATGATTGATGAATGCCATTGCAGCGGTTTTATGGGTAAAACCGGACGTGGAACGCATGAACATCACAACGTTATGGGACGCGTTGATATCATCACTGGAACTTTAGGCAAGGCTTTAGGTGGCGCATCAGGTGGTTTCACTTCTGGCCCAAAAGAAGTGATTGATATTTTACGCCAACGTTCCAGACCTTATTTATTCTCTAATACTTTAGCGCCTAGTATCGTTGGCGCTTCTATCGCCGTGTTAGATATGTTGACAGAGACCACTGAATTGAGAGATAAATTAGAATTCAACACCAAATACTTTAGAGAAAAGATGACCGAAGCTGGTTTTGATATTAAGCCAGGCGTTCATCCAATTGTGCCAGTAATGTTGTATGATGCACAATTGTCTCAAGATTTTGCAGCTAAAATGTTAGAAGAAGGCATTTATGTGATTGGCTTCTATTATCCTGTGGTACCAAAAGGCAAAGCGAGAATTCGCGTTCAAATGTCGGCAGCACATGAAAAGCATCATTTAGATAAAGCAATCGCAGCTTTTATAAAGGTGGGGAAAGAGTTGGGGGTGATTAAATAATCTATGGCATCTTCAAAAAGAGAAATAAATGAAAAGAAATTTTCTTTTTGGGAAGAAAACGATTTAGGTCGCCTTTATTGGTTTGAAATCGACGGGAAATTTGGATGGAAGGCGAGATACTTAAAACAGGTTGATAAAGATGATATCACAATAAAATTTTGGCAAGAAATTTATAATAATTTAGGTATTTTAGAAGAAATTCATGAGAAATATCCAGAAGATAAAGGGCATGTTAAATTGAATAAAGATGATTACTAAAGAAAATACAGCTCAGCATATAGTAGCCTACCTACAACATAAAATCACGCTTAGAGAACTGGTAGATTGGGCAGAAAATGCGGTTCAAGAAGAAGATTTTGAGCCTAACCACGAGACCATTTTGATGCAAATTTTAGGTTCTTTAGGTGTATCTGATGTAAGAACGTTTGGGTTAACTTGGGAAGATTGTGAGAACATCATGAAAAAGTTAGGCTATGAAATTAAAGTGGAAGCTTCTTTGGCTTCCTAATGTAAATTATTCATCACATTTTTACTAAGATACAAAGTCCCGATAATTCGGGACTTTTTTTATTAAATTTGCACCTTATGCAGTCTAAAATCAGTCAATACACTAGCGAAATCGAAGCTTTTGAACCCAAAACAGCAGAAGAATTAGAAGCTTTTCGCATCAAATTTTTAGGTACTAAGGGAATCATTAAAGATTTATTTGATGAATTTAAAGCCGTATCTCCAGAAGAGAAACGTGTTTTAGGTAAAGTGCTGAATCAGTTTAAGCAATTAGCCGAAGCTAAATTCAACGATTTTAAAGATAGTTTCTCAGGCGAAAGTCAAAATAAAGCTGACGGAGAGGATTTAACTTTACCAGGAGAAGGTTTTGAATTGGGAGGTCGTCATCCGTTATCTTTAGTAAGAAAAGAAATTGTAGAAATTTTCAAACGTTTGGGTTTTGTGGTTGCCGAAGGTCCAGAAATTGAAGACGATTGGCATAATTTCTCGGCATTAAACTTCCCAGAAGAACATCCAGCAAGAGACATGCAGGATACATTTTTCGTTGCTCCAATTCCGGGAGAAAATGTAGATCAAGAAAAGAAAGGCGAGTATGCTTTACGTACGCATACTTCATCTGTTCAAGTTCGTTTAATGGAAGCAGGCAAACCGCCTTTCAGAGCTTTAATGCCAGGCAGAGTTTATCGTAATGAAGCCATTTCTGCCAGAGCACATTGCTTTTTCCACCAAGTAGAAGGTTTATACGTGGATGAAAATGTGTCTTTCGCAGATTTGAAGCAGACGCTTTATTACTTCGTTCAAGAATTGTACGGAGAAGGTACCAAAGTACGTTTTCGTCCTTCTTATTTCCCTTTTACAGAACCCTCTGCAGAGATGGACATTTCTTGTACCATTTGTAAAGGAGCTGGCTGCCAAATGTGTAAATACACAGGCTGGGTAGAAATTTTAGGTTGCGGCATGATTGATCCCAACGTATTAGAAAATGTAGGTATCGATTCAAAAAAATATACTGGTTTTGCTTTTGGGATGGGAATAGAACGCATCACTAATTTAAAATATCAGATCAAAGATTTGCGTTTGTTCTCTGAAAACGACATTCGTTTCTTGAAACAATTCCAAACTGAAATCATTTAAAATGAAGAAATTATTTACAGGAATGACATTGATGATGGCTTTTATGCTTCTTTCATGCAGTAAACAAGGAGATTATATCCAAGATGTTCCTGTAAATTTTAGCGCACCTATTAATGATTATCGCCTAAGCAAATTACAAAGCGCTGGTGGCGCAGTCATCATCAATGGCTATGGCGTTTGCGGTTTAATTTTATATCGCAGGCCAGATGGTGCCATCGTCGCTTTTGATAGATGCAGCAGCGTGAATCCGCAAGGGAAATGTGCTGTAAACCTAGACGACCCCACGCTTACCGCCACCGATCCTTGCAGCGGAGCAGTATTTTTACTGAATGATGGTTCGCCAGCCAAAGCACCTGCCACCCGACCGTTAAAACAATATCAAGTAAGTTTAAGTAGCTCTCAAATTTTTGTGACCAATTGAGTATGGAAATAGATAAAATCAAAGAAAGTATTAAGAAAGCGGCACAAGATCTTTTCCGTAAATATGGCTATCATAAAACCAGCGTGAACGAAATTGCCAAAAAAGCAAAAATCGCGAAAGCTACCATTTACAAATACTTTGAAAGCAAAGAACTAGTCCTTCATGCCATTTTGATGGATTATTTAAAGGTGAGTATTAACGATTTGGTGCATCAAGGAAATAAAAACATTGAGAAAGAAGAATACCTAAAAAGCTTGATTTTGAAAGTGAGCAAGCTTTCATACACCGTTTGTAATGAATTTATAGGTTGGGATTTCATCCGAGAATCTACCAATGCGCAAGAGTTTTTAAAAGATTTATCAGACGAATTGGAAAATTTACTCTATGCTGAGTTTATGGGTATTGAGGAACTAAATGATGATGAAACCTATCCAGAAAGACTCAGATTCTTGATTAAATCTAGCAAAAGCATCATCTTTTCTTTCGCTTTCACTTCCGTTAGCGATGCTGATGTACGCAAGAATTTTGTTTCATTTCAGAAAGAAATTCTACCTTATTTGGTGAAGGCGGCGTTGTAAAGGGTCAAATCTTTTATAAAATTAAAATCCTTTAAATTATAAGTAGACAAAGGCAAATTTATTTGAATTGCTGACGAGGCAATCAAACAATCAGGAATTGACAATCCATGGCTCAATCTATACTGGCCTAATAATACAAAGGCATTCTGAGTAATAGATTCATTCAGTAGGATACAATTAAACGCTTTTAAGTTTTTGCGTTTACGAACTAAATCTTCTTTGTTCTTTACGCCAATCATTAACTCCATGTAGGTAATTGCCGAAATTAATACGTGATCGAGACCAATTATGTTGTCTATAATTTGCTTTGTTGCAAAATGTCTTGATTTATTTACGTCCCAATAATCTATTAAAACATCAGAATCACATATAATGCCACTCATTTCCAGGCCTCTTCTCTTAGTATCCTAGCATCTAAATTAGCCTTTGTGAAAATATCTTCCATTTCCTGGTTATTCAATTTTCCAATGCCTTTAATCACCGTAACATTATGAACAGACATCGTTTTCGATGGTGATTCTTCATTTTCTATAATAGAGAAATCAAAATATTTAGAAATACTTTTTAAAGCCTCCAAGGTCTTTTTGCTTTTATATTTAATTACTAACTCAGGCATTTTAAACTCTTTATATAAAAGTACATCATTTTAAAGAGAATTTAAAAAGTGATAAAATAAAAAACGTAATTTGAATTTATAAAAACCAACAGGTCAATGTCTTCAAAATCCACTCGCTTATTATTTCTCTATAAAGAATTAAGAAAAGGTCCTCTTGATATTATCAAGCTAAAAAGTATTTCCAAACAAAAAGATTGGATTGTTTCTGATAGAACACTTTACCGATATATGGATGAACTTGAAAGAGATTTTCAAGTCGAAGGAGAAAATATTGTTATCAATACCATGGAAAATAACAAGAAACAATGGAAGATAACTTTTGATGGAGATGAAAAAGAACATATAACTGAAAATGATATTATCACCTTTTTTCTATTAAAAAATTACATTCCTCAATCCATCAGACAAAATAGAGAGCACTTTTTCGATAAATTTTATGAATGGTGCTGGAAAAGGTTGAGTAAAAGTAAAACCTATTTCTATATTAATAATCAGCCTAACTGCTTCATCAATACAGATTTTGCTGAAACGGTTTATACACAAAAAGAACAAAGTTTCTTAAGATTATTGATTGAAGCTATTCAAGAACTTAAGACTTTGAAAATTAAGTACCAGTTTGATTATACCTCTTTACATAAAAGCACCTCTGAATATCTTACTATTATCCCTCTGAAAATTATCCTACATCGAGGGACTTTACATATTTGCTATCTTAATATTAATGATGAACAAATTAACTTACTTGCTCTAGACCAAATTATAGAATTAAAGCATGAAGATTATTATCTAAAAAAACAAATACCTCAAAATTTTGAGAATTTATTGGAGAATTTATTCGGTATTACAAATAATATTGATGAGCATATTTACGACATAGAATTAGAGATCAGCAGTACTTTAGGCGAATTTATTAAAAGGAGAAGTTGGCATCCTACTCAAATCTTTAATCTATTAGAAAACGGAAATTACTTAATGACTATGCGATGTGGAATAAATAGGAATTAGTAGGCTGGATTTTTAGTTGGATGACCAATATTAAAGTAATTGAACCTGAAATTTTAAAAGATTTGGTAAGCAATAAAGCATTAGAAATTGCTGATTCTTACAATAATGACGATGCTTTAAGCTCAAATAATAGCTTTAGATAGGGTTTGACAGAAATTGACAGGGTTAAAGTTTATTTTTAGATAAACTCTAAACAATGAATAAACAAATCTTACTTGCACTCTTAGTTTCAATATTTGGTTTTCTATCTTGTAAAAAAAATTCTGCAACCAATTCCACAGCTAACACCACTTGCTCTTTAAATAAGGTTACTGGGTCTTATAATGGTGATAATAATTTTGAACAAACCTATTTATACAACACAGCTAGTTTACTCTCTGAAATGAAAACTAAAGATTATGACTGGCTGCTTAGTTATAATGCGAATAAACAACTGATTAAAATGGTATTTTCTTCTCCACAAGAAGGAAAAACATTTGATTTAAGTTGGAATCAAAATCAAGTAACTGAGATTACTCAGACAACGACCTACAATGGAATGACCTCTTATAGAACCTATCAGCCGATTTATAAAAACAATAAAGTCCTTAAATATTTAAATTATATAGGGAATAATTCAAATAACACGATTTTAGAAGGTTATGATAGTTTAGCTTACGATTTAGTTGGAAACATCACTAAGTTATATCATTTCACAACTCTTGGAGGCTCTACTTCGGAATCACTTACTAATATTAGTTATGATAATCAGACATTCTGTGATTTTTCATATGAAATTAACCCTTTTGAACCATTTCTACTATTCATTAATCAAACGCCTAATAATCCTGTACAAGCTAAAACAACAGGCTCCTCAACTTGGTCTGGATTTAATTTAACTTATCAATACGATAGTAATATGAAGCCTGTCACTATTTCTGGTACTTATCAAGATCAACCCCTAACACTATCCTTAACTTATAATTGTAAATAAATTATGCCTTGTACTCACAAATTTTTTAGTGACCCTAATCATCTACCTAATGAAAACGGCCTGATCCCTAAATTGGAAATAGAAACTTTATTTATTGGGACATTTAATCCATCTCAAGAATGGAATCCTACAAATAATGCAGTTTACTTTTATGGTAGAAGAAGAAACTATTTTTGGAGATTATTATCAGAGTTCACTTGTAATCAAATAGAAATCGATAAAAGCGACTATCAAAGTTTAATTGAATTCTTACAACACTTTAAAATAGGTTTAACAGACATCATAATTAGAATTAACGACGCTGATTTAAATAATAACATTCACATAGATAGGATAAAAAAGTTCAGAGATGCTGATTTAGAAACCTTTAATAAGATAGATTTCAATACAAATCAAATTATAGCACAACTAAAACTGAGGAAAATAAAACAAGTATTTATTACTAGGTCTGGAATTTACACTGGGTCAATAGAGCAACAATTTCACATTATTGAAACATTTTGTAACACGAACAATATTTTATTCAAACGTTTACACACGCCAAGTGGTCAAGGTTTGGGTGTGGGTACCCCAAGATTTAATAAACTTATTAATAAATGGTATGAACAAGGAGCTGATCAATTTCAATTTCTTTGCTCTAATTTTAATATTAATAATTATCCATTTATTGCTTAGACTATGCTTAAAATAATTTTAATTGGGGGTGCTAGTTTTTTTCTAATAAAGCGTTTCTTTAAGAAGACTCCTCTTTATATAAATGTACTAATTTCATTAGCGATTTCTACAGCATTTTACTTAACAAATAATTACATTGAAAACAACAATTCTGCTCAATGTGATGATGTTAGAAATTCATTAAAATGTTTAGAAGGGACTTGGCATTATGTTGATAAAGAAAATGTTACTTGGGAAGCAGAAATCAACTTTGATAATAAAAAGAAAGATAATTTTGACTATAAAGGCTTTATTAATTTGAAATATCGTAATCCTAATAGCAGCACATTCAGAGAGGATTACAAAGGTAGGTTTGACATTGAATATCAAACTGACATTTACGGTGATAACTATCCCTCAATCATTCCTGAAAATAGCGATATATCAATTATGATTATTAATAATGATGCTTTAGTTGGTTATCAAGTAAGGATTTCAGCCATTTATGAAGAAATGTTTGGCGATGGAATGATAAAATATTAACAGTTTTAACAATTTAAACCAATAGTGTCCTAAACGTATAGGAATAGAATAAAAATACGTGTTGTTAATTGATATAGGCGTATAATTTGAATATTTCAGAAAAGAACCCCTTGA
>JACXVB010000006.1 GCA_014763615.1 Sphingobacteriales bacterium | reverse complement strand
TCCGATAATGAAATTGGTAGAGGTGATTCGGGGTTATGCAACCTCTGATGAAGTGACCCAAACCATCATGGATTTATCCAAAACCTTAACTAAAATCCCGGTTGAGGTAAACGATTACCCTGGATTTGTTGCCAATCGGATCTTAATGCCGATGATTAACGAGGCGATTTACTCCTTATATGAAGGAGTTGCGGGAGTCAATGAGATTGATACGGTGATGAAATTAGGAATGGCGCATCCAATGGGTCCATTACAGTTAGCTGATTTTATAGGTTTAGATGTTTGTTTGTCTATATTAAACGTATTACATGATGGATTCGGAAATCCTAAATATGCACCTTGCCCACTTTTAGTGAATATGGTAACCGCTGGTAAAAAAGGGGTGAAATCTGGAGAAGGTTTTTATTCTTATGGACACGGAACTAAAGAATTAATTGTTGCTGATAAATTTAAATAGAGGTAAATGGTTTAAGGTAAAGGGGCTAAGGTCATTGCTCCTTTTACCCTAAACCTTACACCTTCAACCCTAATAATCACATCCGCTCTGGCATTTCAATTCCTAATAAATGCATTGCTTTATTCAAGGTCAAGGCAGTGTGATGAGATAACTTTAGTCTAAAAAGCTTCAAATCCTCTTCTTCTACTTTTAAGATGCTTTCTGTTTGATAAAACTTATTATAAGCTTTCGCCAAATCATAAGCAAAATTGGCAATTGCTGCGGGATTATAATCTTCTGCTGCTGATGTCAAAATAACAGGATACTTACTTAATAGCTGAATCAGTTCTACTTCTGTTTCTTTTAATGTTTCTGGCCTTTTAATCTCGATACTACTCAAATCTTTATCAGCTTTACTCAACACCGATTGGATACGAGCATGGGTATATTGAATAAATGGACCTGTATTTCCTTGAAAATCGATAGATTCTTTAGGGTCAAACAGTAAACGCTTTTTGGGTTCTACTTTTAAAAGGAAATATTTTAAAGCGCCTAAACCAATCATTCTGTATAGGTTCTCTTTCTCAGCTTCTTCAAAATGATCTACTTTTCCCAGCTCTTCTGTTTTTTCTTTGGCGGTTTGCTTCATCTCCTCTATCAAATCATCCGCATCTACAACAGTACCCTCTCTCGATTTCATCTTTCCTGACGGAAGATCCACCATCCCATAAGATAAATGATATAAACCTTTGGCCCAGCTTTTACCCAACTTCTCTAAAATCAGGAATAACACTTTAAAATGGTAATCCTGTTCATTGCCTACCACATAAATAGATTGCTGCATTTTAAAATCATCATATTTTAATTGTGCAGTTCCTAAATCTTGAGTAATATATACGGAAGTACCATCTGCCCTGCGTACCAATTTCTCGTCCAAACCATCAGGTGTTAAATCAATCCAAACCGAACCATCGGGCTTTTGGAAGAAAACTCCTTTAGACAAGCCTTCTTCTACAATATCTTTACCTAATAAATAGGTATTAGACTCATAATAATACTGATCAAAATCAACACCTAAAGCCGAATAAGTTTCTTGGAAGCCTGCATATACCCAAGTATTCATCTTTTTCCAAAGAGAAATGACTTCTTCATCTCCTGCCTCCCATTGTTGCAACATCTCTTGTGCTTCCAAAATCAACGGAGCTTGTTTTTTAGCTTCCTCTTCTGTTTTTCCGGCTGCTTTTAAAGCTTCAATCTCCTTTTTATAATGTTGATCAAAAATCACATAGTATTTCCCAACCAAATGATCGCCCTTTAAGCCCGTGGATTCTGGTGTTTCTCCGTTTCCAAACTTCTGCCAAGCCAGCATGGATTTACAAATATGGATTCCTCTATCATTTACCAAATTGGCTTTGATGACCTCATAACCTGCCGATTTCAAAATCTCAGCAACCGAATAGCCTAATAAATTATTACGGATATGCCCTAAATGTAAAGGTTTATTGGTATTAGGAGAGGAATACTCTACCATCACTTTCTGACCATTGGAAGGTAATTGACCGAAATCTGGACGGGTAATTTCTAAAAATACATCTACCCAATAGCTATCACTTAAAACTAAATTTAAAAAACCTTTAATCACATTAAAATCAGCAACTTCATTTAAACGACTTTTTAAATATTCGCCAATCAATCTTGCACTTTCTTCTGGAGATTTTTTAGTATATCGGATGAAAGGAAAAACAACAAAGGTTACCTGACCTTCAAATTCCTTTTTCGTTTGTTCTAAACTAAGCTGTTCCTCAGTAACTTGTGTGTCAAAAATATCCTGAAAAGCCTTAGCAATGGCTTGGTGTAAAAATTTCATCCGGCAAAAATAATTAATATTGGCTTCATCTATAGAATTTAAAATTGATTTAAATTCTGATAGCTTTGTAAATCAATTATCCTTTATTATGCTAGCAAATACGAAAGATTTTAAAGTTAATGTAGGTTCAGAAATTGGCACTTTACGCTGTCTGTTGATTCACAGTCCGGATAGTGGATTAGGGAAAGTGGTACCCTCTAAAGCGCAAGATTGGCTTTTTGAAGATATTGTGCACTTAGAAACCATCAGAAAAGATGAATATGATTATTATCTCAAACTGCTTTTATACTTTTTAGATCCTGATAAAATCAAGGGTAAGTTGCGCAGTATCGATACCGATGATTCTAGAAACTTTTACAAGCCACAACATCCCAACTTTCATAACTCTACCAAAGTGGTAGAACTACAAAAGCTTTTAGCGGATATTTTAGAAAGCGAAAAAGTAAAAAGTAAATTGGTAGCCTCTGTTTGTGCTATAGAAGGTTGTACCTATAAATTACAAACAGAGTTAATGCAAATGCCTGCTGATGAATTAGCTAAAATCATCATTTCTGGCTCTATAGACCAAGAAAGAATGATCTTCGCTCCTATCCCTAATTTCATTTTCACCAGAGATATTGGCATCACCATTAACGACCATATTTTACTGAATAAACCTGCTAAAAAAGCCCGTTCAAGAGAAACTTTATTGGCTCGTTACATCTTTTTTAACCATCCTTTATTTGCCAATTACAGAAATAATATCATTGAAATTCCAGACTCTTTACAGCACTTTTTAAGGCCTGGAGAAGAAAATGAACAGAGAAGTACTTTAGAAGGTGGAGATGTGATGGTGGTGAGTAAAAATCATTTATTGATTGGCTTTAGCGAAAGAACCTCAGCCAGTGCCATTAATGACACCATAAAAATTTTATTTGAGAAGGATGTGGTGCAAAAAGTGAGTATCGTAAAGATTCCGCATAAGCGGGATTTTATGCACTTGGATACCGTTTTTACTCAGGTAAAACGCAACATGTGGGTAATTTTAAATTCTATTGGTAAGGTGGATAAACGTGGCGATGGCTCTGAACCTATAGATCATTTAATGGATGAAGAACCTATAGATAAAACAGAAGTTACCCAGTTTATCAAAGGACAAATTCATCAACCTAAAAAGTTTGAATCTGTGGAAGCTTTATTGGATGACATCAGTGTAAACGACTTAAAATCAACGCAAAAAACAGCATTCATTTACTCAGGAAACGAGGAATTTCCTTTTGATTCTAGAGAGCAATGGACAGATTCTTGCAACCTTTTAGCATTAAAAGAAGGCGTAGTTTTAGGTTATGACCGTAACGACCATACCATTAAAGCTTTTAAAGCCAAAGGATTTCAGGTAATTCCGGTAGCTGAGCTATTACAAAAATTTGAAAGCGGAGAACTCAATCCAGAAACGTTAGAAAATACTTTTATTACGATGCCTTCCGCAGAACTGTCCAGAGCAAGAGGCGGTTTCCACTGTATGAGTATGCCGATTTTGAGAGAGGAGATTTAGTTTAGTTGATAGCGATTAGTCCATGGTCTATAGACTATGAACCATAAACCAAAAAAATGCAAACCACATCACATATATTAATGATTCGTCCGGTAGCTTTTGGCTTAAACATCCAAACTGCCGATAGCAATGCCTTTCAGAAAAGAACGGCACCCCAAGAGAAAGTACAAGAGAAAGCTTTGGCAGAATTTGATGCTTTTGTTGCAAAATTAAGAGGACATGGAATTGAGGTTACAGTTATCGAAGATACAGTAGAACCACATACGCCAGACTCTATTTTCCCAAACAATTGGATTTCTTTTCATGAAGATGGGAGCATTTACCTCTACCCTATGCAGGCAGAAAACCGCCGTTTAGAGCGTAGAGAAGATATTATCGATCAAATTGGTAAGAATTTCGACATCAGAGAAATCAACGATTTATCTTTTACCGAAGAAAAAGGACAATACTTAGAAGGCACCGGAAGCTTGGTATTGGATAGAGAAAATAAACTGGCCTATGCTTGTTTATCCATCCGTACTCAAGAAAAAGTATTGGATATTTTCTCTAAAGAAAGTGGCTATGAAGCGATTACTTTCCATGCGGTAGATGAAAACGGAATGGACATTTACCATACCAATGTGATGATGTGCGTGGGCGACCATTTTGTGGTGATTTGCTTAGAAGCCATTCCTGATGAAAAAGAGAAAAATGCAGTGATTGAAAGCATCCAAAAGACTAAAAAAGAATTGATTGAAATCAGCTTCGCACAAATGAACCAATTTGCGGGCAACATGCTTCAAGTAAAAAACAAAGAGGGAAAAAGCTTTTTAGTGATGAGCGAAAGAGCACATCAATCTTTAAACCCAAGACAATTAGAAAGTATTACAAAATATGCAGAAATTCTATCCTCGCCTTTAACAGTTATTGAGGATAATGGCGGTGGTAGCGCCCGTTGTATGATGGCAGAGATTCATTTACCGGAATTAGGTTTGCGTTAGGGATGGAAGCGGCATCCTTTTTTGTCACTCTGAGCAGAGTCGAAGAGTAAGCAAAAAAGATATAGCGGACAGCCCGCCCGAACGCCCAAATCATTTCAATTTAATTTATTTAAACCAGAGAACAGCTATTCGTAAAAATTTAGGAATACTTACATTTTATCATAATTTAATTACATTTTTGCAAAAAAATAATAAATGCAGAGCTACGAAGAATTCCTAGACCTTAGCGTTGGCTTCCCTCAAGAAGGTTTTGAAATTATTGATGACGAATTGTATTTTCATGATATCAACCTCATGGAAATGATAGAGACCTACGGTACTCCACTCAGGTTCACCTATTTACCTATCATCAGCAAAAAAATACAACAGGCCAAAATCTTGTTTCAAACGGCTATTCTTAAAAACAACTATCGTGGAACTTATAAATACTGTTATTGTACCAAAAGCTCGCACTTTAAACATATTGTTGAAGAAGCTTTAAAAAATGATATCCACTTAGAAACTTCCTCTGCATTTGATATGCCGATGATTGATGCTTTAGAGAAAAAAGGAGCGTTAACCAAAGAAATTACGGTGATTTGTAACGGTTTTAAAACCTATCAATACAAGCAGTACATCATTGATATGTTGCATGATGGTTTTACCAATATTATCCCCGTTTTAGACAATAAAGAGGAATTTAATATTTATGATGATGAGATTGATTTGGATACACCTTGTAATTTGGGAATCCGTATTGCATCAGAGGAACAACCTGATTCTCAGTTTTATACTTCACGTTTAGGCATCCGTTTAGAGGATGTGATTGATTTTTATACCTCTAAAATTTCTAAGAATCCTCATTTCAAAGTTAAACTATTGCATTTCTTCATCAACTCAGGTATTTCTGATACGCCTTATTATTGGAACGAGTTAGAGAAATATGTGACGCTATATTGCAAGTTCAAGAAAATTAATCCCGAACTAGATACTTTAGATATTGGTGGTGGAATGCCTTTTAAAGATTCTTTGGTTTTTGATTTCGATTATGAGTACATGATCAACGAAATTGTTAAACGAATCAAAGAAATTTGTGCGGAGCATGAGGTGATGGAGCCAGATATTATTACCGAATTTGGAAAATATACCGTTGCTGAAGCATCCGGTATTTTGTATAAAGTTTTAGGGCGTAAACAACAAAACGACCGAGAAAAATGGTTGATGTTAGATGGTTCTTTCATTACCAATTTGCCGGATATTTGGGCCATGAATCAGCGCTATGTGCTGTTACCTATTAACAATTGGGATAGCGAATATGAACGGGTAAACTTAGGCGGTATCACTTGCGATGGGCAGGATTATTACAACCAAGAAGCGCATGTAGGTAACGTTTTCATGCCTAAAACGCGTAAAGTACAGTTCTTAGGTTTTTTTCATACCGGTGCTTATCAAGAAGTACTGAGTGGCTACGGTGGTATTCACCACTGCTTATTACCTTCTCCAAAACATGTCATTATCCGCAGAAATAGGGATGAGACCTTTAACTACGAAGTATTTGGCGAAGAGCAAAATAGTAAGCAAGTGATGAAGATTTTAGGCTACTTGTAGCCAGCATAAAAGGGCATTTGTTCGAGGGCGGTTCGAGTACGGTCCAGTAGCTGTTCGGATAAAGTACCTTTTATCCGAATAGCACTCGAACAGATGGTGCGGCGATGTTGGACAGATGTTGGGGGGAGATAAAGGCTATAAGACAAAGGTTTATCTTAGGCCCATCTATGCTTCATCTATACTCCATCCTACGTTTATCCTTACGCCATCTTACGTTATTTGCTTTTTTGAAGAGTGGCGAAATGACAGTTATGATCTTGAATCTAAGAAATTTTTATAGGATTTGCAATAGTTCATGGTGGATAGCCTATGATTGATGGTTGGGAGTCGGAAGTCTGAGAACAGAGAGGTTGACTGTTTGGGTTGCCTAGTGGATAGGGGAAGTCATTTAACCAATTCTTAACTCTTGAATCTTGTCTCTTGATTCTAGATTTCTTCTCACTCTTAAATTTCATCATAGGATTATCACGGGATCATCACAGGCAGAACGTAGGATGAGGCACGAATGGTACTTCTTTTACATCTTAACAATTATCTCCTCTACCTATTTCACATTATCCAGAAGGGCTACTACCATTGAGGAACCGTTGGGGGGTTTTCTTTTGGATTTGTTTTAAAAACCTACTAAAAAGGGCATTTTCTAAATGAAGTCCAGAATTGGGTACAAAGCAGGTCTAAAGATAGTGGTTTTTGTTAGACTGAATTTTAGCCTAAGTTAAAGTTTGCTTTGAAAGCTGATTTTATTTAGTTTTAAGAAATACACACAGACACCAATCTTATAAAATTTTCCTATATTCAATTCTCAGGGATTAGATTTAATTTTTTAGACAAACTGCCGTTAGCAGTAATGGTAGGACCCTAACCGACAACCATAGAGAATGAGAAAAACGACATTTAAAATATCAAAAATGGACTGCCCATCCGAAGAACAAATGATACGGATGAAACTTGCCGACTTGACAAATATCAATTCGTTGGACTTTGATATACCTAACAGACAACTGACTGTTTTTCATTCAGGCCATTACGACCAAATTTTTCAGCGACTTGAGCATTTAAAATTTGACACTTCGCTGATTGACAGCGTTTCGGCAGACAATTACGAAACATCAACCAACAACACAGACAAAGAAAGAAAACTACTTTGGCAAGTTTTAGCCATTAACTTTTTCTTTTTTGCACTTGAAATTACAACAGGATTTATTTCAAATTCAATGGGTCTTGTTGCCGATAGTTTAGATATGCTTGCCGACAGTATTGTTTACGGACTTGCACTTATTGCAGTTGGTGGAACAATGACCCGAAAGAAAAACATTGCAAAATCGGCAGGTTATTTTCAATTGACACTTGCGGTTTTTGGTTTCCTTGAAGTAATCAGACGATTTATTGGAACGGAAACAATTCCAGCATTTCAGACAATGATCATTATTTCAATTCTTGCACTTATTGGTAACGGACTGTGTTTGTATTTACTGCAAAAAAGTAAAAGCAAAGAAGCACATATGCAAGCAAGTATGATTTTCACATCTAATGACGTAATTGTAAACCTTGGAGTAATTGTAGCAGGCGGACTTGTTTACTTCACAAATTCAAAATATCCTGACCTTATCGTTGGGACAATTGTATTTTTCATCGTTGGACAAGGAGCGTTTAAAATCTTGAAACTATCGAAATAACGACTGAAAGAAGAACCACTAATGCTAACAGCATCTAGCCAATAGGTGGGTTTTCGTACTCCAAAGACAGTTTTGTGGTTAATCAGACATTAATTTTTCAAATCAATTTTTGCGGTGAAAGTCCCGCCTTTCGGGTAGCATCAAACTGTCTAAAAAACTCCGTTCAGTTTTCCACATTAAAAGAATAAGTTTTGGCAGTTTTGAGGGGTTGTTTTGTTATTTTCAGGTGTGAAATCCATTACTGGAATAGACAGAAACCAAACGGAGTTTTTCTTTTTAGAACAGGCTGTTTCGCAAGATAACGAATTCCACCTTTTTCCTAACCCCCTCAATCACTGAACAAAATAGTGACAAAGCTTTAGCGCTAAGACTTGAGCCAATGAGAAATTATAACGCACCCATGCAACCTTAAGGTTCCTTTTTGCGAAAAAAAAGATACTTTAGAGAACCGGCCAGCTTTTTGACGAAGTTATAACCTTAATAATGCGTAATTTTAATCATCAGAAACCTACAAAATCATCCTTAATTATGGACCAATTAAAAATCACACTTTTGCAGGC
This sequence comes from Sphingobacteriales bacterium, assembly GCA_014763615.1. Classification (GTDB taxonomy): domain Bacteria; phylum Bacteroidota; class Bacteroidia; order Sphingobacteriales; family Sphingobacteriaceae; genus Pseudopedobacter. The sequence continues at coordinate 123,316 of JACXVB010000006.1, read as the reverse complement.
CTACCTCTTTTGGGAGAACATTGATAAAAACCTCCAGAATTTAGGTTTAAAATTAGCTGCAATAAGAGAAAGCACCGATTTAATTATTCTTCCAGAAATGTTTAATACCGGTTTTACCATGAATGCAGCAGAATTAGCTGAAGAAATGGAAGGAAAAACCATGAAATGGATGAAAGAAAAAGCGCATTATTTTAATGCGGTTATCACCGGATCATTGATTATCAAAGAAAATGGGAAATATTACAATCGTTTAATTTGGATGCATCCCGACGGCTCCTATCAACAATATGATAAAAAACACTTATTCGGCATGGGCGGCGAAGATAAAGTGTACACCAGTGGGCAAAAGAAACTAAGAATTGAACTAAATGACTGGAAAATTATGCCCGCCATTTGTTATGATTTACGTTTTCCCGTTTGGCTGAGAAATAATGAAGATCCTTACGATTTATTATTAGTAGTTGCCAATTGGCCAGAAAAAAGAGTGCATCATTGGCGAACCTTAATTCCGGCCAGAGCCATAGAAAATCAATCTTACATTATCGCATTAAACCGTGTTGGACATGATGGAAACGAAATTTATTACAGCGGAGACACCACTTGTATTGACCCCAGAGGAAATGTGGTTTATTACAAAAGAGACGAAGAAGATCTCTACACTTTTACTATTTATAAAAGTGAAGTAGAAAAAGTGAGAGCAGAAATGCCTTTTTTAAAAGATAGCGATCCTTTTAAACTGATTTAGTACCTCATCATTTCATAAATCAACCCTTAATTTCAATAAAATTTAGTGGATTAGAGTAGGAAGATAAGTCACCCTTAGATCAATAGTTTTTCTTTTTTAGGATGATCTTTCCCATCCATAAATAAATTTCATTCCTACAATTAGTCTTAAACAAAATTTATCTTTGCGAATAACGTTTATTAAACCTATTGGATTTTTCTGTTAAATACTTGCCAAGATTTTATGTTTAAAGAGATACGAATCAAGTTCTTACGCTATACACTTATCGTCATTTATTTTATCGTCATCTTAATTTGTGCCGTCGAATTAAATTTTTTGAGACTTTTTGGGTATTCTCCATCTCAAAAGGATATTAAGTTTCCTGCTTTGAGTGTCTCCTCAGAAGTTTATACTGCTGATAGCGTTTTAATTGGTAAGTATTACAGAGAAAACAGAACACCTGTTAATTTTAATGAGATTGATTCGAATGTAATCCATGCATTGGTTGCTACGGAGGATGTTCGTTTTTATCAACATTCTGGTGTTGATGTGTATTCACTCATTTCTGGCTTAGCCTCCACCGCTCAAGGCGATAAAAGAGGTGCCAGTACCATCACCCAACAATTAGCCAAAAATTTATATCGCACTCGATTAAATAAATCTCAGGGCTTCATCGGAAAAATCCCCTTAATCGGAACATTAGAATCTAAATTCAAAGAATGGTTAACGGCTTTTAAATTAGAATCTAATTACAGCAAAAATGATATCATTACCATGTATCTTAATACCGTTCCTTTTGGTAATAACACCTTTGGTATCAACACCGCAGCGAAGCATTATTTCAACAAACCTGTTTCTAAAATTTCATTAGACGAAGCAGCGATACTTATTGGCATGCTCAAAGCAACTTCTACTTATAACCCCGTAAGAAATCCTGATAAATCAGTTGAGAGAAGAAACGTGGTTTTAGCACAGATGATGAAATATCATTACATCAGTAAAAATCAATATCAAAAGGCCATTGCGGCTCCTTTAAAACTTAGCCTAGGAAAAGATAATGGGAAAAATGAGGGTGATTCTTACTTAAGAAGTGCTGTGGCGAAATGGTTAGAAAAATGGTGTGAAGACAATGGCTATAATTTGTATGAAGACGGGCTAAAAATTTACACCACTATCGACTCTAAATTGCAAAAATACGCTGAGGAAGCCGTTCATGAGCAGATGAAAACCTTGCAAAATCGTTTTTATAATGTTTGGGGCAACGAAGAACCTTGGAGAGATTCGAAAGGTAACGTTATCCCTAACTTTGCAGAAAATAATGTTCAAAAACTGCCCTGGTACCCTGCGTTAAAAAGAAAATATAAAAATGAACCCGATTCTTTAAATGCCTTTTTAAATCGACCAAAAAAGATGACCGTATTTTCTTGGGATGGAGATAAAGACGTAGAGTTTTCTACCCTAGATTCTATTGAATATTATGCGAAAATCCTGAATACAGGAATGATGAGCTTAGACCCCTTCTCTGGTAAAATTAAAGTTTGGGTGGGTGGAGATGACCATACTTATTTCCAGTATGACCATGTGAATCAATCCAAAAGACAAGCAGGTTCTACTTTTAAACCTTTCGCCTATTTAACAGCACTAGAAAGTGGGATGAGCCCTTGCGACCAATTTGTAGATCAACCTGTAAAAATTACCTATCAAGATCATGGTAAAACAGAGGTTTGGGAACCTAAAAATGCCAGTTGGAACTTTACTTATCAAAAAATGTCATTACGCTGGGCAATGGGAAAATCAGTAAATTCTATCACTGCTCAAGTAACAGAAAAAGTGGGCTGGGATAATATTGTGAAATATGCGCACCTCTGTGGTATCGATAGTGAGCTAAAATCCGTACCGTCAGTAAGTTTGGGTTCTAATGATGTTTCTGTTTACGAGATGGTAAAAGCTTATGCTACTTTTTTAAATAAAGGAAAAAAGGTAGAGCCTATTTTGGTGGATAAAATCACAGATCAAGATGGTAATTTGATTGAGGAATTTAAACCTACTATGAAACAAGTGATCAGCAAAGAAATGGCTTGGCTGATGTTATACATGTTTAGAGGCGGTATGGAAGAACCAGGAGGAACTTCACAAGCTTTATGGGAATGGGATTTATGGAAAAAAAACAATCAAATTGGAGGGAAAACAGGTACTTCTTCGGATTATGTTGATGGATGGTATATGGGAATTACGAAAGATTTGGTAACCGGAGTTTGGGTAGGTGCAGATGATAGAAGTGTTCATTTTAAAACATCCGAAACCGGAGAAGGCTCCAGAACCGCATTACCAATTTTCGGAAAATTTATGGAGAAAGTTTATCAAGACCCTTCAACAGGTATTAGCGAAGGGCCTTTTCCAAAACCTGATGTGCCCATTTCAAGGAATTACAACTGTCCTTCACCAAGATTAAGTGTGGATAGTTTACAGATAGATTCTTTAACTTTAGATTCCTTAATAACACCTATCGAGGATTTAAAAAAAGATAGTTTAACGAATGAGCAGCCTATTCAACCATAAAATTCAGCAAAAAATTACCGATCTCATTTCTTATAAGAATGGGCATCCTAAAAACAAATAATAAAACTGAGTTAATAAATGATGAATTGAACAAAATTTATAAACTAAAGAATAAGATGACTGTTAGGATTGAAATCATAATCTCAATGTAAATCTTATGGATAATAAAAATCTTAAGTCAATATTTTCGTAACTATAAATATTCCAAATTTGATATATGAAAAGTGAATCATTCTCTCCTAATTTATCAAAAACAGTAAAACTGTTTTTCGCTTTAGCCATCATATTAACTGCTTCATTGAGTGCAAATGCTCAATATTTTGGGCAAAACAAAGTGAGGTATAAAAACTTAAAGTTTAAGGTCTATCGTACACCGCATTTCGAGCTGTATTATTATACTAAGAATGACAGTCTGATTAAAAACTTTGCTAAAGAAGCAGAAGCTTGGTACGCCTTACATCAGCAAATTTTTAGAGATACTTTTAAAAAACCCAATCCCATCATTTTGTACGGAGATGCACCTGATTTTCAACAAACAACAGCCATTGGTGGTGAAATAGGTATCGGTACAGGTGGAGTGACCGAAGGTTTAAAAAATAGAGTGGTTTTGCCGCTTCAAGAAATCAATTTCCAAACCCGACATGTTTTAGGGCATGAGTTGGTACACGCTTTCCAATATCATTCATTAATAGAAGGAGATTCAACTCAATTAGAGAATATCGGGAACATTCCTCTTTGGATGACTGAGGGTATGGCAGAGTACCTTTCTCTGGGCAAGGTGGATGCCAACACAGCCATGTGGATGAGAGATGCAGTGTTAAACCATGATATCCCTACATTAAACGACCTCACCTACAATAATAAATACTTCCCATATCGTTACGGACAGGCTTTTTGGGCTTTCTTAGGTTCTACTTATGGAGACACAACCATTTATCCTTTTTACTATGCCGCAGCTAAATATGGTTATGAAATGGCGATCAGAAGAAATTTTGGTTATGATGATAAAACCATGTCTAGCCTATGGAAAAGCTCTTTAGAAAACGCTTATGCGCCCTATTTAAAAGATACTACTCAAGCTCCCGTCGGAACCAGAATAGTTGATGAAACAAATGGTGGAGAAATGAATGTGGCACCAGCTATTAGCCCAGATGGACAGTATTTGGCTTATCTTTCTGAAAGAGATTTATTTTCTATTGATCTCTATTTAGCCGATGCAACAACTGGGCGAACGATAAAAAAACTCTCCTCACAAATAAAAAATAGCCATATTGATAATTATAATTTCATAGAATCCGCTGGGGCTTGGTCGCCAGATAGCCGACAATTTGCATTTAGTATTTTTAGCAAGGGCATAAATAAATTAGAGATTGTTGATGTGGAAACGGGTAAGGTCATACTTGAAAAAGGAATGGGTGAGGTGGAGCAATTTGGTAATTTAAGCTGGTCACCTGATGGTGACCATATCGCATTTTCGGGGTTAAAAGATGGTCAGAGTGATATTTTTGAATACAGTATCAACAATGATAGTGTTACTCAACTCACTAATGATCCTTATACAGATTATCAACCTTCTTATTCTTTAGATGGTAAAAAAATTGTTTTTTCTACAGATAGAGTAAGCGAACAAGCTGACGAATTAACTTCTGCAATTCCTATGGGAATGGCTATGCTAGATTTAAAAACAAAAAACATTAAAACCATCAATGTTTTTCCTGGTGCTAATAATTTTAATCCATTATTCGGAAATAAAGACACAGAAATTTACTTCCTATCCAACAAAGATGGTTTCAGAAATATGTATCGCTATAACTTAGCAAGTGGAAAGGTAGAGCAATTAACCAATTATTTTACCGGCATCAGTGGAATTACCGAAAATTCTCCGGCTATGACTATTTCCAACAATGATGATATCATTTACTCCTATTATCGTTCTCAGAAATACATCCTTTATAATGCTAAAACTTCAGAATTTAAACCCAAAGAAGTTGATCCTACTTATGTAAATCTTGCTGCGGCAACCCTTCCGCCTATGAAATCTGTTGGTGTTAATATCATCAATAAAAACCTAGAGAATTACATCGCTTATAAAGATTTACCAACTGATTCTGTAAAATCAGAACCTTTCAGACCTAAGTTTAAGTTAGATGAAATTTCAAATACTGGAGGTGCAGGAATATCTACCAGTAGGTTTGGAACAGGTTTATCTGGTGGAATTCAAGCTATTTTTAGTGATATTTTGAGTAGAGATCAGATTTATGCGGCCGCAGCAGTAAATGGAGAGATTTATGATTTTGGAGCGCAGGCTGCATACATTAATCAGCAAAGCAGATGGAATTGGGGATTCTCCTTATCTCATATCCCCTATCAATTTTCTACTTATGGCCAAGGCTATGTGCAAGCTGATTTAGGAGGAGGACCTTCTACTTACTATCAGCAAGCTTATGATTTGATTAGAGTATTTGAAGAATCTGCACAAGCTTTTACTTCTTATCCTTTCTCCAAAATTACTAGAGTAGAATTTGGTACAGGTGTATCGCATTACTCTTATAGAATCGATAGATACAGTACTTATTATGATCCAAATTCATTTTATCCAGTTTATCAAGATAGAAGAAAAATTTCAAACGCAGAATATTCAGCCAACTCTGGTTATAACCTCGCTCCATTTACCATTTATCAATTAAATACCGCATTTGTTGGTGATAATTCTAATTTCGGAGTTGCTTCACCATTAAATGGATACCGTTACAGAATCGGTGTTGAGCAATATTTTGGAACGTATCAATATACCGCCCCAACCATAGATTTAAGAAGATATGTAAGAGTAAAACCTGTAACTTTTGCCGGAAGACTTTATGGATATGGTAGATTTGGTAATACCAATAATAACCTCTATCCTTTATTTTTGGGTTATCCTTATTTAATTAGAGGATATGAATCTAACAGTTTTTATAACAATACAGGAAGTGCAACTGGTTCTGCAAACGGATTTTCAATTGATCAATTAATTGGTAATAGAATAGCCGTTGCTAATTTTGAAGTAAGATTACCTTTTACCGGACCAGAAAAATTATCTGTATTACCATCCAAATTTTTGTTTTCAGAACTGAATTTATTTTTTGATGCAGGTTTGGCTTGGAATCAAGGTGAAACGATAGATTTAACCAGAAAAGGTCCTCCTCAAATTGGAGTTTCGGGTCCAAACAACACCCCAATTTATGATAACACTGTTAAAGTACCTGCTTTGAGTGCAGGTATTTCTACACGTGTAAATATCTTTGGATACTTTGTTTTAGAGCCCTATTTAGCTTTTCCATTTAACAGAACAGATATTAAAAAACCAGTATTTGGTTTAACTTTTGCTCCTGGATGGTAAATATGTAAGGTTAAAAATAATTATCGACTAAATCTAAAAACTGATTGATGAATAATATCGTTAATAAAAACATGAGAAAAGCATTTATTTTGATAGCTCTTTTTAGCTTATCAGCATTAGCAGCTTGTAGCCAAACTTCAACAGATAAACAAGCTATGGTTACAAAAAAAGGAGACTTCCCAATTAAAAAAACAAATGAGCAATGGAAACAGATTCTTAGTCCGGTTGCTTATGATATAATGGTTAAAGAAGGTACAGAACCTCCTTTTAAAAACCCATATTATAATAATCATGCAAAAGGCATCTATGTCAGTGCAGCAACCGGCGAGCCTTTGTTTAGCTCTGAGGATAAATTTGATTCTGGTACGGGATGGCCAAGTTTCACCAAACCTATTAATAACAAAGCCGTAATTTGGATTAAGGATAATTCTTATGGTATGGTGAGAGATGAAGTTATAGATGCTAAAACTGGATTACATTTAGGCCATGTTTTTAATGATGGCCCAGCTCCTACTGGTTTAAGATACTGTATTAATTCTGCTGCTTTAAAATTCATCCCAGCCAAGTAAAACTGATTAAATTCAATTAACAAAAAGGGTCGGATATAAATTTATCTGACCCTTTTTTTATGATTACTAATTTAGGAAGCAAAACTTAAAACCGATTGAGCATTTAAAGTTCTCGTTTTTAGTTGCTCATAATTTAAACCTGGGGTTAGATCAATCCAATCTGTATTTACCGCCCTAATCATTTTCTCTTTTTGAGGACGAGTAAACCTATTGATAATCCTGAATCTTTGTTCAGCTTCAGCTTGGGTATTCAACTCCTCAAAATAAACCAACCTTGTTAATTGTTGACCAGAATCAAAAAATAGATTTGGCATTTTTCTATAGAAATTCATCGTACCAATAATATTCGTACTCATTCCTACATGTAGGTTATTTCTATTTCTATCGGTTATTATAAACACATATTTCTTCATGATCTATTTTCTAATATTAAATGCTCTTATTTATTGAAAAACAATGATTTAAAAAATTATTCCTTTTTTTAATAATTAATTACTAATTTTATGAGCATAAAAATACTAATAATTTTAGTAATTACAAATATTTTTTTGAGATGGGAAAAATATCCGAAAACATTAAATACCTGAGGAAAAAACAGGGTCTTACACAACAGCAATTTGCTGATGCAATGGAAATAAAAAGATCCTTAGTTGGAGCTTATGAAGAAGACAGAGCTGAACCTAAATATGATTTACTAAAGAAATTTGCAGATTTCTTTGAGCTCAGCATTGATGAATTAATTAATGAAAAAATTGATGCACAATGGAAACCTAAGCCTAAGGGAGATGCTTCTAATGTGAGAGTTTTAAGTATTACTGTTGATAATGACGATCGTGAAAACATAGAACTAGTACAAGTTAAAGCTAGTGCTGGTTATTTAAATGGTTACGGAGATCCTGAGTTTGTAAGCACACTACCCAAATTTTCACTTCCTATTTTTAAACAGGGTACTTATAGAGCTTTTGAAATTAAAGGAGATTCTATGCTCCCTCTTCCATCAGGTTCTATCATCATTTCTGAGTATGTTGAAAATTGGAATGATTTAAAAGCAGGAGAAACTGTAGTTGTGGTAAGTAAGAATGAAGGAGTAGTTTACAAAAGAATAGGTACTAAGCTAAGAGCTGATAAAGGCATCAAACTGGTTTCTGATAATCCAATTTATGAGCCTTATTACGTTCATGTAGAAGATATTATGGAAATTTGGAGAGCCAAAGCTTACATTTCAACCGAATTGCCGCAGCCAGCACCAGAACCTACCATGGAAAGTTTAACCAATATGATGGCTCAAATGCAACGCTCTATTAGTCAATTAAAAAATAATGATGTGAATTAATTTCTTCTTCATTAAACCTTTATAAAAATAGTTTATCATAAAGCTATAAATATTATAATCATGAAGAAATACATTTTAAGCATCACCCTTTTTATTGCTGTAGCTGCAACTGCTTTTGGCCAACAAAAATCTCCTGAAGAAAGGGCCACAAAATCAACTGAAATGATGGCAAAAAATCTATCATTAACTCCTAATCAAAAAACAAAAATTCATGATGCAACTTTAGAAAGAATGAAAGCTATGGAAGCTTTGAGAGCCGCCGCAGGAAAAGGTAATAAACCTGATCCAGCACAAATGAAAGCCATCAATAAAAAGTTTAATGATGTTTTACAAACTACATTAACTGACGAGCAAAAAGCAAAATGGAAAGAGTTGAGAGCACAGAGAGGAAATGGCAGACAAAAACCATAAGAAGCCTGAAATAATTAACCTTGTTATGAAATCAATTAAAAAGCCCCAAAATCAGGGGCTTTTATTATTTTTACACAAAAAAGAAGGTTTTGAGTGACTTTTTAAAAAGAAAAATTCAAGAGCGAGAGCAATCTTATTTATTGAGAACACTAAAATCTCCTTTCAACGGGATAGATTTTTCTTCTAATGATTATTTAGGCTTCGCTAAATCACTAGAGCTCAAACAAAAAATTGAATCTTTTTTAAAAATCCATCCCGATAATTCAACAGGATCTACTGGCTCACGTCTATTATCAGGCAACTCAGATTTTGCAATGACTTTAGAACAAGAAATTGCAAAATTTCACAATGCAGAAGCTGGTCTAATTTTCAATTCGGGTTATGATGCTAACTTGGGTCTGTTATCAGCTATTGGGCAAAGAGGTGATACCTTCGTTTGTGATGAACTAATTCATGCCAGCCTCATTGATGGTGCCAGATTGAGTTATGCTCATCGATATATTTTTAAGCATAATGATTTAGATAGCCTTGAAGAAAAGTTGAAGAACAGCAAGGGGAATATTTTTGTAATTACAGAAAGTATATTCTCTATGGATGGCGATACTGCTCCTTTAGCTGAAATTCTTTCTGTCTGTAAGCGCTATCATGCACATCTTATTGTGGATGAAGCACATGCAACTGGTGTTTTTGGCAAACATGGAAAAGGATTAGTGAATGAATTAGATTTAGAAAAGGATGTTTTCGCTAGAATTCACACCTTCGGAAAAGCTTTAGGTTACCATGGCGCTATTATTTTGGGGAGTGAAGATCTAAAAATGTATCTTATTAATTTTGCCAGGTCTTTTATTTATACTACGGCACTACCCTTTCACAGCTTAGTTGCTATTAAATTTGCTTATGAAATTTTGACTTCCAGTGAAAATCAAAGTTTGTTGAGAACGAATATTCAGTATTTCAAACAGCAAAGTATTCCCTTAAAGCAAAAATTCATTCAAAGTAACAGTGCTATACAATCTCTCATTGTCCCAGGTAATGAGAATTGTAAAAATGCGGCCTCACAACTCCAAAAATGTGGTTTTGATATCAAACCAATACTGAGTCCAACCGTCCACGAAGGAAAAGAACGTTTAAGAATTTGTTTACATTCTTATAACTCCGAACAAGAAATAAATGCTTTGCTATCAAAACTAAATGATTTACCATGATTAAAACTTTCTTTGTAACCGGAATTGGAACAGAAATAGGAAAAACAATAATTTCAGCAATTTTAGTAGAAAAATTAAAAGCTGACTATTGGAAACCTATTCAATCTGGAGATTTAGACCATTCTGATAGTTTGAAAGTTCAAAAATTAGTATCAAATACAAAATCTGTATTCCATCCCGAAGCCTATCGCTTAACTCAACCCTACTCCCCTCATTATTCTGCTGAATTAGATCATATTGAAATTGTTATGGATAAGATTAAAAAGCCTGCAACAGAAAATCATCTTATTATTGAAGGAGCTGGGGGCTTAATGGTTCCTTTAAACCAAAATGATTTGATGATTGATTTGATTAAAAAACTAGATTACCCTGTTATCTTGGTTTCTAAAAATTATTTAGGCAGCATTAATCATACCCTACTTTCTGTAGAAGCACTTAAAAATAGAAATATCACTATCGAAGGCATTATTTTTAATGGAGAACCAAATGCATCAACAGAAAAAATTATATTAAAAATGAGTGGCTTAAAATCATTAGGACATGTACTACCTATTTCTGAAATTAATCAAGAAACCATTTCAGAAGCTGGAGAAAGTATTAACTTTTAGCATAAAGATCAAACAAAAAAGCCTCGATTTTGATAAAATCGAGGCTTTTTCTATTAGAGAGAACTAATTATTCTCCTTTTGTATCGTCAGCTTTTTTAGCTGGAGCTTTCTTTGCTGTTGCTTTTTTCTCAGCAGCTGGTTTAGCAACCTTTTCAGCTTTAACTTCTTCTTTTGCTGGAGCCTCTGTTACTGGTGCTTCTTCTTTTTTAGCTGGAGCTTTTTTAACTACAGGCTTTTCTACAACTGCCGGAGCAGAAAAATCAAAAGGAATGACAGATACATAAGACTTATTATCTGCTTTTTTTCTGAAAGAAACCTTTCCATCAACTAAAGCAAATAAAGTATGGTCTTTCCCAATTCCAACATTTTTTTCTGGATGGTGTTGGGTACCACGTTGACGAACAATAATGTTTCCTGCTATAGCAGCTTGTCCACCAAAAATTTTGATACCTAAACGCTTACTTTGTGATTCTCTACCGTTATTCGAGCTACCGGCTCCTTTTTTGTGTGCCATGGTTCTATATCTTTTTTGCTAAGAAAACTTAGCGAATGTTAACGTTAAATTATAGTGTGATGTTATCGATTTGAATTTTGGTGAAAGACTGACGATGACCGTTTTTCTTTTTGTAACCTTTTCTTCTTTTCTTATGGAAAACGATTACTTTATCACCTTTTAAATGAGACACGATTTTAGCTGAAACTTTTGCGCCTTTTACAGCAGGCGTACCTACAGTAAATTTACCTTCGTTTTCAACTAACAAAACATTGTCAAATTCAATACTAGCGCCCTCATCTCCTTGTAATCTGTGTACAAAAAGGTGCTGGTCTTTAGCAACTTTGAATTGCTGGCCTGCTATATTTACTATTGCGTACATTATTAGATATTTATTTGTATATAAAAATTGAGGTGCAAATATAGATATTTAATTTATTTATACAAACCACAGTTTAAATAATATTTTATACTCATAGGCTAATAATCAGGGCGATTAAGAATAGCTTGTTGGATGACTGCCTCTCGTAAATCAAATACTCGTTTTTCTTCCTCTTCTTCTTTCGGAAACTCAAATTGATGATGATGCTTGGAATGTATTTTTCTCGAATTTGCAACTTCTGCTGCTGGGATTTCAGTATTATAATAATCTTTAACAGCATCTTTAGCTGCTTTTTGACTTTTTTTAATCTCTTCCCTCCTCATGATCAATTCTTTCTTTTTATCTGCTAGAAAATCTGTTGATTTAAAATGGCCCTTGGTAACATTTTCTTTTACTTCCCCACCAATAAAATCATCTGGAAAATCATTCTTATTAGATTGAATCTCTCCTCCAATATAATTATCAGGAAAATCATTACTTTTTGGTTTTAACTCTCCCCCAACAAAATCATCTGGAAAATCTGAAGAATTTTCTTTTAATATTGGCTTATTTAAATTTCTTAGCTTGACTTTTTCCTGCTCTTTTAAATAATTTAAGTAAGCCTTGTATAGAAAAGCGGCAATTGGAATTAAAACGTAAATGTATTTTTCCATACTGCAAGATACAAATAATTAAGAAATGGATTAAAAAGGGAGTACTTTGATTTGATTCATCAAAAAATTAAATCTTTCAGGCAGAAGGAATCTAAGCACTTTTATGAATTTGAGAAATATATACTTAAATGGAAATAAAATGGAGCTTTATTTATTAATTGTTTGAAAAATTAACAGTTTTCTTAAGAAAAATACACTTAAAAAGAATTAGATTTTTATATTTGCAATTAAACTCTTATTTAATCAAAAACTAAAAGAAAAAATTAACATGAAAAATTTATTCAAATTCGGATTTTTTGCCTTAGCTATTTCATTATCAGTTGTAGCTTGTAACTCAAACAAAGCAACTGAAGCTACTGATTCAACTACTACTATGTCTGCTGATTCAACAGCTATGGATTCTACTATGACAGATTCAACTGCTATGGATTCAACAGCTATGGATTCTACTGCAAAAATGTAATCCAACAAAAAAATTAAATCAAAAGCCTTCTGAAGTCTCAGAAGGCTTTTTTATTTTTAGACTTTATGCTCGAGAAAGAAAACATCCTAGAAATTGATTATTCCAAATTTCATTGCTCTAAAATCAGCCATCAAACGTTTGATTGCACACTAATTTTAGACTTGATTACACAAGACTTTAAGCATATCCCATCAGAAATAATTGGCGAATCTTTTCTAAATCGACCTATTCAGCTTTTAAAAATAGGAAAAGGAGATATTAAAGTACTTCTATGGAGTCAAATGCATGGAGACGAACCAACGGCCACCGCTGCAATTTTTGATATTTTAACTTTTCTTTCGAGTGATCAATCTCTTGCGCTTGATTTATTGCAAAGGTTAAGCCTTTATTTTATTCCTGCGGTAAATCCTGATGGATTAGAAAGTTTTACCAGGAGAAATGCACAACAAATTGATGTGAATCGAGATTTTTTAAGCCTACAATCGCCCGAAGCCAACATATTAAAAAACACTTTCGAAGTTATTAAACCTGATTTTGCCTTTAACCTTCACGATCAGAGTAATTTATACACTAATACGCTGAATAATCTCGTTGGAATGGCATTTTTGGCTCCTCCATCAGATTCAAAACTAAACATCACCTGGAACAGAACACAAGCCATGAAAGTGATTGTAGAAATGAATCACCTCGTTCAAAAATTAATTCCTCTTCAAACAGCGAAATTCAAGGATGAATTTGAGCCTAGAGCATTTGGAGATAATTTTCAGAAAGCCTGCCCTACTATCTTAATAGAATCGGGATTTTTACCTCATGATCATGAAAAACAAGAAATTAGAAAACTCAACTTTTATGCTATAATAAAAGCTTTTCATGCCATTGGTTTCCAAACCTATCAAGAAATAGATTTATTGAACTATGCGATAATTCCTTCACAAAGTATCAATTCAATACATCTCAAAATCTCTAATTGCCATATCAAAACTAAAAATGGCAATTTTAAAGTAGATATCGGTTTAAACTACACCTCGTCATTTAAGCCTAAAGAAAGATCACTCGAAAAGCAATTTAAAATTGTAGAATTGGGCGACTTAAAAGACCTCATCGCTCATCAAAAAATTGATGCTGAAGATTATGTATTTGAAGGAGATTTTGAAATAGAGAGACTAGCAAATTTTAAATTGAAAAATGAGTCTGGAGAAATTCTCCACGAGTGGAAACTCGGCACTCAAATACGTTAAAATTGAAATTGAATACTTACAATTATGAATTAGAGTTTGAATTTCATCAAATCTTTATAACCTTTAAAGAAATTTAATTCGCATGGCTTTAAACTACGTTTGGATAGCTTTCTTTCTCGTTTCATTTGTAGTTGCGCTAATTAAACTCATTTTCTTTCAAGATTATGAGATATTCCATACCATCGTAAACAGCACTTTTGATATGTCTAAAACGGCTGCTGAACTTTCCTTGAGTTTGGTAGGAATCATGACCTTTTGGTTAGGAATCATGAAAATTGGCGAAAAAGGTGGTATGATTAATATTTTTGCGAAAGCCGTTGGACCATTTTTCAGCAAAATATTCCCTGAAATTCCTAAAAATCATCCTGCATTAGGTTCTGTATTAATGAATTTTTCGGCAAATATGCTGGGTTTAGATAATGCCGCTACACCGATGGGCTTAAAAGCGATGAAAGAGCTACAAGAGCTCAATCCAAATAAAGACACCGCATCAAATGCACAAATTATGTTTTTGGTGCTCAATGCCTCTAGTTTAGTACTCATCCCAACAAGCATCATGGCTTTTAGAAAAGCTGCTGGCGCTGCAAACCCTTCTGATATTTTTGTTCCTTGTTTATTAGCTACTTTCTTCTCCACTTTAGTTGGCTTAATCGTCACTGCTATTTATCAGAAAATAAACCTATTACAGAAGGTGATTTTACTTTATTTAGGTTCCGCAATGATCGGGATTTGTGGGATTCTCTATTACTTTTCCACCATATCTCAAGAAAAAATTGAACTGATTTCAAATGTTTTCGGCAATACCCTCCTATTTACCATTATAGTTTCATTTATAGTTTTAGCACTCATTAAAAAGGTTAATGTTTTTGAGACTTTTATTGATGGCGCTAAAGAAGGTTTTGACGTAGCTATAAAAATTATCCCTTACTTAGTTGGATTACTAGTGGCCATTGGTGTGTTGCGAGGCTCTGGAGTGTTAGATTATTTAGTGCAAGGAATTGGACATTTGGTGGCTATTTTAGGATTAGATACTCGATTTGTGCCTGCACTTCCCGTTGCTTTTATGAAACCTTTAAGTGGTGGTGGAGCTAGAGGTTTAATGGTAGAATTAATGAAGACTAATGGTCCAGATAATTTTGCTTCTCGAGTCGCTTGCGTTATTCAAGGTTCAACAGAAACAACTTTTTATGTTTTAGCGGTATATTTTGGTGCCGTTTCAATTAAAAAAACAAGACATGCCTTACCTGCTGCTTTATTAGCCGAATTGGCTGGCGTTATTGCTGCTATTATTATTGCTTATATATTTTTTGGTTAAATGATGAAAAAGAGAATCGTACTTATAACACATGATAGAAAAAATCTAGGACAAAAGCTTTGGTGAAAAACCATTTTGATGAATCATCTACTAAAAAGCCAACAGAAGATACTTTAAAAGAAGATGTAGCAAGTCAGAAAATGTTAAATCGAGATAAAGTGGTAATGCAAAAATTGCATCCATAATTGCATAATAACTTTTAGGAGTAATTTTATTTTTGCAGTTTTTTAGGATAGTATCCTCATAAACCTGATTTAATGTATTTTATGTTTGCTTAGAACAATTTCCAGGAAATCTGCTAGGAATATCGTTTCTTTATTATAGTGACAGCATGTTTTATCATAGAGTTGATTTATAAAAAGAGAAGTAGAAAAACTGCTTAGAGCACTGTTTGTACAAAGGTATCTGCAATCTTCGTTAATTCCTTGTGAGAAATCATTTCCTTATCCGTTTGATGTTTCAATAGTAAGTCTTCATTAATCTTGATAAAACCATTGGTCAATTTCACAATGATAATATCATCGCTATAATGAAAGTGTTCTATATAAGCCCCCAAATCTGGCTTAACTCCTTTTATTTTTTTAATTAAAACAATCAGATCACTTTTTTGATCATCGGGATTGAAATCCAATATTGCCATTTTACAAAAATAATCTCTTAAAATATGCTAGGCTAATTATGATTTTTTAAAGCCTGACGAGCAAAATACTGAAAATTAACATTAATTTAACATTGAAAATAAACATTTTTAATGAAATTAGATTTTTTCAGAAATTATAACGTGATTTGTAAAAATGAAGTTGTTAAAAAACGGTATAGTTATTTTACTTTCCTTGATGGTGTTCATCACCTCATCAGGGTTAACCGTTAATCTTCATTACTGTGTGGGTAAGCTGCAAAATGTGAGTTTAAATCCACATCAGTCTGATTGTAATATGATGGATATGGCAGCATCCAATTGCCATAACGAAAATCAAAAAAATCTTAAAGCACCTTCAGATTGTTGCCAAAATCATCAAATTATTGCCAAATCAGGAAATAAAATAAATGATAAAAAGGCTAAAAAAGAGGATTCTTTGCTCACTACTTTTACATTTATAAAAAGCTATTTTGTTTCGCTGTTTAACTTTAATTCTTCCGACGATAACAGCAACCAAGAAGAGAAAGACATTTCACTTGTTCCCCTACTCAAAGAAGGTTTAATTATCCTTCTTCAACAATTCAGAAACTAGAATCCCGATTCACCTCATTTCGGATTTAATTAAGGGCTAAATTCTTTAGCTCATTACGTTTTCTAATTTTTTTAGTCATGATTGAGAAACTGATCTCCGCATCGCTTCGCAATAGATTTATGGTACTGCTAATAGCAGTCATACTTTTTGGTTTCGGGATTTTTGCTATTCAAAATAATAAAATTGATGCTATTCCTGATTTATCAGAAAATCAAGTCATCGTTTTTACCGAATGGCAAGGACGAAGTCCGCAAATTATAGAGGATCAAATCACCTACCCTCTAGTTACAGGCTTACAAGGTATTCCAAAAGTTAAATATGTAAGGGCAAATTCCATGTTTGGGATGAGCTTCATCTATGTCATCTTTAAAGATCATGTTGACCCCTACTGGGCTAGATCAAGGGTTTTAGAAAAATTAAGTACTGTTAAAAACGATTTACCCAATGGCGTATCTCCTACTCTTGGTCCAGACGGAACAGGTGTTGGACATATCCTATGGTACACCTTAGAAACCAATGGAATGGATCTAGGAGAACAAAGAGCCATACAAGATTGGTATGTAAAATTTGCCCTTCAAAATGTAGATGGCGTAAGTGAGGTGGCCTCTTTTGGTGGTTTCCAAAAGCAATATCAAATCACCGTTGACCCAAATAAGCTGAGCTACTTTAAAGTTGGAATAACGGATGTGATGCAGGCTGTAAAAAGCAATAACAACGAGGCTGGAGGTAGAAAATTTGAATTAAGCGATCGTGGTTACATCATCAAAACATCGGGTTACCTAAAGAATATCCAAGAAATTGAAAATCTTCCTATCAAAACAAACAACTCTATTCCTGTTAAAATCAGTGATGTTGCACAAGTGCAAATGGCTGGTGAGAATAGACTCGGAATATTTGACTATAACGGAACTGGGGAAGCTGTAGGTGGAATTGTGGTGATGCGATATGGAGAAAATGCCGCCGATGTGATAGATCATGTGAAAGCCAAAATGAAAGAAGTAGCTAAAGGTTTGCCAGAAGGTGTGAAATTCAATATCGTTTATGATAGAAGTGGCTTAATTAAGGAATCTGTAAATAGTATCAAGCATACTCTAATTGAAGAAATGCTGGTGGTTTCTTTAATTGTGATGATTTTTCTTTTACACTGGAGAAGTGCAATCAGTATCATTATTCAAATCCCAATTACTATTGCGGCTAGTTTCATCATTCTTAACGCATTTGACATTAGTTCTAACATCATGTCGCTAACGGGAATTGCTTTAGCCATAGGCGTAATTGTAGATAACGGGATTATTATGTCTGAGAATTCTTATAAACAACTCTCTATCAGACAAGCAGAATTAAATCATCAAAAAAAAGAATCGGAATAAAATGAAAAGACTTAAAAAACTATTTAGAAGAAGTTCCGATGCTGATTATGTAAAATTAGACGAAAAGGAACGCATAGCCATCATAGAAAGAGCCTGCAAACAAGTTTCTAGAGGCGTATTTTATTCAACCATTATTATCATTACCTCCTTTCTGCCTGTGTTTTTATTAACCGGACAAGAAGGTAAACTCTTTCATCCGCTAGCTTACACCAAAACTTTTATTCTTTTGGTGGATGCCTTTTTAGTGGTGACTTTAGCTCCAGTGATGATTTCCTTTTTTATGAAAGGACGTTTTAGATCAGATGATCACAACCCTATCAACAGATTTCTTGAACGTATTTATGAACCTGCTATCAAAGCTTGTTTAAAATTCAGGAAAACAACTTTAGCAGTAAATCTGATTGCTTTAATGATCAGTATTCCATTATTAATGAGTTTAGGAAAAGAGTTTATGCCGCCTTTGGATGAGCAGTCAATACTTTTTATGCCCGTAACCCTCCCCGATGTTTCCAACTCAGAAATCAAAAGGATTCTTCAGGTTCAGGATAAAATCATCAAGGCAACACCAGAGGTTGAAAAAGTTTTAGGTAAGGCAGGAAGAGCAAATACTGCTACTGATAACTCGCCTTTAAGCATGGTAGAAACCATCATTATGCTAAAACCCAAAGACCAATGGCGCCCGGGCATGACGAAGAAGAAAATCATAGCCGAGTTAGATGCCAAATTACAAATACCTGGAGTAGTAAACGGATGGACACAGCCCATTATTAATCGTATTAATATGCTTTCTACGGGCATCAGAACGGATGTTGGGGTAAAAGTATTTGGGCAGAATTTAGATGAAATTGCTAAAGTTGAGGACCAAATAAAAGCCCGATTGGAAGGAATTGCAGGAGTAAAAGATTTATATGTTGAACCCGTAACTGGAGGTAAATACCTAGATATGGATATTAAAAGAGATGAATTATCCAGATACGGTTTAACCGTGGATGAAGTGAATGCTACTGTAGAAGCTGCTATTGGCGGTATCGACTTCACAAACACCATTGAAGGCAGAAGACGTTTCGGTATTGCTGTGAGATTAGCTCAAGATTATAGAAACAGCATAGAGAAACTAAAACGTATTCCAATTAATACCAAAGACGCGGGAATTATTCCTTTATCCTCTGTAGTTGATTTTCATTTTAAGGATGGCCCTCCGATGATTACCTCAGAAAATGCCATTCTCCGTGGTGCAGTGATGTTTAATGTAAGAGATCGTGATTTAGGAAGTACTGTAAACGAAGCTATGAGTAGGTTGAATGGAGAAATCAAGCTACCAAAAGGTTATTTTTTAGAATGGAGCGGACAATATGAGAACCTGATGAGAGGTGAGAAAACTCTTTTATTGATTTTACCTGTGGTATTAATTATCATCTTTTTAGCACTTTATCTAGCATTCAAATCGGCGAGGGAAGCGTTTCTGAGCTTAATTACCATTCCTTTTGCGCTCATTGGCGGAGCTTACATGGTTTATTTTTACGGAGTTAACTTATCTATTGCTGTAGCGGTAGGTTTTATCGCACTTTTCGGAATTGCAGTAGAAACTGGAGTAGTCATGGTAATTTATTTAAATGATGCCATGCAACAACTCATCAAAGAAAAAGGGAACTCCAGTGATACCATCACCAAAGAAGACCTTAAAAACTATGTGATTATGGGAGCTGCAAAAAGACTCAGACCAAAAATCATGACGGTTTGTGTGGCTTTATTTGGCTTAGTGCCGGTTTTATGGAGTAATGGCGTAGGTAGCGATGTGATGTTGCCCATTGTTTTACCGATGATAGGCGGTGTATTAACCTCTTCTACTCACATTTTATTGGTTACCCCATTAATATTTCTGATGAGTAAAGAATATGAATTAAAAAAATATGGAAAGCTGGAGGTACTCGATGTTAAACATTAAGAGAATAATAGTTATGCTTACGCTGATAGCTTTATCGCTATCAAAAGCTGAAGCTCAAGAAAAGCTCAGTTTAGACAGTTTAATTCAAGTGATTAAAAGAGATAATCCTGAATTAAAAGTATTTGATGAACAGGTAAAAAGTGAAAATGCGAAGATTGAGGGTGCATCCGCATGGATGGCTCCAAATGTAGGTTTAGGTACTTTCATGACTCCCTACAATAACTTTTCAAGACCAGGTAGCCAACAAGATGGATCCTTGATGTTTACCGCAGAACAAAAAATCCCGAATGCGAGTAACCTCAAAGCTCAAAAAGAATTTTTGAGTGCGCAAGCGGCGGTAACGTTACAAAGCAGAGCAGAAAACTTCAATCAGTTAAGAGCCATCGCCCGTTCTGTTTATTTAGATGTTTTGGTTTTAAATCAGGAATTAAATTATGACAGGCAAAACTTAGTTATCCTTCAAAATCTTAAAAAACTAGCAGAAATCAGATACACTTATAATCAAGCAGATTTAGCCCAAATCTATCAAATGGATGCTAAAATTTATCAGTTAGCGAATAAGATAAGCAATACGAAATCAAATATCAATGTAGGGAAAATCAAATTGAACACCTTGATGAATAAACCGCAGCAAAGTGTACTGGAGCTAGATTCTACATTCGATGAGTCGGCAATTTTTAAAACTGAAAGCGAGTTAGCAGTGAGCCAGAATAGAAGTATAGCAAAGCAGTATGATGCAAAAATCACAAGTTTATCGCTAGAAAATAAACTGATTGCTTCAACCGCAAAACCAGAATTTAACATTCAGTTTAATCACATGATAACATATAACACATCTATGCCTAACCAATTTAGTTTAATAGCAGGGATTAGTATTCCTTTCGCTCCATGGGCTGCTAAATCTTATCAATCTAAATTAAAAGTGAATGCTTTTGAGCAAGATGCAATACTTCAAGAAAAACAAAGCTTCATTAATAATAATATCGGATTGATTAAAACTCAAGAAGAACGCTTAGGAAATTTAAAAACCGAAAGAGCTGTTTATCAAAAAAACATTATACCCGCTCTGCAAAAAAGTTATGAAGCCAATTTGCTCAATTATCAGGAGAATAAGGCTGATTTAAAAACGGTTTTAGATGCTTGGAAAGATTTGAATGATGGCGAGCTGGCTTACCTAGAATTATTAAATAACTATTATCAAACACTTGCTGATTATGGAAAAAATGTGGAAAGATAACCTGCCTTTTGCTTTTTGCTTTTTACTTTTTGCTTCATTGATGACGGCTTGCCATTCAAACGCTGATAAAAAAAGTACTCAGCAAGAACACATTCAATACACTTGTTCTATGCACCCTCAGGTTATTGAAGACCATCCCGGCACCTGTCCTATTTGTGGAATGAATTTAGTGCCTTTGCAGCATAAAAGTATTCATTTACAAGTGGATGCTGCTTTAACTGATTTAATTCAACCTACCAACAAAACAGTCATCTCCAACATCAATACTATTCATCCTCAAGAACTTAGCATAATGGATACAATTTTAATGGATGGAAAAATAAGTTATGATACTGAAAGAATAAACACACAATCAGCTCAATTTAGCGGAAGAATTGAAAGACTTTTTGTGAAATACAACTTCCAAAAAGTAACTAAAGGCCAAAAGTTGATGGAAATTTACAGTCCGGATTTAGCCGCTGCTCAGCAAGAATTGTTGTATGTCAAAACTCAGCAAGATGATCATCTTTTACAATTAGCCAAAACGCGATTAAGGCTTTTAGGGATGACAGATTCGGGGATCAATCAAATTCTTAAATCGGGTACGGTAAATTATAAAATCCCTGTTTACAGCAACTATTCAGGCTATGTGATTGATCCAGAAATAGAAAAATCTATTTCAAATAGAGGCCTGGATGGAACGGAAAGCAAGCAAAAAGCCATTTCGTTTTTAGAAGGAGATTATATCAAAACTGGCGATGTGCTTTTTAAAGTCTTTAATCATCAAAAAGTTTGGGTCTTGGCTTACGCCGATAATAGCCAATTGAAACAATTAAGGGAAAATCAAGCCATTCAAATCATCCATAGAAAAGATACTGTTTCTTCAAAAATAAGCTTGATACAGCCTTATTTCTCGCCACAACAACCTTATGGATTGGTGAGAATAACGCTTGATAATGCCCAACAAAAGTTTAAAGTTGGTGATTTGATTAAAGCAAAAGCAATTACAAAACCACAAAGTGGTTTATGGATTCCGGCCGAAGCTAGCTATCAAATGGGAAATAAAACGATTGTTTTTCTCAAAAAAAATCAAGTTTTAATGGCTATGGAAATTATAATCGGAGCAAAATCAGGTGATTTTATCCAAGTAAAATCTGGACTCAAATCGAATGATGAAATTGCCGCTACTGCTGCTTATTTAATGGATTCTGAAAGTTTTATTCAAACTCAACAATAAAATGAAAAGATTAATTCAAATCGCTTTTTTTACATTAATGATGATGAGTACAGCTTGTCAGCAACAGAAATCATCAAAAAAAGCACAAACTACAGTAAAATATACTTGCCCCATGCATCCACAGATTATTGAGGACAAACCGGGTAATTGCCCCATTTGCAATATGGAATTGGTTCCTGTAAAAACTCAACAAAAAAATACGGGTTTAGATTTAAGTGATGAGCAAGTTTTACTAGGAAATATCAAAACCATGAAAGTAGGTAATGGTAACTTTAAAAATCAGCAATGGGTAAATGCTACTTTAAGTTTTGATGCTGAAAAAACCGCTGTAATTTCTAGTAAGTTCCCAGGGAGAATAGATCAATTATATTTTAAAGAAACAGGCGTAAAAGTGTTAAAAGGACAAGCACTTTATCGGGTTTATAGTGAAGAACTTTTATCCTTAGAAAAAGATTATCTGCTCAATTTAAAGCAAAGTGAGGCATTCCCTCAAGATTTAATCTATCAGAAATTAACAAAGTCAGCCGCTCAAAAATTGATGTTATACGGCTTAAGTAATCCACAAATTAAAGCCTTAAAAAAAGGTAAATTTAATGAAGCCTATCTAACAGTTTACGCACCGCAAAGCGGATTAATTTCTGAAATCAATATCTCTGAAGGGCAGTATGTAATGGAAGGAACGCCTATTCTTAAAATTGAAAATCTAGATCAACTTTGGTTAGAAGCAGATATTTATCCATCAGAAACAGATGAAGTAAGTGTAGGAAAAAACATTTTAGTGAAAGTAAATGGTTTTGAAAACGAACCTTTAAAAACTAGAATAGATTTTATAAATCCTCAATACGCTGGCGAGAGCCAGATTTTAAAGGTGAGAGCCACAATCTCTAATCCATCATTTAAATTTCAGCCTGGAATGCAAGCCAGTGTAAGTCTCGATGATCAAAAATATCAAAGTGTAATTACAATTCCTACAAATGCAGTTTTGAGAGAAGAAAACGGAGCTATGGTTTGGGTAAAAACCAAAAAAGGGCATTATGAAATGCGAATGGTAAAACTTGGAGGAGAAAATGATCAATCCGTAGTCATTGAAGGAGGCATTAAAAACGGAGATGAAGTAGTGATTAGCGGAGCTTATCTCTTATCCAGCGAATACACTTTAAAAAAAGGAAGTGACTCTATGGCTGGCATGAACATGTAATTTCAAGAAAATTAGACAATAACAATTTTAGAATTAATAAATTAAAACAGCAATGATGAATATAAGAAAACAATTATCGGGCTTCGCCCTTATCGCAACATTAAGTTTTTTTGCATGCAGCAATAACACCAATAAAACTGCTGATGCGCAAAGCAATAACAAGCAGACAGAGCTGAATTCAACATCACCAAAATTTGAGAACGCGAAACTCAATGAGATTTATACTCAATACATCAGCTTAAAAACGGCATTAGTGAATGATCATGCTGAAGAAGCCAATACCTCTGCGAAAATGTTATATAATGCAATTGAAAATAGTCAGCTTAATGATGTATTACCAATAGCGAAACAAATGGTAGAAGCTCCAGATTTAACTGTTAAAAGAGCTCATTTAGACGAATTGAGCAATATTTTAGCTACTCATTTTAAAAATGAAAAAATAACTTCTGGGGTAATTTATAAACAATTTTGCCCTATGGCTAATGATGGAAAAGGTGGTTTTTGGTTAGCCAATGAAGCCGAAATTCAGAATCCTTATTATGGCCAGAAAATGAGTACTTGTGGGAGTGTAGAAGAGGAAATTAAATAAAGAGCTTTTCTTGTTTGTAAATAATAATACCCTAATGAAAGGTTCTATCTTTACCGGATAGAACCTTTTTTCCTATTTACTTATTACCGTTATTTCACTCTTTCTATATAAGCTCCAGTAGCGGTATCTACACGTACTTTATCTCCTTGGTTCACAAACAAAGGAACTTTAATCTCTATTCCAGTTTCTACAGTTGCGTTTTTCAACGCGTTGGTAGAAGTGTCTCCTTTAACGGCAGGCTCGGTATAAACAATCTCTAATTCTACGTTATTTGGGGCTTTTGCCATAATAGGTTCATCACTCTCCATAGAGATAATCACATTCATTCCTTCTTTTAAGAAACGAGCAGAATCTCCAAACAAAGTTTTCGGAACATTAAATTGCTCGTAAGTATTGTTATCCATCACTACAAAATAATCTCCATCTTCATAAAGATATTGGTAATCATTGGTTTCTACTCTGGCTAAATCTACTTCTTCATCTGTAGCCATTCGCAATTCTATAATTCTACCTGTTTTAATGCTACGCATTTTACCGGTATAAAAAGCACCTCCTTTTCCTGGTGTTCTATGGTTTAACTCATCTATGGTTACCAATTCACCATTAAATCTAATGATGTTTCCAGTTTTTAAATCTCTCGCTTTAGCCATTATTTTAAAATTAGTGGGGCAAAAATAGGGATAAATGTTTATTTGGGCAAAGATATTGAATACCTCATGTTATTTAACGTGGGAAAAAATTTTCGTTAAAATTCACATAAAATAATTCCTTTATTGCCCTAGTATTTGCTGTATAAAGCCATCTCAACAAATCCGTATTCAACATTTCTTCGGTTAAATATCCTTGATCTATAAAAACTGCATCCCACTGCCCGCCTTGTGCTTTATGGCAGGTAACTGCATAAGCAAATTTAATTTGTAAGGCGTTATAAAAGGGGTCGCTTTTTAGTGCTTCCATTCTTGCTCTTTTATTGGTGATATGCTCATAATCTTTCATCACCTCTTCAAATAGTAACTTTTGTTTATCATAAGGTAAATTAGAGCTTTCTACGTATAAAGTATCTAACATCACCTGGCAATCAATAGGTTCAGCATCTATATCTTCAAATAAAATTTGAACTTCAGCAAATCTAAAACCATACAGTTCTTGGATTTTCTTTACTCTGATGATTTTACCGATATCCCCATTGGCAATAAAACCTCCCTTCTCCTCTCCTAACCAGAAATAATTATTTTTCACCACCATTACCAAATCGCCTCCGCTCAATTCGTCTTCTCTCCATAATATTTGGTTTCTGATATTCTGATTGTACATATTGGCACTTTTGTTAGAACGACAAATCACTAAGCTGTTTTCCATTCCATATTTGTCATAGGCGTAATTTAGTCCTTCGATAATTTTATCGCCCATCATCCGGTAAACGTCTTTAAAACCTTTAGACTGAAGCTTTGGGAAAATAGCTTGTTCTGTACGAATCAATTCTCTAATACCTGTTG
This sequence comes from Sphingobacteriales bacterium, assembly GCA_014763615.1. Lineage (GTDB taxonomy): Bacteria > Bacteroidota > Bacteroidia > Sphingobacteriales > Sphingobacteriaceae > Pseudopedobacter. Next base: position 97,701 of record JACXVB010000006.1, on the reverse strand, counting down.
CATTAAATAAAATCCCAGATTCTTGCTGTTGTCTCACCACTTGAGTTAACTCCATTTGATGAACGCTTAAACCATGGCTTTTTAAAGTCGAAGCTTGCAAAGCCGGACTGTCTGACGCACCAACAGGTGGTAATTGGGCTGTATCACCAATAAATATGATGCTATTATTTTGATCATTATAAACATAAGAAATCACATCTGCTAAGAGGCTGCTTCCGCTGTAATCTGTTAAATCATCGGCAATCATAGAAGCTTCATCAATAATAAAAATGGTGTCTTTAGCCAAGTTTGGAGCCAAGCTAAAGTGCATTTCTGGAGATAAAGCCGATTTCTTCCTATAAATTCTTCTATGAATGGTTGAAGCTTGTTTTTGAGCATAATTACTTAGAATTTTGGCTGCTCTTCCTGTTGGCGCTAACAATACCGTCTTCATTTTGTATTGCGGTAATAATTTGATGAGTGCCCCCATTACAGTGGTTTTACCAGTACCGGCATAACCTTTTAAAATAAAACAGGCTGATTCGTCTTTTTGCAAAATAAACTCTTGCAGTTTTTGAAATAACTGAACCTGTTGTTCATTGGCTTGATGTGGAAAAAGTTTAGCGAGGTCTTGAGCGATGGTCATTCGTTCAAATTTCGTTAAAAATCTAAACGCTTTCGGATAAATTTTTACTTTTGTTCTGCATGAATGATAAACTTCACCTTAGCGTACCTGATTTTGAACCGGCGAATGCCAAAGATTATGAGTTATGCATAGAAATTGGAACCAATTATCATCATTTCGCAGTTATTTCTCCTGCTGAAAAAGCAGTTAAAGTAGTTTCAAGCAAAGCTTCCGTTATATTTAATGAGTTAGAAAACTCTTTATTAAGAACTCATTTTGCTCAATCAAAGATTAGTTTACCTACTCAGAAATTCACTTTTATCCCAACCGAATTATTTGATCCTAAAAATAGCTCAGTTTACAGTAAATACCTGCAGACGGATGAGCATGATGAAGTATTTTTTTCTTACATGAATGGAGGAGAAATTACTATTGTTTACGCTTTTTCTAAGTTGATTTTAGATAAAATAGGGAAGCATTTTCCCGATGCTAAAGTTTATCCTCAGTTTCAAGCATTTTTTGAAGGAATAGACTATGGCTTTGCACAAATTGATGCGCCTCAACTCTTTGTCAATTTTAAAAATGCGTATTTAGAAATCATCGTTTATAAAAACAAATCTTTTCAATTTTATAATTGCTTTGATTTCCAAAATGATGATGAGGTGATCTACTATTTGCTTTTGGCGATGCAGCAAAATGGCTTGAAACCCAATAGTACCACCGTGAAAGTGAGTGGCAATATCTCAGGCAAAACCGATACTTATCAAAAAATTGCAACTCAATTTCCAAGAACAGAAGTTACTGATCATGATAGCCTTCCTTTAAACTACGCAGGTTTAGGCATGGCTGTAATGCCACGTTTCTTTTCTTTATTCAGCTTGCATTTATGCGAATAATTGGAGGAAAATTAAAAGGCATGAGGTTTCATCCGCCAAAAAATTTACCTGTAAGGCCAACTACAGATTTAGCCAAAGAGGCCTTATTTAACATCTTACAAAACCAATATAATTTAGAGCATCTTAAAATCCTTGATTTATTTAGTGGTACAGGAAATATTAGTTTAGAATTTGCTTCCAGAAACGCCAAACACATTACTTCCGTAGATAAAAACTTTGGCTGTTACCAGTTTTTAAAGAAAACTGCCGAAGAACAACATCTACCACAAATTAAAGCGGTAAAAACGGATGTTTTTAAATTTTTAAATCAAGAAACAGAAAAATTCGACTTGATTTTTGCAGATCCTCCTTATGATTTAAGTAGAATTCCAGAATTACCGCAAATTGTTTTTGAAAAAGATTTGCTACTTCCTGATGGTGTTTTAATTGTTGAGCATCAAAGCATGCAAGACCTATCCAGACATCCGAATTTCAAAGAAAAAAGAAAATATGGTTATTCATCTTTCAGCTTCTTTGGCAATTAAATCTTAATTTTAACAAAAAAACACCATGAAAATAGCACTTTTTCCAGGTTCTTTTGATCCCATCACTAAAGCCCACGTAGATATTCTTAAACGTTCTATGCCACTTTTTGGTAAGATTTATGTTGGAATTGGTGTAAATAGTAGTAAAAAATCTTTATTAAGTGTTGATAAAAGGTTAGAAATGATTTCGGCTGTTTTTAAAGGTGAAGAAAAGCTAGAAATGGTTACTTATGAAGGCTTAACGGTAAATTTTTGTAAAAGTATTGGTGCTTCTTACATGATTAGGGGTATCAGAACTGTTTCTGATTTTGAATACGAAAAAGCCATTGCACAAATGAATCATGCTTTAATTCCAGAAATAGAGTCAATTTTTATATTGAGTAAACCTGGCTATTCTTCTATCAGCTCAACTATTGTTAGAGACATTTTGCGTTATGGTGGAGATGTAGCACAGTTTGTTCCCTCTGCGGCCTTAGCTTTTTTGAAATAATTACCCGTTTAACACATCCAAAATATTGGCATAAGTGTTTGATCTGATAATATTCCAATCATTTTTGCTAAACCATTTTACTTCGGTAATTCCTTCTTCCGTTTGCGGAATGAGTTTCTGATTAGATTTCGCTTCCATCGCATACCAATGCGAAACCTTTAAAACAACTTTTCCTTTAATCTCATAAACATGGTAGGTTTTTAAAAGCTTTTTACCCAGCTTTTTAATCTTAATTCCGCATTCTTCTTCTACCTCTCTTACCGCTGCATCCTTCCTCTTTTCGTTTTCTTCTAATTTTCCTTTTGGAAGATCCCATTTTCCATTTCTCTTGATAAACAAGTATTTGTTTAGCTCACTTTTCACCAATCCTCCAGCGGCTTCAATAACCCTAATTTTCCGCTTAATCGCCTTAAAACAAGCCTTCACATCCTCTGTGACGAGGTAAAAAGTAGATTCAGGATGATCATTTAGAGAATGATAAAAATTTAAAAAATCAAAATCCTGAGCCTCAATTCGTTGATGCTCTCCCACGTCTTTAGGAAGAAAATTAACTATAAATAGGGATTTTTCGTTGATATAAATATTGTATTTTTGAGCCATGTACAACAAAAGTGAGATTGAACAGAAAATTGCTGAATTTTTGTTGCAAATTAAAGCAATTAAATTACAACCTGCTAATCCATTTACTTGGGCATCGGGTTGGAAATCGCCAATCTATTGTGATAACAGAATTACGCTCTCCCATCCTGCTATCAGAACTTACATCCGTCAAAAACTTTCTGAGTTAATTCAAGAAGAATATGGCTCTGTAAGTGTAATTGCGGGTGTGGCCACAGCCGGAATTCCACAAGGCGCCTTGGTAGCACAAGAATTAGGCTTACCTTTTATTTATGTAAGGTCTAAAGCTAAAGAACACGGCACACAAAGTTTAATTGAAGGAGAAATTAATGCCGGGCAAAGAGTGGTGATTGTAGAAGATTTAATTTCTACTGGTAAAAGTAGTTTACAAGCCGTTCATGCTTTACGCGATGCAGGTTATGAAGTTGCTGGCTTAGTAGCTATTTTTTCTTATGGTTTTGAAATTGCACAAGAGAATTTTAATACCGCTAAATGCCGCTTTTCTACACTTTCTAATTATTCAGCCTTGATAGATTATGCCGCAGAGCATCAATTTATTACTGAAAATGATGTAGATTTATTATCAGATTGGAGAAGAAACCCATCTGAATGGGGCCAGCAATTAGAACAAAGCAAATAAATCATGACCGTTTTTCAAAGTACCATCAATATTCCATCTTCAATTGATAAAGTATTTCAATTTTTGGCTGATTTAAATCATCATCAGCAATTGATGCCAGAAAATATTTACAATTGGAGCAGCACAGCAGATGAAGCCAGATTCACCATCCAAAATATGGCGAAATTGACTTTAAAAGTTTCTGAGCGCATAGAAAATAAAGAAATCCATATTGTTCCGGCAGAAGAAGCTCCTTTTGCAATAGATATGAAGTGGACTTTAGAAAGTTTAGGTTCAGAGACCTCTGCTACCCTCACCGTTTCTGCCGATTTAAATATGATGATGAAAATGCTAGCAAGCGGACCGCTACAAAAACTAGTAGATCATCAAACTACCGCCTTGTTGAAAGCTTTGGCTTAAATGAAATGGATATTAAGATTTTTTGGATGTTGTGATGTCTTAACTTTCTTCATTTTCATCACTCCAAAATTTCAATATCTACAACAAAATTTAAGCTATTCCTATTTTTCAATGGGACAAAAAGCTGCCGCATTATGGGAGGTTTTGGTGCTATTTCTTTTTCTACTTTCTGGCATTTTACTCCTGCTTAAAAAAAAGTCCGGCTTAACCATCAGTTTTATACTTATCCCATTCAGAGTTACTTTCCTTTATTTTAGTTTTGATTTCATCAGCTACCTTCTCTATCATTTTGGATTTCAAAATTTAGTATCCACAAGCCAATTTCAGAATCAATGGTTTTTTATTTTGCTCGGCGCTGAAGTTTTAAGATATGCTTATTCTTTCTTTGCCTATTACCATTTATCCACCCGATAAAACAGAAATTATAGCAGTGATTTTTAAACTCATCAGCCAAAAAGTCGCTATAATATAGCATTTCAAGCCATTTTTTCCGAATAAACCTCAAGAACTACACTGGTTGAGTTTTTGAGTAACTACTACGGAGGAACAATATCATGAACTTTAACAATTTCACTATAAAAGCACAAGAAGCCGTACAGAAGGCTTCAGAAATCACTTTAGGATTTCAACAACAAGCCATAGAAAATGCACACATTTTAAAAGGCTTAATCGCTGTGGATGAAAATGTAGTAGGTTATCTATTAAAGAAACTGAATGTAAACATCAACAGATTAAATGAATCATTAGACGAGCAAATCAATAGCTTCCCAAAAGTAAGTGGCAGCAATGTTTATCTGTCTAATACCGCAAACACTACGCTACAAAAAGCGCAATCTTTTTTAAAAGAATTTAAAGATGAGTTTGTCTCTGTAGAGCATATTTTATTAGGGATTTTAGCCTCAGGCGATAAAACCGCTGCACTTTTAAAAGATCAAGGCGTTACCGAAAAAGACCTTAAAAAAGCGATTAAAGATTTACGTGGCGATGCCAAAGTAACAGATCAAAATGCAGAAGCTACTTATCAAGCTTTAAATAAATATGCTCGAAACCTAAATGAATATGCCGAATCTGGAAAGTTAGATCCGGTCATTGGTCGTGATGAAGAAATTCGCCGTGTTATTCAGATTTTATCCAGAAGAACTAAAAATAATCCCATTTTAATTGGAGAGCCTGGTGTGGGTAAAACTGCCATAGCAGAAGGTATTGCCTTTAGAATTATCAAAGGCGATGTACCTGAAAACTTAAAATCTAAGGTAGTTTATTCCTTAGATATGGGGGCTTTGATAGCCGGAGCAAAATATAAAGGAGAATTTGAAGAACGCTTAAAAGCCGTAGTAAAAGAAGTTTCTGATAGCGATGGAGAGACTATTTTATTTATCGATGAAATTCACACTTTAGTGGGTGCGGGCGGTGGCGAAGGCGCCATGGATGCCGCAAATATCCTAAAACCAGCTTTAGCCAGAGGCGAGTTGAGAGCTATTGGTGCAACTACTTTAAACGAATACCAAAAATATTTAGAAAAGGATAAAGCTTTAGAACGTCGTTTTCAAAAGGTTTTGGTAGATGAACCCGATACTCAAGATGCCATCTCCATCTTAAGAGGATTAAAAGAACGTTACGAAACTCATCACAAGGTAACCATTAGAGATGAAGCCATTATTTCTGCGGTAGAACTTTCTCAACGATATATTTCAGACCGATTTTTACCTGATAAAGCCATTGATTTAATGGATGAGGCTGCTTCAAAACTAAGAATGGAGATGGATTCTGTTCCAGAAGTGGTGGATGAATTGGATAGAAAAATCATGCAGTTAGAAATTGAGCGTGAAGCCATCAAAAGAGAAAAGGATGAAAAGAAGGTAGCTGATTTATCCAAAGAAATCGCCGATTTAAGCGCTGAAAGAGACGATTTGAAAGCAAAATGGCAAGGTGAAAAAGATTTAGTAGATGCTGTAAATGCCAAAGTAGAGCAAATTGAAGATTTAAAATTAGAAGCAGAACAAGCTGAAAGAGCAGGCGATTACGGTAAGGTAGCGGAAATTCGTTACGGAAGAATTAAAGAAACGCAAGAAGAAGTTGACCGATTAAAAGCAGAATTAGAAAGTAAAACTTCTGATTCTAGAATGTTAAAAGAAGAAGTAACTTCTGAGGATATTGCAGGTGTGGTGGCCCGTTGGACAGGTATTCCGGTAACCAAATTAATCGCTAGTGAACGCGAAAAATTATTGCATTTAGAAGATGAGCTACACAAAAGAGTTGCTGGTCAGTCTGAGGCGATAGAAGCACTTGCTGATGCGATTCGTAGATCAAGAGCAGGTTTAAGCGACCAAAGAAAACCCATTGGTTCGTTCATTTTCTTAGGAACTACTGGTGTAGGTAAAACAGAGTTAGCCAAAGCTTTAGCAGAATTTCTGTTTAATGATGAGCACAGCATGGTAAGGATTGATATGAGTGAATACCAAGAGCGACATGCCGTTTCAAGATTGATTGGTGCGCCTCCGGGATATGTGGGTTATGATGAAGGCGGACAGTTAACAGAAGCCGTAAGAAGAAAACCTTATTCTGTTATTCTTTTAGATGAAATCGAAAAAGCGCATCCAGATGTATTTAATATCCTTTTACAGGTTTTAGATGATGGACGATTAACTGATAACAAAGGCAGAATGGTAAATTTCAAAAATACCATCATTATCATGACCTCTAATATTGGTTCGCATTTGATTCAGGAAAACTTCAGTAAATTGGAAGATGATAATCGCGATAGCTTAATTGCAAAAACAAAATCTGAGGTTTTTGAGCTATTGAAAAAATCTATTCGTCCTGAATTTTTAAATAGAATTGATGAAATCATCATGTTTACTCCTCTAAATAGAGAAGAAATTAGAGACATCGTAAATTTACAATTTAAAGGCGTTCAAAAATCTCTAGCAGAAATGGGCATCAGCATTGAAGCCTCTGCCGAAGCTTTAGATTGGTTAGCAGAGTTAGGCTACGACCCTCAATTTGGTGCTCGTCCATTAAAAAGAGTCATCCAAAAAAGAATTTTAAATGAGCTTTCTAAGCAAATTTTAGCCGGAACAGTGGATAGAGATAGTAAAATAAAATTAGATGTTTTTGATCATCAATTTGTATTTATCAATACAGAGAAAGAACTCGTTTAAAAGTAATTTCAATCATAAAAAAGCCATTCTGAGTTTCAGAATGGCTTTTTTTATTAATTAGTATAGGGTCTATTTTAGGCTTTTGCTTTTGAAAATCTGGCTTTTAGTTTTATTCTTATTAAGTACATAGAAGGCACTAAAACTAAGGTTAAAAAGGTAGCGAAACTTAGACCAAAAATCATGGTCCATGATAAAGGCCCCCAGAAAGCTACGTTATCACCTCCAAAATAAATATGAGGATTTCCGGTATTTAATAAAGCCGCAAAATCTAAGTTTAATCCCACCGCTAACGGAATTAAACCTAACATGGTAGCTGTGGCAGTTAATAAAACTGGTGTCATACGTGTTCTTCCAGCTTCTAAAACAGCGTCATAAGCGGTCATTCCTTGTGCCATCATTAAATCAGCAAATTCTACCAATAAAATTCCGTTTCTTACTACAATCCCAGCTAAAGCCACAATCCCAACTCCCATCATTACAATAGACATTTCCATGTGGAAAATAGTGATTCCTAATAAAACACCAATGATACTGAAGAAAATCTCACTCAAAATAATAATGGGCTTACCTATAGAATTGAATTGAATCACCAAAATAATGAGAATTAAGAAAAATGCTACTCCTAAAGCTAAACCTAAGAAATTAGCAGTTTCAGCTTGTTCTTCTTGTGCGCCAGCCATTTTCACAACCACACCCTCCGGAGTTCTGAAACTACTCAGTTCTCTTTCGATATTTTTTACTACATCGTTAGCATTATAATCACTTAAAACATTAGAAGAAAGGATAATAATTCTTTTTTGTTGCTTACGCTTGATACCGCCATAGGTATTTACATAGTCAATTTTAGCAAAAGAGGAAATAGGAACTTGTCTGATAGCACCTCCCATGCCCATATCGCGATAAGTTACTTTCAAGTTTCTTAAAGCTTCTAAACTATTTCTTTGATCTTCTTCAGCTCTCACATCAATTGGATAATCTTCATCCAAATCTCTAAATTTAGAAACCTCGAGACCATAAAGTGCTGTTCTTAAATAACCTGCAATAGTTCTGCTGGATATTCCTTCTCTGTTAGCTCTTTCTCTATCAATATCAAAAACCACCTCTGGTTTATTATTTTGAAAATCTGATTTCAGCTCTTCAATTCCACCAATATCTTTTGAAACCAAATAATTTTTTAATCTGATAGAAGTACTCACCAAAGAATCTAAATTATCTCCAGTAATTTCAATACTGATGGGCTTGGCAGTTGGTGGCCCAGATTGTTCTTGTGTGACCGAAATTTCTGCTCCTGGTACACCTTTAACAGCATTTCTAATAGCAGTTAAATATTCTGTTGATGGTCGGCCTGAACGCTCTCCAAATTCCTTAAAGGCTACGGTTACTTTACTTCTATTCGGATAGTTTCCTTGATCCTCATCTTGCGGATCAGTTACTCCAACGGTAACGTTAGAAATAATAGAGGATACATTTTGACTTCCTAAACTATCCACCACTTCAGTTACTCGCTTTTCGATTTTTTTAGTGACTTGATTAGTATAAGCTTGGTCTGTACCTACAGGCAATGTGGTATAAACATACACAAAGTTTGGATCTGAAGAAGGGAAAAACACAAACTTAGGCGGGATTAATCCAGTTAGAATTACTGAAAAAATCAATAATCCAAAAGTACTTCCCAGAATAGTGAATGGTCTATGCAATGCCCAATCTAAAAAGCGTCCGTAAGCCTGTTGAACTTTTGGCCAAGAATGTCTTTGGAATTTTCTGATTCTCTTCTCTAATACAAAATGTTGCAGTAAATAGAATAAGATAATAAAGACTACAAAATTACCTAAACCAAAAGGGAATATTTTAGCGATAGCACCTAAGTAACTTACTCCCGCAGCAATACCCAAATAGGTCAGCATTTTCTTTACCTTCTTATCAAAAGTAGGCTTATAAACTTCATCCGGATCATGAGATTCCATAAAATCAACCGCAAAAACAGGATTGATAATATAAGCCACTACCAGAGATGCAAGCAAAGTGATGATTAAGGTAATTGGTAAGAAGAACATAAATTCTCCAATAATTCCTGGCCAGAAAGCTAAAGGTACAAATGGTGCTAAGGTAGTCATGGTGCCCGAGAAAACAGGTAAAAACACCTCTCCTGCTGCCATTTTAGCCGCATGTTTGATATCCAATTTACCATTATCAAAAATACGATGCGTATTTTCAATCACCACAATGGCATCATCCACCACAATACCCAATGCGAGTAAGAAAGAGAACAGCACAATCATATTCATGGTGAAACCGAGCGTTGGCATCACTAAGAAAGCCACACACATAGACAAAGGAACCGACAAGGCCACGAAAAGCGCATTGGTAATTCCCATGAAGAACATCAAAATCAGGGTAACCAAGATGAAACCAATGATGATGGTATTGATTAAATCATGCAAGGTTACGCGTGTTTTATCTGATTGATCACCAGTTGTAACAATTTTTAAACCTTCTGGGAATTGTTTTGCCTTCATTTCAGAAATGATATCTCTGATTTTATCGGAAGCTTCAATCAAATTCTCACCAGAACGCTTTTTCACATTTAAAGTGATCACGTTCTTACCATAAAGACTGGCGTATGATTCTTGATCTTTGAAACCATCCACTACATTAGCGATATCCTTCAGATAAATAGCAGCACCCATTGGCGTTCTAATGATGGTGTTTCCAATTTCTTCGGCTGATTTGTATTCCTTTTTGATATTTAAGGTTCTTCTCACACCATCCATCGGCACAGTACCGCCTGATGCTGAAATATTTTCAGAACCAATTGCTTGCTGAATGTCAAAAAATGAAACCTGAGCGGCATTCATCTTATTCAAATCCACATTGATCTGCATTTCTGGATCTAATGCACCAACGATATCGACTCCAGAAATTTCGGGTAAGGATTCTATCCTATCTTTTAAATCATCAGCATATTTTTTGAGCGTTTTTAAATCGTAATCGCCAGAAATATTGAGATACATGATAGGTAAATCAGACAAATTGATATCCAAAACATCCGGATCATTAGGCAAATCACTTGGTAAATCAGATTTTGCCTTATCAACAGCATCTTTAATCCTTTGCTTGGCTACTTTTAAATCTACGTTTGTGTTAAATTCTGCAACTATGGTAGAATAGTCTTGATAAGAATTAGAGGTAACTTTCTTTAATCCTTGTGCAGATTTAATTTGTTTCTCTAATTGCTTAGTTACCAAGTTCTCCATATTTGCGGGAGAAGTTCCGGGATAAACTGTAGTTACATAAATTTTCGGGATAGAAATTTCCGGAAAATTCTCTTTTGGCAAGCTGTTGTAGGTAAAATAACCTGCAATTAACAGCATAATAGTGAGCACATAAATGGCCGTTCTATTCTCTACTGCCCAGCTTGAGGGTTTAAATTCTTTATCTAAATCTTTCATTTAGCTTTTATTTTTTGGACTTGCTATCCTTAATTTTTTATTTGATTAATTAAAGTTTAACGGAATCTCCATCATTCAAACTGTTTAAACCTTCAGTAACAATTTGATCGCCTGGTTTAAGACCCGATAAAATCTCAACGTTTCCATTGTAGATATTACCCACTTTTACGTTAACCTTTTTTGCTTTTCCATTTTCTACCATCATCACAAAATCGCCATTTTCTGATTTCTGAATTGCTTTTATTGGCACAACTAAAGCATCTTTTTTGGTGTAATCCACAATTTTTAATACGGCCAACATATTAGGGCGATAGTTTTTCTTACTTGGTAATTTTACTTCAACACCAAAACTTCTGGACATTGGATCGATGGTTTTAGCTGCAAAAGAAATTTTGGTATCTAAAGAATCCGGAGCATCCGGAATAATAACCAAAACTTCATCACCTTGATTAATTCCACCTGCATAAGCCTCAGAAACCATCGCTTTTGCCTTTAAATTATTTGCATTAACTACTCTAATTCCTGGTACACCTGGTTGTACAGCTTGCCCTACTTTATAATCCATTTGGTCAACTGTACCAGCAATTGGGGATTTTATCTTATACATATCTAATTGCTGCTTTAAAACTGCAATCTGCTTTTCTAGCATTTCCTTTTGGGTCTTTGCATTTAAAAACTGAACTTCTGTACCAATTTTCTGATTCCACAGATTTTTTTGTCTGTTAAACAAATTGATAGCTAAGTCTAACTGAGTTTGTACTTGCGCTATATTCTGACGTAAAACGGCATCATCTATTTGTGCTAAAACCTTTCCTTTGGTTACACTTTCACCCACATTTGCATAAATATGAGTAATCACTCCGGGAACTTCCGAATTCACTTGAACATTATCTTCTGCATCTACTTTTCCTTGTATTTCAAGATATTTTTTGAATGTTGTTGGGTTTACCACAAAAACACTTACATCTTTCTTCACTACATCTTTTTGAGCACCTATTTCATCCTCTAATTTGGCAATTTGGGTGCTTAACTCAGCTTGCTTTTTCTTCAGATCAGCTAACTGAGCTTTTTTATCTTTTGGTTTGTTTGAGCATGCTGCTAAAAACAAAACTGCTGAAACGATAATTAATTTTTTCATTTTATGATTGTATGATATAAGGTTAATTACTTAATAGATCCTATTGCTTTTTCTGTATCAACTTTACTGATTAAAGCATCATATAAAGCATTGATATAATTGTTTTGAGCTTCTTTTAAAGATGTTTGAGCCTGTGTAACTTCTAAAGAAGAACCAACACCTTGCTCATATTTAATTTTGCTCACTCTCAAAACTTCATTTGCTAAATCCAAGTTTCTTTCTTGATTTTTTAAAGAATTTAAGCTGTTAGTAAACTGTGTGATACTATTTTGAATATCCAGATTAATAGAATTTTTTGCATTCAATAAATCATGATCAGATTTTCTAAGCGTAAATTCTGCTTGTTTTACTCTTTGGTAGCGCTGACCTCCACTAAAAATTGGAATATTTAATTGCAAACCAATGAATAGGGTTGGATAATTTCTGTCATATAAGTTACTGAAAGAATTGTTCTGATAGGATAAAGAACCTGTTCCAAAAGCAGATAGCGTTGGTAAAAACTCTGCTTTGGTGTTTTTTAATGATAAGGCATTTAGTTTTACCTGTGTTTGCGCTAAATTGTACTCAATTCGGTTTCTGTAAGTAGCAGAGTCTGTTAATGGCAAATCTTTACTACTTAAACTCACATCGTCAATACTTCCACTTAGCGTTAAATCATCTTCAACTGGCATTCCCATCTGAAATTTCAAAACATTCTTGCCCAATTCTAAGGAACGAAGTATGTTTTGCTTTTCGGTAATCAGATTATTGTATAATACAGTCAATCTATCTGCATCAATTTGCTCTGCAAAACCATTTTTAAATAAAGCTTTTGTTTGATCTAACTGTTCTTTTAACTGATTGATGTTGGCATTTAATAACTCAATCTGTTTATTGTTTACCAACACCATATAATAAGCTTTAGTTACAGCCACATTGGTTTCAATTTTTGTTCGGTCATAAGCTCTTTGTGAGAGTTCTTTGTAGGTTTTTGAAGCTTGTAAACCCACCAGATAACTTCCATTGAATAATAATTGAGTGGCCGATGCGCTCAAACTTGAGTTATACTTTACACCAAACTTAACAGGAATATAAGTTCCCGGTTGCCCAAAAAACTCACCAGGTAATAAAGATGTCGGCACTTTAAGGTAATCTTGAAGATTAGCAGTACCAGCAATTTGCGGTAAGCCTATTCCAATGGTTTCCTTCACTTTTGAATCCGCAATCTTACGGTCTAAATCTGCATTCAGTAGGCTCGTCTGATGTTGATAAGCATATTGAATACACTCTTCAAGATTAAAATTATGGCTTTTGGTTGTATCTGTTTGTGCATTTACAACTCCAAAACTTAAAATTGAGAGCACTAAAATTAGCATTCTTCTTTTTTTCATTTGATGGTTTGATTATTCTGATTTGTATAATTATTAATTAAAACGTGACCACCGAGTGTGCAAATTCCATGTAAAAATTGCATCGTTAATTCGTACATTACATCGTACATACTAAACTTTCCGCTTTTAATGAGTTCTGACTCAAAAATCCAGTTAATCTGCCCTACTCTTGCATGTGCTAATATTTCTGTATTGATTTCTGGTCTGAAAATATTTTCCGCAATCCCTCTTTCCAAATTGATTTTCACGGAATGATAAACGCGATTTTGGTGAAACTCCATCATCATTTTATAGGCTTCATTATGGTATTTTTCCAGATCGTAAAAAACAATCGGATTGATGTTAGATAACATCTCTTTAAGAAAGTTCATCATTAAAAAAACCTCTTCAATGGCGTTAGAAGAATGATTCATACATTCTTGCATATTACACTCATCATTTTTTAACATCTTAGTAATCAAGCTTTTTACCAGGTCATTCTTATCCCTAAAATGCGCATAAATGGTTTTTTTTGACATTCCTAAATGCTTAGCAATATCGTCCATCGTCACACTTCGCATCCCAAACTTCATAAAAAGCTTTTCTGCCTCAACTAAAATATGTTCTTCCGTACTTTCCATTTTATTTAAATCGCTGGGCAAAACTATGGAAACTTTTTACATTTCCAAAGTTTCCGAAATAAAATGATATTTAGATTTAAAAACTGAGACTGTATTGACAATTATTTTAATCTAATCGCACTTTCCTTAAGTCAGCCATTTTCGTATTTTAGCAATTCAAACCAGATAATATGTCCTTTTCATCTTTACATGCCATTTCTCCAGTTGATGGAAGATATCATCAACAAACTAAAAGTTTAAGTGCTTATTTTTCCGAAGCTGCCTTAATCAGCTATCGAATTTTTGTTGAAGTAGAGTATTTTATCGCCTTATGTGAAGTCCCCCTTCCGGCATTAAAAAATTTTGATAAAAGTAATTACTCTGCGCTGAGAAGAATCTTTAATGATATTACCAACGAGGATTTACAAGAGGTTAAAGAAATTGAGAAAGTGACCAATCACGATGTAAAAGCTGTTGAATACTTTTTAAAGAAAAAGTTTGACCAATTAGGTTTAAATGATTTTAAAGAATACATTCATTTTGGTTTAACTTCTCAGGATATCAACAATACCGCAATTCCTTATTCTTTCAAAGCAGGAATGACTTTAATTTACTATCCACAAATTCAAGAGTTGATTGATCTTTTGTACCAATTAGCCAAAGAGTGGAAACATATACCTATGTTGGCGCATACACATGGTCAACCAGCATCGCCTACTCGCTTGGGTAAAGAAGTGATGGTTTTTGTAGAGCGATTAGAAAACCAATTACACTTGCTAAAAGAAATCCCATACGGAGCTAAGTTTGGAGGAGCTACCGGTAATTTTAATGCCCATCATGTGGCGTTTCCATTAGTAAATTGGAAAAACTTTGGAAATCAGTTTGTAGAGCAAGTTTTAAAACTAAAAAGAGCTCAAAACACCACTCAGATAGAACATTATGATTATTTTGCTGCTCAGTGTGATGGTTTAAAAAGAATTAACAATATCATTCTTGATTTAGATCGAGATTTTTGGAGTTACATATCGATGAATTATTTTAAACAAAGGATTAAGGAAGGAGAAGTGGGTTCATCGGCTATGCCACATAAAGTAAATCCAATTGATTTTGAAAATTCTGAAGGTAATATTGGAATTGCAAATGCACTATTTGAGCATTTAGCAGCTAAATTACCTGTAAGCAGATTGCAAAGAGATTTAACTGATTCTACGGTTTTAAGAAATATTGGGGTCCCTTTTGCACACACACTTATCGCAATAAAATCAACTATAAAAGGCTTAAATAAACTTTTATTAAATCAAAAAGTAATTCAGCAAGATTTAGATGACAATTGGGCTGTTGTTGCAGAAGCTATTCAAACTGTTTTAAGAAGAGAAAATTATCCTAATCCTTATGAAGCTTTAAAAGATTTGACAAGAACAAATCAGAAAATAAATGCTGAATTAATTGCTTCATTTATTGAAAGCCTCAATGTAAATGAAGAGGTGAAAAATGAGCTCAAGCTAATAAGCCCAGTTACTTACACCGGAATTTAAAGTCATGATGAGGTAAAAACTAGGAAGTAATACTTTCTTAAGGATGAAGGATGAGTACTTTTGAAGCTTAAATTTAAAATATATGAATATCACCGTATATACAGAATCTACGCCAAACCCAGCGACAATGAAATTCATTGTAAACAAGCTGTTGATTAACGGTAGTGTAGATTATCCAACAAAAGAAAGTGCCGAAAATTCTAAGTTTGCAACCGAACTTTACAAGTTCAATTTTGTGAACGGAGTTTTCTTTGCGAGTAATTTTGTAACCGTTACAAAAACTGAAAATGCTGATTGGGCTGATATTGAGCCTATTTTAAAGGAGTTTGTTAAAGGAGCTGTAGAGTCAGAATATGCTGTTCAAGAAAATAAATCTGAAGAAGACATAAATTTTGAAGGTTCTGAAGTTGAAATCAAAATTCAGCAAATATTAAATGATTATGTAAAACCCGCTGTTGAACAAGATGGTGGGGCCATAAGTTATAAATCTTTTAAAGAAGGTATTGTAACCGTTGAACTAAGAGGTTCTTGCAGTGGCTGCCCTTCTTCTACTATTACCTTAAAATCTGGAATTCAAAGTTTATTGCAAAGAATGGTACCAGAAGTAAAGGAAGTTGTTTCTGAAGCATTATAAAAAAAGCCCTCCGATTGAGGGCTTTTTGTTATACAAAACTTTTTATATTTCTAATCTCTTCGTAAAGTTCAATTACTTTTTTCTGTAGTTCAATCACCTCTACTTCACGTTCTTGTAATTTCTTCGAGACTATTTCTAATTCAGATGCATTCTTAATTTCCTGCTCTGGATCATTGTAAGTTAATAATTCAACAATTGTCATCTCAAATAAAGCAGAAATCTGCTCTAATCTTGATAAGTTGATATCAGTAATACCTGTTTCTATTTTAGAAAATGCAGGGATTGAGATATCTAGTTGCTTAGCAACGTCTTCCTGACTCCATCCTTTTTGATGTCTCAGTAATCTGATTTTTTTTCCTAATAACTTCATTTTTCAACCAAATCTAAATTTTCAAACACAATTAATCTTTAACCTAAAGTTAATCATTTGCAAAGTTAAAGAAATTCCTATTCATGCAATAATAATTTTTTTAACATCATTAAATCAATTCCACCAAAATTTCCAGAACTCATCATTAGCAGATTAACATTATCGAATTTAAACGTTAGTAAATAGCTTTTTATTTTTTCTGGTTGATTAAAAAACTTTAATTTATCGTTTTTAAACGCTTGTATGACTTTCGTCTCAGAAAAAGGTTTCATCTTTTTCTGAATAAAAGTTTTTTCATCGATAAAAACTACTGCAAAATCTGCGCCATTCATAGTATCAGCGTATTCTAACAAAAAATCTTCGTTTAAACTACTAAAAGTATGTAACTCCATACAAGCAATGAGTTTTCTATCAGGGAATTGTTCTTTAACCGCTTCAATAGTGGCTTTTAATTTAGACGGTGAGTGCGCAAAATCCTTAAAAATAGCAGCAGCTTTAGATTCCCCAATCTTCTCTAAACGCTTAGAAGCACCTTTAAAACTTTGAATGCCTTGATAAAATGCGAAAGTTGAAATTCCTAAATCTTCACAAACCAATCTTGCTGCAGTTAAATTCATCAGATTATGTTTTCCGAAAACGGATAATTCAAATTGTCCAAACTCAGTGATGAGACTAGTTTTTCCATTTTCGATTTGATAATCAGGCGTTTGATATGGAATAACCTCTAAATCATTTTTAAACTGATGTGTCTTTATTAAATCGGCTAAAACTTCATCCTCTTTACAAAAAATTAGCTTCCCATTTTGTTGAATGGTATCAATAAATAAAGAAAACTGTTCTTTATAGCGCTCAAAAGTTGGAAACACATTGATATGATCCCATGCAATACCACTAATAATCGCAGTATTTGCTTGATATAAGTGAAATTTTGGCCTTCTATCTATGGGTGATGCCAAATATTCATCGCCTTCAATAACAATTATTGGTGCATCAGAAAGTTTAACCATATTGTCAAAACCTTCTATCTGCGCCCCAACTAAAAAATCAAAATCCTTTTTATGAAATTGAAGTACATGCAAAATCATGGATGTGATGGTGGTTTTCCCATGACTTCCACCAATAACAACCCGCTTTTTTTCTTTTGATTGCTCATAGATGTATTGAGGATAAGAATAGATCGTCAAACCTAATTCTTGAGCTTTCAATAATTCTGGATTATCTAAACGGGCATGCATACCTAAAATAACCGCATCGATATCATGAGTGATTAAATCTGCTTGCCAGCCATTGTGCTCTGGTAAAATACCATGATTTTGAAGCCGGCTTTTAGATGGTTCGTAAATAAAGTCGTCAGAACCAGTAACTTCAAAACCCTTGAGATGCAAGGCAATTGCTAGATTATGCATCGCTGCACCTCCAATGGCGATAAAATGTACTCTCATTACCTTATTTTACGAATTTAGCTGCCACCCAGTTATCCTTTTTCTTATGACTGATATATTTCAGATTGTATTTTCTTGCTTCTTCATTAATGATATCAAGATCTGGAGATTCGTAAAAGCCGCTAAAAAAAATAGTTCCTTCTGGTTTTAACACTGACGCATAGCCTTTCATCTGATCCATCAAAATATTTCTATTGATATTGGCTAAAATGATATCAAATTGTTGATTAGGAATAGCCTCTTTAGAACCACAAAGTGCTTTTATATTTTTGATATGATTCAATTCTGCATTCTCTAAAGTGCTTTGGTAGCAAACTTCATCATGATCAATGGCTACTAGATCTTTAGCTCCCAATTTACTTGCCAATATGGCTAAAATTCCAGTGCCACAACCCATATCCAAAATACTTTTCTCTTTTACATCTGTTTCTAAAAGATATTCCATCATCATGGCGGTGGTTTGATGATGCCCTGTTCCAAAAGCCATTTTAGGATCAATCACAATCTCATGTTTGAAATTTGGCTGTGGCTGATGAAAAGTAGCTCTTACATAAACTTGATCTGCAATTTGAATAGGTTCAAAATTACTTTCCCATACTTCATTCCAATTTTTTTGAGGAATTAGATTCACTTCATAGGAGAAAGTGAATAAATTATGAAAACTCTCAAGTTGTTCATTGATTGCTGTCTGATTAAATTTATCCGCTGAGATGTAAGCCTTGAAACCAAAATCAGTTTCTTCAAAAGTATCAAAACCTAGTTTGCCTAAAGTATTAATCAGCAAATCTTGATGAAAATCTTCATCTGTAATGAGGGTAAAAACCAGCTCAATATAATTCATCTATTAAGAATTAAATACTTTAGCAATATCCACAAAATCACGAGATTTTAATGATGCACCTCCAATTAAACCGCCATCAATATCGGGCTGAGCAAATAATTCGGATGCGTTTTTAGGATTACAGCTACCACCGTATAGTATGGTAGTTTCATCGGCTACAGCCTGATGGTATTGAATAGCTATTTCTTTTCTGATAAAAGCATGAACTTCTTGAGCCTGATTAGAACTCGCGGTTACTCCAGTTCCAATAGCCCAAACTGGTTCGTAAGCAATTACTAGTTTTGCAAAATCTTCTGCTGATAAATGAAAAGTAGCTTCTGCTAATTGTGATTTAATGATATCAAAATGTTTCCCGCTCTCGCGTTCGGCTAAAGTTTCGCCAATACAAAAAATAGGTTTTAAACTATGTTTTAAAGCAATGTCTGTTTTCTTTGCCAACAACTCATTTGTTTCTCCAAAATATTGTCTTCTTTCTGAATGACCAAGAATCACATATTCTACGCCAACAGATTTCAGCATGCCAACAGAAATTTCACCTGTAAATGCTCCTGACTCTTCCTGATGTGCATTTTGAGCACCTACGCTTACTTGCCGAGTACCTTTACCTAAAGCAACTAAACTATGAAGATGAATATAAGGCGCACAAACAACAACTTGTTGATTTCCTATTAATTCATCCTTTACCATATTAACCACTTCCGAAAAAAGACTCATTCCCTCTTTATAATCCTTGTTCATTTTCCAGTTTCCGGCTACAATTTTCTTTCTCATGATTTAAAATCTTCTAAATTTTTCGGTTTGCTTAAATATTTCAGTTAAAATTTCTTTTTCATTTTCATCAAAAACCTGATTTCGTCTTTCAAAAACTTTTTCAGTGGTTTCAAACACTTTAGATAATTGATAAACTTCAAAACCTTGGGCTCCACCCCAAGCAAAATCCGCTATAAAATTTCTTGGAAAACCCGACCCAAAAACGTTGGCAGAAACTCCTACCACTGTTCCAGTATTAAACATCGTATTGATACCGCATTTAGCATGGTCGGCCATAATTAATCCGCAAAATTGCAGTCCTGTTTTCCTAAACCTTTCGGTTTTATAATCCCAAAGTTTTACTTCTGTATAATTATTTTTAAGGTTAGAATTATTAGAATCGGCTCCTATATTGCACCATTCTCCTATAACCGCATTTCCTAAATATCCATCATGCCCTTTAGAAGCGTAACCCCAGATAACTGCATTGTTAATTTCTCCACCAACTCTAGATTCAGGTCCGATGGTGGTTGCTCCATAAATTTTGGCACCCATTTTTATTTGTGCATCATGACACAAAGCTAAAGCACCTCTGATATGAGTTCCCTCCCAAACTTGAGAATTTTTACCTAAATAAATAGGTCCGTTATGCGTGTTAAAAGTGCAACATTCTGCTTGTACTCCATCCTCCACAAATATATCATCACCTATTACAGTGTTAGTGGCACTTAATTTCTTTGAAGTTCTGCCTTTGGTGATGAAATTAAAATCCGACCGGATTTCAGCATCGTTTAGTTTAAAAATATCTTCAGGAAAATTGATTTTTGAAAAATCAGCTTCAAAATGGATTTGCTTTAAATATTGTAAATCTGATACCCCCTCAATTTGTTTTTTTGTTTTGGCTGCAATAAAAACCTTATTTTTAATCAAAACTGCTTGATCTTCTAAACCTTTAACAGCTTCAACTAATTTTGAATTTGGACAAACTGAACCGTTTATCCATAAATTTTCATCAGATGATTGAAAAGGAAATTTATTTTGAAGATAAGTTTCTGTTCGGTAAGCAGTTTCCCCTTTGAAATAATGTAACCATTTCTCGGAGATTTTTAAAATCCCTAAGCGTAAATCAGCGATTGGTCGGGTGAAAGTCAGAGGAAGTAAAGTCTCCCTACTTTGATCATCAAAAAAAATGATTGTCATAGTACAAAAAAACAAAAAAAGTCCCGACTAACAAGTCGGGACTTTTAAATAATATCATTAAATCAAAATTATTTTTTTGCGTAACGAGTTTTGAATTTGTCGATACGTCCTGCTGTATCAACTAATTTCATTTTTCCAGTATAAAATGGATGTGAAGTGTGAGAAATCTCCAATTTTACTAGTGGATATTCATTTCCATCTTCCCATTTAACTGTTTCGTTGGTATTGATGCAAGATTTTGTTAAAAAAGCATAATCGTTTGACATATCTTTAAAAACAACTAATCTATAATTTGACGGATGCAAGTCTTTTTTCATGATTATTTTAACCTTTCTTCCCTTAATTTTTAAGAGGTGCAAATATATCAATAATTTATTTATTTAAACAAGGACATTATAAAAAAATCTCATTTACTTTATTTCTTGACAAAGTTCAATTAAAACTCCATGTGTGGATTTTGGATGAACAAAGCATATCAATTTATGATCAGCCCCTTTTTTAGGTTCCTCATTAAGTAAAATAAAGCCTTCCTCTTTTAATTTTTTCATTTCTGAGTAGATATCTTCTACATCAAAAGCTATATGATGAATTCCTTCTCCTTTTTTTTCAATAAACTTCGCAATTGCACTATCATCAGACAATGCGGCTAACAATTCTATTTTCGATTCTCCAACTTTAAAAAACGCTGTGATGACCTGTTCACTTTCTACCTCTTCTGTTTTATAGCTTGTTATACCTAAAAGTTGCTCATAAATTATTGAAGCTTGATTCAAATCTTTTACCGCAATCCCTAAGTGTTCTATCTTTTTCATTATTCTCAAAATTGCATTTTATTGACCAATGTACCTATATTTTGATAGATATATTCTATGAGGCTTGCAAAACTTTTTTTGTACATTTGTACTTATAATTAAAACAATTCTAAATAAGATGTTAAAAACTCCTATATATTTAGACAATAACGCAACCACGCCGATGGACCCAAGAGTTTTAGAAGCTATGTTGCCTTATTTTACTGAGAAATTTGGAAATGCAGCAAGTAGAAACCATCCATTTGGTTGGGTAGCAGAAGAAGGTGTTGACTACGCTCGAGAACAGGTAGCTAAATTAATTGGTGCTTCAGAAAAAGAAATCATTTTCACTTCTGGTGCTACAGAATCTGATAACTTAGCTATCAAAGGTGTTTATGAGATGTACAAGGATAAGGGAAACCATATCATCACCTTAACTACAGAACATAAAGCTGTTTTAGATGCTTGTAAACATCTTGAAAAATTAGGCGCAAATATCACCTATTTGGATGTAGAGTCTGATGGCTTAGTTGATTTAAACAAATTAGAAGCTGCCATGACAGATCAAACCATTTTGGTAGCCATCATGTATGCTAATAATGAAATTGGTGTTATTCAACCAATAAAAGAAATTTCTGCTATCGCTCACAAACATGGAGCATTATTTTTCACAGATGCAGTACAAGCAGTTGGTAAAATACCGGTAAATGTGATTGAAGATGGCATTGATTTGTTGGCTTTATCAGGTCATAAAATGTATGGACCAAAAGGTGTTGGGGCACTCTATGTTAGAAGAAAAAATCCAAGAGTTAAGGTAACTTCACAAATGGATGGAGGTGGCCATGAGCGTGGAATGCGTTCTGGAACCTTAAACGTTCCTGGAATTGTGGGTTTAGGTAAAGCTTGTGAACTTTGCTTAAACGAAATGGCGGAAGAAGCTAAAAGACTCTCTACTTTAAGAAATAAATTAGAAAAAAGCTTAACCGAATTAGAAGAATCTTATGTAAACGGAAATCAGTCACATCGTTTACCACATGTAGCCAATATTTCTTTCAAATATGTTGAAGGAGAAGGTTTAATGATGGCGATGAAAGACATGGCCGTTTCTTCAGGTTCAGCATGTACTTCGGCTTCATTAGAACCTTCTTATGTTTTAAAGAGCTTAGGTCTTTCTGATGATTTAGCACATTCTTCTATCCGCTTTGGATTAGGAAGATTTACAACCGAAGAGGAAATTGATTTCGCGATAGAAAAAACAAAACAAGCAGTTACTCACTTAAGAGAACTTTCTCCATTATGGGAGATGTTTAAAGAAGGAATCGATTTAGATTCCATTGAGTGGGCAGAACATTAATCGATTTGAAGATTTGTCGATTTGAAAATTCGATAATGGAGAACAAATCAAAATAAGATAAAGTATAAAATTAAAAAGGTCATCTTCAAACTGACTCATTTTCAAATAAAAAAATTAAAATTATGGCATATTCAGATAAAGTAATTGATCATTACAGTAATCCAAGAAACGTTGGTACTTTGGATAAAAGCAAGCAAAACGTTGGTACTGGACTAGTTGGAGCACCAGAATGTGGTGACGTAATGCGTCTTCAAATTGAAGTTGATGAAAATAACGTAATCACAGACGCTAAATTCAAAACTTTTGGATGTGGCTCTGCAATTGCTTCTTCATCGTTAGCTACAGAATGGCTAAAAGGTAAATCTATTGACGATGCTTTAGCCATAGACAATATGGATATTGTGGAAGAATTAGCCTTGCCACCAGTAAAAATTCACTGCTCTGTTTTGGCTGAAGATGCAATTAAATCTGCGATTAATGACTACCGTGTTAAAAACGGTATGCCTGCAATTGAGTTAGAGAAATCACATCACTAAAAGTAGTGAGATTTAAGTATCATGTATCAAGACTTTTTCGTCTTTGACCTCTTGGTACTTGATACTAAATACTTGATTCTAAAAAAATGGTAACAGTAACAGATAAAGCAAAAGATAAGATCGATGAGTTGATGAAAGATGCAGGATTGGATCAGTCTTATTTCCTGCGTGTTTCTGTAAAAGGCGGTGGTTGTTCTGGTTTATCCTATAATATGGATTTCGATAACGAAATGCAAAAAGGCGACCAAGAATTTGAAGATAAAGGTTTGAAGATTGTTCTAGACATGAAATCATTTCTCTATCTAGCCGGTACAGAATTAGACTTTTCTGATGGTTTGAATGGTAAAGGTTTTAATTTTATTAATCCAAATGCCTCTCGCACTTGTGGATGTGGCGAAAGCTTTTCAGTTTAAATCGTCTTTAATAATACAAAAAGGGTATCTGAAATCAGATACCCTTTTTGTATTATTAGAAAATAGCCTATTATTGTTTTTAAAACCTAAAATATCGTAACGCTAATTTTTTAACGCATGGAATTAATCAACGAGTTCACCACCGTACCTCTACTACTTAGAAATGTTGTTAACAATATACATCCTGAAACCGATACTTTTTTAATCAGAAAAGTAAAAGAGCAGTGGGAAGAAATCAGTTTTAAACAAACTTTAGATAATGCCGATGCCATTTCGGCTTATTTTTTAGAAATAGGTGTTGAAAAAGGAGATAGATTAGGTTTCATTATTGAAAACTGCCCAGAGTATGTTTACTACGATCAAGCTTTACAGCAAATTGGTGCTATAAATACTTCCATCTATCCTACCCTTTCTGAGGTGGAGATGGAATATATTTTAAATGATTCTGGCGCTAAAACTATTTTAGTAGGAAGTCCATTTTTGTTAAAAAAAGTAGTCAAAATTGCGAATCATTGCTCAGAATTAATCAGAATTATTCCTGTTTTTGATGACTATGAAAAAGTTACTGAAAACCTAAATTTAAATGCAGGAATTGTAAGTTTAAATCAAGTAATTGAAGAAGGTAAATCAAAACTTAACAATTATCAAAGTACAATAAACCATAGGAGAAATGAAGTGATACCTGCTGATATTTCTGCCTTAATTTACACATCGGGCACCACCGGAACACCTAAAGGCGTGATGCTCACGCATTCTAATTTTGTAGAAAACGTTAAAGTTTGTTTACAGCAAATCCCTGTGATTGATGAGCATGAAACGTTTTTATCATTCCTACCATTATCCCATGTATTTGAAAGAACAGCAACCTACCATGTTTGCTGCGCTAAGGGCTGTAAAATAGCTTTTGCACAAAGCTTAGAATTATTAGCAAAAAACATGGGTGAAGTAAAGCCAACGGTAATGTCCTGCGTTCCTCGTTTGCTAGAAAAAATACACGATAAAGCCATCAAAAGTGGAACTGCAGCAGGCGGAACTAAAGCTAAAATCTTTCTTTGGGCATTAGAAATTGGTCAAAAACATCGTGAAATTTTAGAGTCAGGTAAAAAACCCAGTCTTATCACATCTGTAAAACACGCCATTGCAGAAAAATTGGTTTTTAGTAAAATCAAAGAAAAAACAGGTGGAAGATTAAAATTTATGATTTCTGGCGGAGCTGCTTTACCTAAAAATGTGGGCGAATTTTTTGGAAACTTAGGCATCAAAATCTTAGAAGGCTTTGGATTAACCGAAACTTCTCCTGTGATGTCCGTTACAGAATACCATCGCCAAGTTTATGGAACCGTTGGGCGTGTAATTCCGGGTATTGAAGTAGGCATTCAGGATGTGGAAACCAAAAAATTTATTTCCATCCAAACACACGACACATTTAAGGAAGATTTTATCAGCGAAGAAGGAGAAATCTGTGTTCGCGGACATTGTGTGATGAAAGGATATTGGAATAAACCAGAAGAAACCGCAGAAGTGATTGATACTGACGGATGGTTTCATACCGGTGATGTTGGACGATTTTTTAAAGGTAATCTTCAGATTACTGATCGTATTAAAAATATGCTCGTCAATGCTTTTGGAAAGAATGTTTATCCTACACCTGTAGAAAATACCTACCTTAAAAGTCCAAAAATTGAAAGCGTTTTTTTAATTGGTGATAAAAGAGAATATATAACGGCTATCATCACCCCAAATAGAGAAACAATGCAAGAAACTTTCTCTTTAGACGATGCTTTTTTTGATTTACCCGAAACTTTTATCGATGATAAACAAATTATAGATTGGATAAATCAGGATATTAAAAAGTTCTCGGTAGAGTTGGCCAAATTTGAGCGCATTAAGCATTTTAAAATCAAAAGAAATCCTTTTACTATTGAAGATGGAGATATCACCCCTACCATGAAACCTAAAAGAAAGGTAATCGAGAAAAAATATGCTGATGCCATAGATGAGATGTACTTAGGAATTGTAGAAATGGATTAATTTCAATTTTATCAAAAAATGACCTTTTAAAAAGAGATATTTGCGCTTTCAAAAAACCATGACCTCACTGCATAAAAAGCGCATTTACTTAAAAGTATTTTTCTTTTTATCAGGATTTTTATTTGCCTCTTGGGCATCTAGAATTCCAACTGTAAAAGCAAATCTCAATTTAAATGATGCTCAATTAGGTTCACTTTTACTTATTCTGCCTATCAGCTCTATGGTAGGCTTACCATTTTCAGGTATTTTAGTATCCAAACATGATAGCCGAGTTCCTCTATTAATCGCTGCTTTATTAGAGGCAATTGCTTTAATAGGAGTGGGTTTTGCTACAAATATTTACGTTTTAGGAATTGCTCTTTTTCTATTTGCCTTTTCAATGCGAATTTTAAACATTGCTGTAAATACACAATCTGTAAATCTTCAAAAACAATATGAAAAACCCATTATCGGCAGCTTTCATGGCTTGTGGAGTGTGGGTGGAATTTGTGGTTCTGGTTTAACTTCCATTTTATTGGGTTTTCAAATACACATTGTTTGGCATTTATTCAGTGTTGGGTTATTCGTCATCATTTTAGCACTAATATCATATCCTTATCTTTTAAAAGATGATAAAGCCACTAGCGGAAATAAACTTATTTTGGGTAAGCCCGACCCTTACATTCTTTTTTTAGGATTTCTAGCCTTCTTTGCCGCAATCTGCGAAGGAGGAATGTATGATTGGAGCGGAATCTATTTCAAAGAAGTTCTTAAAACGCCAATTTTTACTTACGGATATCTTACTTTCCTTATTTTTATGTCTTTTTTTAGATTTATTTCTGACTTTGTAATTCAAAAAATAGGTTTAGCATCAAACTATATTTTAAGCTCCTTATTCATCATCGCCGGAATTGGCATCTCTATTATTTTTCCAATTTTCTGGGTTTGCATTATTGGATTTGCTTTAGCAGGAATGGGAACCGCATCTATATTTCCAATGACTTTGAGTATGGCAGGGAAATCTTCTAAGTACTCGCCAGCGATGGGTATTTCTATCGTTGCCACCTACTCCATTGTAGGTTCACTTTTAGGCCCACCTTTGATTGGCTATATTTCACATGCTTTTAATTTAAGAATTGCGTTTATTTTATTTGCTTTTTCAGGATTGATGTTGATACCGATTTCACAAATCCTATTCAGAAGCAAAAAAATTGTACAATAAAACTAATTTTCACATGGATACTTCTCAAGTTTTACCTATTTTAAATGATGAAGAAATAAGAGTTTTAGGATCATTGATTGAAAAAAGCAGAACTACTCCAGACTATTATCCCATGACTTTGAACTCACTAACTGCAGCTTGTAATCAAAAAAGCGCTAGAAAACCCGTAGTGGATTATGATGATGAAACGGTAGTTTTAGCTTTAGATAGTTTAAAGAAAAAAGGCTTAATTTCTACGGTTAGCGGTGGCGGTAGTAGAGTGATAAAATACAAACACAATTTAGCCATTGTATTTCCATTAGTTCCGGCACAATTAGCCATTCTTTGTTTATTATTTCTAAGAGGCCCTCAAACCCCAGGAGAATTAAACACCAATTCAGGTAGATTATACGAGTTTGAATCTTTAGAAGAAGTACAACAAGTGATTAATCAATTGAATGAAAACGAGATCAAATATCTTGTTCAATTACCCAAAAAAATTGGTCAGAAAGAAGCAAGATTTATGCATCTTTTTCAAGAAGAACCACGAATTTCTGATGATGACGAACCCTTAGAACCTGCAAGAAAATCAGTTACAGAATTAGAGCAAAGAGTAGCCACTTTAGAAGAAAATTACGCTCAGTTAAAAACCGATTTAGCTCATTTGATGAAAGAATTGATGGGGTAAATTCCACTTTTAGCTTTATTCATAAGATATATTCTATCATCAAAATAGACGAAATCTTAAACGCTTTAACAAGAAGATTTAAAACCGTAATTTTGCCCAAATTTTTAGAAGAGAATGAGTGCACTTTCAGAACAAGAAATTCAAAGACGTGAGTCTTTAAACGAATTGAGAAAATTAGGAATAAATCCTTATCCAGCGGAAGCTTTTGAGATAAATGCTCATGCAGCAGATATCTTAGCTAATTACGAAAAAGATAAGACGGCTTATAAAACCATCAGTCTAGCAGGAAGAATCATGACCCGCAGAATTATGGGAAATGCCTCTTTCGCTGAATTGCAAGATTCAACCGGACGAATTCAAATCTATATAAAACGTGATGATGTTTGCCCAAATGAAGATAAAACGCTTTACAATATCGTTTTCAAGAAACTATTAGATATTGGTGATTTTATTGGCGTTAAAGGATACGTTTTTACTACACAAACGGGTGAAATTTCTATTCATGTTAATGAATTTAAAGTGCTTTCAAAATCTTTAAGACCACTTCCCATCGTGAAGCGTGATGAAGATGGCAATATTTATGATGGTTTTACCGATCCAGAAATGCGTTACAGAATGCGCTACGTGGATTTAACGGTGAATCCAGAATTTAAAGAAATTTTCAAAATCCGTTCTAAAGTAATTAGTACCATGCGTAATTACTTTAACGACCAAGGGTGGATGGAGGTAGAAACACCTATTTTACAATCTGTTCATGGTGGTGCAGCTGCTCGTCCATTTAACACCTATCACAATACTTTAGATATGCCGCTTTTCTTACGTATTGCCAATGAGCTTTACTTGAAAAGATTAATTGTGGCTGGCTTTGATGGCGTTTATGAGTTTGGCAAGATGTTCCGTAATGAAGGAATGGACCGCACACATAATCCTGAGTTTACTTCGATGGAAATCTATGTGGCTTATAAGGATTATATCTGGATGATGGCGATGGTAGAGGAATGTTTGGAGAAAGTAACCGTTGCTGTTCATGGAAAATCAACTGTAAAAGTTGGTGAGCATGAAATTGATTTTGCTGGGCCCTACGAGAAATTATCAATGTACGATTCCATCCTGAAATATACTGGGGTGGATGTTTCTGAGATGGATGAAACTGCTTTAAGAGCAACTTGTAAAGAGCTAGGCATCCAAGTGGATGCCTCCATGGGTAAAGGCAAATTGGTGGATGCTATTTTTGGTGAAAAAGTGGAAGAACATTTAATTCAGCCAACTTACATTACCGATTACCCATTAGAGATGACGCCTTTGGCAAAGAAACATCGTAGCAAAGAAGGTTTGGTAGAGCGTTTTGAGCTATTTGTAAACGGGAAAGAAATTGCCAACGCTTATTCTGAATTAAACGATGCCATAGACCAAAAAGAACGTTTTGAAGAACAATTGAAGTTGGCTGCCCGTGGTGATGATGAAGCCATGGCGATGGATGAGGATTTCATTAGAGCTTTGGAATATGGGATGCCGCCAACATCTGGTTTAGGAATTGGAATTGACCGTTTAGTCATGATGATGACTGGGCAACAAAGCATACAAGAAGTATTATTTTTCCCACAAATGCGCCCTGAAAAAAAAGCTAAGGTTTACACCGATGATGATTTTATCGCCATGGGAATTCCAGCAGAATGGGTGCAAGTGATTAGAAAGATGGGCTTTAATACGCCTGAAGAGTTAAAAGCAGCGAACCCAAATAAAGTGTTTAATGATCTAGGCGGGATGCGTAAAAAAATGAAATTGGATATTACTATGCCTCAGAAAGAGGACGTGATGAGTTGGTTTAGTTAATCTTTAAAACCAATTATTTAATAAAAGCTTAAAGGCTGGTTAACATATCGTTAGCTAGCCTTTTTTATTTTAGTAATCCTTATAAATAACATTTAAGGCACTAATCTTTAAAAATTAGAAAATGAAAAATTCAGTTTTAGAAATCACTGATCAGGAATATCTCATCAAATTGGATAAAAGCGAATTTGATTTATCCTTCATCCATTCGCTATTAAAAAGCATCCAAAGCGAAAAAACATTTTTCAGTAGGATTTGGGATGATGAAGATATCATCAGTAAAAGAAGTTTGCAAGATGATACAGGAGAAGATCATTTAAGTGAAAAGTAAAAAGGGAAGCATTCAACAATACTTCCCTTTTTTATACTCAAAGTTTTGGTTGAGTTTTGTGTAATAAACAATCTTAATATTGTCTGTAACTTCCTTTTCCTCCGCGTACTTGTTGCGTTTTATCTAACAAACTCATCTGACCCTTCATCATCTTGATTTGATCTGCAAGAAGTTTATTTTTATCCGCTTTTTCTGCTTCTTTTAACAAGCGTTGCGCTTCTCTTTTATTTCTTTTGCCCATTTCAACTCCTGCTAAACTTAAATTAGCTAAAGCAATATTATGATCCATAGTTAGTCCATAACCTAAAGCTCTTTTAAAGTATTTTTCAGATTTCATTGGAGATTTTCTAGACTCGATAAGCCCCATCAACAATTGATAATATCCCCATTGACCTTTGTATAATTCTTTCTCAAAATCCTTTATTCCACTTAAAGTTTGCTCTGCTTTATCCAAGTTTTCTTTGCGCAAATACCATTGTGCTAAGAGCATTCTTTCGTGAAAAACAAAAGTAATGAATACTAAAAGTGCTAAAAAGATCAATAAAATTCCCCATCCCCAAAAAGAGAATACCATTAAGGTAACAGCGGCACCTAAAAATATAGCGGCAACAATGATTCTTATAAAATTTGGCATATCAGCGTAATTATTGTATTATTTTAGTGGCTGCAAATATCCATTTATTTAAGCTTTAAATCAATAAATTGAGGTAAAAATATGTCTATTCAATTAGAATCTTCTTGGTTAGCCCTTTTAAAAGATGAATTTGAGAAAGATTATATGAAATCTTTGAAGGAATTTTTAAAAGAGGAGAAAAAAAATCGTCAAATGATTTACCCAAAAGGAAGTGATATTTTTAAAGCTTTTGAATTAACGCCTTTCCAAAACGTAAAAGTGGTGATTTTGGGGCAAGATCCCTACCACGGAGCGCATCAGGCTCATGGTTTATCTTTTTCAGTTCAAAAAGGAGTTAAACAACCTCCATCTCTCCAAAATATTTTTAAAGAATTAGCTAACGATATTCCTGATTTTGAGATTCCAAATCACGGAGATTTAACCGATTGGGCAAAACAAGGTGTTCTATTATTGAATGTAACTCTAACGGTAAGTGCCGGGAAAGCAGGCTCACATCAAAACAAAGGCTGGGAAAGTTTCACTGATAAAGTGATTGAGATTTTATCTGAGCAAAGAGAAGGTTTAATTTTTATTCTTTGGGGAAGATTTGCTCAGGCTAAAGAAAATCTAATCAATCAAGAAAAGCATTACATCATTAAATCTGCTCATCCCTCTCCTTTTTCTGCCTATTCTGGTTTTTTCGGATCTAAACCATTTTCTAAAACCAATGAAATCTTGAGAAAACTGAATAAAACAGAAATTAATTGGCAAATTTAATTAGTATTCTAAAGGAACTATTGGCTCCTTTTTGCTGGTACTCATAATCATCATGGTGTGAAAGGTTTTCACTACTGAGATTCTGCTAATTTTTTGCATAATTAACTGCTCGTAGGTTTTGATATCCTTAACATAAGCTTTTAACAGAAAATCGCACTGCCCTGTAACGTGGTGACATTCCGTAATTTCCTTAATTTCTTTGATCTCATTTAAAAAAGTTTGTATGGTATCTTGTTGATGAAAGTCTAAAGAAACCTGAATAAAAGTTTTAATTCCTAAACCTAACTTCTCTTCATCAACCAAAGCATGATAGCTTTTGATGTATCCAGAATGTTCTAATTTTCTAACCCTTTCTAAGGTTGGAGCAGGTGATAAACCAATATGTTGAGATAACTGCAAATTGGTGATTCTACCGTTTTCTTGCAAAATTTTGAGAATATTAAAATCAATTTTATCGAGTTCCATGTATTCAGGTTTATCCTACAAATTTAATTTTTATCTCTAAATACCAAATTAAATTTTAAAAAAACCTTAAATAAGTTTTAATTATTTTATAAATATGAATTTTTAGATAAGTCTAAAAATATAATTAGATTTGTATGAAATAATTTTTAGTATGATCACATCCTACACAGAAGAAAACTATTTAAAGGCGATATATCATTTGCATCATGAAAAAAACGCAAGTGTGAGTACCAACTCTATTTCAGAATCTTTACAAACCAGAGCAGCTTCTGTAACCGATATGCTTAAAAAGTTAGCCGATAAAGGTTTTATCAACTATGCTAAATATCAAGGAGTAACTTTAACAGATAGCGGAAAACAAAAAGCCATTGAGATTATACGTAAACACCGTTTATGGGAAGTATTTTTGGTAGAGAAACTAAATTTTAAGTGGGATGAAGTTCATGATTTAGCCGAAGAATTAGAACATATTAATTCAGAAATACTCATCAATAAACTCGATGAATTTTTAGATTTCCCTAAGAATGACCCACATGGAGACCCAATTCCAGACAAAAATGGGGTTTTAAAATCTCAAGAAGTTTTACCTATCCATAAATTACAAATTGGAGATGCAGGCATCATAAGTGGCGTTAAAGAACATTCCAAAGGTTTTTTACAGTACCTAGAAAAAACTGGTCTTACACTTGGCGAAACCATCAAAATTGTAGATAAAATTGATTTCGATGGCAGTGTGATCATCAACATTCATCAAAAAGAACAAAATATCAGTAGAGAAGTAGCTAAAAACCTATTAATTGCAATATGAGTAATATCGATTTAAATTCATTGGGCAA
Source organism: Sphingobacteriales bacterium (assembly GCA_014763615.1). Taxonomy (GTDB): domain Bacteria; phylum Bacteroidota; class Bacteroidia; order Sphingobacteriales; family Sphingobacteriaceae; genus Pseudopedobacter. The sequence continues at coordinate 65,196 of JACXVB010000006.1, read as the reverse complement.
TGTACATTCTTCTATCAGTACGAACAAAAGAACTGGCTGGAAAAGGATTTTCGCTTATTTAGGTCCAGCTTACTTGGTAAGTGTGGGTTATATGGATCCAGGAAACTGGGCAACAGATATTGCTGGAGGTTCTCAGTTTGGATATAAACTCATTTGGGTATTGCTGATGTCAAATCTTATTGCGCTTTTGCTGCAATCTTTAAGTGCAAGATTAGGAGTGGTAAGAGGTTTAGATTTGGCGCAGGCCTCAAAAAATGCCTATCCAAAATGGGCGAATCTTCCATTATACATTTTAGCCGAAATTGCCATTGCCGCTTGTGATCTTGCCGAAGTAATTGGTATGGCAATCGGTTTAAATTTGCTTTTCCATCTCCCACTTTTATGGGGTGTAAGTATTACTGTTTTTGATACCCTAATTCTTCTTTTTTTGATGAAAAGAGGAATGCGAACACTTGAAGTCTTTATCGTATCCATGGTATTTATCATAGGGATTTCCTTTTTGGTAGAAATGTTCATCGTAACGCCAGTTTATGGCGATGTGGTTAAAGGTTTCCTTCCTAGCAGTTTAAACTCAAGTGCTTTATATATTGCTATCGGAATTATTGGTGCTACGGTAATGCCTCATAATCTTTATCTCCACTCCTCCTTGGTGCAAACCAGAAAGTTTGATCGCTCTATTCAAGGAATTAAAGACGCTTTGAAATTTAATTTAATTGATACCACTATTGCGCTAAATTTGGCCTTTTTTGTAAATGCTGCAATCTTAATATTAGCAGCCGCTGCATTTTATGTAAATGGCTTTTATCATGTTGCTGAGATTCAAGATGCCTATAAATTACTATCCAATATTTTCGGAAAAGCCGCTCCTACTCTTTTTGCGATAGCTTTAATTGCTTCGGGTCAGAGTTCTACCATTACAGGTACACTAGCCGGACAAATAGTGATGGAGGGACATTTAAATCTCAGGATTCAACCATGGCTGAGAAGATTAATCACTCGCCTATTGGCTATTATTCCTGCATTTTTTACCATCCTTTTTTTAGGTGATGAGGCATTAGGAAGCTTATTGGTATTAAGTCAGGTGGTGTTGAGTTTACAATTGGGTTTCGCTATCATTCCGCTTATTCATTTTTGTTCTGATCAAAAGACAATGAAAGAATTCGCTATTAAATTATGGGTTAAAATTCTTGCATGGCTAAGTGCCGCAATCATTGTTTATTTAAATATTCATTTAGTGATTGATGAAATTAATCTATGGATTCAAGAAGCTGGTGATTATCAATTCTTGATCTACTACCTAGTTGTTCCTGTAGTTGCAGCTTGTTTTGCTTTGCTGATTTATATCTTCACTTATCCAATAGTAAGTAAAAAGATAAAAGAACGAAGGCATCTGCCTCACGGTGAGGTTAAAGGGTTTACACAAGATCCCATCATCATCTATAAAAACATTGGGATTACAACTGATTTTTCTGAAAATGATCACAAAATCATCAGAAATGCGACTATGCAGGGTGGGAAAGACGCTGTATATACTTTTATCCACGTAGTTGAAACTGCCGCTGCAAGGTATCATGGAAAAAATGTGATGGATTATGAAACCAAAATGGATGAACAAAATCTTTTAAAACTAAAATCAGAACTAGAAAAGCTAGGCTATAAAGCCGATTACTGTATAGGCTTTGGCAAACCTTCTGATGCTATTTCTAAAATTGTTAAAGAAAAGGAAATTGATTTTTTAGTGATGGGCGCTCATGGTCATAAGGGATTGAAAGACTTTATTTTTGGCACCACGGTTGACGCTGTAAGGCATAAAATCAATATCCCTGTTCTAATTATCAATTAAAACCATTTGGATGCAAATAAAACGAATCGCCATCGGTAAAAATACTCATTTGTACATCTTGGAATTTAATTAATCCTTTATCAGTTACACTAAGGTTTACCGGATTTGAAATTTTCACTACTTGTCCATCGCCAAGTACTTTAACCACATTTTGATGAATCATGACGGCCGTTGATTCATCAATTCCGATACATTCAAAATCAGGATGCGCATTTAAAGCGGATAATAACCTATTGTACCGACTTCTTTTGATAAAATGTTGATCAATAATTACTGAATCTATTAAACCGAGACCTTGAGAAAATTCAATGTTTTGATTTAACAATTGCCTAAATGTAGCTCGATAGGTGCTATCTCCACGTAATTCGTTTCCGGTAATCATATATTTACACATCACGGCTGCCCCAGCACTTGTTCCCGCGATGGTACTTCCATTCTTGAAAGCTCTACGGATAGCATCATAAACGGGCGTATTTTTAACCGAATCCATAAAACGATTTTGATCGCCGCCTGGGATATAAATTAACTTAGCTGTACCAAGCGAATCTAACCACATAGGGTCATAAGTTCTAAAATGACCAAAATTTACCACTTGATTATCACACAGATTATTAAATTCTGATTTCGTATTGAGAAAAGCAGAATCGGGTTGAGCACTCGCCATGGGCAAAATGGCAATGAAATCATAATTCCTAAGGTTAGCAGTATGAATTAAATTTTCCATTAGTTCGGTAGATCGATTTCCCCCTCCAATAATGAATAAATTTCCATCAGCATGCACTTTATATTGTGCTTTTACAGAAAAGTTGATCAAAATAACATTAGCAAAAATCAAGAGAATAAGAACAATATTTTTTTTCATGTGTAATATCGATTTCGAGAAATGAGGATTTGCTGCCAAATATAAATTTATGGGTTAGAAATATCAAAACCATGATCAAATAGGTGAATTTTAACACGAAAATTGCTTTTAATTAGTTAGGAAGTCATTTCGTTTTTATATTTTATCTTTGCATTTCGAAAGAAAATAAATGTCAACATCAACCATCAATATCAAAAATAAAAAAGCCAATTTCGAGTATCACATTCTCGAAACTTTTACTGCTGGGATCAAACTTTTAGGTACAGAAATTAAATCGATAAGAGAGGCTAAAGCAAATATTAGTGATGCTTTTTGCACCTTTATTAACGGAGAATTATATATCAGAAATCTACATATTTCAGAATATTCTCATGGCTCTTTTTACAATCATGAAGCCAAGAGAGATCGCAAATTATTACTCACCAAAAAAGAATTAAAGAAACTGATTGTTAAAGGTGAGGATAAAGGTTTAACCATCATTCCACTGAGAATCTTCATCAGTCAAAGAGGTTTTGCTAAGTTAGAAATTGCTTTAGCTCAAGGTAAAAAGGCATTTGATAAACGTGAATCTATTAAAGAAAGAGATGTGAAACGAGAGATGGATAAAGCCATGAAACGTTAATCACCAGGCTTGGTCGCCTAGTAAAGGCACAAAACGAAAAGTATCCAAAACAATTTTCTCGAAATCATTTTCATTTATCCTTATTACTGTTACCATTTTTTGCTCTTTTTCATCTCCTACAGGAATTACTAATATTCCTCCAATTTTTAATTGCCTGAGTAAAATCTGAGGAACCATAGGTGCTCCGGCTGTGACTATAATTTTATCGTAAGGCGCATGTTCTGCGATACCTTTTGAACCATCTCCAAGAAAAAAATGTGCCTTATAACCCAAGTGCGGCAATACCTGAATGGTTCGCTGATAAAGCTTCTCTTGACGTTCTATGGTGTAAACATCTGCTCCTAGCTCAATCAAAACACAAGTTTGATAGCCACATCCTGTACCTATTTCTAAAACTTTATCTCCCTTTTTGATATGTAAAAGTTCACTTTGATAAGCAACGGTATAAGGATTAGATATGGTTTGGCCCTCACCTATTGGAAACGCTTTATCTAAATAAGCCTGAGCCCAAAAAGTTTCATCAAAAAAATAATGACGCTTCACTTTCCCGATAACTGCGAGTACTTTTTCATCAGCTATTCCACGCTTTCTGAGCTCTTCAACTAACTTTTTTCTAGCTCCTTTTTCTCTGTAATTATCTATAAACTTAAACGCCATTTAATCGCAAAAATAGATTCTGAAACGGAATATTGAGCCAATTTATTAGCTTTACATCCATAAATTTAAGTTAAATACTGACAATCAGGATTTTTATTTCATGATTTAAAAAACTATTGCTTTTAGACTTTATGATTTTTGTGTTGTATTTTGTTGCATATCATAAATAATTGCCTTATTCTCTACTTCAATTTGTAACAGTTTTTAGTGAAACTGTACATGGTAACGTATCATTTTGTTGAAAATAAATCCATTTCTCTAGATTTTAAAAATTCTGATTTGTGATTTATACTCTTTTGATAATTTTTCAGAGAAAGGCAAAATAAATAGTAATTTAGAACAAAATTTTAGGCTAAATGAAAAAAGCGTTTCTCAGTTTCGCATTATGTTTCTTCTTGATGCAAGCTTTTTCACAATCACAGACGAATGCTGAATACTCCATCGGTTTGAAAATAATTTCTTTAGAAGAATTGCCTAAAATTTTAAACGAAGTAAAAAGTACAAGTAAATACTATTTATCCCCTTTAAACGGCCTTATTTTTAAAGCTAATGACAACCAAATCAGCTATCGATTTCAAGTTTATACTTATAAAAACAATAATTTTACTTTTGAGAATGAGTGTAAAAACTGTGAAATTGTAACGGGCAACTATAAATCACTTGATATTAAACTAGGATTTGAAAGAAGTATAGTTTACAGTGATTTACAACCCTTTTATGGTTTGGATTTTGGATTTCAAAAAATAAATTTTGACGGAGCTTCTAGAAATCCTGGAAATTCTACTCTTTTATACAATGCCAATGTAGAGAAAAATGGAGCATTGTTTTATCCGTTTATTGGATTAAAATATAATTTTTTCAAGGCTTTAACCATCAGCGTTGAAACTGGGATTGATTTTTATTACAGTGATGATAAAGAGATAAAATCATCACCAAACAATACGCTCATATCTCAAAACCATTATAGAAGATGGGAATTTAACACTAGACCTATTGGCTTACTAAGTTTTGAATATAGTTTTGGTTTCAATTAATAAGGATCAATATCAACCTGAATAAAAATTCCTTTACTGGCTTTATCTAATTCACAATCGCTAATTTGTTCTTTGAGTAGGTGTTTAATTTTAGATATAGATTGATTTTTCCAATCTATTTTAATTAAGATTGTTTGGATATAATAATTTCTAATTCTCCCAATTAACGGAGTTTGTGGACCTAAAATCATATCTCCAAACTGTCGTTTCAAGATAGCGGCAAATTTATCTGAAATTAAAAGTAGTTGACCTAAATCTTTATGTTTTAAATCAACCTGAATCATTTTATAATAAGGTGGATATTTAAATTGCTTCCTTTCTATCATTTCCTCGCGATACATCCCCTCATAATCATAATTTACAACTTGTTTTATTACACGGTGCTTAGTGTCATAAGTTTGAATCAGCACGCTTCCCTGCTTGGTTCTTCTACCGGCTCTACCTGCTACTTGAGAGAGCATTTGATAACTTCGTTCATAAGCTCTAAAATCAGGGAACTGTATGATGCTATCCGCATTAATAATCCCAATCAAGGTTACATTATCAAAATCTAATCCTTTTGCTACCATTTGAGTTCCAATCAAAATATCAATCTTCCCGTCCTCAAAGTCATTTAAAATAATATGGTGGGCATTTTTATTTCGGGTACTATCATAATCTAGCCTTGCAATTCGAGCTTCGGGCAATAAAACCTTTAAATCGTCCTCCACTTTTTCGGTTCCTAAACCCTTGTACTCAATATGTTTTGAGCCGCAAGCCGGACATTCTGTTAAGTTGTCTTCCTTATATCCACAATAATGACAATGCAGTTTGCCTGATGCTTTATGATAAGTTAAACTTACATCGCAATTAATACATTTTGGTGTATTTCCACAGGTTTTACAAATTAAGATAGGCACATATCCTCTCCTGTTTTGAAAAAGAATAATCTGCTCTTTTCTTGCTAAGGTAGCCTGAATTTGTGCTAATAATACACTTGTGAAATTTTCCTTGATCAGCTTTCTACTTTTTTCTTCACTGATACTTACCACCTCAATCGCGGGCATTTTCACCCCTCCAAAACGTGTTTCTAACTTAATTAAACCATATTTTTTATTTAAGGCATTAAAATACGTTTCTAAAGATGGTGTAGCCGACCCTAAAAGCACCTTAGCACCCATCAAATGACCCAACACGATGGCAGCATCCCGAGCATGGTATCTTGGCGCTGGATCATACTGTTTAAAGCTAGATTCATGTTCTTCATCAACGATGATCAAACCTAAATCAGAAAAAGGAAGAAAAATAGATGATCTTGCACCTAAAACTACTTTCACTTCATTATTCAAAACTTTTTGCCAAATCTCTGCTCGCTCATTATCATTAAATCTACTATGGTAAACGATAATTTGATTTCCAAAGTAAATCTTTAATCTATCAATCATTTGGCCGGTTAATGCAATTTCGGGCAAGAGATATAATACTTGTTGTCCTTTAGACAGATAATCCTCAATTAAACGAATGTAGATTTGAGTTTTACCAGATGAGGTAATCCCATGTAAAAGATTAACTCCTTTTTCTTTAAACAAACTTTTAATCTGCACTAAGGCTTGACTTTGATCTTCATTCAATTTAAAATCTGTTGTGATAGCGTCATCTGTTGTTGAAAATCTGCTCACTATTTTTTCTGATGGATAAAAGATTTCTTTATCAATTAACGCCTTAATAATGGCAGAACTAGCTCCTGAGGCTTCCAATAATTCAGACTTTTTAATCTCGCTTTTTTCTTTTTTTAATTTGATAAAAGCTAATAACACATCTAATTGCTTTGGTGCTCTTTCTAAGATTTGAAAAAGTTCTTTTAAATTTTCTTTGTCTTGATAGAAGTTATTCAGCTCAATGATTGAGACTTTTTTAGGCTGATATTTTTCGCTGATTTCTTCTGAAATAAAAATGATTTTCTTTTCGAGTAAACTTTTAAGCAAAGGGAAAACTGATTTTTGAGCGAGTATTTTACTGATTTCACTGATACTCAACTCATGCCGTAACTCTAAAGCATCCAGAATCAAAAACTCCTTATCGTTTAACTCATTTCTATCAAAATCATATTCTAAGTTGAGAATAACACGTGTTTCACTGGCTAATTTTAAAGCCGAAGGAAGCGCAGCCGACATTACTTCGCCCAAAGTACAGAGATAATAATCAGCTATCCAATGCCAAAATTGAATTTGAGTTTCTGTTACAATGGCTTGTGCATCAATAATATCTAGCAAATATTTTGCTTCATAATTTGTGGGTGCAGTTTTATTTATTTTGTAAATAATAGCGGTATAGATTTTACTTTTCCCAAACTGAACCACGGCTCTTCTACCCTGCTCTGCAAAATCATTCAATTTTGCAGGAACCCGATAAGTATAAGTCTTTGGAATGGCCAATGGCAAAATCACTTCCACAAACAAAGTTTGATGATCTGCAGGCTCAGTTTCGAAAGCTATCATTTGTTATTTATCCCTTATGGCGGCTAAAAGTAAACTCAGCCATCCTAAAATAAAAAACAAACCTCCTATTGGCGTAATTGGACCCAACACATTTGCACTTTCCCAATGGAAAACATCTTTTAACGACAATAAATAAAGAGAGCCACTAAAAAAGACGATTCCTAAAGAAAAACAGTAGGAAGAAAAATTAATCATGTTGTTTTTAAATCTGGCAAAAGTAGTAAGAAATAATAAGGCAAAAGTATGATAAAAGTGATATTGAACTGCAGTATGCCATATTTCCATCTGATCTGCACTCAATATTTTCTTTAAACTATGAGCACCAAAAGCCCCTAAAATAACTGCTAAAGCACCAAAAACTGATGCTGTAATGATGATTCTTTTATTCATTTCTGTGTGTTGAAGGTTTTGCTAATTTAATAAAGATGCATTCAATTTTTAGCCTTCGGTTCAAAAATCTATTTTTGTTGACAAGGATATTTGAAATGAAGAAGATTATCATCACTATTAGCTTATTAATTTTAGGGATTATTGCTGTTACCTGGCTTTATTTTAAAAACCTTACTGGTGCAGAAAATTCTAGTGAAAGAGCCTTTTATGTTATCCCAGAAAATGCTTCTTTAGTTTTTGAATATAAAAATGAAACTTCATTTTATGATATTTTTAAAGATTTTGGTTTATTTAAAGATATTCTGGGTGATAAAAATATCTCTCATTTAGATGCATTAAAGAAAATATTTATTGATGACCCAAACATCGCTCCTGCTTTTAGAAAAAGTGATTTATTCTTCGCTCTACATCAAACCGAAAAAAGTACTGCCAATATTTTAGTTGTAGCACCTTTTAGTAGAGATTTTAGTTTAAATGAAGTTGATTTTTTAAAAGCTTTAACAGCTAAATATAAAATTACTAAAGATTCCTTACAGAAAATTGATACCTATAGAATCGCTTTTAGCAATCATGCAAATTTCTATTTCATGCTACATCATCATTTATTAATTGGAAGTTTTGAAAGAAGTTTAGTAAAAACTAGCCGTGATTTGATATTGAAAGGAAAGGAAAAAAATCATTTTAAAATCGATTTTAATAACCCGAGAAACAAAAATTCCATTGCGAATCTTTACATCAATTTTTCTAAAGTTCCTGAATTACTGAATAACTTTTCATCCAGAAAAAATCCGGTTGAAACTTTTGCCTTAAAAGCTATAGATGCTTGTGCAACGCTGAACATCAACTACCAAAAAAATGCTTTTATGTTTAGCGGAATTACTGAAGCGAACCTAAAAACGAAAGATTATTTTAACTTATTCTTAGCTCAAAAACCCGGAAATTCTACTTTAAAAAATATTGTTCCGTATGATGCCGCTAACTATTCATTTTATTACGTTTCAGATTTTAAAAAATTTAGAAAGGGTTTAGATGAACTTTTTGCCCAAAGACAAGAGTCAGCCAAACTAAAAGCACAGTTAGATAATATCACCAAAAAACATTCCATTAATATAGAAGAGGAATTAATCCCAGTTATCGGGCCAGAATTTGGTGTTTTGCAGTTAGCTTCGGGAGATAAAATCGGAATCATTAAAAGCAACAATATCAACCGATTATCTTTCCTAATGTCAACCATAAGTTCTCCAACTTCTGATGAAGTTAGACATTTAGACGATTCTTATTTGTTTTATTATTTTATGGGAGATCCATTCAATTATTTCACAAGACCTTATTATGCCGTTGTAGAAAATCATTTGATTGTAGCCAATAACACCCTTGCCCTAAAGCGCTTTTTACAGCATTACACTAGCCAAAATTTCCTTATCAGAACAGATAAAAACTTAGATTTTCAGCAATACTTAACCAATCAAGGAAATATTTTCTATTTCATTCACAATAGTAATTCTAAAGGAATTATTCGTTCTTTCTTAAACAATTCTGCGTATAATAGCTTTAAAAGCAATCATTTTAATTGGTCAGACATTTATGGTTTAGCCATTCAGTTTAGTGCTGATCAAGATCGATTTTTCACCAATTTATACATGAGTAAGTTACCCGGACAAGAGGATTTACTACCAAAAGTAGATTCTGCTTTATTAGATTCACTCACACAATAAATTTGCCATTCATTCTTTAATTATCAATTATTACTGATAAATTAGAGAATGAAGAAATTTTGCTTGGCATTACTATTCTTGGCGATACCTTTTGAGCTATTCTGTCAGCAAATTTCTTTAACACATAGTGGAACGCTCTACGATGCTACTGAAAATCCTGTTCAGGCTAGTTTTCAAAAAGATTTGAGCAGGAAATATCAAATAAATATCCTTCCGGCTTTTGATTTTTACCTTCTCTTTACCGGAAAATCAGATAATGCTTTGAAGAACTTAATTTTTAACAAAACACTCCACGGCTCAAATTTTCCGAGTTTAGGAAATGGAGAAACCAACAAAATCTACTCAAAGAGTACTGTAAATTTATTCAATCTCAGGATTTTTAAAACTGTAAATTATAATAGAGAACTCGGTTTTTCTCTTCAGTTTAAAAACGATTTAAAAGGATATGTTACTGACGAGACTTTAGCACTTTTAGATACCTATCAAAATTTTAATCAATCCTTTTACGATAACGTTTTAAATAGCAGAGGATACAACCAATCTTACTGGCAATTGAGTGTAAACTATCGTGAAGATTACGATAAAAAATGGGCTTTTGGAGGGAAATTTAGTCTTTTGAATGGTGCAACCTATTCTAAAATCAACATCAATTCCTCCAATTTAGAAATATTATCCCCAGAATCATTTCAGACCAAATTAGTTGGAAATTATACCTCAAGTTTTGGAACCGATAGTTTTACTTACAAAAAGTTACTTCCAAACTTAAGAAATATGGGATTGGCTATAAGTGGAGGAGTTTCTTACACTTCTAAAAAAAATATTTACATCACCTTAAATATCAAAGATTTAGGATTCATTCATTGGTCGAAAAATAGCTCGTATTATCAGTTTAATGACACCGTAAAGGTTTCATCAAATTCTACTAACTCTACTAGCAGCCAATATTTTAGTTCATTTAGGAATATCATTAATGTAAACCAGAAACACAAAAGGTTTAATACTGTAATTGACACTAAAATTGATTTGGCGGCATCCAAAAATTTCGGTTTTTACAAACCAATTTTCATATTTTCTAAAAGCGTTTTTAGACCTGATGGGCAAATTGCTTTGCTAAATAATTTTAGAAAAAATGCTTTTTTAATCAGTTTAAACCCAATTTATGATTTTAATACTTCTTGGAATTTAGGGAGTCAAATTTTAATTCAATCGGCAAATGCAGAGTTCTATTTAGGTTCTGAATCTCTTTTTCCTTCTTATTATTTTGCTAAAGGATATCTTACTAAAAATCAGAATATTGGGAGTGGGAAACCAATAGGAAGTATTTATTTAGGATTAAATGTGAAATTTGGCAGAAAAATGCAAACCATTGGCAATGCCGATGAAATAAGAGGTTTGAATGATAAAGAAACTGGATACGTGGTGAGATTAAGCAAAAAAGAACGTCGGGCACTTCAGAAAAAAGATAAACAGACTGATAAAAGAAGTAGGAAAAACAATAGAAGAAATCATTAATTAGCTTTTTTGCCAGCAATAAAATCTTTCAAATAAAAAGGCTCGAAATACGCCACATCTTCAAATTCATTTTTCAAAAATTTTTCATGCGCTAATCGGGTTAAATGCCTTGCAGAGTTTTCAAAATCATCTATTACTCTCGCATTTAAATGCAATCCTAAAACCGATTCACATTTAGTGGCGCCATCACCAAAAAAATAAATAATGTTTGAAGTTAATAAGTGTTTAAAACTATGCTCATCAATAATTTCTGCTTTAGTTTCTTGAATTTGCTGCGTTTCTGCATTAAAAATAGCACAATATACTTCCATTCTTCTAGCATCAATCATGGGGCAGAATAAGGTTTGAGAATTGACCGAAAAATGATTCGCCACAAAACCCGAAGACATTGCTTCTAAGGTATTTACAGCAATTAATGGGATATCTAAAGCATAGCACAATCCTTTTGCGGTAGAAACACCTATCCTCAGCCCTGTATAAGAACCTGGACCCATACTTACGGCAATAGCCTCTAAATCTTGAAATTTCTTATCCGCTTTTTGCATCAACTCCTCTATAAATAAAGTAATCACAGATGCATGAATATTTCTTTCCGTTTGTTCTTTATAGGCTAATAAAACGCCGTCTTGAGCTAAAGCAACAGAGCAAGTTTGCGTTGCGGTTTCTATTTGTAAAATTAATGCCATTGAAAATTAAAATAAAACTTAAGGAACTGGATCATAACCATGTTTACCCCATGGATGACACTTGCCTAATCTTTTTAGAGTAAGCCATCCACCTTTAAATGGACCATGTTTCTTAATAGCTTCTGCACCGTATTGTGAGCAAGTTGGTGTAAATCTACATGAGGCACCTGTTAAAGGTGAAATTAAATACTGATAAGCTTTAATAATGAAAAGAAATATAAATCCGATAATTGCTTTGATAATTTTCATTGCTGTTCCATCTGTTTTAATAAAAGCTTAAACGCGGCTAAAAGTTTTTTCTCCAAATAATCAAATTCATGAACTTGGTTACCTACATAACTTAATCCTAATAAGATTTTTTTCTCCTTTAAATTTAGATAAAGATTTTCTTGCTTGTTTAAACGATAAGCTTCTCTGATTTTTCTTTTAATCAAATTTCTATCCACACTTAACTTAAACCGCTTTTTAGGAACTGCAATAACTACTTGTATTGGAAACTTTTGAAAAGGATCTGAGGAGTAAATCCAAGAAACTCGGAAAGGATATAATAAAAAAGAAGAACCGTTATTGAATAACTCTGATAAGAGTTTCTTACTACATAACCGTTCTTCTTTTTTGAAACTGTATATTTTGGTTGCCATTTACCGTGGTTTAAGCAGATTTTAAACGCCGGTAATTATCTCATTACAGATAATTAAAGCAAGCAAAATTATGCTTTATGACGACGATCGTCTGATACTGTTAATCTTTTTCTACCTTTTGCTCTTCTTGAAGCTAAAACTCTTCTACCGTTTGCAGTAGACATTCTTTCTCTGAAACCGTGTTTGTTTCTTCTTTTTCTCTGAGAAGGCTGGAATGTTCTTTTCATGACGCTATATTATAATTCTCTCTTTTAAAACAAGAGCGCAAATATAGGCTTGTTTTTTTATAATTCAAAAGAATTATAAAATTTATTGACCTAAATTCTTCAACTTCTCTTCTCAGAGAAAAATCTATTTAGATTTTAAAATATCTCTAATTTCTGTTAGTAAAACCTCTTCTTTGGTTGGTGCTGGCGGAGGAGTTGGCTTAGCTTCTTCTTTCTTTTTAGTAGCATTAATTCCCTTAATTACTAGAAACAACACAAAAGCAATGATCACGAAGTTAATCACTGCAGATAAAAAACTGCCATATTTTACACTGCCAAAAATAGTGAGTTGCTCTATATTACTTAAATGTGCAGCATCTAATGCTGGCTTTAACAACAACGGAGTAATAATATCTCCAATAAATGAGCTCACAATTTTACCAAAAGCACCTCCAATAATTACGGCAACTGCTAAATCAACAACATTGCCTTTTACCGCGAAATCTTTAAATTCTTTTACAAATCCCATATAATTTTGTTCAATTAATTCAAATAAGAGCTAAATTATCATTTTTAACTAATTTTAGAACAATTAATATTTTATATTTCAAGGTATTTAGAACAAAAATCTGACTACATTTTATACCTTTGTTTATCGGCAAAAACGGATTTATTTATGCTTAAACAGAATCTTCAGCAAAAACTCCTTCAAAAATTATCTCCTCAACAAATTCAATTTATTAAGTTGTTGCAGGTGCCTACGGTATCTTTAGACACTAGAATAAAGGAAGAATTAGAAGATAACCCAGCTTTAGAAGATATCAGTTTAGCTGATATGAATGAGCCCTCAGAAGAATATCCCGATAAAGACCCTGATGATTTTAAATCAGAAGACGCAGAAGAAAATTTTGATGAGTTTAACGTTGATGATTATCTACAAGAAGATAATATTAACGACTATGGCAGCCGTTACGATAATAACGATGATGAGGAGGATAAAAAAGAGCTCCCCATTGCTGTCAGCAATACCTTTTACGAGAATTTGCAAGCTCAGCTAGACTTAATTCCTTTAGATGATCGCGAATATTTAATTGCCCAGCAAATCATTGGAAGTTTGGATGATGATGGTTATTTACGTCGCCCTGTCCCCTCTTTAATTGATGATTTAGCATTTTCTCAAAATATTTTTGCCGAGGAAGAAGAAGTAGAAGAGCTTTTAAAAGTGATTCAAAATTTTGATCCTTCAGGAATTGGTGCTCGTGATTTACAAGAATGTCTTTTAATTCAACTCAAAAAGAAAGATCAAAGTAATCCACACATTAAAAAAGCAATTTTAATTGTTGAAGATTATTTGGATGAATTCACCAAAAAACACTACGATAAATTAGAAAAATCATTAAATATAGATTCAGACGAGCTTAAAGATATTGTTAATGAGATTTTAAAACTCAATCCAAAACCTGGCGATTCGGGGGCATCAAATGTGAAGCAGATGCAGGTAATTCCAGATTTTCATATTGTGAAAAATGATGGAGTTTTGGTTTTAACATTAAACTCTAAAAATGCACCAGAATTAAGAGTGAGCAGATCTTATCAGGAAATGTTCGAGCATTATGAAAAAACAGCTGATAAAGACAAAAAATTAAAAGAAGCTGTTCAGTTTGTAAAGCAAAAATTAGATTCGGCGAAATGGTTTATTGATGCCATCAAACAAAGGCAACAAACTTTGCTAAAAACCATGAACGCTATCATGAATTATCAATATGATTTCTTTCTTTTTGATGGGGATGAGCGCTACTTAAAACCAATGATTTTGAAAGACATTGCCGATAGAATTGGGATGGATATCTCTACAGTTTCTAGGGTGGCAAACTCTAAATATGTACAAACCGAATTTGGAACTTTTCTTTTAAAATCCTTCTTCTCAGAAGCTATACAAACAGATAGCGGCGAAGAAGTTTCTAACAAAGAGGTGAAGAAAATATTAGAAGAATGTATTGGTCATGAGGATAAATCAAAACCTTTAGCTGATGAAAAACTTACCGAAATCTTGAAAGATAAAGGTTACAATATTGCCAGAAGAACAGTTGCAAAATACCGAGAACAAATGGGTATTCCGGTAGCTAGATTAAGAAAAGAATTGTAGAATTACCACAATTTTTGAGGGCAAGTTACTTTGTAATGATTGTTAAGCATCAAACCCAAAACAATTTCATGTGTGCCTCTTGAAACCGAATTTAACGCTGAAGTGGTAAAATCATAAGAATAACTTACGTTAAAGAGCGATCCTAAATTAAATCCAAGTAGTCCTGAGAAGGAATCATCTTTTCGGTAAGCCCCTCCAATCCAAAACTTATCTCTAAAAGCAATTTTGGTGCTGACATCAATCCCCATAGGTGCTGGTTTTACATATTTAAACATAATGGAAGGAATAACCGTAATGTCATCACTCAGCCAAAACCGGTAACCTGTTGTAGCAAATACATGCGGAACAGTTTTACCTAAATTATAGCCCGTATTATCAGAGAAAGATATGGTTTGAGGTATTAGCTGTTGAACCGAAACTCCTGCAAAAAACTCGGCAGAATACAGCCAAACACCAGCATTAATATCTGGCTTAAGCCGATTGATTATTCCAGAATTTGCAATTGCAGGGTCAATAGGATTTTCTAAAGTGATTTCATTAGTATTTAAACTTATTTTAGAAACACCTAACCCAACGCCTAAAGCTAAATTTAATTTTGGAGCTAAGCCGATGTGATAAGCATAAGTCACATCAAAAGTGGTATTACTTAATGGGCCGGTTTTATCTACAACTGCAACGATACCAATCCCATGATGTGGCTCTGAAGCTTGATAATCTTGTTTATAGCTTCTTCCTAGTGGATTCTCTCCTACCATCCCAAAAGAAGTTGGACTTCCCCAGTCATCTTTATTGCCTAAAGGCATATGTGCTGTAAAATAAGAGGTTTCTGGTGCGTTTTGTAAGCCTGTCCATTGTTGCCTATAAGCCGCTTTTACGTCAATATAACTCTCTATACCAGTTACCGCAGGATTAATGATATAATTATTAAGAATATATTGTGTGTATTGAGGTTTTTGTTGTGCCAGAGCACCTTCTACAATCAAAAAAAGTATTAAAAGTAACCTAAAAAATTTTGTCATCGTATAACCGTAACCGAACCTGAGAAGTTTTTCCCTCCATTTCCAGGATCAATAAGATAATAATAAACTCCTACAGGAACATCCTTTCCATCCGATTTCCCATCCCAAGGTGTGTCATAACCCACTGAACTAAACACTGTATTTCCGAAGCGGTTGAAAATAGTAACTTTTGCATTGACATAGGTATTTAAATATTTAATATTCCAAGTATCGTTAACACTATCATTGTTTGGTGTAAAAGTATCAGGTATTTTTGGATAACCGGTAACAATAACGTCAACTTGATCGCTTTCGGTACAACCGTTTGAAGATGTTACAATTAAAGTATAGCTTGTTGTTTCTTTTGGATAAGCAATAGGATTTAAAATATCATCTTGATTTAATCCGGTAGATGGAATCCATTTGTAAGTTAACCCTGTACCAATAGCTGTTGCCGCTAATTGCGTTTGCCCTCCCGTTAAAATCACCTTATCTTCACCTGCATCTATGGCTGGCACAGGGAAAACATTAACATTTTGCGATTGGATGTCGTTGCATCCATTTAAAGCCGTAAAAGAATAAATAATTTCAAATGTGCCGACCCCAGAAATTGAAGGATCAAAAATACCATCTGGGCTAACCCCAATTCCAGAAAAAGTTCCACTTCCATCAATCCCTGAAATTTCCTTGGCAGTAGAAATTTTAAAAGGAAGTGCATTTAAACAAGTACCCTCAATTGGATCAAACTGCACCTCAGGACTTCCTTTAACTGTAACCGTGATTGGACCAAAATCTTGATAACAAACTTGACCCGAATAAGCTCTTAAAACAACTTGATAATTTATGGTAGCTTTATTTGAGGGATATTTATGCGTATAAATATCTTGAGGTTTAGGCTTATTGATTTGTACAGTATCATTTACACCTGTGGTAGAATAATCATAAATCCAAACTAGCTTGGTAATATTTCCGAAAGACACAGTAGATAAATCCTGAAATTGAACCGGTTGGTTACTGCACAAATTATTCTCATTTATAACCGAAAATTTTGCTTGTGGGTTTGCACCACTAATGGTTATACTTTTAGTTAACTCTGTGATGCAACCTTTATTAGATGTAGCGGTTAATTTCACATTATACAATCCAGCATCGGCATATTGATGAGATGGACTAGCTTTGGTATTTTGTTGATTATCAATCACTCCATCTCCAAAATCCCAAGAATAAGAAGCTACATCGTTAGCCAAATTTGTACTTACAAAATGGGCTACGTCTGCTACGCAAGCTTCAGGATCTGCAAAATCTATTTGAGGAGAATTGTTGATGATTGTTGTTTTAGTAATCGATGTTTCGCATCCTGCTTCCGTTTTAAAGCTAAAAGTAACATTATAAGTTCCACCTTGTTGGTAAATATGAACTGGATTTTGTTCTGTAGAAGTGGTACTATCTCCAAAATTCCAGAGGTAACTGCTTGCCGTATTCCCCGCTAAATCAGATTGATCTGTAAATTGAATAGGTTTTTGGGCACAAGAAAGGTTATCACTGGTAAAATTAGCATTAGGTTGAGCGTAAACTTCTGTTGGAAATGTTACTACATTAGAAACGCAATCCACATCACTTTTCACATATAATGAAACGTTTTTAATCCCAGTACTGTTAAAAGTATGTATTGGATTTTTCTCTTGCGAAAGCTTTCCATCTCCAAAATCCCAAAAATAATTGGTTATTGGTCTTCCAGTATTATTGGGATCTACAATATTAAATTGAACAGGCGTATTAATGCAGGCCTTAGAAACAGGGGAGAAACTAGTGGTTGGCGGAGGATCATACACCTCAAAATCAAAATTTAAAGTTTCATCTCCGGATGGGCATCCTCCCGCTGATGGCGGGATGGTAGAAACAATGGTAATCTTCTTTGGTCCTACAGTTTTATAAACTTTGTTTACCGGTAATCTATATTCAAAAAGCACCTTTCCATTAATGGTAATTTGATTATAGCTTGGATTATCTTGTTCAATGGGCGTTTCGCCGGTTTCTAAGGTCCAAATTAGCTTTGAAGAAATATATGGAAGTACCAATCTGAAATCAAATTGCTCATCTCTACAAGCGTTTTGAATCACTTCATCTGTGGCAGGTCTAACCGCATTTATAAAAACCGAAGAAGCTAAATTGGTTCCGGCAGAATAAGCATAAGACTCGAAACTACCAAAACCATAAGCTATCGCATTAAAGCCTACATCTGCTGTGAGATTAAAGTTTGTACCTCCTCCTGGCACTTGTTTTAAGTCAATTTGAGCATAAGAATAATCTGGATTACCGGGCACCGCACTAAATCGATTACTATAGAGTGTCCCATTAATCTTAAAAGAGGCTACTCCTTCATTCGGTATCATCACGTTAATGTATTGATCTGTGATGGCTAGCTTTGTAGAGGAATACATCGTTACATTTTTAATGCTGTACTCCAATGGATTTAAAATCACCATGTCTGGATCACTAGGAAAGGTTGGCGCTCCTCTATTTCTAGAATCAGCACAATATTGAGTCAACGCATATTCTGTTACTGAAACCGGCTTATCAGATGTCATTAAAGATACACTTGAAATAGGAAGTGTTTGGTAAAATTGCCCTGCATTTAGATTAGTTGTAGTACCATTGATAGTAACCGAAGTATTGTCTTCTTGAGCTAATACTCTAAAAATAGCTCCGGTATTTCTATTATAAAATGGAATTAAAGGGAATTTAGTACCCCAACTTTCTAAGGGATAAAGTTGCTGAAAAAGCGGGTCGTAAGAAGGATTATTATTTGGATTTTGACCTCCTGGCGGATTACAACCAGGAGATAATATACCTAAGGCTGAACTTCCAGAGAAAGCAGCGAATCTTTTACAACTAGATGTACCACCATCTACTTCTATATAGGTTCCGCTAATGTCATTATTATTTTGAAACTGATAAACATCACCTACATTAGTCAGTGTAACTGATATTTGTGGTTGCACAACACCATTTAATCTGGGGATGATATTTAATTTTGTATTAGGTTCTACACAAACAATTTCAAATTGTGATTTAGCATCAGGAATAGTGATTCTTTGATCATAAGCGATAGCGTAATATTTCTGGCCTAAAGCTAAAACTGGTAAAACTAGCGTAGCTGCAGAACGAGCTCCGGCAAAAACGTGTGCATAAACTACTGCTTTGGGTTTACCAGGATCAATTAAAACTCTGATACCCTTATTAGGAGAAATACCCGTACCATCATTAATATATGAATTTGCTCTTGGGACAATCACTTCTGTAACAGTGTTCGCAGTCACAGTAAATGATTGAGAAAATGTGCCACAACTAACTACTCCACTCGTATTATCTTTAGAAGTAATAAAAACTGATAAAGAAGCTAACCCTCCTCCACCTCCTGTTGCAGGCACATGTGATGGAAAGCATAACCAAAACTCTGTTCCCTCATTGGAGATATTCTGAGCAACTAATTTTGGATTAATTAATATAAATAAAATCAAGAAAGTAAAAATTCCTTTCATTAATACTTTTTTAGGTGTGTTTGTATCTAATATAAAGTTTTAAACGATGATAAATCATTTACATTTTATAATATACCAAATTGATATACTTTAAGTTTTACTTAATCACCGAATTATGGAAACAGCACCGGTATATTTCAAACTAGAGCTATTAGCTGTAATGATATAGTAGTAGGTTCCTAATGGCAAATCAACTCCATTAAATTTACCATCCCATGGCTTTGAATAATTATCGGCTTTAAAAACTTCCATACCATACCTATCAAAAACCTTTACTGAAACAGAAGGATAGCTATCTAAATATTTAATATTCCAAGTATCGTTAATCCCATCACCGTTAGGTGTAAAAGTGTTAGAAATCACAGGAAATTGCAACACTTTAATAAATACTTCATCCATCTGAGTACAACCATCTTTACTTTTCGCTATTAAAATGTATTTGGTGTCTTCTGTAGGAGACGCAATTGGGTCAAGAATATCATCATGATTTAACCCAGTAGAAGGTATCCATTGATAAATTAAACTATCGCCAACAACTGTTCCGTTGAACTGGACTGTTCCCCCCACTAAAATAGTTTGATCCGCACCTGCATTCACCGTTGGTGTAGGATAAACTTGTAGGTATCGAGAGGCAACGGTAGTACAGCCATCATCAGCTAAAAAAGTATAAGTAATCTGATGCAAACCTATACCCGCAATTGCCGGAGAAAACAAGCCATTAGAAGTGATTCCATCTCCTGTAAACTGTCCCTTACCAGACAAGCCCGATTTTTCTGAAGCTTGCGTAATATCAAACGGAGGAACCTCTTGGCAAACTGGAGGAATAGAATCAAAAACTACATTTGGGACCGCTTTTAATACTATAGATTTAGTAATACTACTCACACAACTTGTACCTGAGTAAGCTTCCATTTTCACGTTCACTAACTTTTGGAGAGGAGAATGGAAAAGAGGATAATAATGTGAATAAGTTCTAAGGGTATCTGATCTTAAAGCAGGATGAGCATCAATTTCTTTAATTGAGGTATCCGAATCATCAAAATACCAAACAATTTTAGTGATTTCACCGAAATCAACAGACGCTCTATCTTCAAAAACTACAGGCTGATCACTACAAAGCTGATTTTCGTTTTGAACCGTAAAATTAGATTTTGGGATACTTCCATTAACTGTAAATGATTTTGTAATCTCAACAACACAAGCAGAATCACTGGTCACAGTTAATTTTACTTGATAAATTGCCGCAGCATGGTAAATATGTGTTGGGTTTTGCAATGTAGAAATATTATCTGTACCTGATGAAGGATCTCCAAAATCCCACAGATAGGTTAAATGGCTCCCATCCGCAATGCTAGAAACATTGGTAAACTGAGCTGCAGCATCATTTAAACAAATATCAGGAGTGGTAAAATCTGGTACTGGCAATGGATTGATCAATACATTTTTTGTAAATGTGTTCGTACATCCCAAATTTGTAGTGACAGTAAGCGAAACTTGATAAATTCCAGCTTTAGGATAGGTAAAAGTTGGGTTCTTAACATTTGAAGTGTCATTTGCTGTTGTATCCGCACCAAAATCCCAGTGCCATTTGGATATTGTCTCATCCTGCGCAACGGATTGATCTTTAAACAAAACTGCTAGCTGCAAACAATTATTAGTACTGACGCTAAATTTAGCTTTAGGTAAGGCGGTAATATGAATAATTTTAGTCGCTATAGAATCTGGTGAGCACCCGTTTACAGTCTTTACGGAAAGTTTTACTTGGTAGTCGCCAGGAGATTTATAAATGTAAGTAAAAGCATTAGCGTTTGTCTTCTCAAGAACAGAACTACCATCTCCAAAATCCCAATACCAATTAGTAATCTGTTTTCCATTTCCTTTGCTATGATCTGTAAATGTAATATCAGATCCAATACAAGTAGAATCTTTATCAACAACAAAAGATGAAACTGGTAAGGAGTCTACCTCAAATTCTGTGGTAATATTTTCATAAGCATCACATCCGGTTGGATTTGGATTAACTACCGTAGCCTTTAAATTATAAATTCCAGCATCTTTCAGCTTAGTGCCGGCTATAGCGTAATCATAATAATAGGAGGTTTTTCCTGCTACAGTTTCAAAACTGTAGAGTGGGGTAGCAATGGTATCTATACTTGCACCGTTATTTAAATTCCAAATGATTTCATTAGTAATGTAAGGAAGTTTTAATTTAACATTATAATCTTCTCCTTTACAAAGTGCTGTTGTTTGTACAATGCTTCCTGTAGGATAAATCTCAATACCGGCATTTAAGTTCTTTAAATCAGCGCCAGCTAAATAAGCGTAGGATTCAACATTTCCATATCCGTAAGCAATAGCAATAAATCCATTATTGCAAGTAATCTTATGAGCTGGATTTACAAGTGATGAGGCGGTTACATCAACAGTAATATAACTGTAAACCGAATCTATAGTTACAAAGGTACCTACGGGCACTGATCCATCCACTTTTAGAGTTGGGATATCAGCGGATTTAAGGATAATATTAAGATAGTTTTGGGTGATATTGGTAGGTGCTGCTGCTGTGCTAATTGCCGAATAAACCGTAATATCACTTAAAGTTTGCTCAATTGGGTTTAGAATGGTAAGTTCTGGATCACCAGAATAAGGTTTACTATTTCCTGAGTTATTAGGATTACAATTTTGCGAAACCTGGATTTGAGCCACAGATATGGGTGAACTTGCCTCTATGCGAGAAGGTGAGTGAGTAAAAAAAGTAACCATCGACCCTGCAGCATAAGGATTATTCAATGGAGTGCCTACAGCAGAAGTTGAAGATCCATTTACTTTAATAATAGTACCGTCTTTTTCAACTTGAATTCTAAAAATATCATTAACTCCATGTTGCGCATTATAAAAAGGTGCTGTGACAAAATTTTCTCCCCAAGCACTTGTAGGAAATAGTTGTTGATACAAAGGATCTCCAGAACCTCCAGTCGTAGTCTCACAAAAAGCATCAAAAGTACTTCCAGAAAAAACGGCTAATGGCTTGCATCCTCCAACTGATTTAATTAAAGTTCCAGTTAAATCTGTCGTAGACTTGTATTGATAAACATCTCCTTTATTTAAGGTAATTTGAAAAGTATTGTTGGCTAACTTTGTGTTACCT
The DNA here is from genome assembly GCA_014763615.1 of Sphingobacteriales bacterium. Lineage (GTDB taxonomy): Bacteria > Bacteroidota > Bacteroidia > Sphingobacteriales > Sphingobacteriaceae > Pseudopedobacter. The sequence continues at coordinate 42,717 of JACXVB010000006.1, read as the reverse complement.
AAACTATTTGAAACAGGTTTAATTTCAACTATGGTGCTATCTTCCACTCCTACTATAGAAAAAACTGATACTGCTAGCTCCGACGTTGGAGAGTTTGAGCCTTGAGTATAAGAAACAGCGTAATATTCATTACCCAAAGCTTTTACAGGCAAAATTAGAGATGAAGCGGATCTAGCTGCATATGAAACGTGACAATAAACTATAATATTAACATCTGATGTGATGTGAATACCTGCATTATTTTGAATTGCATCTGAGACAGTAAGATAAGTATTGGTGTAAACATTTGGATTAATAGTTACAGGAACTGCTTGACCGGCTGTAATACTTATAGGGGACAAAGCTACACCTCCAGCACTGATATTAACAGTAGCATTTTTATCACTAGTTATAAATAAATTTAATCTAGATGAAGTATTGTCTACATGACCCTGATAGGCAACCCAAAAATCGGTTCCCTTATTCGAAGTCCCTTGAGAAAAGGATTGCAAAGCAATAAATAGAAACGGAAAAAGTAAAAAATACCTCCAAAAAGGTTTAACCATGGTGTGTAATCATTAACTGCTTATGACAGTTAAAAGCAATTAAGGTTTAAGCTTCTAAAATAGCGGTTTTTTTATTCTCTAAAAAGGTACTGGTATATGAAAAGATGTAAATAAGTCGATAAATAAAATTATTCATCAATCCCGATTTTATATTTTTTTCCTTTTATTTTCTCGTTTCTAATCAGGTTTAAAACCTGATGAATTTTCTTTCTATTAACCGCAGCATAAGACATGTGATCAAAAACCTCAATTAAACCCAAATCTTCTTTTTGGAGATTTCCTTTTTTATACAATAGACCTACTAAATCAACCTTATTCACCTTGTCTTTTTTTCCGGCAGCTACATAAATGGTTGCCCATTTACTGACTTCAAAAAGTTTAAAATCTGCAATTTCGGTAACTTCTTCTACCTCTTCTTTGATATATGCTGGCTTGTATTCCTCATCAGCTAAAAGCAAATATGCTTTTCCACTGTTTTTCATCCGGGCGGTACGCCCATTTCTGTGAATTAAAGAATCCTCGGTAAAAGGAATTTGATAATGAATCACCTGTTGTACATCTGGGATATCTAAACCTCTGGAAGCCAAATCAGTGGTTACCAATACGCTATGCGTACCATTTCTAAATTTTACCAAAGCCTTTTCCCTATCAGGCTGATTCATCCCTCCATGATAAATTCCGTTAGACATGCCTTTATCCGATAACAAGTCACTCACTCTTTCAGCCGCTTCTCGGTGATTACAAAAAATTAAAGTTGGTCCACTTGGATGCTCCGAAACTACTTGCATCAGCAACTTTAATTTATCTTTTGACTGCGTATGGAGTATTTTGAGCGATAAATTAGGCGATTGCTCTTGATGATGGAGATAATTAACTTCTTCTGAATTGGCTAAACCCACAAAATCAGGAATTTCTTCCATCGCGGTAGCTGAAGTTAAAATTCTCTGTTTTAGATGGCTTAAATTTTCTAGAATGATTTCCATTTCATCCTGAAAACCTAACTCTAGTGACTTATCAAACTCATCTAATACGAGGGTATGAATGGTGGTTGGGTCAAAGTTTCCTTTTCGAATGTGGAAATTGATTTTTCCGGGTGTACCTATAATGACCGAAGTTTTGGCAAGTAAACTTTGCTCCTCAATTTTGGTAGAATGTCCTCCGTAAATACAGGTAGCTTTAAAACCAGACTGTAAAGACCTGAAAACCTGTTCAATTTGTAAAGCCAACTCTCTTGATGGAACGATAACTAAAACCTGAGTATCATTGCTTTCAGCATCCATCCTTTCTAACAATGGCAATAAAAAAGCCAATGTTTTGCCAGAACCCGTAACAGAAAGTAAAATCACATCTTTACCAGTTGAGATTAATTTTTCAGCATCAAGCTGCATTTCATTCAAACTTTCGATTCCTAATTGCTTTAAAATTTGTTGGTTTTTGTTGCTTGTAGTCATTGCTGCAAATATCCTCAAATTAATCAGCTTCTTAAGTATTTCATTTTGATAAAGCTGTCCTATCTTTGCGATATGAGAAAATTAAAGCTCGACGAGCTCAACAGAGTGAGTCTGGATGAATTTAAAACCAAGGAAAAACTGCCAGTAATTGTGGTTTTAGATCATGTGAGAAGCTTAAACAATGTAGGTTCTGCCTTTAGGACTGCCGATGGTTTTGCTGTTGAAGCCATTTATTTATGTGGTATTACGGCTCAACCTCCTCATCGTGAAATTGAAAAAACAGCATTAGGAGCTACGCAATCTATGGCTTGGAAACATTTTGAAAGCGTTGCTGATGCAATTAAAGATTTAAGAGCTAACAATTTTGAAATTGTGGCTATTGAACAAGCAGAAAACAGCATAAGTTTATTAGAATTTACTCCTGAAAAGGATAAAAAATATGCTTTTTTCTTTGGAAATGAGGTTAATGGCGTGAGTGATGAGGTGATGAAAGCAATAGATGCCTGCATAGAAATCCCTCAGTTTGGCACCAAACATTCTTTCAATATTGTGATTAGCACCGGTATCGTTTTATGGGATTTTTACAGCAAATCTTCTAAATTGTGATAAGGAAAATCAGCTTTTGAAAAAGCCTAAAGTAAAACCCGAACATTTATTTTTAAAATTAAATGCTCATGATGAATTTGCTTCTGATTTAAAGAAGCATCATTGAAAAATAGAATCTTACTTTTTGGATTACTCATCCAAAAAAAAATCACCTATCCAAAAAGAACTACATTTTGTTCTCAAAAATGAACAGGAAATGTTCCCATTTTTCTATTCTTTAAGTTTTACCAACAGAAAATAGTCTAAATTGGGTTTTAAGCGCCAAGAAAGAGAAAAAAAGCAAAATTATCTCGAAAAAACCATAAAAAAATTAGAAGAAAAATCCTTCAAAAAATAGTCTAAACATCTAAAATTTAACTTACTTTCTTTATATAAAATATCCAGATTTCGTGGTTGGTATATCATTTGTTTCACATCTCTTGTAACAAAATGTTACATAAAAGATAAGTGAAATTTAAAACAAGAGTTATGAAAACAAGTAAAAAATTTAAAGAAACTTTTAGTGCCTTATTATTAATATTTACGGCATTAGCTGGTTTAACTTCGTGTTCAAGCGATAGCGAAATCTCAGGAAATGCTTATGTAAGAATTGTTAATTCATCAGAAAGTGCTCCTCCACAGGACTTCTACTTAGATAGTTCGAAAGTTAATTCTTCCGCCGTAGTATATGGTCAAAATACTGGTTATATCACTACTACTTCTGGAAATAGAAAAGCGAGATTTAAAACAGCTGGTACAGCTACTGTAAATTCTTCATCCAATATTAATATCAATGTTGGAAATCATTATACAGTGTATTATACCGGCGGAAATTCTTCTTCAGCAAATTTTACAACTGAAGATGATGTAGTAGCTCCAGCTGCTGGAAAAGCAAAAGTTAGATTCGTCCATCTAAGTTCTGCGGCAGCTTCTAATGTTGATTTAGCCATTCAAGGAGGTCTGAAAATCGTAAGTAATTTAGCTTATAAAACCGCTTCGGCTTATCAAGAAGTTGACGCTGCAAGTAGCTTTCAATTATTTGCATCAGGCTCATCAACAGCGGCTTTAACGTTAAGCAATTTAAGTTTACAAGCAGGAAAAATTTATACTATTTACTTTTCAGGTTCAACTACCGCAACCATTACTTATCACGTAATGGTTGATAATTAATCTTAATTTATTTCTAAAAAACAAGAGGCTTTTAAAAGCCTCTTGTTTTTCATTAAAATTCTTTAAAAAGCTGCTTCAAAAAGATTGATTGCATCTTTACTCTCTAAAGTAGAATGTCCCATCAAGTACTCATCCATTTTACGAGCCGCTTCTCTACCTTCAGAAATTGCCCAAACCACTAAAGATTGGCCTCTTCTCATATCTCCTGCAGCAAAAACTTTTTCTACAGAAGTTTTATATTTCCCTTCCACAGCATTTACATTTTTACGAGCATCTAAATCTACACCTAATTGCTCTAGCATACCTTCGTATTGAGGGTTCAGGAATCCCATCGCCAAGAAAACTCTTTGAGCTGGAATAATTCTTTCTGTTCCTTCCACTTCCTTAAACTTTACTGGTCTGCCTAAAAAATCAGTTTCCCACTCCACATCTACAATTTTTAGTGCTTTTAAATTACCCTCTTTATCTCCAATAAATTCTTTAGTATTGATACCCCAAAAACGTTCACACCCTTCTTCATGAGAACTTGTTGTTTTCAAAATCATGGGGTATTGAGGCCAAGGCATGTTGTCTGTTCTTTCCTTTGGAGGTTGAAACATCAACTCAAACTGGGTAATGGATTTTGCACCTTGACGATTAGAAGTACCCACACAGTCTGAACCGGTATCACCTCCTCCAATTACCACCACATCTTTTCCTGCCGCAGAAATTTCTTCTTCTAAAACTTTAATATCACTTACTCTTTTATTTTGCTGCTTTAAAAATTGCATCGCAAAATAAACGCCTTTAAAATGACGACCCGGAATGGGCAAGTCTCTCGGAATAGTTGATCCTCCAGCTAACAAAACAGCATCAAAATCATTTACCAATTTTTTGGCATCGATATCTTTACCAACTTCTGTGTTGCATCTGAAAATGATTCCACTTTCTTTCATCAACTTAATTCTTCGCTCTACTACACCTTTTCCTAATTTAAAATCAGGAATTCCGTAACGCAATAGCCCTCCGGGATGGTCGTCTCTTTCGAAAACAGTAACTTCATGTCCCACTTTATTCAGTTGCGCTGCTGCGGCTAAACCCGCAGGACCAGAGCCCACAATAGCTACTTTTTTTCCTGTTTTGATTAAAGGTTCATACGCTTTTATATAACCTTTTTCATAAGCAATTTCAATAATATGCTTTTCTATTTCTTCAATAGCCACAGCGGGTTTGTTGATTCCTAAAACACAAGCTGATTCACATGGAGCCGGGCAGATTCTTCCTGTAAACTCAGGAAAATTATTGGTTGAACTTAATATTTTATAGGCTTCTTCCCAGTTTTTTTTGTAAACAGCATCGTTAAATTCAGGGATCACATTCCCAAGCGGGCAACCGTTATGACAAAATGGTATTCCGCAATTCATGCACCTTGCTGATTGCTCGTTCAACTTCTCTTCGGGATACATCCCAACAAATTCCTTATAATTCTTTACTCTATCTTTTGCAGGAACTTTTTCCGGAAGCTCTCTTCCATATTCTTTAAAACCTGTTACTTTTCCCATCTTAATAAATTGATTCTAGTTGCTGCTTCTGTTCCAATACTTTTTTAAATTCTTTAGGGAACACCTTAATGAATTTAGCTGATTCGTCTCCCCAGTTTTCTACTAAGAATTTAGCAACGCTACTTTGTGTTAACTGATGATGTTTCTTTAATAATTTGATGATTAACTCTTCATCCTTCACATTCAAAGGATCTAAATCAACCATTTCTCGGTTACAATGATCTACAAAATCGCCGTCGATATCATAAATCCAGGCAATTCCACCACTCATACCCGCAGCAAAGTTTCTACCTGTTCTACCAATGATTAAAGCTTTACCTCCAGTCATGTATTCACAACCGTGATCTCCTACTCCTTCAACAACTGCAGTGGCCCCCGAATTTCTTACAGCAAATCGCTCACCTGCTTGTCCTCTGATAAATAACTCTCCAGATGTAGCACCATAAAGTACCACATTACCTACAATGATGTTATCTTCTGGCACAAAGGTGCTTTCTTTTGCAGGATATATTGCAATCTGAGCTCCTGATAAACCTTTACCAACATAGTCATTAGCCTCACCTTCCAATTCAAAAGAGATCCCTTTTGAAGCAAAAGCGCCAAAACTTTGTCCGGCTGAGCCTCTAAACTTGAAGTTGATGGTATTATCTGGTAAACCTGTTGAACCGTATAATTTGGCAATTTCATTAGAAAGTACGGTGCCAACGGTTCTGTCTGTATTTTTTATCGGGAAAGATCCAAAAACTGGAATTTTGCTTTCTAAAGCATCTTTTGAGGCGGCTAGTAATTTCCAATCAATAATGTCATCCATTCCGTGGTCTTGAGCTTCACTATTATATAAAGTCATCCCTTTTGGATACACCATTGGATGTAGGATGGCAGAAAAATCTAATTTTTTAGCTTTCCAATGGGTAATATTTTCTTTCTTTTTCAAGAATTGAACGCGACCAACCATTTCATTGATGGTTTTGAAACCTAGTTCTGCCATAATCTCGCGAAGTTCTTCTGCCATGAATTTGAACAAATTCACGATATGTTCAGGCTTTCCACTAAATAGTTTTCTCAGCTCTGGGTCTTGTGTGGCAACCCCAACCGGACAAGTATTTAAATGACACTTACGCATCATGATACAACCGCCTGCAACTAAAGCTGCAGTGGCTACGCCCCACTCTTCAGCCCCTAAAAGTGCTGCTATGGCTAAGTCTCTACCTGTTTTCAACTGTCCATCGGTTTGTAAAACCACACGACTTCTTAATTTATTTCTAACTAAAGTTTGATGAGCCTCTGCTAAACCTAATTCCCAAGGTAAACCAGCGTGTTTTACAGAACTGATAGGAGAAGCTCCAGTTCCTCCATCATAGCCTGCAACCAAAATTACATCTGCATGTGCTTTTGCCACCCCTGCTGCAATAGTTCCAACACCTGCTTTAGAAACCAATTTCACATTGATTCTTGCCGATCTATTCGCATTTTTCAAATCGAATATTAACTGAGCTAAATCCTCAATAGAATAAATATCATGATGCGGAGGAGGAGAAATCAAACCTACTCCAGGAGTAGAATGACGGGTTTTTGCAATCCAATCATCCACTTTATATCCTGGTAATTGCCCTCCTTCACCTGGTTTAGCACCTTGTGCCATTTTAATTTGCAACTCATCTGCATTAGTTAAATAATTGATAGTTACACCAAATCTTGCTGATGCAACTTGTTTAATAGCCGAACGCATAGAATCGCCGTTAGGCATTGTTTCAAAACGCATCTCATCCTCGCCTCCTTCACCTGTATTACTTTTCCCGCCAATTCTATTCATCGCGATGGCTAAAGTGCTGTGTGCTTCATGAGAAATAGAACCGAATGACATCGCACCCGTAGCAAAACGCTTCATGATACTTTCTGCTGGCTCCACCTCCTCGATGGAAATAGATTCACGATGTTTCGCGAAATCTAATAAACCACGCAAGGTGTACATTTTATCGTTTTGATTATTTACCGCAGCTGCATACTTTTTATAGGTTTCATAATCTCCCATTCTAGTAGCGTGTTGCAATAAATGTACGGTGGTTGGATTAAATAAATGTGCTTCACCTCTGCGTTTCCACTGATAAATTCCACCTTCAGGAAGTAGGTGTTCTGCATCCCCTTTGAAACCGTAAATGTGTTTAGATAAAGCTTCGCGAGCGATTTCGTCTAAACCTAAACCCCCGATTCTGCTTACACCACCACAAAAATATTGATCTACCACTTCTTTGTTGATTCCTAAAATTTCAAAAACTTGAGATCCGTGGTAAGATTGTAGCGTAGATATTCCCATTTTAGAGAAAATCTTCAATAAACCGTCGCAAACAGATTTTACGTAGTTTTTCACTAGCGTTTTCTCATCCAAATCTGTCTCCAATTTATCTGATTTTAAAGCATGAATTGAGGCTAATGCTAAATACGGATTGATAGCCGTAGCACCGAAAGCCAATAAACATGCAAAATGATGGACTTCCCAAACGTCGCCTGCTTCTACTACTAGACCCACAGCACCTCTCAACCCTTTTTTAATAAGGTAATGATGTACCGCCGAAACAGCTAATAATGAAGGGATTGGTGCATGTTCGGAATCTAAAGCTCTGTCAGAGAGAATTAAAACTTCAAAACCATCATGTACCGCATCTTCTGCATAGCGACATAATCTGGCAATTCCATTTTCTAAAGAGCCTCCAAGGCCATCGGCTTTAAAATAAGTTTGTAAAGTTTTGGCGTGAAATAAACCCGTATCAATACTCCTTAATTTTTCTAATTCATTATCTTTTAAAATAGGTTGTTGAAGCGTTACGCAGTGGCAGTGCATTTTATCTTCATCCAAAATATTTCCGTTGTTACCAATAAAAGTAGCCAAACTCATCACTAAACGCTCTCTTATGGGGTCTATCGGTGGGTTGGTTACTTGGGCAAAAAACTGCTTAAAATAACTAGAAATATGTTGTGGACGATCTGAAAGTACTGCCAAAGGAACATCGGTTCCCATAGAACCAATGGGTTCTTTTCCGTCTAAGGCCATCGGCTTAATGATGGTTTCAATGTCTTCTCTAGAATATCCAAATACCTTTTGGTAACGATAAACCGATTCTTTAGACATTTGCGTAAAAGAAACCCTAGGTTCGGGTAGTTCTTCTAATCTGATTTTATAATTTTCTAACCATCTGCCATAAGGCTGACGGTCTGCAATCTGATGTTTAATTTCATCATCAGTAATAATTTTTCCATGTTCCATATCAATCAGGAACATTTTACCGGGTTGCAATCTTCCTTTACGTAAAACGATTTTCTCATTTAGAGCTAAAACACCCGCTTCTGAAGCGACAATTACGGTATCTTCATTGGTGATAGCATATCTTAAAGGTCTTAAACCATTTCTGTCTAAGATGGAACCAATTAACTTTCCATTGGTAAAGGTTAAAGCTGCTGGCCCATCCCAAGGCTCCATTAAAGTGGCATGAAACTCATAAAAAGCTTTCTTTAAAGGATCCATTGCCTCATTTCCATCCCAAGCTTCTGGCACCAACATCATCATTACATGAGGTAATGATCTGCCAGAGTGCATTAATACTTCTACGATGTTATCTAAACAAGCAGAATCTGATTGATTATCATCAATCACCGGTAAAATCATATCCATTTCCTCCTTGGTGAAATAAGGAGAAACGTAAGATCTTACGCCTGCATAAAACCAGTTTAAATTTCCTGTTAAGGTATTGATTTCTCCATTGTGCGCTAAATAACGGAAAGGTTGCGCCAATTTCCATGAAGGAAAGGTGTTGGTGGAAAAACGTGAGTGAATCATCCCGAAAGCAGAAACTACACGCTCATCTGAAAGATCAGGATAATATTGACGCACTTGATAGGTAGTTAATTGCCCTTTATAAACAATTACTCTTGAAGATAGGGAGGTAAAATAAAACTCGCTTCCTGCGCCATCTTTAATACTTTCATTTACAGTTCTTGTGATCAGCCTTCTGAGCACATATAACTTACGTTCAAAATCATCATTATCGATAATATGCCTTGGCTCTCCAATAAATATTTGTTGCACCATAGGTTCTACTGCTCTCGCTGTTTCACCTACTGCCTCAGAAACTACAGGTACTTTTCGATAACCTAAAATGGGTAAATCTAATTGTGCAGCACATGCTTCAATAATTTTTCTGATGGCTTTACGTGTTGAAGCTTCTTTGGGTAAAAACATCATCCCAACACCGTAATGACCTGGTTCTTTCAAGTCGATGGCATGTAACATGCATTCATCTAAAAAAAATTCGTGAGGAATTTGTAACATAATTCCTGCCCCGTCTCCACTATCCGCATCACAGCCACAAGCTCCTCGATGCTCCATATTTTCGAGCATAGTAAGAGCATCAACAATGATTTGGTGGGACTTTTTGCCATTTATGTTGGTGATATATCCGGTACCACAAGCATCATGTTCAAACTTCGAGTCGTATAAACCTTGTTGAGTTTGGTTTGGTTGATTCATTAAATTGTATTTTTAGTTTGGGTTTCAAAGCTTAAAATAGAAATAAATTACATGTCAAAATAAGATTACGCTTTTTTTAGGAATATGTTAATAAATGAGCTTCTTTTAAAGAATGATATTGATAATATAGAAAAATGTAAGGTTTAATTTTGATGATTTGATAATTGCTGCCGTTTTAATAATTCACTATCATCATAATTAAGTTTAAACAAATTAGACTTAAATCGTCATTTTTTTAACAGTGATTCTTTAAAATTTTCAAAATATAGACTGTATTCAGTTTTGGTATATTCTCATCAATAGCTAAAAATGAGGATGAAAATATTTAGTTATCTTCGCCGATAATTGATTTTTATGCAAAAGAAGAAAGCAGTTTTTTTAGATAGAGATGGCGTTATTAATAAAGAACTTGGCGACTATGTTTGCCGGTTTGAAGATTTTGAAATTCTACCTCACAACTATGATGCTTTATTAGAAATTCAGCGGAGAGGTTATTTAATTTTTGTAGCTACCAATCAAGGGGGGCTGGCAAAAGGTTGGTACAGTATTGAGGAATTAGATAAGATGCATCAGCATTTAATAGCTGATTACGCCAGCCATGGAATTACGATAACAGAAATTTATTATTGTCCGCATCACCCCAATTTTACCGGTGATTGTGATTGTAGAAAACCCAAACCTGGTATGCTGATAAAAGGCATTAATGATTACAACTTAAACCCCAGCGAATGCTATTTTATTGGAGATAAACCTACGGATGTAGAAGCCGCTGAAGCCGCCGGAATGAAGGGTATTCAAATTGCTATTGATCAGCCTTTAGGCGAAATTTTACATTTGATTAAGTAGAGATTGCTTTGCTAAAATATCATCAATTATTTTATCGGCGTGTTCTCTTGAGTTTTCTATAAACCACAAATGTGTATCCATCCCACCACAAACTACTCCTGCCAAATACAAACCTTTTTGATTGGTTTCCATAGTTTCTGTATGGTGCTGAGGGTATTTCTTCTCATCGTCACTTAATTGAACACCCATTTTTTCTAAAAAAGCAAAATTGGGTTGGTACCCAGTTAAAGCCAAAACAAAATCATTTTCTATGGTAATCACGCCATTTTCAGTTTGGATATCAACTTCATTTGCTCTGATTTCTGTAAGATTGGCATTAAAAAATGCTTTAATACTTCCTTCTTTTATTCTATTGATGATATCTGGCCTTACCCAATATTTTACTCTTTCACCAATTTCATCCCCTCTCACTACCATGGTCACTTCCGCTCCTTTTCTGTAACATTCTAGAGCAGCATCAACAGAGGAGTTACTCGCACCTACTACCACCACTTTTTGCATCGCATAATAATGCGGATCTTTATAATAATGGAATACTTTAGGCAAGGTTTCTCCTGGAATATCCATCAAAGCTGGTAAATCATAAAAACCTGTAGAAAGGATAATATTTTTAGCTTGATAATCTGATTTTGAGGTTTTAACCTCAAACCATTCTTGCTTTTCTACCGCATAAACCTCTTCAAATAAATGGATATTTAGTTCAAATTTTAAAGCAATTCTCCTATAATATTCTAAAGCCTCTGCCCTTGTAGGTTTCGGATGATGAGAAACAAAAGGAACGCTGCCAATTTCTAACTTTTCTGAAGTGGAGAAGAAGGTCATATTTTGTGGATAATTATAAAGCGAGTTTACCAAACATCCCTTTTCAATAATGAGGTAAGATAACCCAGCTTCCTTAGCTTTTATTCCGCAAGCCAATCCTATGGGGCCACCGCCTATAATAATGATATCAAAACTTTTCATGATTTATTGATTGTGGCGAATCTATTTATTTTGTTTGAAAAAGGAATTCAAAATAAGGTCACTCTGGAAAAAAATGACCTTAATTAAATCAAATTTGATGAGTTAAACTTCTCGAAATTTTGTGTAGAAATAGAAACTATGCAGCTTCAGCAAAATCATCCCCTCAATTTATCCAGAAGGGAACTCAATTGTTGGGCTTCTTCATCGCTGATATTATTTTTTAAGTTTTCTGTGGCTACTTCAAGCTTGATTTCATTTAACAGCATTAAACCTTTTTCAGTGATATGGATATCTACCGCCCTACGATCTTTACGATTTACCGCTCTGGTAACCAATTCTTTTTGAACCAAACGATCCACAATTCTGGAAGCGTCGCACATCTTATCCAACATTCGCTCTTTTAAGATATTAATGGTAGCTGGCTGTGGGTGTTGACCTCTTAAAATGCGTAAAATATTGAATTGCTGATTGGTAATATTGTACTTATCCAGCTCCTGCTTAATCAGATTATTGAGCCAATTAGAAGTATAAACTAAGTTTACAGAAACCTTTTGATGGTTATTGATGAACTTGGTACTATGGATCTCTTCTTCAATATTCATGCCCTTTAATTTAATTCTTTTTCGACGCTTTATTTTTTTGATTTATTTTCTCAGCATATTTCCACGGACAGTGCTTACAACTATTTTTACAACAATATCCTCTATTTAAATGATATTTTTCTGTAAACACGAAATTACCATCCTCATTGATGTAATAATCAATATTTTCAATCAACATTTATAAAATCTTAACTTCTAAAGTATCGCTAAAATACTTTTTTAACTGCTTTCCATCACCATGAATTGTCCACACTTCTTTTGGCTCTACCTCTTTTATGGTTCTTAAAATATCATTCCAATCAACATGATCTGAGATGAAAAGTTTTTCATCATTTCCATTTTGGAGATTTTCCCAGCCAGAAGCAAACATTTTGACTACTCCGTTAGCCTTACTATAACTTTCAAAGGTTAAAGGCGGAACCATATAAATCTGATTTTTAGGATTTTCTTTCATTGCCTTACGGTGATAATGTTGAAAATTCCCTAAATCTATTCCTTCATTTTGATACAATTGATGAATAGGATAGATAGCATAATGCAACCAAATTTGCTTTTCAGGACAATTTTTTTGAATTAATTTGGTCAGCCTTTGGGCTTTTCCTAAACCATAAACTCCTAATAAAATATTGCTTTCTATTTGGTTGAGTTTTTGAATTTCTTTTACAGGATCAGGATGTTGAATGGCTGGATTTGCGAAGGTTGTTTCTGTGATTAAAACATCAGCTTTGCAAAATGAAACTGGTTCACAAGTTTCATCCGCTTGAAGTTTATAATCTCCGGTAAATAAATAAATGCAATTTTCAAACTCCATTTTCACCATTGCCGAGCCTAAAATATGCCCCGCTGGCAAAAAGGAAACTGTCACCTCCCCTATTTTAAAAGCTTGATGATAAGCATGTATCTGAAAATCCTTTCCTGCATTCTTTTTCAGCCGCAAAGTCATGATCTTTTGCGTCGCCGATGTACAAAAAACTTGGAAATTTCCGGCTTTAGCATGATCTCCGTGAGCATGAGTAATAATGGCTTTAGCCACAGGTTGGTACGGATCTAGGTAAAAATCACCGTAAGGACAATAAATTCCTTCGGGTTTTCTAATCAGGAAATCAGCTCTCATGGGCTTTTTTTAACAGCTCTTGATGTAATTTTAAAACTTGAGGAATAATAAATTCTTGCTCGTTATTTTGGATAAAAAAATCAGCCATTTGCGCTTTCTTTTCCTCTGGAAACTGATTTTTTATCCTTTCTAAAACCTTTTCCCTACTCATCTGATCTCTTTGGATCACCCTTATAATCCTTAATGCTAAAGGTGAAGAAACCAAAATATTAAAACGATTTTGCTGATAAGATCCACTTTCAAAAAGCAAAGCTGCTTCTTTTAAAACATAAGGTGCTTTTTGCTGATTAGCCCATTGCTCCATTGCTCTAAAAACTGCTGGATGTACAAAACTATTTAACATCTTGAGTTGCTCTGGATCTTTAAAAACGATATTTGAGATATATTTTCTGTTTAAAGTTTGGTCATCAAAATAGGCTGCTTTACCAAATGCAGATTTAATTTCCTCTACCAAAATAGGGTCTGTAATCATCAATTTTTTAGCCTCATCATCAGCATAAAAAACAGGAATCCCTAAAAGTTCAAAAACCTTGCATACCGTAGTTTTTCCACTACCCATTCCGCCAGTAATTCCTACTTTCAAACTCATTTTTTCACCATGAAGTAAACTTGAAGTGGCTCCACTCTTCTTATTCTAGTAAAGGGTGTTTTTTTTATGATGATCACCGGAAGTTCGGTGGCTGCATCCTTTTTCCATAAATCTAAATCAACTACCGCTTCAAAATTATCTACATCCACTTCTGCATAATCAGATAAAGATACCATGAAAGTAATTTTCACTTTATCCGGAACTAATTTTACATTATAGTATTCTTTATTATGAATCACCTTTATAGGAATATTCAATTGCTTTTCGGTAAACTCATCAACCAGGATTTTAACATCAGTAGTGTTCGGAAAGATACTCACATTAGCATCTGATGGTGCTTTTAAATTGATATTTTCAATTATAGTAGCATCAATTTTTTTTCTTGAAAAAGTATCCGTTTCCCAATATTTAATTTTGTCTAATAGTTCCTGAGGTCCAGTTACGGTTACAAAATCAGGTTTTAATTGTATGGGTTTAGATTGCCCAAATTGTTTAACATAACTTAAACTGCTCAAAAATTTGATGGGCACTCTTTTTACTTTTCTTGTAGTAAAATCAAAATATAAGGTATCGGGCCGAACGGCGATAATTTTCTGATTAGAAGAATAATCATTGTTGATACGATACAACTGCTCGCTAAAAGTCACAAAATTTCTTTTGCTCAGCGGTCTTAAGTCAACTTTTACATCTTTCGGATAAATCCTCATCCGTGTAAACAATAATTGCCAACCGGTTCCTTGAACGGTTAATTCCACAGAATCAGACTGAAGCGGATTAAAAGCCTTATTTAATGGAGGATTTTTAAAGCTTACGGTAGTTTTTACTTCATATTCATATTTATTAGACAAGGCAAAAAACAACCATGCACCCACTGCTAATACCAAGCAGGTGAAAAATATGCTTAGTTTGCGTCGTTCAACAGCTGTTAATTTGATTAAAGCCATTCTTTTAAATGAGATATCTAGAATGTAAAATTAAATTTATAAAAAAATGCCGTTCCATGTGATGAAAACGGCATTTGATTTCATTTTTTTTAGACCCTTAGCTATTTAAATTTTTTGATGCTTCTAATGAAACCGCAGATTTATCGAATCTGATTTTGCCTCCTCCTTCTGTTTCTAAAACTAGGGTTGTTTCATTCATATCTACAATTTTACCATGAATACCAGCAGTAGTAACTACCTTATCCCCTTTTTTCATTTCGGAAACAAATTTTTTGTGATCTTTGGCTTTCTTCATTTGTGGTCTAATCATGAAAAAATAAAACACAACCACAATTAAAATCATGGGTAAAAAGTTCATCCAATCTGATGGAACTTGTAACAAAACAAAATTTAACATATTTATCTATTATAATTATTTGACTACTTCTCCTATTAAGTGTAGTTGAGTTTGTGCTGGGATGGTATTGGCCGTAATGGTCACCACTTTATCTTGCAAACCCATTTTACCTACACTACTGAATACTACGTTAATTTTACTCTTTGCACCAGGAGCTATTGGATCTTTTGGTGGGTCTGGCACTGTACAACCACAACTCGCTACTGCATCTTTAATAATTAAAGGAGTTTTACCTGTATTGGTAAAGATAAAATCGTAAGAAACTTTTTCTCCTTCCGTAATCTTACCAAAATCATAGGTTTTTTGCTCAAAATTCATCACTGGGGCACTTACTGCATCAGTTACCTCACTAGAGCTACTTTCTATTTGATTTTGAGTGCTGTTTTGCTGACAAGCTACTAAGGCTAAAACCGTGAAAATACCGATAAAGATTCTTTTCATTTTAAACTACATTAAACCCCTGCCAAACTTCCTAATTTTTCCTTCGGCTTTAAGGTCATCCAAAATTTTGTCTAAAATACCATTTATGAACGAATTACTCTTAGGTGTACTAAATTCTTTTGCAATTTCTAAATACTCGTTTATGGTCACCTTTACAGGGATACTGGTAAAATAAACCAATTCTGCTAATGCCATTTTCATTAAAATCACATCCAACATCGCAATTCTATCTGCTTCCCAGTTTTTCGTTTTAGCGGCAATCATTTTCTGGAATACCTCATCATTAGCAATGGTTTTCTGAAATAAATCGATGATAAATTCTTTGTCATCAGCCCAATTAGAACTTACCTCTGCCAATTTTGAGACTTCATTTTCAGAGGAAAAATTCTTGAGTGTTTTTGCAATCATGGCTTGCAAAACGTCCTGATCTACCTGCCAATTCAAATGCTTTTCTTCTAAAGCTTGCTGCGCTAGCGTAGATTTTAAGATCACTTTTTTGAAGATAAATTTGATGATATCCTTATCGCTATGTAAATCCTGAGTTGAATTTTGAAGATAAGCTTTATATTCCTCTGAGGCTTTTAGCGTCATAAAAAGTGAGCGAGCCAATTCAGGATCATAGCTCCATGAAACCTTATATTTCTTTACTGCGTGAATATATTCCTGATTATTTAATAACAACTTGATGAATAAATTATCCATCAGTTTAAGACTTGCATTTAAGTCTTCCTCGGTAGGTAAATGTTTATTGGCTCTGTCTTGTGCGTCAATTTCGGCGTATTGAACAACATCATTAATTAATGCCAACAAGCTGATATACATTTCAAAAACTTGATCTACACTTTTTAGTAGACTTTTTTCATGCTGATGGATGTCTTTCACTTCAACTTGTTGAAATGCATACAAAACCTGCATTACTTTTACTCTCAGATGCCTTCTATTTAACATTTTTAAAGAACGATTTGGTTTTTGAAACCTATTTATGGATTTAATTTTTCGCGAAATTACGATTTAAAATGATGATTTTATTTTTCTGATGTCTGAAATTCTTTTTTCTGCAATGGCGTTAGCTGCCAAAACAGTCGGTATTTGGTCTGATTTAGATTTTTTCAACACTTCACGAGTAGCCTCATAAATGTTTTCAGCCAGTTGCATGGTTCTCTTTTTACTGTAACCCGCAATTTCGGAATAAGCGTTAATTAAACCTCCTGCGTTGATTAAATAATCAGGCGCATATAAAATTCCTTTTTCTAACAGTAATTGAGAATCCGCTTTTTCATCCCTTAGCTGATTGTTTGCAGAACCTGCAATAATTCCGCATTTCATTCTGCTAATGGTTTCTGTATTTATGGTTGCCCCTAAAGCACAAGGAGCATAAATATCAAAATCTAAATCGAATAGGTTGTTGTTATTTACGGCTTCAGCACCGTATTTTTTAGCCACCCTCGCCAAACGTTCTTCATTGATGTCGCTCACATAAACTTTAGCATTTTCATCTCTTAATAAACCTACTAAATGCTCGCCCACATGCCCGGTTCCTTGCACTGCTACACTTCTACCAGCTAAATTATCTGTACCGTAAAGTTCTTTTACACAAGCCTTAATCCCAAAAAAAACGCCTTTAGCAGTTACCGGAGAAGGGTCGCCGCTTCCACCTATAGATTCTGGAACACCAGTTACATATTTGGTTTCCATCCGGATATACTCCATATCTTTTGGGCCTGTACCTACTTCTTCTGCGGTAATAAAAGATCCATTCAAGTTTTCGATAAACCTTCCATATCTGCGCATCAAAGCTTCTGTCTTATCTGTTCGGCTATCGCCGATGATTACACCTTTACCGCCACCTAAATTTAAACCGGTAATCGCAGCCTTATAGGTCATGGCTTGTGAAAGTCTTAAAACGTCTTTTAAAGCCATGGCTTCAGTTTCATAAGGCCACATTCTTGTACCACCAATCGCAGGCCCTAAAGTAGTATCATGAATGGCAATAATAGCTTTTAGGCCAGTATCCTCATCTTTACAAAAAACCACCTTTTGGTGACCAAAAATACTGAGTTGACTAAATATAGAAGAAGATTCTAACTGAATTGAAGACATTGTTGATCAATTAAATGGTTAGTGGGTTATTTGCAAAAGTAGATGTTTTTTTATTGGCGACAAAAACTAAATCTTGATTAAATATTTTACAACCAAAACAAATACAGCATAACAATAGTAAAGATTTATATTTTACTTTTGCTTTAACAATGAAAGAACTCGCCTACTTAAATAAATTTTTCATCAAATATCGTTGGCAACTTTTACCGGGAGTAATTTTTGTCGTTATTTCTAATTTCTTTGCGGTTTTACCTGCGCAAATCATCCGTTTAGCGTTTGATCTGGTGACAGAAAATATTTCGCTTTACAGGTTATTTAACGGTTTTGAGCGGCAATCTTTAGTTTTAGACATTTTTGGTTACAGCCTTTTACTATTCGGAGGATTAGTGCTTTTGGTATCGCTCATTAGAGGTTTGTTTTTATTTTTTATGAGACAAACCATCATTCTCACCTCAAGACATATTGAGTATGATCTAAAAAATGAGATTTATGGCCACTATCAAAAATTGTCTTTAGCTTTTTTTAGAAGAAACAATACTGGCGATTTAATGAACAGGGTTACGGAAGATGTGAGCCGAGTGAGAATGTATCTCGGCCCTGCCATTATGTACACCATCAACACTATTGTATTATTTATTTTGGTCATCATCGCCATGCTAAATGTCAATGTGAAACTGGCTATCTACTGCTTAATTCCTCTTCCACTTTTAGCGGTCACCATCTACTATGTAAATAGTATCATCAACCAAAAAAGTGAACAAATTCAACAAAGATTAAGCGCTTTATCATCCTTTGTTCAGGAAACTTTTTCTGGAATTAGAGTGGTAAAATCTTACGTTCGTGAGGAAAGTATGAGAGAAGGGTTTGCCAAAGAAAGCGAACAATACAAAGAAGAATCTTTGGCTTTGGTAAAAGTTCAGGCTTTTTTCTTCCCGATTATGTTACTCATGGTAGGCTTAAGTACCATCATCACTGTTTATGTTGGTGGTTTGCAAGTGATGGACGGCAAAATTAGCTCAGGAAATATTGCCGAATTTATTGTTTATGTGAATCAGCTTACCTTTCCGGTCACTTCTTTGGGCTGGGTAACTTCTTTGGTTCAAAGAGCTGCGGCTTCGCAAAAAAGAATTAATCAGTTTTTAAAAACTGTTCCAGAAATTATCAATTCAAATCCAAACCCGCTCCAAATAAATGGAGCTATCCAATTTGAAAATGTAAGTTTTCGATATCCAGACACTGGCATTCAAGCTTTAAAAAATGTGTCTTTTGAAATTAAACAAGGCGAATTATTAGCCATCATTGGCAGAACTGGCTCTGGCAAATCTACCATCGCCAATTTAATCATGCGGATGTATGATGTAGATGAAGGAGTAATAAAAATTGACAACCAGAATATCAAATTCATCAATTTAGAAGATTACAGAAGCCAAACTGGTTTTGTGCCTCAGGAGGTCTTTTTGTTTTCTGATACCATTGCACATAATATCGCCTTTGGCCAAGATAAACTGGATATGAACGCAGTAGAAAATGCCGCAAAAAATGCCGCCGTTTATCAAAATATCATAGCCTTTGATAAGAAATTCGAAACCTTTATTGGAGAACGTGGCATCACTTTATCAGGAGGTCAGAAACAAAGAGTTTCCATCGCAAGAGCCATCATTAAAGAACCTCAAATTTTAATATTTGATGATTGCCTTTCTGCTGTTGATACCAAAACAGAGGAAGAAATTTTGAGCAACTTAGGAAAGGTGATGCGCAATAAAACCAGTATCATTATTGCTCACCGAGTATCTACCATTAAAAATGCAGACAAAATTCTAGTTTTAGAAGATGGACAAATTGCCGAACAGGGAACTCATTCATATTTAATGGATAAAAAAGGAATCTATTTTGAGCTTTATGAGAAACAACTCTTAGAAGAGCAACAAATCTCCTAAACTTTAATTCTATTATTTGGAACTTTGATTAATTCTTTCTTTATTTAGCCTAACAAAACTTAAAATACTTATTACAAACAATGGGAGATTACGACAACAGAGAAAGAGAAGAAGTCTTTTCGAAAAAGGTTAGAGCGGGTAAAAGAACTTACTTTTTCGACGTAAAAGCAACTAGATCAAACGATTACTACATCACAGTAACAGAAAGCAAGAAAAGATTAGAAGATGGCGTTTTTATTAAGCATAAGATTTTCCTTTACAAGGAAGATTTTGAAAAATTTGCTGAAGGCCTTGCCGAAACTGTAGAATATATCAAATCTCATCAAGAAGTGGTAGAAAAGCGTTACGAATTCAATCCTGATGGTGCCACAACAAAAACAGACGATGATTTTTCCTTCGATATTTAATAAATCAAAGTAATTTAAAAATCCATTCTTTTAAAGGATGGTTTTTTTTATGTCTAAAACTTATTGATTATCAAAAAATTAATTATTCGCTTGGATTTAATATTTTATATATACCTTTGAAGAAATTAATAAATTACAATAATGAACAATGGAACAGTAAAGTTCTTTAATTCAACCAAAGGATTTGGTTTTATTAAAGAAGACGGAACGAACAAAGAATACTTTGTACACGTTTCAGGTTTAGTAGATGAAATCAGAGAGAACGACGAAGTTACTTTCGATCTACAAGACGGAAAAAAAGGATTAAATGCAGTGAATGTTAAACTTGCGTAAGCAGGTGTCTTAATATAGATCACAATTAATTCAGTTAAAGAAGCTACTCTAATCGGGTAGCTTCTTTTGTTTAAAAGCTTTTTAGTTTGTAATTTTTCTATTCCTTTTGAAATTCTTATTCTCAAAATCTTTAATTTTCATCATGAAAAAACAATTTTATTCACTATTGCTAGGTCTATTGCTCACAGGCCCAGTAATGGCGCAAAATCTAGCTCCAGAATTATCAAAAATTAAGGAAACTGATTTAAAAAAGGATTTATATGATTTAGCAAGCGATGTTTTTAGAGGCAGACGGGCTGGGGTGCTTGATGAACTTCGCTCTGCCGTATGGGTATCAGAAAAAGCTAGACAAGCAGGTTTAAAGCCTGCCGGGGAAGATGGCTCTTATTATCAATTCTACAACCTAAAGCGAAGCAGAATTGCCTCATCCAGTAGTGTTTTAATCAATAATCAATCTTTAAAATTGTGGACAGACGTTTGGCCAATGACTATCATGGATTATCAAAATGATGGCCCCGTAACCTGGCTAAATAGCATGGCTGATACCACCAAAAATTTAAATGGAAAAATTGTGGCCATGAACATCCAAGCACCTGCAGCAATTCCTCCAAAATGGGTGAGTTTGTGGGGCTTCCGATACACCGCTTTAGCTGTTCGTCAACAAAGTCTGGTTTTAATGCGCCATGGAGCTGCAGCTATTATTTTGGTAGCTGATGATCAAGTAGAATCTTTAATTTCTTTTACAGGATTTCATTTTGCCGAAGGAGATTACAGCATTCCTGGAGCACCAGAAGCACCAACTCCAAAAGTGCCGATTATATTAACCAGCAAAGGTTTCGATAAGAATTTATCTAGTGCAAACGCAACGGTTGCTATCCATCTTAAGTCCGAGCATTTTGACTATCCATCAGTAAATGTGGTGGCTAAAGCCGATGGAACTGATCCAGTTTTAAAGAAAGAATACGTTCTTTTTAGCGGGCATCACGACCATGATGGCGTTGGACCAGCTGTAAATCAAGATTCTATTTGGAACGGGGCCGACGATAATGGCTCTGTTACCGTAGCCCTATTAGCTGTTGCGAGAGCTTGGACCGCACATCCAGGAAAGCGCTCGGCTTTATTTGTTTGGCATGGCGCAGAAGAAAGAGGTTTATTAGGTTCTAGATGGTTTGTTGCACACCCAACAGTTGATTTAAAATCTATCGTAGCTGTTTTAAACGGTGATATGATTGGAAGAAATGCACCAGATTCTGCGGCATTACTCGGGATTCTTCCACCGCATCGTAACTCTAGTGATTTGGTAAACATGACTTTAGCAGCCAATAAAGATTACAGCAATTTTAAATTAGATTATTCTTGGGATGAAGAAAGCCATCCAGAACATTGGTATTTCAGAAGTGATCATGTACCTTATGCACAAGCCGGAATTCCTTCTATATTCTTTACCACACTTTTACATCCAGATTATCATACACCAAAAGATGAGGCAGACAGAATTGATTATCCAAAATTGACTACAATGAGTAAATGGATTTACGAAACTGGATGGTTAGTTTCTCAAACTCAGAAAAAACCAGCTTTAGATAAAAAATAAAGCTTAAATTTTAAGAGAGGTCATATTGATGACCTCTCCTATTTGCTTTACATTCTTCCTCTCTGATTGACTAAATTCCGTATAAAACTGGCGCTCTAATTCATTGTAAAACAAATGCTTCATCTGTTTTGTCATCTGCAAATCCAATACTAAATCAGAACTTTCATTAAATTCTTGCATATCTCTTTTTAAAATCTGCGATAGCAAACTAAAAGTAATCATTTGTATATGTTGATGAATGAGTGACGAATTTTTCATGCCTTTAAAAATTAGGTGGTTTTACGATATCTCCAAATGGCCAAACTATTAATAGCAACCGCATAAAAAACCATTCCCCCCATAATAGGTGCAATAATTTTAAATCCACTTCCTTTGATCAACACCAAGCGATTCACTTCAACAAAGTAATATATAGGATTAACCACATTGAGCCACTGCGCCCATTGAGGCATATTTTCTACTGGTGTAAATAATCCACATAAAAGAATAAAAGCCATAATGAAAAAGAAAGCCACAAACATGGCTTGTTGCTGCGTTTCTGCCAGATTACTGATAAACAAGCCTATCCCTAATACTACAAACAGATAAATGGAAAGAAAACCTTCTAGCAACCACAATGAACCCAATATGGGGATGCCGAAGATTATTCTTCCGGCACTTAAACCAGTCCAAAAAATGATGTGCCCAATCACCCAAAAAGGAAGTAGTTTACCCATTGTAAATTGAAACTTGGTTACAGGGGTCACATTGATTTGTTCTAAAGTCCCGATCTCTTTTTCTTTAACAATATTAAGGGCAGTTAATAAAATGGTGATTAAAGAAAGTAACTCGGCTAAAACACCTGGAACCATTAATGTAGGATAATCTAAGGTAGGATTATACCAATTCACCGGTACTACATCTATCTGACTTATGGTTTGGTCAGGATTAAATCCTATCCATTCGCCACGAATATTTTTATTGACTTCATTTAAAATAGCTTGCATATAACCATTAGCCAAACCCGATTTCTGATTATTGATTGCATTAATTAATATTTGAACTTCAGCATGATTTTCTTTCACTAAATTTTTCTCAAAATCACGAGGAATTTCTATCACAATATCAGCTTTATCTTTATCTAAAGCATCAAAAGCTTGCTTTTGAGAAAAAGTATAACCCTGAAAATCAAAAAATTTAGAGCCCTCTAATGTAGTAGCAATTAGCCTCGAGGATGGACTTAAATCTAGGTCTATCATGTAAACTTTTAGATGCTTCACATCATAATTGGCGGCAAATGACAATACAATTAACTGCATGGTGGGTAAAACCGTCATCACACGTAACATCAATTTACTTCTCAAAATTTGCAGAAACTCTTTCTTTACCAAATGTATTATCGTCCGCATATCAATTAGTTCTGGTTTTTAATTGCTTGATACTAAGTATAATTAATAGTGTAGCCATAAAAGCTAAAACTAAAGTAGGTTTCCAAATCAAATCAAAACCACCTCCTTTAATCATTATAGATTTGATGGCTTCAATAAAATAACTTGCCGGAATAATTTTGGAAATCTGCTGTAGGCCCCAGGGCATACTTTCTACAGGAAAAATAAATCCAGAAAGTATAATCGTAGGCAACATCATACTCAATAATGAAATAAACATGGCTTCTTGCTGTGTATTTGCCTTCACCGAAATCAATACACCAAATGCTAATGCCACTAAAACGTACAATAAACATTCTAAAAGGAGAATCAACACATTCCCATTCATGGGCATTCCTAAAACCCAAATTCCTACCAAGATGATAAATGCTGCATTAATCATAGAAAGTAAAAGATAGGGTAGCACTTTACCCAAAATAATATGCTGGGTTCTTAAAGGTGATATACTGATGACCTCCATTGTTCCTAATTCCTTTTCACGAGCGATGGTCACTGAGGTTAGCATCGCAGAAATCAGAATCAAAACCAAGGCAGAGACGCCCGGAACAAAAGCATACACCGACTTAAGTTCTGGATTAAACATCATTCTCACCTTTGGTACAATTTGCATGAAGGGTTTTGATGTGGGATGAATTTGTTGCTGAAAATTTTGAATAATTGATTGTGCATAATTTTGCAAAGTAATTCCGGTATTGATATCACTGGCATCAACAATTACCTGAATTTCAACATGATTTCCATTTGCCAACTGCTCAGCAAATTTAGGTGGAATTACCAGCACCAATTTCACTTTTCCGCCTTCAAAACTTTGAGCAATCTGCTTCTCGTTTTTTAATTTTTCTTGTTGCCTAAAATATCCTGACGAGAAAATTTTACTTTGTAAAGCATAGCTTTGTGCGTCTTTTGCATGGTCTAAAATGGCTATTGGTGCATTTTTAATTTCAGTAGATAAGGCGAACCCAAAAAGTAAAAGTTGCAATAAAGGCATCCCAAAAAGAATGAGTAAAGTTTTGGGATCACGCAGAATATGACGAAATTCTTTAATAATGAGTCCTTTTAACATAGCTATTTAGTTGAAGTTCCTCTGGCGAGTTCTGTAAAAACATCATCCATACTATTTACTTGATACTGATTTTTCAATTCTCGAGGCGTACCTAAAGCCTTAACCTCACCATCTACCATGATGGAAACTCGATGGCAATATTCAGCTTCATCCATATAATGGGTGGTAACAAAAATGGTTAAACCACGATCTGCCGAAGCGTAAATTTCGTTCCAAAACTGCCTTCTGGTTAGTGGATCTACACCGCCTGTGGGTTCATCTAAAAAAATAATTTTAGGATCATGAACCTGCGCCACCGCAAAAGCCAATTTTTGTTTCCATCCTAGCGGGATAGCTCTCACCAATTTATTGGCTACGGAATGCAGGTTTAAATCTTCAATAATATTTTGGGTTTTTAGTTTGATTTCCTTCCGATTTAAGCCATAAATCCCGCCAAACAAACTGATGTTTTCTGTCACTTTTAAATCCTCATACAAAGAGAATTTTTGGCTCATATAGCCAATATTCTTTTTGATTTTTTCTGCCTCTTTGTACACATCAAAACCCGCCACTGTAGCTTCTCCAGAGCTGGGTTTTAACAATCCGCAAAGCATCCGCATGGCTGTGGTTTTTCCGGCTCCATTAGCTCCTAAAAATCCAAAAATCTCACCTTTTTTCACTTCCAAAGTCAGCTCCTTGGTGGCAATAAAATCTCCAAATTTTCTGGTGAGTTGTTTTGCTTTTACCGCGATATTTTCTTGATTAACCATGTTGCATCATTTCTATAAAACAATCTTCTATATCGGCTTTAATCAGCTTGCTTTCTATTAGTTTTTCGCCACTTTTAGCTGCAAAATCTTCAATTTCTTGAAGCGTTATTTCTTGGTTCATCACCAAGTGGGCAAACTCGCCCGAAGGGTAAATAGAACGTAAATGAGGAAAAGACTTCATCTTTTCTATCAAATGATAATTATTTGCTCCTCTAATACCGAAAATAGGATAAGTAAAAGAGTCTCTGATGGCTTGCGGCGTATCCAAAGCAATGATGCTTCCATCTTGCATTAAAGCAATCCTGTCGCATTTGGCGGCTTCATCCATATAAGGTGTGCTCACTAAAATACTGATTCCTTGGGTACGGATGTGTTGCAGCATATTCCAAAACTCTTTCCTAGAAACGGCATCAACGCCAGTGGTAGGCTCATCTAAAATCAAGATTTTAGGGCGATGAATTAACGCACAACACAAAGCTAATTTCTGTTTCATCCCTCCAGAAAGTTGACCTGCTCTACGCTTTTTAAAAGGTTCAATTTGTTTGTAAATATCACCCATCAATTCTAAGTTATCTTCTAATTTAGTTCCAAAAACATCTGCAAAAAATTTCATGTTTTCTTCAATTGAAAGATCCTGATAAAGCGCAAATTTACCGGGCATATAGCCGATGATATTACGGATATAGTGATAATCTTTCACCACATCATGATGATCTATGGTTGCAAAGCCGCTATCTGGCTTTAACACAGTTACCAATATTTTAATGAGTGTAGTTTTACCTGCACCATCCGGACCAATAAGCCCAAATAATTCTCCTTCCTTTACAGAAAAACTCATGGGCTTCACAGCCTGAATTTCTCCAAAATTTTTGCTGATTCCGTTAACTGCTATGGCCGACATTTTTTCTACTTATTCAGATTTTTGAGGTGTTAGAAAAACTTCTCCGGGCATTCCTATCTTAATTTTCCCATCATTTTTCACCCTAATTTTAGTAGCATAAACCATATTTATACGCTCGTCTTTAGTTTGGATAATTTT
Organism: Sphingobacteriales bacterium; assembly: GCA_014763615.1. Lineage (GTDB taxonomy): Bacteria > Bacteroidota > Bacteroidia > Sphingobacteriales > Sphingobacteriaceae > Pseudopedobacter. The sequence continues at coordinate 16,358 of JACXVB010000006.1, read as the reverse complement.
TGGCGTAAACTCCGCTTCACTACTTATCCACTCCACTGTGCCATTATAATATTGATAAGCTCCATTAGAAACATCAATTCTTAAGCTCACCCTCTGACCAATTTTTACGCTACTCAGTTGATCTCCAGAAATATAAGCTCTCAAAATAATCTCCTCTACATCCCCAATTCTATACAGCGGACTTCCAAAATGGACCGTTTCTCCAGTCTCAGCATATTTCACTAAAACCATCCCTTTTTTGGGGTTGATGATATAAGCTTTTGCAAGCTGATCTTTAACCTGATCTATTTGCGCATCTATGGGATTTCTCTCTGATAAAGTTGCTGAAGTTTGAACGCTCAATTGCGCCTTTCTAGCCGCCAATTGGCTTTTTAAAATTTTGATATTGGCGTTGATATCGTCTAAAGTTTTAGGCATCGCCGCACCCACTTTTAACAAATTCATCGTCCGGTTTCTTTCCCTTTCTTGAGCTGCAATTTGCTGCTCAATCACCTGCAATTCGGGTTGTATATCTGGCAATCTTTCTCTCAAACCCTGTTTAGTAGCTATTAATTGCATTTTTCTCAAATGCAGTTGAGTAGTATCTACCAATCCCACGTTTTCACCAGCATTTAATACGGTGCCTTCTTCCACATTAAAAACCTCCAAATTACCATCTGCTCTGCTAGATACAATGGTTTCATCTGCCTCAAAATTACCATAAGCATCTGGAGTAGGCTCAGTACTCTTACAAGCCGTAAAAAAGAAGGTAATCACGGCGATGGATAAGATTTTAGGATATAATTTTAGTTTTTTCATCTATATATAATTTGTTTTTTTATTGGTGATGAAGCAATCATGATTTATTCATTCCCCTATTTGATGGCTCAATCATGATGGTCTCCAATTTTATTTATTGCTGAGTTCCATTAATCAATTTTAATTGTTCTATAGTTTGATAGCGTTGAATTTGATGAAATATCTTGGCTAAACGAGCTTGCTGCTCACTTTGAATATCGCTGATATAATCACTCACCGTTTCGGTCCCATTATCTAATTTAGCCTCTGATGCTGTGCTTACCTTTGTTTTCAAATCAATAATTTCTTGATCTTGACTCAGAAGTTCGTTCAATTTCTTCAAGTTTTGTTGCTGAACGCTAAATTGAGCTTGCTGATTTAACTCGAAAACAGATTGCTGTACCGCCACATTGCTGAGTTGCAATTCATTGATTTTTTTATCAGCCTGATGGCGGTAAAAACTGCTGATATTCCACGTAATTTTAGCACCCACTAATCCATAATCTCTAAAATTATTATTCAAAAAGTTATAACCTGGCCGGCCGTAATTGGCTATCCCAAACAAACTTATTTTTGGTAAAAGCTGGGTATCCTTCACTTTTTGTTGTTGGATAATGGTTTGCTGATTGAGGTCAAAAAGCATATTTTCTGGCCTTTTATTGAGATAAGAGGCTGGTATAAGCGGATCATCCGGAAGAGAAAATTGTTGCTCGCTTTTCAAGGTTAAACCCGTAAAATAACTCAATTGCGTTAAAACAGCTTCTTGGTCGTTCTGAATCATGGTGATTTGTTGTTGCGCTTTTAAAACTTCGGCTTTTAAAGCATTTACATCGGCTTCTTGGGCGGCGCCAAATTTTAAGGCTCCTTCTTTAGCTTCTAATCTGGCGTTTAATTGTTTTTGAGTGGCCAAATCAATTTTCAAACTTTCCTTTAACAAAAGCACTTGAAAAAAAAGATTGCTGACTCTCTCTTTAATCATATATAAATCTACCTGATTTTGTTGCAACTGCACTTTACCTTGAATTTGATTCAAATCTCTTTGTGCACTTGTTTCGCCACCATCAAATAAAGGTTGAGTCAAACTCAAACCCATAGCGTATTGATCTTTATCTATAGGCGCTATTCCAGGCAATTGTATAGTTGTTACTTCACTTTGGTAAGTGGCTTGCGCTGATGCTTGTAAAATCGGCCAATAGTTTTTCTTGAGTTGTTCATCTGTTTGTTGAGTGATAACTCTTAATAAACTATCCTTCTGAATTAAAGGATAATTTTTTGCTGTTGCCTGATAACAATCTTGCAAACTGATTTGCTGTGCTTGAACCAGTTGTTGGAAGCCAAACATTAGGGTAAAAACACCAACTATTAGATTTAACCATTTGGTTGATTTCATAACAAAAAATTTATACTTTTTCTAGATAATTGATAATAATTTCTTTTGTAATACGAACACGATCTTCCATAAAATGTTCCCAATTGCTATCCGTAAATGCAGCTACTTTCTTGATGATAGGCGCAGCAATAAATGGAAAAACAATATTAGAGAGCATCGTAACAAAGACCTGAATGGGATGAATTGTCCTGATTTCTCCTCGCTCTGCCGCTGCACTCAGTTGATTAAAAAATACCGTGTGCATCAGGATATTTTCAATCTGGAGCTGATTAAAAAACTCATCTGGATGTTGATTAATTTCATTCATTACAAAAAGTGGCAAATCTGGTCTTTTTGTTAAAAATGTATTATAATGAGCAATAAAATCACTTATTTTTTCTTGCCAAGTGGTTTCCACATTGTTCAGCATCGGAATCACAGAACCTAAAAACTCAGCAATAGATTGCATAAAAATCTTTCGAAACAAACTATCCTTGTTCCTAAAGTAATAATGCAACATAGACTTATTAATGCCAGCTTCATCTGCAATTTCTTGCATCCTTGCCCCTGCCCTTCCTTTCTTTTGAAAAACACGATATGCGGCTTCCAAAATTTGTTGTTCTGTCTTATTGGAGGAATTGTCTAACATTTTTTAAATCAACCAAAAATTTCAACCATTTGGTTGAAACAAAAGTATAACAGAAAACTAATATTCCAAAATAAAAGAGAAATAAATTTCTGATTCTATTAGGAGTGCTTATTTTTAGTGCATGAATAAAGACATCAAAAACATTATTTTTGATTACGGAAACGTAATTTTTAAGATAGATTTTAAACGTACACAAGCGGCTTTTGAAGCTTTAGGAATAAAAAATGTGGAAGAATTTTACGCTCATAAAGGGCATGATCCTTTATTTGATGAGTTTGAGAAAGGAAATATAACCGCTGCTGAATTTAGAGATGGCATCAGAAAAGTAAGTCAGCACCCAGAACTTACCGACCAGCAAATTGATGATGCTTGGAACTCTTTACTAATCGGCGTTCCTGATGGAAATCATGAATTACTTTTGGCTTTAAAACAGAATTATAGAACTTTTCTGCTGAGCAATATCAACGAAATTCATTTGGCGTACATCAACAAATACCTTAAAGAAACCTTTGGTTTAGATGGAAATGAAGGCTTTTTTGAGAAAATATACTACTCTCATTTAGTTGGCAAACGCAAACCCAACCATGATATTTTTGAACAAGTTTTAGCAGAAAACGAACTTAATCCTGCTGAAACTTTATTTATTGATGACAGCCCTCAACATCTAAAAACTGCCGAAGAATTAGGCATCCAAACCTATTTAATGACCTATCCGGATACGATACAACAGTTATTTAGTTCATTTAGTTGAAATAGTTCATAATTAGTGAGACTAATGAACTACTTACTAATGAACCAATCAACTAAACTAAATCCCTCTTCTTTTCAATTCTTTAGAGATTAAACTCAATTCTCTTCCCATTTGTCCAGCGATAGCTGTGTTTTCCTCCGCTCTTCGGAAAAGATAGGGTAAAACTGCTTTTACCGGTCCATACGGAACATATTTAGCCACATGATAACCCGCATTAGATAAATTAAAACTGAGGTTATCACTCATCCCTAATAATTGAGAAAAATAAACATGAGGATGCTTTGCTTCCATTCCTTTCAATTCCATCGCATCAGCCAAAAGTTGGCAGCTATGTTGATTATGCGTTCCGGCAACGAAAGAAATGGTTTGTAAATTCTCCAAACAAAAATCAATAGCAGCATCATAATCCCGATCCGTTGATGCTTTATCAGGCTGAATTGGGGAAGGATAATTCATTTCGGCAGCTCTTTTTCTTTCCTTTTCCATGTATGCTCCACGCACCAATTTAGCTCCTAAATAAAAACCTTGAGTTTGTGCCAAGGTACAATCTGCAATTAAAGAAGCTAATTTATCATGACGGTAAAGCTGATAAGTGTTATAAATAATGGCTTTTTGCTGATTATATTTCCTCATCATTTCTAAAGCCACTTCATCAATCACGTCCTGAATCCAAGTTTCTTCGGCATCAATCATCAAATGCTGTTGTGCATCATACGCTTTCTGACAAATGGCTTCAATCCGATTATACGCTTTTTTCCATTCTAAAGCTTCAAAATCTTTTAATTGCTCTTTCCTATTCAACTTCTCTAACAGCGCAAACCGAGCCACTCCGGTAACCTTAAATACGCAAAATGGAATTGCATCAGGCATTTCAATGGCTTTTTCTATGGTTTTGATGATTTCCTGAGCGGTATGATCAAAAATAGCTTCCTCATCCTCTCCTTCCACAGAATAATCCAAAATGGTTCCCACACCAGAAGCAGAAAGATGATGAATGGTTGGCGTACACTCTGCTATGGTTTCTCCTCCACAAAATTGCTTAAAAATCGTTGCCTTAATCAAGCCTGCAATAGGTAACTTAATGGCTAGTGCAGCTTTGGTTAAGGGCGGACCAACTTTCACCAAAAGGTTATTGCTAATCATTTTATACAACCAAAAAGAACGCTTTAAGTCTTTATTGCTCTGATGTTTAAAAGCAATCTCAGTATCATCAAAAGATAAGTTCTGTGAAGAAAGGATATCAGACATAAATTAAAGAGATATAAACCGTCAAAATTATAAAATCATTGCTCATTATTAGCATACAACGTTCATGAATTTTGTAAGTTTGCCGGATATGATAGAATTTGTTTTGGAAGGAGATTTTATTCCATTAATTCAGCTTTTAAAGGCCACAGATTTAGTTTCATCTGGAGGAGAAGCGCAAATGGTAGTGACTGAAGGTTTGGTGAAATACAACGGAATAGTTGATTTTAGAAAGCGATTGAAAGTGAGAAAAGGCGATAGTATTGAATTTAACGGACAAACCATAAAAGTGATATGAAGCCGATACAAAACAGCAGTTACGAGGTTTTTTTTGACAATAGCTTACAGAGCTTACATCAGCTTTTGGCGAAGAAAAAATATTCTAAAGTTTTCATTTTAACGGATGAAATGACTGGGCAATATTGCTTGCCTGTTTTACAAGAAAAACTGCCAGAATTAACAGATTTTGATTTAATCGAGGTCCCTAACGGCGAAGAAAATAAAACCATTGATTTTTGTATCGGGATTTGGCAAATGCTGTTGGAGTTTGAAGCCGATAGAAATGCAGTTCTGATTAATTTAGGCGGTGGCGTGGTGACCGATATGGGCGGTTTTGCCGCTTCTACCTTTAAGCGAGGTATCGATTTTATTCAAATTCCAACCACCCTACTCTCTCAAGTAGATGCTTCTGTAGGCGGTAAAACTGGAGTGGATTTGAATGAAGTAAAAAACATTATTGGCACATTTGCCCAACCGCAAGCGGTAATTATTGCTCCGGATTTTCTGAAAACTTTAGACCATCGTCAGCTGGTTTCTGGCTTTGCCGAAGTGATTAAACATGGCATTATTGCTGATGCCGATTTCTTTAATGAAGTTGTGCAGCTTGAAGATGTAAATAATATTAGCGAAGCACAAATTTATCGTTCGGTAGAAATTAAGAATAAAGTGGTTATAGCAGATCCATTTGAAAAAGGTTTACGCAAAACTTTAAATTTCGGGCATAGCATCGGTCATGCGATAGAATCTTGGTCGTTAAAAAACGACAGAAACCCTTTGTTACATGGCGAAGCCATTGCTTTAGGCATGATTTGCGAAGCTTATTTGGCTCATGAAATCATCGGCTTAAGCCAGAAAGATTTAGAAATCATTACTTCCACTTTTTTGAAATTCTTCGGAAAATATAGCATCAGAACCGGCATAGAACAGGAATTGTTGGAGATTATGAAAAATGATAAAAAGAATATTTCTGGAAAAATCAATTTTTCATTGCCAGATCAACTAGGGAATTGCAGATTCGATATTTTCATCTCGGAGAGTCAGATTAAGGATAGCTTTAATTTTTACAGAGACTTGTAAGGCTATCTGGTTTTTAACAATGTTAACAAAATGATTTCCACTATTGGCAGGCAGAACTCGCCAGAGCGATTCATTACCACTTATATTAATTCTCTCAAAGTCAAACCTTAGGTATGGAATGATTTAATGGTTTGAAATATCTATTTAAATCTTTAAATAGATTTTTTACGCAGCGTCTTTTCCGAAAGATCCTGGCAAGACAGAAACTATAAAAATTGAATGCAATAGCAGTTTAGGTTGTACCCTCAAACTACTATTGCATCTATACAATATTGTGCTTTCGCTATTCCTATCCTATTTGCACTCTATTTTAATTTATTAAAAGCTGGTCTTCTTCCTTAATATTATTGAAATCTGATTTTTTTTGACTTGGCGTTAAAACATTTTAAGTGGATCTTAATATCTTAAATCACTTTCTAATATCAATTATTCATAGGAAGCGGTTTAAATAAAATATTATCGCCTAGGTATTCACTGTTCATAAACGTAAACTTTTCTACCATTTAATGCTTGTTCATTTCTATAATTATTGACAGGCATTAAACTTTTCAATTCTTTAACTTGCTTTAAAGATGCTGTAATCGGCTCTTTAAAAACAAACCAATTTACACCTTGGGTACAGGGTGGTGTAGTTAGCGAGCCTATATAGTTGTAATATCCTTTATTTTTAGGAAGGTTAGAATTAAGATTAAAAGATTTATTGACAGTTTTCGTTTCACCTTGTTTAATTGGCAAATAATTTTCTAAAAAATTAAAAGGAGCACTAGCTACACCTTCTTTTGCCATTACTGCAATTACAAGATATTTACCTTTAGCATTTGTATGTACCAAATGTATTTCCATTGGATATCTAATCCCATCAATAGTATGCTCTGAACCTTCGTGAAAATGAAACTGCATCAAATCATATCTATCCCCATTATAATTAACATAATCTCCTTTTTCAAAATTATACTGAATAGAATGGCCATTATTTGTTACATCATGAATTTTTGTATTTTCCTGATAATGAATATCTAAAGGTTTTAATTTACCATCAGCTATGCCATCTGTGCTCACTATATTTATAGGTGATTGGAATTTACCACCACATTCTGAATTTTTTTCAAATTCGGCCCAATGCTCTGGGCTGGTTTCTCCATCATAACTCCAATGTTCTGGATGTTCTTTTTTTTCTACAACTTGTTTTTCAGAAGAAGATTCTGTTGTTTTTACTGCTTCATTACAAGACGTAAAAATCGCCAAAGCAAATACAGAGATTAATACTCGTTTTTTCATTTTTATTCTACTGTTTAATTTTAAAAATTTTTACATATTGAAACTATATTGTACACTAAATTGTAATCGGTTAGCATTGCCGTACGCACCGTTAAAATCAACCCTCTTACCGTTCATGTATTCTATACCAAAAAAAGTTCCTTTCATTATATTATAAATTACATTAGCTGCGTAATAGTTAGTAGATGCTAGAGCAGAACCTGGCTGACCATCCAAATTGTTTACAGAGCCATAATTATAAACTACCAAAGAGGAAATTTTATCATTCCAATAGTGATTGTAACCAAATGTGAGCCCCAAATCTGTTAGTGCTTTTAAATCTCCATTTTTATTTAAAGCAGCCGACTCATTACCTCTATATCTCCCCATACCGGGTCCATAAACCGCTTGGTAGATCAATTTATCTTTTTTAAATAGATTAAATTGCCCAGATAAATTTGCACCATACAGGCTTATATTATCCTTATTCCCTGCATCATACCGGTACCTCATGTTAGCTAAAAACCCAGATAATTGCACATGACCCCATGATTTTGTAACTCTAAATCGTGCTGTTAAATCAGGAAATGGATTTTCAAAATGACCTGGGTTTTGAGGTGCTTGACCAGAAACTTTAGGCTGTTCCAAAGCAATTGCTAAATACATATCATCATTTATAGTATGCTTATAGCGTATCATCCCTTGTCTGGCGAATGTAAAGGATACTGGTTTTTCAAAATCTAATGTTGAGGGGATAATATTTTCATCCATAAAATTCGACCAAGTTTGACCAACCAAAAAACCTTTGTATTCAACATAAGCATGTCTTATTCTAAAAGTACCTCCATATCCATAAAAATCACCTTCAAAATAAGATCGTAATCCTTTTTCCGGATTTTTCACCTCTAGCTTGAATCGGGTTTCTTTTAAATTAAAACGTGTGGCTTCTGACTTCCTTCCATCGACAGGTATTGTAGATATATCAAAGTAATCTGGTGAACCAATTGCATCAAAATCATGTAGCATATCTGCTTTTACATAGCCACCAAAAGTGAAAATCACCGGAGAATTTGGAATTTGCCACCATCCAGTGGGTAATTGGGTTTTTGTTTTAGAATTTTCCTCTTGAGAAAGAACGTTTGTTGCAAATAACAGACTACATAAAAGGATTAAAATAAAGTTCTTCATTTCTTTATTTACACTAAGGACAGTTTGTTAAAATTTCTTAAATTAAGTTATTGGACAGCATAAAACCGTTCATAATCATTATTATAATAGATTATAAACATGAGATGGATATAAGGATTATCTCCTTATAAAAATCATAATCTGAAAGCTTGGTAAGAAATAAAGAGTGGATTTTGTAGGGTAAAATGGTTGAAACCATTTCCTAAATAGCAATTTTTAGACTGATTTAGTAGATAAGATAAGGATATTAAAACTATGTAGTTTTTTAAATATTTTACAAATTTTAAAACTTTAGATTTCTCATTATCCTCATCTTCAATTTCATAATTCTGGTAATCATGCTCAACTAATGAAATATGGGAATAATTAAAAATTGTATTTTGAGATAAATTCTGCTTGGAACTGTTATTAAAAGAGTGTTTAACAAGTAAATTTGGTCTCGTTAAAATAGAAAATGATACATTTATGCTTAAAAAAATTAAGCCAAACAACATAAGGTATTTTGAAAATATCTTGATCATTTCAGTTCAAAAGTAGATAAATAGTCTATTACATTCCAAAAAAATTCTAAAATACCCATCAAATGCAAGGTTTATTGGCTCGATAGCATTAAACAAAAGCCTAACTATGTGTTAATTGTTGTATGTGTTTGTAAAAATAAGGATTAAAGAATAGGTCAGCATAGGAATAAACTCTCCATCATTTATATAGCAGTGTGGCTTACAGTTACACTAAGCTTCACTCAGTCCCTGATGTTTTGATGAAAGATTGAAAAATAAATGTAAAAAAAATCCACTCTAGATTCGGAGAAAAAATCCGTAGCCTAAAACCTTGCTTTCTTAGATAATTGTTTATCTCCACTCAGAAACCATAAAATGTATGTGTATCTAAAAGATAGTTTTTCACATGTAGTCGTTAAATTCTTCTAAAGGTGCATCAAAATCTTCAGAAAGAGTGATTTTACCTTTCAAACTGCCAAAAACTGGTTTCCGATACATTGAATTATTTTTAGGTTCGTTTTTTTCTAAAAGAGCTTCAATAAAGTCCTTAGCTTCCTTTTTTAATTCGGTAGGCAAAGTCTCCAATTTAGTATAAAGAGAAAGTGAGGTCATTATTAAATGGTTTAAATCAAATTTAAGTTATAAAAACCTAATAATCAACCCTAATTCAACACATAATCCAAATTCAAATTGTCTAAACTGGAGAGTAATTCTTTAGAGATATTGATTTGCTTGCTTTTGCTTAAGAGGTCAACTTTTATTTTTTCTTGATGGTCTAGAATTACAAAATTCAATTTTTTTGAACCAAGATGATTCGACAAAACCCCTTCTAAATCGCTAATCAATTGATTGGATATGCTGTTAATATCTAAATTGATGTCGATTTTGTTGGATTGCTTTTCTAAAACATCTCTTAAATCGCTAAAATCGCTGTATTTAATTTGATGCTTTTTGGTTCCATCTTTATTGGTATAATAGGTTACTAAACCTTTGATGTACAAAAAATTATTTACGATTAAATGGTGTTTATACTTTAAATAATCATCTCGATAAATAGTAAACTCAAAGGCATCATCGTAACCTTCTAGTTTAAATATCGCCCAACCTCTGCCGTCTTTAGTAACCATGTGCCTTACGGTTGATAAAATGCCACCTACTTTAAATTGAAAGTCAGCACCTTTATCAATCTCATTAAAAATATTGAGGTTCCCGTTGGAGCAATATTTATGAAGTACCAATTGATATTCATCCAGCGGATGACCTGAAATATAAATCCCAACCACTTCCTTTTCTTTCGCTAATTTTTCCATAGCTCCCCACTCCTCACAAGGCACTAGTGTGGGTTCGGGCATTTCAACAGCGGCACTTCCACCAAACAAACTGGCTTGAGAAGAATTTTCGTTCTCCTTGTGCTTTGCGCCATATTTAATGGCTTGCTCTAAAACGGTTGCTCCACCCTCTTCGTAAAAATATTGCGCCCGATGCGTTCCTTCAAAACCATCAAATCCACCGGCCAAAACTAAGTTCTCTAAGGCTTTCTTGTTTGCAGCTCGTAAATCAACTCTTTTAGCAAAATCAAAAATGGATTTATATTTCCCGTCTTTTCGATTTTCAACGATGGTTTCAACCGCTCCTGCTCCCACTCCTTTTACTGCGCCCATCCCAAAGCGAATAGCACCTTTATCATTTACAGTAAATTTATGAAAAGACTCGTTCACATCCGGGCCTAAAACTTCTAAGCCCATACGTTTACACTCTTCCATAAAGAAAGTGACCTGCTTGATATCGCTCATGTTATTGGATAACACAGCAGCCATATACTCTGCTGGATAATGTGCTTTGAGATATGCCGTTTGATAAGCAATCCAAGCGTAACAAGTAGAATGCGATTTATTGAAGGCATAACTCGCAAAAGCTTCCCAATCTTTCCAAATCTTCTCCAGAATTTTTGGATCATGACCTTTTGCCGCTGCTTGCTCCACAAATTTAGGCTTCATCTTATCCAAAACTTCTTTCTGCTTTTTACCCATCGCTTTACGCAAAACGTCGGCCTCACCTTTGGTAAAATCTGCCAACTTTTGGGATAAAAGCATCACCTGCTCTTGGTAAACTGTAATTCCGTAGGTTTCTTTTAAATATTCTTCGCAAGCATCTAAGTCATATTGGATTTCTTCTAAACCGTGTTTTCTTCTGATGAAACTCGGAATATATTCCATCGGACCTGGGCGATAAAGTGCATTCATGGCAATTAAATCTCCAAAAACCGTCGGCTTTAAATCCTTCATGTGCTTTTGCATTCCTGGAGATTCGTATTGGAAAATACCTACCGTTTCACCTCTTTGGAAAAGCTCATAGGTTTTTTCATCGTCTATCGGAAAATGATCTGGATCTAAATCAATTCCTAATCTTTGTTTAACGATTTTAACTGTGTCTTTGATTAAGGTTAAAGTTTTGAGACCCAGAAAGTCCATCTTTAACAGACCTGCACTTTCTACTACCGAGTTATCAAACTGCGTGACGTATAAGTCTGAATCTTTCGCGGTTGCAACTGGAACGAAGTTGGTGATATCACTTGGCGTAATGATGACTCCGCAAGCATGAATACCTGTATTTCTTAAAGAGCCTTCTAAAACTTTGGCTTGGCGTAAGGTTTCAGCTCCTAAATCATTTCCTTCAGCAATAGATTTTAGTTGATTTACCGCCTCCATTTCTTCAGAGCGCAAAGCACTTCGCAAAGCTTGATCATCCAAACTAAAAATCTTTGCCAATTTCATGTTTGGAATGAGCTTGGCAATTTTATCCGCCTCAAAAAGTGGCAAATCTAAAACTCTGGCCGTATCACGAATTGAAGATTTAGCCGCCATGGTGCCGTAAGTGATAATTTGTGCCACCTGATTTGCCCCATACTTTCCAATCACATAATCCATTACTCTGCTTCTACCTTCATCATCAAAATCGATATCAATATCGGGCATCGATACACGATCTGGATTTAAGAAACGCTCAAAAAGCAGATCATACTTGATGGGATCAATATTAGTAATCCCTAAACAATAAGCCACTACTGAGCCTGCCGCAGAACCACGACCCGGACCAACCGAAACATCTAAATTTCTGGCTTCTGCAATGAAATCCTGAACAATTAAGAAATAACCCGGATAACCGGTTTTTTCAATGGTTTGCAATTCAAAATCTAAACGTTCTTGAATATCCGGTGTGATTTCTCCGTATCTCCGTTCTGCACCTTTGTAGGTGAGGTGCCTTAAATACTTATTTTCGCCTCGTTTTCCTCCATCTTCTTCATCTTCCGGAACTAAAAACTCCTCAGGAATATCAAATTTTGGCAAGAGCACTTCTCTCTGCAAGGAATAAGCTTCAATATGGTTAACCACATCTTGAATATTCATGATAGCCTCAGGAACATCAGCGAAGAGCTTTTTCATTTCTTCACCAGATTTGAAATAATACTCGTTATTCGGCATTCCAAATCTAAATCCACGTCCTCTTCCCTTCGGTGTGGCTAACTTTTCACCATCTTTTACACATAATAAAATATCATGCGCATGCGAGTCTTGTTGATCGATATAATAGGTATTATTGGTAGCGATGAGCTTGACTTGATATTTTTTAGCTAAGCTGATGAGCGATTGATTGACGCGATCTTCATCTTCTTGATGATGACGCATCAATTCTATGTAGAAATCTTCTCCAAAAGTTTCTTTCCACCAAATTAAGGCTTCTTCCGCCTGATTTTCTCCTAAATTGAGGAGTTTATTTGAAATCTCTCCGTAAAGGTTTCCAGATAAAACAATGAGGTCGTCTTTATATTTTTGGATGATGTTTTTATCAATCCTAGGCACATAATAAAAACCATCAGTATAAGCAATAGAAGACATTTTTGCCAAATGATGATAACCATTTTTATTCTTTGCTAAGAAAACCATTTGGAAACCATTATCCTTTCTGGTTTTATCTAAATGATCTTCGCAAACAAAAAACTCACAACCTACAATAGGCTTGATGATCGTTTCTTGAGGGTTTTCTCCGTTTGCTATTGCCGTTTCATTTTTAGCTTTCGCTGCTTTGTTATGATTCATCACCGCATTTACAAAGTGAAATGCACCCATCATATTGGCGTGGTCGGTAATGGCTACGGCTGGCATTTTATACTTAGCCGCTGCTTTCACCAAATCTGGAACAGAAATGGTAGATTGAAGAATAGAAAACTGTGTATGATTATGCAAATGCACAAAATCAACATCTTCTAACTCAGCTAAATTGGCATACTTGTCTGCTGTATTTAATCCTGATGATTTGCTTGAGCTTTCTGCTTTGAGCTTTTGAGAAGCTTCTTTAAGATTGATATGCTTCAGCCCAAAAGATTGAACTAAATCAGGATGAAAGGTTCTAAAAGTGGTGAAATAATCAGCTTCTACTTTTAATTCCTCTTTGGTAAAAACTGCTCTTCTTACCAACTCAAAAAAGCAACGTGTTGTTGCTTCCACATCGGCAGTGGCATTGTGTGCTTCTGCAAAAGGTTGATTAAAAAGGTATTGATGAAGTTCTGTTAAGTTTGGCAATTTAAATTTTCCGCCACGCCCACCAGGTAGTTTCAAAAGACTAGCAGTAACTTCCGTACAAGTATCTAAAACAGGAAGTTTTGCAAGTGGAGAATCCATCTTTAAACGATAAAACTCAGCCCCCATAATATTGATATCAAAACCTAAATTTTGACCTACAATAAATTTGGTTTGGCTTAAAGCCGAGTTAAATTTCGATAATAGCTCAGCTAAAGAAATCCCTTCTTTTTCTGCTAATTCAGTAGAAATACCATGTACTTTTTCAGCATCGTAAGGAATATTAAATCCTTCTGGTTTGATTAAATAATCTTCATGAGAAATCAATTTCCCAAATTCATCATGCAACTGCCAAGCAATTTGGACACAGCGTGGCCAATTATCCGAATCGGTAATGGGTGCATCCCAACGTTTCGGTAATCCGGTGGTTTCTGTATCAAAAATTAAGTACATCGTAAAATTATCGTTTTGTGAATGAGAAGTTTAAACGCTACAAGAAATATTCAAGCGCTAATCTCAAATTTACTAAAAAAACGGAGGGATTTTGGGGTGTTGAAAAGTTGTTTTCTTGTTGATAAACGGAGAAAACTAATGAAATAAAATAATTTGTATTTTTGAAAAAATGGAGTGAAAGAGATGTATACGACCAAAAAGATAATAGAGCTACTGAAAGAACATAAGCTTTCTTTGTCAAAGAAATATCCTATTTCTGAGTTAGGTCTGTTTGGATCTTTTGCAAGCGGCCAGTATTCTGAGAATAGTGATATAGACATCTTAGTTGATTTTCATCATAATATTGATGGCTTTGAATACATTAGATTGGCCCACGAATTTGAAGACTTATTTAATCACAAAGTTGACCTAGTTTCAAGAAAAGGGATAAAACCTAAATATTTACCTTTTATAGAAAAGCATCTCATCCATGTCTGAAAGAGATATCAAACTACTTTTAGAGGATATATTAGATTCTCTCAACAAAATAGAGCTTTATACTTCTGACTTATCTTTTGAAGATTATGAAATAGACTCTAAAACTAAAGATGCCGTTGAAAGAAATTTTGAAATAATTGGTGAAGCATCTTCCAGAATTTCTAACGATTATAAAATTCAAAATCCCATTGTAGAATGGCGCATTCTAAAAGATTTTAGAAACTTTATCATACACGAATATTTCGGAATTAATAACCAAATAGTTTGGGATACTATAAAGTTTAGACTACCTGATTTAAAGCAAGATATTTTAAAGCTGATTAATCACTATTAAAATTTAAGATTGCTTAAACAATAAGACAAGAAGAATATTTAAAAAGCACATCACAATTTAAAAATCGTAATGTGTTAATACTCTTGCAAAAGTTCTACAATCTATTTGCTTTAAAAGCTTTTTCTGCTCTTTTGATTGCTAATTTCTCACGATAATGAGCGTATTTTTCTTTAAAAAGCATTTTAATCACACTATCTACACCACCTTTAACAGCTAGGTTATAAACGCTATGTGCTTTCCTGCTGATAGAAGCATCCCAAGCCCTTAAACTGAGTGAAAATGAGCCATCAATGTATTTCATCCAATGCCAATAACCTGTTGGCATAAATAAAGTATCTCCATGTTCTAAGAAAACTTCCTCTCCTTGTACACCTTGCAAAGCAGGGAATTTCTGGAAATCAGGATTTAAAACGTCGTAATCTTCTAAAGCATAAGTAGCATTTGGAATGCAATACAGCCTTCTTTTCCATTTATTTTCAAACAAGATTACATGCTTTCTGCCTCCAAAATGAGTATGAAAAATATGTGGTAAATCGATATCGTAATGTAAAAAAGTGACTGAATTTGAACCTCCAAAAAACATCGCTGGCATGCTTTCTATAAATCCTCCCATCAAATCTTTAGGAATAATCACATCATCTTTTAGAGAAGGAACATGTTTAAAAAAGTTAAACAAGAATATACGAAGCTCGGTAGGTTCTCTTTTAATCAAATCCAAATAATCTCTCAATTTCATCTTGGCCGCTGCCGCATTAATAGGTTTTGAGGGATCTGCTTTAGAGTTATCATATAAAGGAACTTCAATATCTCCAGCTAAGGTTTTAAAATAATCTGTTGACCATTTTTCACGAGCAGGCCAATCTTTCGTTAAATTTTTGATGACTACCGGCCTACGTTTATCTAGATAATTTTTTTTGAAATCAGCCGGGCTGATGGTATCTACAACATCAACTTTATTTAATGTAAAGCTCATTAATCTAAGGTGAGGACAATGATAAGTTCATTTTTTGACTTTTTATCCTGAGGCAAAATTAATATAACAATGTAAAAATTTTATAGTATTAATTTCTTTTGCCTTTTGATGACAAAATCATATCAAATAGGTATGCTATTTTCCAATAGCAAAAAGGGCTTTTAGTCATTTAAAAAAAAATCGTCTTAATTGAGAGAATTTGATCTCAAAATACCCATAAATAGGTATTTCATATAATTTAATAATTATAGAACTTTAAAGTAAGATGACTAATTAATAAAGTATTATGAAAACCATTTTCGCAAAATGTATAGCCATAATTTTCCTATTATGTCTATTTTCATGTTCAAAAACAATAGTGTCCTAAACGTTTAGGAATAGAATAAAAATACGTGTTGTTAATTGATATAGGCGTATAATTTGAATATTTCAGAAAAGAACCCCTTGAATAA
>JACXVB010000078.1 GCA_014763615.1 Sphingobacteriales bacterium | reverse complement strand
TATTATTTATAATTTTTGTTTTCTCTATTTACATAATTCGCAGTGAAATTTTGGCGGGTAAAATTATTGATAATGCTGCGCTAAAAATGTGGATTTTTTTGATATTTTTTTATTGGGTTGTGGCATTTGCGGTTTTATTTTACCATGATGGTCTTGATGGGCGTTCCGGTAATGTCATGAACATTGTTCATTCTACCCTTGCTTTTGCAGTTTTGGGTTGGTCAATTTATAGGCTAAATCCTTCGATTGACTATCTATGGTTTAGTGTAGGTGTCGGTTCTTTTTTATTATTGTTTTTGAGCCTTTTTGAATTGGTTGCTGTTGATTTTGACTTGGGTGTTCGGCTAGGAGATTTTTACGGAAATCCTATCGGCTTCGGTGTTCTTTCAGGCACCTTTCTAATTATTTTATTCGGTGCACTACCTTGGGCCTACGCCAAGAATAAAATTGTTTTTTTAGCTTATTTTACAATGATTGTTTTTTTGTTTTTTAATGTCCTTTATTCTCAAACTAGGACTGCGTGGCTAGGGTTGCCGGAAGCTATTATAGCTTGGAGTGTTTACTACTATTTTTTGTTGAAAAGAAAATATCAAGAAAAAAATAATAGTTACAAGGTTAATTTAGCTTTTATTTCTCTGGTTTCTCTGGTTTCTTTGGGGTTGATTTCAATTGTTACTAGTACTACTATTGCTAATAGAGTGGGTGATGCTTTAAGTGGTGTTGAAGATTATTTTTCACGAGTAAGTTTTGAAACAAGTGCTGGACAAAGGTTGTTGATGTATGAAGCTGGACTTGCAGGTATAAAAGCTAACTTCGGTTTGGGTATTGGTGAAAATAAATTTAAAGAATTGATGAAAGAAAAAACACAGGAGGTTGCT
The DNA here is from genome assembly GCA_014763615.1 of Sphingobacteriales bacterium. Classification (GTDB taxonomy): domain Bacteria; phylum Bacteroidota; class Bacteroidia; order Sphingobacteriales; family Sphingobacteriaceae; genus Pseudopedobacter. The sequence continues at coordinate 609 of JACXVB010000078.1, read as the reverse complement.
CAAGAGCACTTTAGTAAGGATTTTCAAGGAGTTGATTATTCTCATGTACACAATCAGTTTTTGATGGCTTTTATTACGAAGGGTATTTTGGGGATTTTAAGTGTTTTGCTTTTATTTGTATTTCTTTTTGCATATTTTGTGAGGGGGATGAGAAAAGCAGATTTTGAGGATAAACCCATATGGATTTCTGGTTTTGTTTTTGTACTCGCTGAATTCATGTCATTTATACCGGAAAGCCCCTTGCAAAAAAGCGTCTATACCACGCATTTCTTTTTGATAAGTACGCTATTTATAGTATTTACTGCTATAAGTGCAGATAAGAATCAATCGAAAGTAGTTCAATAGTTTTTTTATATGATGAAGGTTAATTCGCACTTAAATGACGCTTCAATTTTTGAATTAGCTTCATCTGTTCTCAACGTTCCCCAATCCCAGTCTGAATTGTATTTTCAACTTAAGTATGATTTGGATCAACACTTACCCATCACCCTCCGTGCTGGGGGCACATCCTTGGGTGGCCAGGCGATCGGTTCGGGGGTGGTGATTGATGTATCCAGGCATTTGACACATATCCTCGATTACCGGCCTGATGAATTTGAAGTCGATGTT
>JACXVB010000077.1 GCA_014763615.1 Sphingobacteriales bacterium | reverse complement strand
AATGCTCGCTCATTCTCGTGACGTTCGCATGGCCATGCCATGATGGATCGGATGGGCCGGCGCTGGGCGTCAGAAGCGCCCGACCCGCAGGCCGAACATGATCGTGCTCGCCTTCGGCTTGTCTTCGAACGGGTCGCTGCCCTCGGTCCAAGTGACCGACAGGCCGACGCGCCAGTTCTTCGTCTTGGGGTCTCCATCGTCCTGCAGGAAGAAATAGGTTCCAGTGAGCTCCATGCGCTCGGCGGATTTCTCGGTGACCGCAGCACGCGATGCCGAAACGCCGAGCCGTTGTCGCAGCTGCACGGTGCCGTTGATCTCGAACTGCGGCAGGATGAAGCTCGGCCGCAGGTTGAGACCGACGCCGACCATCACCGAGGTGTAGCCGCCAGTGACTTTCTCGAGCGTCGCCGCGTCGAGCGTGCCGTCCAATACCTCGTCATGGGCGATCTGGAATTGCGGGCGGAAGGAATAAGCGAGCTTCCGGTCGGACGTCAGGTCCTCGAAGGTCGCGAAGTAGGGAAAAAGGCTGAGCTTGCCCTTAATCGATTCCTTGTGTTGGACCTCGCAGAGCGGACTGGGGGTCGAGAGCGAGCAAGGCGGCTTCTTGCGATCGGGATAGACCGCCGTCCGTGCGAAGTCGGCATTGGCCTGGACCGCCCAGAAGATCGGTTTGCTGTTCGGATCGATGGTCCCGATGTTGGGCTCGTTGTAGTAATAGACGACAGCGCCGGCCTTCAGCTCATCCTGCTCCTTGCCCTCGCGCGTCGAGCGATCCCAATTGAAGCTCGGTCCCAGCACCAGCGTCTGCGTCGGACCGTCCAGGTCGGTATCGTTCAACAGATCGAACTGCAGGTCGGCATTGGCATGAACTTCGAAATAGTCCTTGCCGTCACGGTCGATCGTGCCCGAGATGATCGCCGCTTTCTCCCATGGCTTTGCGGTCGGAGCACCGTCCTCCGTGATGGTGAACTCGATCGACGGACTGGGACCATTGGTCTGCGCGAAGGCGCTGGTCGGCACGAGCAGGGCCGCTGCCAGCAACAAGTGACGCTCAGCAGGCATGATCGATGAGCCCCTGGATGGTGATGTTGGGCTTGATGGTGCCGGATTTCAGCTTCGCTTTGCCAGCGACCTTGCGCTGCTTGTTGATGTAGCGTTCAAAGACCGCGCAATCATTGTCGCCCAGCCCCAGTTCGCCGATCTGCGTCTTAAGATCGACGGGCGATTCCTGAAGATCGAAACGCCGCGCCAGAAAATCGACGCCGTTGACGATCCGCTTCGCGCACTCGCTCGTGACTTTATCTGTACTTGCCATCGCCTGCCCCCTCGATTTGGCATCAGGTCACGGATCGAATTCCGTATCCCGGCTAGCTAGCTTCAGGCTCGCCCGGCCGTTTCAACTCGATTTTGTCTTGCACTGTTTATGAAAATCTTCGTCGTGGATTATGTCACAACTTCGCAACGCCGCAATGGCCATCGATAATTACCTTCAGAACGGTTTTGTGTCTGAGAGGGGGCAGATCGGAGGAAGGACGAG
>JACXVB010000020.1 GCA_014763615.1 Sphingobacteriales bacterium | reverse complement strand
ATAACAGACCAAGAAAAACATTAAACTTTAAAACTCCTTATCAAGTTTTTATGGCTAATTTTATAATCTGAAAGTTGCGTTTATTACTTGAATGCGCCGTTTGAGTATTTTAGAAGCAAAAAGTTAAGCGATGCTAGAAAACCTGCCTGAATACACTAAATCTCAACTCGCTTTGCGAAATGGACAAGATAAACCTCAGATTTGGGTAGCTTATTTGGGTGATATTTATGATGTAACCGAAAGCCGTTTATGGCGCAACGGCAAACATTACGAACATTGGGCCGGCCAAGATTTAACCGATGAGTTGAAAGACGCTCCACATACTCAAAAAGTTTTTGAGAAGTTTAAAGTGATTGGGAGGTTGAAGTAGTTTCAGAAAATTGGCTCTTGCCTATTATCCCAAAAACTCAAAATTACAACGTCCGAGTTTTTGATTGCAAATAAAATGGAACAGTTTGGATGAACTAAACACCGTCTAACTTGAAGTTTCTGATGAATTAATGGATATATCATAGGATTTAGACACCTTAACAATAAATGTATATCAATCCTTTTCTCAAAATCTTTAACTACACCTAAGTTCCATTTTTTTGTTAATTGAATCTTGATAGCTTCAAAAGTAGATTCGGCAGAAGGTGTAAACACCACATTATATCTCATTCACTAGAAGTAAAATATTTCTTTCTAAACTCCTCCACGGATAGGCGATTTCCTTTTTCATACTGAGCTAAACCTTCTTCCAACTTAGCCACAATATGCTCTGGTAATTCTTCTTGGTCTTCAAACTTTACATTTAAAGCATTTAAAAAATCTTTTACTTTTTCCATTTGCTCTAAATTTTCTGGATGTATTAATAGAGATCTCATATCCTAAATTTAAGAAAAGGTTTCAATAAAAAAGCCCACTAGATAAACAATGGGCTTTTCTTTAAAAAATTTTAGTTGAACCTATATCGTAAAGTTGGTCAATTTCACAAATTCCTGCACTCTTGCCGCAACTTCGCTTTCGCTCAGATTTCTGATTTTCTCGGTTCCAAATTTCTCCACACAAAAAGAAGCTAAAGCAGAACCATAAATAATCGCATTCTTCATGTTATTGAAATTGATGGTTCCTACATGAGCTAAGTATCCGATGAAACCTCCTGCAAAAGTATCTCCAGCTCCGGTTGGGTCAAAGACTTCAGCTAATGGTAAAGCTGGTGCAGAAAATATTTGATCTCCATGAAACAACAATGCGCCATGCTCTCCTTTTTTGATGATGAGGTACTTTGGTCCCATTTGCAAAATCTTTTGTGCTGCTTTTACCAAAGAATATTCTCCAGAAAGCTGACGAGCCTCGGCATCGTTAATGGTTAACACATCCACCATTTTAATGGTGGCTAATAAATCGTCCATGGCAATGTCCATCCAAAAATTCATGGTGTCCATCACAATCAATTTCGGACGCTTTTTCATGCGCTTAATTACCGTTTGTTGAACTTGTGGTGTCAAGTTTCCTAACATCAAAAATTCACAATCCTGATAAGAGTCTGGAATGATGGGGTCAAAATCAGCCAATACATTTAGCTCAGTTGCCAAAGTATCTCTACTATTCATATCATTGTGATATTTCCCAGCCCAAAAGAAAGATTTCTCTCCCTTTTTTATCTGCAAACCCTCTACGTCTATACCATGTTTCTTAAAATCTTCTATATCCTCTTGATGGAAATCATCACCAACTACAGCGACAATCTTAGTTTTATCATAAAAATAGGAAGCCGCCAAACTAGCATAAGTGGCTGCTCCGCCCACAATTTTATCTGTTTTTCCGAAAGGAGTTTCTATGGCATCGAACGCAACGGTACCTATAACAACTAGACTCATAAATTTTTTAAAATTATTTTTTTTGCAAATATTGCATAATTAATTTTAAATCCCGAATATTGCACTCCCGAAAGGGACAAAGGCTATCAAAAAGCCCTTAACCAGAAAAAATTCCCGAATAGCTCAGCTGGTTAGAGCATCTGACTGTTAATCAGAGGGTCGCTGGTTCGAGCCCAGCTTCGGGAGCTGAAAAATTAAGGTAGTACCTAAGTTTACTGCAAAAAATTTCATGAATCTTATAAAGCCCATTGCAATAGTAATGGGCTTTTTTGTAGTCAAGTATTGCCACTATGCTATTTTAGAATATAAAATATATAGATTTTTTCACTTACTCTTTTTAATTACTCAATAAGATATTTCGCGATTCGCGAATTGCGAAATATTATGCTTACATTTAACCTATGAAAGCACATCAAGGTATGCGACCTCATGATATTGTGGTTTTACTCAAAATCATTTCTTTAAATAAAGATTGGATGAATAAAGATTTGGCATCAGAATTATTTATCAGTAATTCTGAAATTAGTGAATCTTTAAACCGTTCCATGATTGCTAGATTAATTAGTCCCGATAAAAAGAAGGTTTTTAAAAAAGCTTTATTAAATTTTATTGAGAATGGACTAGGCTATGTTTTTCCAATAGAACCTGGACAAATGGGCAGAGGGATTTTAACAGCTCATAGTGCGCCTATACTAAAGGACTATTTTGCTTCTAATGAAGTCTATGTTTGGGGTACTCCTGATGGTGATGCGAGAGGACAAATGATTGCCCCTCTATATCCTAATCAGATTAAAGCTGTAAAAATAGACCCTAAACTTTATAACATGCTCGCCTTAGTTGATGCCGTACGTTTAGGAAAACCCAGAGAGCAAACTAAAGCGATTGAACTATTAAATCTAATTTTTGATGGTCAATATGCATGAAAATATTGTACGACTGAAAGCCGTTAACCAGCTGCTGAAAGGATTAACACAAGATATTGTTTTTGTAGGAGGTGCAGTGGTATCTCTTTATGCTACAAATTCTGAGTTAGCATCAGAAATTCGTCCTACCGAAGATGTAGATGTTTTGGTAGAACTTGCATCTTATGGAGGATGTAGCCAACTAGATCAAAGACTAAGAGAAATTGGCTTTGCGAATGATATTACTTCAGGTATTATATGTCGGTACAAAATAAAAGGAATAGTGGTGGATGTTATGCCTACAAATTCTGATGTGATAGGTTTTAGCAATCGGTGGTATCCCGAAGGTTTTTACAATGCTATTGTTAAAGAAATAGATGAAGATAATCTTATCAAGATATTTTCTCTTCCGTATTTTGTAGCCACCAAATGGGAAGCATTCTTGAATAGGGGGAAAAATGATTATAGAACCAGTAAAGATTTTGAAGACTTAGTTTACATATGAGAAAATGTTGATGATTATGGAGAACAAATGCAAAATGCACCTATCCACTTAAAAGACTACTTAATTAATGCTTTCTCTAATCAACTAGAAAATGAATACTTTGAAGAAGGAATATACGCTCATATCAAAGGCGGATATGGAGGGATTGATGCAAATTATATTAAAATTAAAATTGAAGATGGATTGAAAAAGTCCTAACCAATTTTTTATTAAAAACCTCACATTCCACAATCATCTTACAACAAATCATCAACTCAAATTGAACATTTTTAAATATTTAACTCAATTTTTGAAATTTTAAACAAATCTTCGACAATGTTTTTATAAAAGAGCCCAGCTTCGGGAGCTAAAGCCCCACAGAAATGTGGGGCTTTTGTATTTCTACCATCCCACAAAAAGCACATTTCACCTCCATTCCAAAAGAAGAAAACGACACCTTAGCTTATGGCGCTTATTTAGTGAATGCAGCTGCTTGTGCTGATTGCCACACGCCAGTGGATGATAAAGGTCAACCCTTACCGGGGATGGATTTTGCTGGTGGCAGAGTTTTTCCAACGCCAATGGGCACCGTCCGTTCGGCTAATCTTACCCAAGATGAAGTGACTGGAATTGGAAGATGGACAGAAGCTATGTTCGTGAATCGTTTTAAGGCTTACGCCGATCCAAGCCACAAAGCACCAACCATTCACCTGAGAGAGATGCAAACTTTAATGCCTTGGACCATGTACAGCCACATGAAAACTGATGATTTAAAAGCTATTTTCGCTTATTTAAAAACAATTAAGCCAGTAAATCATAGCGTTGTGAAGTTTGAACCGATAAAAGATTAAAAAATTTACTCTTTTTTTATGGAATTGGTACGATGATTTCATCATAGAGAAGAACAACAAATTATATCAAGATGAAAAAAATCATTTTAAGCACATTAATAGCCTTAAGTACTTTTACTGTACTCGCACAAACTACAGCACCTCAGAAGAAGATTGAAGTTAACGGAACTGCAGAGCAAGAAGTGACTACCGATGAAATTTACATCGGTATTTCTTTAAAGGAATTCATGGAAAACAACAGAAATAAGGTGAGCATAGATCAGCTTGAGGCACAACTACAAAAAGCGGTTTTAAAAGCTGGAATTGCTCCAGAAGATTTCATGATCAACAACATTAGTGCTTATACCAATTATTGGCAAAAGAAAAAAGACCCTGCCTTTTTGGCCTCAAAACAGTACAGCATTAAAGTGAGCAATCTGAATAAATTGAATGAGATTTTATCAGCTGTTGATCCCAAAGGAATTGCTTACACCAATATTGAGCGTTATGCTTACTCCAAAGAGGATGAACTAAAAAAAGAGTTGAAAATAAAAGCCCTCAAACAAGCGCAAGAAAAAGCCAAATATTTGTTAGAAGCCATTGGCGAACATTTAGGTGGCGCTTTAGAAATTCATGATAATGAAAACACCACTTATCCTCAACCTGTTTACAGAACGATGATGATGAAATCAGAATCGGCAGATGCCACCATGCCCGACATTGATTTTAAAAAAATCAAAATCACGGCACAAATCAATGCTGTGTTTGAAATCAAATAATGAAAGCCTCCACAATCGGAGGCTTTTTCATTTGAAGCCTAAATTGTAGATTTGGATATGATCGAAACTCGAAATGATGTCCCTTCTAAAAAGAAAATATTTTATCCGGTACACGCCTCGTTAAGAGCCTATCTGGTTAAATATGAAAGAGAAATGAAACTGCCTGTGCAATACTCAGACATGTTGCGCTTTAACCTCGCCACCCCTCTTTTAGACAAAAACGGAAAAGATACTTTATGGCAAACAGTTTACTATGATGAAGCCGAAATGCAAGAATTGTATCCTGGCCTAAAATATATTTATGCTTTGATGCATGCTTCTGGAAGATTGGAGGTGATGGATCATCTTTCGGTTTCTAGAATTGATTATTGTTCTTTTGGAAACTCTAAACCTTTCAGGGTTAGGATTATCAATCGTTTAAATGATAATTACGACCATTTCTATGTGAAACGAGCCGACGCTTCTCGCATTTATGGTTTAGAGCTAGAGCATACCCTTTCCCCTAACCGAATTGGTTACCTGACGGATGATGATACCTTAATTGAAGAGCATATTCCAGGTTTGCCTGGAGATGTTTTTGTGAATGAATACATTGATACCGTAAAGTTTAATCAAATTAGAATCAGTAAAGAATTTGTGAAATTTAACGAGCGTTGTTTTGTGCGTTTGTTAGGTGATATGCGCTCTTACAATTTTGTGGTAGATATCACCCCAGATATTGAAGGCAACCAATATCGTATCAGAGCTATTGATTTTGATCAGCAATCTTACGAAGGTAAATTGCGCTTATACATGCCTCAATACTTTAAAGAAAACAACAATTTAGTTTTTTTAGGGATGGAAACCATCAATGAGAAGACCATGCGTCAATATCAGCAAGAAGAACGCAGTATCATTAATCAAAGAATAAAATTAGGTCGTTATAGATTAAAAGACCTTTTTGAAGCTTCTCTAACTCATGAAATTGCTCCGATAGAAAAAACCATAGCTTTGGGTAAAGAATTGGCTGCTTACCACAAAAGCCGAAGATTTCTAGACATCAGACACATGGGCAAAATGGTGAATGCGCACATCATTGCCTGTATGGAACATATAGAGTTTTAATTCTAGAAACTTTTTACTTTTTACTTTTTACTTAAATTTCTACCCAATAAAATCAAAACCAGTATAAGGCACTAAACAATCCGGAACTTTAATTCCGTCAGCGGTTTGGTAATTCTCTAAAATCGAAGCTAAAATTCTCGGTAAAGCCAAAGCACTTCCGTTTAAAGTATGTGGCAACTGGGTTTTTCCTTCTTTTCCTTTAAAACGCAATTTTAATCGGTTACTTTGGAAAGTCTCGAAGTTTGATACCGAAGATACTTCTAACCAACGCTCTTGAGCTGCACTAAAAACCTCCATATCGTAAGTTAAGGCAGAAGTGAAACTCATATCGCCACCGCATAATCTTAACACTCTGTATGGTAAACCTAATTTTTGTAATAAGCTTTGTACATGACTGCTCATTTGCTCTAAAACTTCATAAGAATGATCGGGATGAACCACTTGCACAATTTCCACTTTATCAAATTGATGCAAACGATTTAATCCCCTCACATGAGCTCCATAAGAACCTGCCTCACGGCGGAAGCATGGTGTATAGCCACAATTTTTAATAGGTAAGTCTTCTTCTTTCAAAATCACATCACGGTATAAATTGGTTACTGGAACTTCGGCTGTTGGAATCAGATACAAATTATCTAAACCCACATGATACATCTGCCCTTCCTTATCAGGCAACTGCCCGGTTCCAAAACCAGAATCTTCATTTACCAAATGTGGCACCATCATTTCCTCATATCCTGCTTGATCAGCCTCAGCTAAAAAGAAATTGATTAATGCTCTTTGTAATTTTGCTCCCTTTCCTTTGTAAACAGGAAAACCTGCCCCCGCAATTTTAACACCTAACTCAAAATCAATTAAATTGTATTTAGCCGCTAATTCCCAATGAGGCAATGCTGGCTCAGGTAATTTTGGCAACTCTCCAAAACTTAAAACCACTTCATTTTCTTCTGGAGTTTTCCCTTTCGGAACACTATCATGTGGTAGATTAGGTAATTGAACTAATTTTTGCTGCAATTCATGCTCAATTCCACTTAAATCTGCTTGTAATTTTTTGATGTCTTCTTTTGATTTAGAAGTCTCTGCTTTAATCGTTTCCGCTTCATCCTTTTTGCCCGTCCGCATCAACTCACCAATTTGCTTAGCCGCAGCATTAGATTTTGCTAACAAATCATCCGCTTGTGCTTGAGTACTTTTACGTAAATCATCCAAATGAATAATTTCTTCTACCAACTCAGGCTGATTGAAATTCTTTACACTTAAACGTTTTAAAACTTCCTCTTTATTTTCGCGGATATAACTAACTTGCAGCATCTTTTTAAAATTTTTACAAATATAGTATTGCGTAGTTAGTATTGCGTATTGAGCATCTGAAAAATTAGAAGATGGCAGAATTTATTGAGCAAATGAGCGGCAAATTATACCTTGTTCCAACTCCAATTGGTAATTTAGAAGATATCACTTTTAGAGCTTTGAGGATATTAAAAGAGGTAGATTTGATTTTAGCCGAAGACACCCGCACTTCTGCACCATTGCTCAAGCATTTTGAAATAAATCAGAAGGTATATGCGCATCATCAACATAATGAACATAAAGCTGTTGCCGAGATTATTAAATTCTTAAAAGAAGGCCAGAACATTGCTTTAATTTCTGATGCTGGCACTCCAGCCATTTCTGACCCTGGATTTTTATTGGTTCGGGAGGTCTTGAAAAATGATTTAGCTGTAGAATGTTTGCCGGGTGCTACCGCTTTTGTTCCGGCTTTGGTGAACTCTGGCTTACCGAATGATCGATTTACCTTTGAAGGTTTCTTGCCTGTAAAAAAAGGTAGGCAAACCCGACTGAAAGAACTTTCATCAGAAAGTAGAACCATGATTTTTTATGAATCCCCTCATCGATTATTGAAATTTTTGGATGAATTGATTGAACATTTTGGTGCGGATAGACCCGCTGCAATATCCAGAGAACTCACCAAAATGTTTGAAGAAAACATTCGTGGAACGTTAATAGAAGTTAAGAATCATTTTGAGGAAAACACCTTAAAAGGCGAATTTGTAGTTGTGTTAGCTGGAGCAACAGCAAACCCCTCAAAAAAAGAAGATAAATATTATAAAAAATGAAGCGACATATTTGGTTAGCCCTTTTTTCAGCATTTTTATTGTGGTTTGCATGGCCACCCATCCCTTACACCTCGCCTTTCTTACTCGTCGCTTTTCTTCCTTTGATGATTGCTCTAGAAGAAATCGAGCAATCTGATAGAAAGAAGAAAGGAAAATTGATTTTTCTCACCGCAGGTTTATGCTTTTTGATTTGGAATACGGCTTCTATTTATTGGGTTTTTAACTCTTTAAATGCTGTGATGCCAACTTTTGCTGCGGTATTATTATCCTTTATTCCATTTGGTTTAGGCGCTTTCTTAATGACTTTAAGTTTTTGGTTGTACCGAAAAGTTGCTAGAAAGACCAAACCTTGGATGGCTGACGTCAGCTTGATTGGCTTTTGGATCAGTTACGAATATTTACACCAAACTTGGGATTTAAAATTCCCTTGGATGACTTTAGGAAATGGTTTTGCTACTACCCCTCAATTGATACAATGGTACGAATATACTGGAGTTTACGGTGGTACTTTCTGGATTTTGGTAAGCAATATCCTCATCTTCAGATTGTGGATGAATTTGCAAACTCAAAAATCAACAGGAGTAGATAGAAAGAAATATACCATCGGTTTATTTTCAGCCTTTGCCCTTTGGATTTTTGTCCCAATCACCATTTCTGTGCTTGTGTATAGCACCTATGTAGAAGACGTAAATCCATCAAATGTGGTGGTGGTGCAACCCAATATTGACCCTTATGGAAAGAATTTTGTGTTCACTCCGCAACAGCAAACTCAAAAATTGATTCAACTGAGTGAAGAAAAAGGTCAGGTAAATACCGAGTTTTTCATTTGGCCAGAAACGGCTTTAGTGGGGTTACAAGATGAAAATACTTTTAGATTTTCTCCCGCTTACAAAGCTGTTCAAAACATGTTGGATAGCTTCAGAAACGCGACAGTAATAACTGGAGCAGAGACTTATCTCACCTATCAATATCAAAAAACGCCTACCGCTAGATTTAGTAAAGAAAATAATTTTTGGTGGGATAGCTTTAATGCTGCGGTGGCTATTGATAATACTTCTAAACTCCAATTTTATCACAAATCAAAATTGGTTCCTGGCGTAGAAAAAATGCCTTTTCCGATTGTTTTAAGGGTTTTAAATCCTTTATTAGAGAAATTTGGAGGCACTACAGGCGGATATGGATCGCAAAAAGAACCGAGTAATTTATATGCTTCAAGTGGAATTGGAGCAGTTCCAGTAGTTTGCTATGAGTCTATCTGGGGAGATTGGATAGCTCGTTCCGTTGAAAAAGGTGCACAATTTATCGCGATTATCACCAACGATGGTTGGTGGGGAAATACTTCAGGTAAAGATCAACATTTAGATTATGCTACCTTAAGAGCGATAGAAAATCGCCGCTGGGTGGCTCGCTCGGCAAATACCGGAATTTCGGCATTTATAAATGAGCGTGGTGATATTGTACAAAAAACCAGTTGGTGGAAAGAAGCGGTAATTAAACAAGATATCAACCTTAATTCTGAAATTACTTTTTATACCGCACATCCAGATGTGATTGTTTATCCTTTTATTTTGATAGGAAGTTTGGGGATTTTATATCTGATTTTTATAGGATTTAAAAAGAAAAAGGAAACTGTTTAAGTGCTATTTAAGCTTTCTTAATAAAACTTCTAATTTCTCTCTCCACTCTAAGGTGAGCTCTTTAAGATTAACCAATCTTTCTAACTCGGCTTTATTTTTAAAATCATGGTAACGAATTTGGTTAACATGAATTATCGATATTTTCTCTGGATGAGACGAAAGATGAATGAGTTGGTCTGTTTTTTTAACGATACCTTCTTTGATGGTTCTGAGATAAAATCCAGTATAGCCAGTTTGTTGACAAAGCAGAGGAAACTTTTTAAAATTATATCGGATACCAATCATGTAACATGGTCCACGAGGTTCAGAAACTTCCACAATGGCTTCTCCTAGTTGATATCGATCCCCAATAAATACATTTTCTTCCAAAGCGTTTTCGCCGCACAAAGTCAAATTTTCGCCGAAGGCAGAAAAACCTAAATCAAAGCCTAATTCTTGCTTCCAATAGGCAAAACGATCTGCATTGTAGCAACAAATGGCTTTATCATTCCCACCATGATGCTTTTTATCTTGCACCATATCCCCTTCAAAACCTGTTTCGGTAAGATAAATATCCTCCTTTTCAATAGGATTTTTTCGGTAAGCCGTTTTTGCAGATTGATGATCAGCGACTAAAGTTTCGGCCTCACCCCGAATATTGATGGATAATATTTGAATGTCTTTGCTCACCAAATAAAATTAAACAAAAATAGCATCACAAATTGCAGAATGAGCGTTCCATCCAAAAAGAAAAAATAGTAATACTCGTTTTTCTCCCATTTTGATTTAAAAATCAACCATCCTGTTAAAATGATGGTGATGGCCAAAGCAAAAAAATCCGCATTAAAGCCATTTCCTCTAAAAAGAAACAATAATCCAAGAGAACTCACCAACATCATTTGGCAGAATAAATAAGCATTTTTCTCTCCAAAAACCGTCGGAATAGTTTTTAAATTATAGGATTTATCCTGAAACATATCCCGAATATCAAAAGGGATAGTGATGGCTACGATGAATAAAAATCGCTTTGCCAGCAAAATGATTAAATCCTGATGAGAAACGATTGATACATGATTTTTTTGATATTCTATCACTGGCAACACAACCGAACTTAAAGCCCAAACCAGAGCAATTAGAAATAATTTTAAACCTGGGATATTGCGCAAACCAAAGCGTCTTTTTCCAACAGAAAAAAGTGGCAACGCATAACCAATGGACAAAATTCCGAGGAAAACAATTAAAATTTGCGCACCAAAGGACAATAGAAAAAATAATGCGATTAAAGCCAAAATAGCAATTAAAGTAATACTCACATTTAATCTGTAATGGCTAAAAATCCAATTCACTCTTTTATAAGCTTTCTTTTGTTTTTCAGAGGGTTTTTGAATGAGAATGCTAAAGTTATAGGTGAGTAAAGTAGAAAAAAAAAGAAAGCCTAATACCAAACCTGAAGGCTTTAAATCTAACAAATGATAGGTCACCAAACCTTGCGCAGCAGCACCAAGTGAGATAAAAATATTGCTAAAAATGAGGAAATCTAACGATTGCCTGAGATATTTGGTCATTTAAATTGGTGGTGATTAACCTTTTCTAAGTTCAAATATCGTGATTTCAGGTAAAATTCCCACTCTTCCCGGATAACCCAAGAATCCATAACCTACATTTACGTATAATTGATGGTCGCCATCATGATATAAACCATCCCATTCATTATAAATATATTCGACCGGGCTCCATTTTAAATATTTGGATTCTATGCCAAATTGTGCGCCATGCGTATGCCCTGCAAAACTCATGTCTATCTGTGGATATTTAGGCAAAACCTCAGCCCGCCAGTGTGATGGATCATGAGATAATAATAATTTTACAGGTAAATCATCTGTATTTTTTACAGCTTCTTCCATTTTACCGAACTTCGGAAAACGCCCTGCACCCCAATTTTCGATACCTAAAACTCCAATTTCAGCACCATCCACTTTTAATCTTCGATTTTCGTTCATCAATAAATCATAACCCATGATTTCATGAACTTTCTTCAAGTCCTCAATATTTTTGAGACGAGCAGCTTCGCTTGGCCATTTCTCATACAAGCCGTAATCGTGATTGCCAAAAGTCGAGTAAACGCCTAAAGGAGCCTTCACTTTTGAAAAAACATCCTGATAATCTCGCATTTCATTGGCTCTCCCATTCACCAAATCTCCTGTAAAGAAAATGAAATCAGGTTTTTCCTTCATCAGCATTTCTACACCACCTTTTACGGCATTATGGTTGTAGAAACTGCCTGAATGGATGTCGGAAATTTGACCTAATCGGATACCATCAAACTCTTTTGGAAGATTTTTGAAATAGATGGTTTGCCTACGAACGCGATAATCATAGGCACCAGAAACGATTCCCCAAGTTAAGGAGGCAAAAGGAATAGCAGCTACTGCCATCCCACTTTTTACTAAAAACTCTGACCGAGAAATCGGACTTTTTGTGGCTACGATTTCCTTTTTCGGAGTCACTTTTCGTTTTGACCAAACTAATAATCTGCGGAAATCATCAATCAATAAAATGGGAATGAAAAAAAATTTAGTAACAAATGTAATGAAGAAAGCCACCAGCAAAATCGCTCTGATACCTAACTTCATATCGATGAAAATGCTCAGAAAAGCACCTACAATCAAGAAAATGGTATATCCCCACCAAATAAACTTGAAGTTTCTTTTCTTTTTAGCGCTCCATTTTGGATAAATACCTACAATAGCATTGTAGATGTAAACATCAAAAACTAAAAGCAATAAAGTGATGACCGCCAGTGCGAAAATTCTTCCCATAAAATATTCTTAAATCATATGGTTATTATTATTATGTAAGAATGTAGTAATCATATTCAAATCCAATCCAAAAAATCCTTCTTAGTTAAACCTAGTTGGTTTAACGTGTTCTTTATGATAAATTCAGGGACAGGGTCAACATGAGTTTGAATTGTTATTGGTCTTAGTAAATCATTTCTTGACCAATGCTCATGACCACCAGAAGTTCTATTACAAGAACATCCTTGGTCTTTCAGGAAATCTCTAAATAGTTTTAATGGTATGTTTCTTAGATGCTTGGTAGACATTTTTAGATAGCAAATTCAACTTCCTCTCTAGATACCTTATAGCTTTTATTGTTGACAATATCATTGTAGACAGGATTTTTCGCTATTAATTCAGAATCTTTAGGAGGATTAAATCTCGGTTTCTTTTTTGATCCGTTAACCAGCCACCCCAAATTCTCCAAAACCTGATAAAGTGTATTTTTATTATTGGTGTAACGCAAAAACTCTTTTAAAGCTTCAGAAAAAGATTTTCTCGCCTCATCTTCGTTGTAACCATATCCACTCAAATCTAATGCTGGTGAATATATAATAGTTACGTTATCTTCCTCAAATTCAATCAAAGAAAGTCCCACATGATGCTTCCCATCATTAAAACCCAAATCAGCAGTTAAATGCAATTTAGACATAATTTAAAAGTAGTTATTTATTGATTCTAATTTACGAAAGTAATCAAATATTAAACTATACAAGCCGCTAGATGTGTGTTATTTATATTTATTCTACACAATTTTGACTTATATTTCTTCCTATTAACGTGATAGATTCTTCTAAAAAGTGAAGAATTTAATATCTATCATCAAAATCTTCCTCATCATCTTCTGCAAATTCTGAACTAAAAAGACTGTTAAACATATCCTTAAATTCGAAACCTTTTTCTAAAAATCCTTTACTCACCAAAGAAAACTCAGCTAAACCATGCAGCACAAATTCCATGTACAATAATTGTTGATTAGCGCTAATTCTTGGATGAAATTGTTTCACAATTTGTTTTAAGCCAGGAATTGATTCCAGTACTTTTTTATAGTCTTGATCAGAAATATCATCTAATAAATTCACCGAATTTCCGCTTCCAAACCAGTTGATGGTTTCTGCATAAGGGTTTTCTTTTTTCAGTTTTTTCATCCTTTCCGGATCAGGAAAATAGGTTTGTAGCAAGGTCTTAATAGCTTTTCCTATCAGGATGTTCGCTACTTTGGCCGGTCCTTCTAACTCACCTTCATACACCAATTCAATTTTCCCGGTAATGGCTGGAATTACTCCTAAGAAATCTGAAATACGAACAAAGGTAGATTTATCTCCATTGATTAGCATTCTACGCTCCGCATGAGAAATTAAATTCTCATAAGCAGAAATGGTTAATCGGGCAGAAACTCCAGATTTTTTATCGATATATTCTGAATTTCTCGCTTCAAAAGCAATTTGCTCCACTAAATCCTTCACTAAGCCATCAGCTTCAACCACTTTTTGTTCTGGTGTGATGGCTGCTTCTTGTTGGGTAATCTTACGGGAAATCGCAACCGATTTTGGATAATGCGTTAAAATCTGACTCTCAATTCTATCCTTTAAAGGTGTTACAATAGAACCACGATTGGTATAATCCTCAGGGTTTGCCGTAAACACAAATTGTACATCTAAAGGCAAACGCAACTTAAATCCGCGGATTTGGATGTCGCGTTCTTGCAAAATATTGAATAAAGCAACCTGAATTCTTGCTTGCAGATCGGGTAACTCGTTAATCACGAAAATACTTCTATGTGCTCTTGGGATTAATCCAAAATGAATTACTCTTTCATCAGAATAATTTAATTTTTGAGTCGCTGCTTTTATCGGATCTACATCACCAATCAAATCCGCAACAGTCACATCTGGTGTAGCCAATTTTTCGGTATATCTATCAGATTTATGCCACCAAGAAATTGGCGTTTCATCACCATGAATTTCGACAGCGTTTTTTCCAAACCAACTAATTGGATTTAAAGGATCATCAAACAACTCTGAACCATTAATATATGGCACATATTCATCTAACAAATTCACCATTAAACGGGCAATCCTTGTTTTGGCTTGCCCACGCAAGCCCAACAATAAAATGTTATGTCGACTTAAAATAGCCGTTTGCAGATCGGGCATTACGGTATCTTCAAACCCGATAATTCCCTCGAAACCTAAATCTTTATCTTTTAATTTCTTGATTAAGTTTTCTCTTAACTCTTCTTTTATAGAACGGCTTTTATATCCCGATTTTTTTAATTCTCCTAGTGTCTTTATCATGTGTCTTTTGCCTCATCCTAAATCCTTCTCCAGAGGAGAAGGACTTGCTTGTATAATGTTTTTTCCTTTTAACTTTTTATCTTGATTCTTATATCTTGACTCTTGCTTCTAGCGGACCGTTTTTCTTCTATTCTTAATATAATCTTCAAATATATACTCTCCCAACCCTTTTAACGAGCTATAAAAAGCTCTGCCGCCGTTTACTTCTGTGAATTTTCTTACGAATTGTTGTAAGTAAGGATCGCGAGCAATCATAAAAGTGGTGATAGGAATATTCAATCTTTTACATTGGGCGGCCATTGTTAAAGTTTTATTAATCACCTTTTTATCTAAACCCACACTGTTTTTATAATATTTCAGACCTTCTTTTAAACAAGTTGGCTTGCCATCAGTGATCATAAAAATTTGCTTGTTATGCGTTTTCCTTCTGCGAAGAATGTCCGTTGCTAACTCTAAACCTGCATAAGTATTGGTGTGGTACGGACCAACTTGCAAATAAGGCAAATCTTTCACCGTAATTGGCCAAGCATCGTTTCCAAAAACCACAATGTCTAAAGTGTCTTTTGGATATTTTGTATTGATTAATTCCGCCAAAGCCATCGCCACTTTTTTTGCTGGTGTAATTCTATCCTCTCCATATAAAATCATGGAGTGCGAAATATCAATCATCAAAACTGTAGAAGTTAAGGTTTTATAATCTCGCTCTTCTACCTCCAAATCACGCTCTGTCATCATAAAATCACCGATTCCATGATTAATTTGCGCATTATGAATAGAGGCCGTCATATCAATCTGATCTAAACTATCTCCAAATTGATATTCTCTACGGTCGGCATTTTTCTCTTCTCCTGTCCCACTCTGTGGCGAAGTGTGATTTCCTTTTCCAGATTTCTTCAGTTTCCCAAAAATCTCTTCCAAAGCAGACTGACGAATACTTTGCTCCGTTTTAGCTGTAATGTTAAATCCACCTTTCGGATCGTCATCACTTAGGTAACCTTTATTTTTCAAATCCTCAATAAAATCACCCATTCCATACTCATCAGAGGTGATGTTATGTTGCTTATCCAACTCGTTCATCCAAGCCAAAGCCTCGTTGGCATCCCCTGCGGTATAATTCAGTAACTCTAAAAACAGTTTCAATAAATCATCAAAACCGCCTCTAGGCAATTCATTGGGAATATATTTCGAAAATCCGTAACCTCTCATTTGCTGCTTTTGTCCTTTCTTAACGTATGGCTAATTTAAAAGTTTGTTGCGGGCATCACTCTTTTATTGGGTTAAATGCTTGTCATTTTATTTTTAAGTAAAAAGTCGAAAGTGAAAAGTTTAAAGGTTCTTTGGGCGTTTAAACACGCTTTCCGCTCATACGCCACAAAGCCTTAGCCACAAAGCCGGTATCCGCTACAATCGTTAACGTAACTTGCAAACTGAGAAACAAATCTTAAATTGCATTAATAAAATTCAGTTCCATGAAAAAAATAATTCTATTTACCGCGTTCTTATTCATCAGCTTTACCACCTTTTCTCAAGAAAAAGAAATCAGAAATGTATTAGAAACTCAGCGTAAAGCTTGGAACCGAGGAGATATTCCAGCTTTTATGCAAGGCTATTGGAAATCGGATTCGCTCATGTTTTTTGGTAGCAAAGGACCAACTTATGGCTGGACAAAAACTTTAGAAAATTATCAGAAAAACTATCCTGATAAGGCTGCCATGGGCATTTTAACTTTTGATGTTAAAGAAGTAAGAATGTTGGATGAAACTCATGCTTTTGTTTTAGGCGCTTGGCATCTGCAAAGAGCAAAAGATGAACCTCATGGATTTTTCACCTTACTGTTTCAAAAATTTGGAAATGAATGGAAAATTATTGTGGATCATACCAGTTAAGCTGCGTTATTAAATATTTGAGTTAATACATCTAAAGTTACCGGCTTGATATAATATTGGCTGATTCCTGAAATTTGTTTTGCTCTTTCCACGTCTTTCGGATCAATAGAAGAGCTGATCATGAAAATAGTGATTTGCTTTACCGGATGAGCATTCAATTTAGTAAACTCCTCGGCAAACTCCCAACCATTCATTACAGGCATTTTGATATCTAATAAAATCACTTCAGGTAAAAGTTCTGGCGTATTTAAAATAGGCTTGAGATAATTTAGTGCTTCTTGACCGTTTTTAAAAACCATCAAATTATCACATAAATCTTTGAGTTGGATCAATTTCTTTACGCCATATACGTAAATGTCATCATCATCTATAATACAAGCAATTCCTATTTTTTTAACCATTTTTTCGTTTTTTGATTTTCTAAATTTATACAAATCTGCAACTAAAAAAATAGGCTTCAGAAATCTGAAGCCTATTTACTGGTTTTAATTGAAATAATTATTTAGGAGTTACCACACTATCAATTACATGGATAACACCATTTTTTTGGAAAACATCAGCAATAGTTACATAAGCTGTTCCTTTGTTTTCGTCCCATAATTTCACTTTACCATGATCTAAAGAAGCGTACAATTTTCCACCCTCTACGGTAGTAAAAGTTGCTTTTCCATTGCCTTTTTTAATAGCTGCAATAATATCTGCAGAGCTATATTTTCCGGCTAAAACGTGGTAAGTTAAAATTTTAGTTAAAGTAGCTTTGTTTTCTGGTTTTAGCAAAGTTTCTACAGTTCCTTTTGGCAATTTATCAAAAGCTTCGTTGGTTGGTGCAAAAACGGTAAAAGGACCTTTACCTTTTAAAGTTTCTACTAATCCGGCTGCTTTTACTGCTGCAACCAAAGTGGTGTGATCTTTAGAGTTTACTGCATTATCAACAATATCTTTTGTTGGATACATGGCTGCTCCGCCAACCATTGGGTACTTCATACTTTGAGCGAAAGCTCTTGGGGCAAATGCGATAGCTACTAAGGCAAATGCGGCTACAATAATTTTCTTCATTTAATTTTTCTTTTGTTTGGAGAGATTAACGGATCAAAGCGAGATTCGGTTTTTGAGAATTGATTAATAATTTATAATCAACTGGTAAAGTTTATGTTACCTTTTGCTTCCTAATTTTTTTAGAGAAAAACTTCGGAAAAAATCTTTTCACATAAACGCCTAGCTTCTCTTTTCCGCCTATCAATACTTCTTCCTTTTTCTTTTCAATCGCTGATAAAATTTCCTCTGCACATGCTTCAGCACTCATTCCATTCGCTTGATTTTCATCCATCAAACCATATTTTTCGCCGTTGGCTGTAACAGAATTAATGGTCACATTGGTTTTGATAAATCCTGGACAGATGATGCTCACTTCAATACCTTTATCGTAAACTTCGCAACGCAAAGAATCAAAATAACCATGTAAAGCATGCTTAGAGGCTGAATAAGTACTTCTGAATTGCGTACCAAATTTCCCCACCAAAGAACTGATCACTACTAAATGCCCACCGCCTTTTTCTATCATTTTCGGAAGTAAAGCTTTACTCAAATAAACACTTCCCCAAAAATTGGTATTCATGATTTTTTCTTCCACTTTTACATCGGTTTCAATCACTTGCGAACGCTGACTAATTCCTCCCGCATTCATCAAAATATCTATTTGTCCGTATATTTTCCAAGCATCTTCAGCCTTAGTAAAAAGCGTTTCCTTTTGCTCTAAATCCAAAGGTAAAACATGCACATCCAGGGGATTTTTCTTACAATGTTGCTTTACTTTATACAATGTTTCCGCTTTTCTAGAAGAGATGATTAGCTTAGCTCCCTGATGATTCAGTGCATAAACTAAAGCTTCTCCAATACCGGATGAAGCTCCAGTTATCCAAACAATTTTATTTTTAAAATTCATCTTCTGTAATAAATAATTCTGAGGCGATATGGTCTGCGTATAACTTTCCCTTTGCCGTTAATATCAAGTTTTGTTCTTTCTTAAAAATCCAATCCTTGGTAATAAATTGCTGTAAATTTTCAGAGAATTGCTTTTCAAAATCAACATCAAAATCAGATTTAAGTTTCAATAAATCAATGCCCCACATGGTGCGCAAACTCGTCATCACATATTCATTAAACCGATTTGCCTTAGAAAGCTTTTCTAACTCAAAAGGAATCTCATTTTGGCTTAAAGCCGACAAATATTTTGCGTTATTAGCCACATTCCACTGCCTGCTAAAACCATTAAAAGAATGTGCAGAAGGACCAATTCCTAGGTAATGAACCCCTTTCCAATAATTGGTGTTGTGTCTGGCGTATTGATTAGGTTTGGCAAAATTAGAAATCTCGTAATGCTCAAATCCGTTTTGAGTTAAGGTTTCCATCAAAATTTGAAACTGCGATGCACTTTGCGCATCGTCCATATTTTTTTGTTCGCCTTTTTTAATTTTATAAGCTAAAGCAGTTTTGGGTTCTACCGTCATGCTGTAAGAAGAAATATGTGGAATCTCAAAAGCCACAGCTTTTGAGATATTCTGTTGCCACTTTTCGTCAGAGAGTAGCGGGAAACCATAAATTAAATCGATAGTGATATTTTCTAAGCCTAAATCTTGCGCTCTTTTGATGCTACTTTCGGCTTCTTGAGCTTGGTGCGCTCGGTTCATCCATTTCAAATCTTCATCAAAAAAAGATTGCACACCAATACTCAAACGATTGATCGCAGTACTGCGTAAAGCTTTTAACTGTTGTGGGTTTAAATCATCTGGATTAGCTTCTAAAGTAATTTCTGGATTGGGAATGATTTCAAAATTACGATCTATCCAGTCAATAAATTTGGAGATTTCTTGGGCATTTAACAGAGAAGGCGTTCCTCCTCCAAAATAAATGGTTTCAATTTTTTGGCTTTGAAGATAGTTTTTCTTGATTTTCAGCTCCTTCAAAATCGCTTCTAACATTTCATCTTTATATTTTAATGAAGTGCTAAAATGGAAATCGCAATAATGACAAGCTTGTTTGCAAAATGGAATATGAATGTAAATACCTGCCATGTTGCGAAAGTAAGTAAATCTGAGAAAAGGCGTTTCAATAAACTGATTAAGCATTCATTTTTTGTTTCGCTGATTAAAACTAATTTTAAAGCTTTAACCTGCTATTGGATGAAATTATTTTTGGCTTTGCTATTTGTTTTATGCGGAAATTGGGCTGTGGCGCAAAAGCAAATTCATCTTCAACTATCGGGTTTGCCAAAATCTATACAGCAAATTATCCCAGAAAATTTCCAAGATTCAGCATCGGCTTATGCCGGATTAAAAAAGCAGCTCAACTACACGCAATTTTTAGGTTATTTTGATGCTGATGTTACCAATTTTAATTGGCAAAGTGATTCTGTATTAAAGGCGGAAATAAGTGCTGGAGATAGGTACGAAGGGATTTTTATCAAAAATGGAAATCTGGATAAAATACTTTTAAATCAATCTTTTTTAAAAGATTTGATGATACGTAAAAAACCGCTGTCTTTAAATTCTCTACAAAAATTATATCAAAATATTTTAGGTTTTTACGAAAATAACGGTTATCCCTTTGCGGCTATTTGGTTAGATAGTTTAAGCAAAACTCATCATCAAATTACAGCCAAATTATTTGCAGAACCTTATCAAAAATTCACCATAGATACGCTAAGATTAGTAGGAGAAGTGAAATTGAATCAAGGATTTTTAGGAGCTTATTTGGGTTTAAAAAAAGGTCAGGATTATGAAGAAGCTAAAATCCAAGAAATTGATCAAAAGCTAAGAAATCTACCTTTTGTAACTATTCCGAAGCCTGCTCAGGTGATTTTTAGTGGCGAAAAAGCTAAGATTAACTTGTTTTTAAATAAACAAAATGCCAATCAGTTTGATGGAATTATTGGTTTTTTACCCAATGCTAATAACGGGAAATTACAGCTCACCGGTGATTTTAAGCTCAGTTTAAAAAATGCTTTAAAAAGTGGCGAATCCTTTGATTTTAACTATCGAGGCTTGCCTTCGCAATCTCAAGAATTGGTCACGCACCTCAATTATCCTTATTTGTTTAGAAGTCAATTAGGATTAAATTTTGATTTTCAACTCTTTAAAAGAGACACAAGTTTCCTCAATCTCAACACCAAAATCGCATTTGATTATAGCTTTAGCAGTACCAAAAAATTGAGTTTTTTTTATGAAAGTTTTAGCGGAAATCAGGTTTCTACACCTAAGCAAAGTGCTAGCCTTTTACCTCCTTATGCGAACATAAAGACATCTTTTTATGGCTTATCTGCCTCATATATGAAGTTAGATGATAGAATTACACCTTTAAAAGGTGAAGATTTTAATATCGAAGGAGGTGTTGGTAATCGGCGACTTTTATCCTCAGACAATTTCAATCCGGATGATTATTTCGCCTCCAGAAATCAAATTCAATATAAACTATCCGCAAATTTAAAATACTACATTAAATTAGGTAACCGATCTGTTTTATTTCTTCATCATTTTTCATCTTTTCTAAGCGGAAATCAACTTTTCCAAAACGAAGGTTTTAGAATTGGCGGAGCCAAAACTTTAAGAGGATTTGATGAGCAATCTATTTTAGCCAGTTCTTTCGCGATACAAACTGCCGAGTTGAGATACATTATTGAGAAAAATTCTTATTTGAGTGCTTTTACAGATCAAGCATTTGTAAAACAACATTTTGTTAATCAACAAAGTACAGATTACCCCTTAGGATTTGGTTTAGGAATTACTTTTCAAACTAAAGTTGGAATTGCATCTTTAAGTTATGCCTTAGGGAAACAAAAAAATATTCCATTAGATTTGCAGAAAGGGAAAATACATTTTGGTATTGTTAGCTATTTTTAATCTATGAGGCTTATTTTTTGTGTGTTCATTTTTTGGAGTATCGCCTTTAATGGCTTTTCTGCCACACAAAAAGATAGTTTAAATCACGCCGTAGATAGTTTGTTTAAATCCCAACCCAAAGTTTTAACTGCTCAAGATTCTGCATCATTAGCCAGAAAAAAACAAGTTGCAGATTCTTTAACATGGTATTACCTCAAACCTAACCCAGATAGGGCGAATCCTTTTGTAGAAAAATTACTAAAAGAACATCTTACCACCGACAAATATTTATTGAGCCCAGCTCCAAGTGTCAAAATAAAAAAGAGCAATTATGGCTTAGGTGAGTTTATGCCTCAAAAAATCACTTGGTTCTTTCCAGTTGCCTTACTCCTCATTCTGCTTTTCGGTTTAGTAAGATTGTTCTTTAATAAAGAGGTAGAAACGATTTTTAAAGCATTTTTTGATAATAGAATGCTTGCCCAAATTAATAAGGAAGAAAATGCCCTCGTTTCGTGGCAATTCCTTTTTCTCTACATCATTTTTTCCTTTACAATCAGTTTATTTTTGTGTTTGGCTATTTATAGATTAAGAGGTGCTGAAATAGTTACTAAATTCTCCACTTTCCTACTTCTATCGTTCATCGCATTCATTATTTTCGGACTAAAGATTTTTGTTTTAAGATTTCTAGGATTCGTTTTTGAGATTCAAAAACTAATAAGAGACTATACTAACCTGATCTATCTCACCTATTTCAACTCTTTATTTATTCTATTACCGATTGTATTTTGTCTCAGTTTAATTAGCATTCATCAAATAATGCTATTTATTTGGGTATGCGGAATCCTATTTTGTGCAATTATTGGATTTCAATTCATTAGAATCATAATTAACATTTTAATAAATTACAGATTGTCAAAATTTTATTTAATTCTTTATCTTTGCACTCTTGAAATTTGTCCCGTTTTAATATTTGCTAAAATTATTAATACCAGTCTATAGTGATTATGGAAGTTAATTTGGAAGAGAGAAAAAAGAAAGTTAAAAGCATACTGGTTACACTTCCAGAACCAGAAGGTGAAAAATCTCCATACTATGATCTAGCTTCATCTCTAAATTTAAAAATAGATTTTCGCTCATTTATTCACGTTGAAGGTGTGCCTGCTAAAGAAATCAGAAAAGAAAAAGTTAACCTAGCTGATTATACTGCCGTAATTTTAACCAGCAGAAATGCGGCAGATCATTTTTATAGGGTGTGTGAAGAAATGAGATTTGAAGTGCCAACAGATATGAAATATTTTTGTATTTCAGAATCTATTGCCTTATATCTTCAAAAGTATATTCAGTACAGAAAACGTAAAATATTTTTCGGCAAACAAACAGCAAAAGATTTAGCAGATGTTCTAAAGAAACATTCATCGGAAAAGTTTTTATATCCTTGTTCTGATGTTGCCGCAGAAGCAACAGAAATATTTTTGAAAAAACAAGGAATTGATTTCACTCCAGCCGTTCTTTTTAAGACAGTTGTTTCTGATCTTTCTGATTTGGCAGATGTATTTTATGACATTATTGTCTTTTTCAGTCCATCAAGTGTGCAATCATTGTACATAAATTTCCCCGATTTTAAACAAAATAATACCCGCATAGCCGCGTTTGGTAAAACAACGCAACAAGCAATTTTAGATGCTGGTTTGATTCTTGATATCCCTGCACCAACGCCTGAAGCCCCTTCTATGACGATGGCGATTGAACAGTATATTAAATCAATAAAATAATTGGTTCAAATTTTGACCAAGAAAAAGCAGCTAAATAAAAGCTGCTTTTTTTTTGAAACTTTATTAAAATTATAACGTATCACGATAAAAATTGCGAGACAGAAAATACCCATAAATAGGTATTGAAACTCTGATAATTGAACAATATATTAGATGAGAAAAATTTTTATTTGTGAATATTGAATGTTTTAACTAATTTTTTATTCGGAAATCTCGAATTTCTGTATATTAGAGACGTTTTTTGCACAAGAAAACACAATAAAACTTGAAGAGCACATGAAAAATTTATACCTATCAGCTTTGATATTGATAGCTTTCGCGGTATCCAGTTGTGGAAAAGGCGATGGTAGAGGCGAGCTTATCGGCGTCAAAACTAAAGCTGTTAAGCAAGAAGTCCCGTACGGAATGGTTTATATTCCGGCAGGAACTTTTATAATGGGTCAGGTTGACCAAGATGTCACCATTTCTCAATTCCCTCAAAACAAACAAGTTACTATTTCTTCATTTTACATGGATGAAACAGAAATTTCTAACAGCGAATACAAGCAGTTTGTAAATTGGGTAAGAGATTCTATTGCCTACAATTTAGCGGGCAAACCTGCCAAATACACTTTAAAAACCAAAACCCCTTCTTCCACCAAATACATCAACTGGAAAGCAGTAAACAAAGGAAAAGGGATGTGGGGGGATAAAACTTTAAAAACCAAGATTGAAAAAGCGATGTATTACGATGGGAATGAGAAGTTTTATAATAAAAAAGAGTTAAAAGTAGAACAATTAAAATACGAGTATTCTTGGATTGACTACAATAAGGCTGCAAACTATAGAGGTAAAAGAGATCCGAATTTAAACAATGGGGCTCCAACCATCACTAGGGATAGCTTTATTGTAAAAGAGCAAACTTATATTTATCCTGATACATTAGTTTGGATTTCTGACTTTACTTATGCCCAGAACGATCCAATGGCAAAAGGATATTTTTCACATCCATCTTTTGCAAACTACCCTGTTGTAGGCGTTACTTGGGAGCAAGCTAAAGCATTCACCGTTTGGAGAACCAGATTGAATGAATCCTACAAAGAATCTAAGCACCTGCCCACCAGATTAGATTATGACTTACCTACTGAAGCACAGTTTGAATATGCTGCTCGTGGTGGAAGAGTTGGAACTAGTTATCCCTGGGGAGGTCCTTACATTAGAAATGCAAAAGGGTGCTTATTGGCAAACTTTAAACCTGGTAGAGGAAACTACGTAGATGATGGCGGAGCTTTTACAGTTTATGTGAAATCTTTTTTTCCTAATGATTACGGTTTATATAATATGGCTGGAAACGTAGCCGAATGGACAAGTTCTATTTATAACGATGCTGCATCAGCTTATGTAAGTACCATTAACCCTTCATTTAATAAAGCAGTAAGAAAAGGAGATCCAGATTATAACAAGAAACGCGTGGTAAAAGGTGGCTCTTGGAAAGATATCGGCTTTTTCCTTCAAAACTCAGCTAGATCTTATGAATATCCGGATTCTGCAAGATCTTCTATTGGCTTTAGATGTGTTACCCCATACTTAGGTAGAGACATTAAAGATAAGCCTAGTAAAATG
Source organism: Sphingobacteriales bacterium (assembly GCA_014763615.1). Lineage (GTDB taxonomy): Bacteria > Bacteroidota > Bacteroidia > Sphingobacteriales > Sphingobacteriaceae > Pseudopedobacter. The sequence goes on along the minus strand of JACXVB010000020.1, from coordinate 22,820 downwards.
AAACCATAATTTAAAATCAAAAAATACTAAATCTTAAAAAAAACGTCTAAAAAATGGCTCAGAAGAAAAAATTTAAAATAACGCTTGATGCAATTATTTCCTGGGGAGCAACAGTTGTAATTCTTGGTGCGATGTTCAAAATTCTTCACCTTCCTGGTGGTGAATTAATTATTGGTATTGGTTTAGCTACTGAAGCTGGATTATTCTTTATCATGGGATTCGTTCCTCCTCACAAAGACCCTCATTGGGAAAAAGTTTATCCTCAGTTGTCTCCAGATTATACTGGTGATTTACCAGATATGAAAAAAGCGGTAAAATTAAACGAGCTAGAAATTAAAGGTGGTAGCGGTGGCGGAATGCCAGACTTAGGGGTTGGAGAAGAAGCCATTGCAAAAATAAAACAAGGGTTGGATAATTTCACTGCCAAAGTAAGTTCAATATCTGATACCATCGATGCTTCTTTAGCCACTACAGAGTTTACTGAAAATTTAAAAGTAGCTTCTTCCAAAGCAAATGGTTTAAGCACTGCATTTGAGCAAGCTACCACAGGAGTTGCAGAAATAGCTAATGCTTCTAAATCATCAAAAGAATACCATGATCAAATAAACGCTTTGGGTAAAAATATTTCTGCATTAAATGCTGTTTATGAATTAGAATTACAAGATTCTAGTGCACACCTTAAAGCAATGAATAAATTCTATCAGAATTTAGCGGAAACCATGTCTAATTTTAATGATTCAATGGATGATTCTAAACAATTTAAAGAGGAAGTTGCAAAACTTTCTAAGAATTTATCCAGCTTAAATGCTGTTTATGGCAACATGTTATCTGCCATGAATCAGCCAAGAGCCTAATTAATTCATTAAATTATTAACGCAAAAAATTAAGATATGGCAGGCGGTAAGGAAACCCCAAGGCAGAAGATGATTGGTATTATGTACTTAGTGCTTATGGCAATGCTAGCACTAAACGTAAGTAATACCGTATTGGATGCCTTTAAAACAGTAAGAGATGGTTTAGAGCAAGGGAATAAAAACATGACGGGTAGATTAGATTTTATCATGAACTTGTTTAAAAACTATTATGATAATGCCCCAAAAAAGGCAGAAGTAAACTATACTAAAGCTAAGAAAGCTCAAGAAATTGGAACCAACTTGGTTAAAGAGATTGAAACCATTAAACAACAACTAATCAAACAAACTGGAGGCCTTGTTGAAAATGGTGATTTAAAATCAAGAGATGATTTAGGCGTTTCCTACAAAGAATTTGTTGAAGAGAAAAAAGGTGATGCCTTACAGAAAAAAATAGAAGAGGCAGGGAAGCAGTTAGGCGCACTAATCAATGAATCTCCCAAGTCTATTGGCTTGGAACTAGAATGGCCAAAAATCAACCCTGATAGTAAGAAGAAACAAACTTGGTCTGAATATAACTTTGGAGAAGGTAAACCGCTTACCTCGACTATCACTTTATTAAGTAAATTCCAAAATGACGCTAAAAATGCTGAAGCTTATGTGATTAGTAAGTTATACCAAGAAACCACTGGTGGTGGAATTGTTGATTCTTACAAAGCTGTTGCTGTTGCTAAAAGTAATTATGTATTAGCTGGTCAGACCTATCAAGCAGATGTATTTTTAACAGCATCAATTGGTAGTATTCCTATTCAAGTTAGCGTTAATGGTTCTTCTTTAGCCTCTGAAAATGGTGTAGCCCAATACAAGACAACCACAACCAAAGAAGGTATTTATAAATGGACTGGAACAGTTTCTTTTAAAGACCCAGAAAGTGGCGTAGTTAAAACTTTCACAACAGACCCTATAGAATATCAAGTAGCAAAACCTTCAGCTGTAGTTTCACCTGATAAAATGAACGTATTTTACATGGGTGTAGATAATCCAGTTTCTGTTTCAGCTCCAGGTATTCCTAAAGAAAAATTAAAAGTGAATGTTACTGGAGGCACCATTATTGGTGTTAATGGGAATTATATTGTAAAAGTAAGTGGTGGTAAAGAAGCTACGGTAACTGTCTCCGCCGAGATTGAAAAGGGAAAAAATACGATTTTAGGAGCTTCAACCTTTAGAATTAAACGAGTTCCAGATCCTGTTCCAACTTTTGCAGGAAGGGTATCTGGTAGAGTGTCACTTGCACAAGCAAAGTCTATAACTCAATTAGAAGCTGAACTAAAAGATTTCGACTTTAATTTGAAGTTTAGAGTGACCAGATTCACGGTTATCTTTAGTAAATATCGTCAAGATCCTCTTATCTTTCAATCAAATGATGGTAGTTTTACCAGCGATATGAAAAGGATTATAGGTACACTAGCTCCTGGAGATCAAATTATCTTCCAAAATATTACCGTTAAGGGAGAAGATAATACAACACGTGATTTGGATAATGTAGTATCCGTTTCAATGAATTAATTATGAAAAAGATATTTTTAAGTATAGTGATTTTTTTGATGACATTCTCAGGATTTGCACAAAAAAAACCCGTTGAGCCAATTTATAGCATCTTTCAAAAAGCGGAGGAGGCTAAAACTCAAAGGGAAGATTCATTGGGGAAATCGCAAAAAGAATGTGCTCCTGCTTTACCAAAAGTAAGAAGCGATGATATTATTTTCGCTAAAAGAATCACTAGAGATATTTATTTTGCTGATCCTGCGAATAGATTTTTAGTTCCATCTGTGATGGATAGAAATCTGATAGATATCTTAATGAAGGGTATTCGAAATAACGATATTACTGCATACCAATCTTATGATGCTAGTGCTAATAAATTACAAGAACCTATTGACCCAACTCTTATTGATACATTAATTAACACTCAAATTGGGCAATTCACCTCGCGTCAATATGGAGATATGAAAGGGCTATCCAAATTGTGTTTGAGGATTGTTGAAGATTGGTATTTTGACACTAATCGCTCTGAGTTTAAATCATTTATCTTTGCTGTCGGTTTAATGTACGCTGGTCGTAATGTTTTATTAGGTATTCCTAAAAATGATGCAAGTAAAGATTTGTCTAATCCAGGTATTAAATTAGGTGAAGCTGGAGCTGGAATGTCTCCTCTTTTCTGGGTGAACTATCCAACTATTAGAGATTATTTGTGCAAATTCAGAGTATATAATCAAAATGAAAAAATTAGATATAGCTTTGATGATGTATTCCAACTACGCTATTTTTCTAGTTTAATTATTGAAGAATCTAACCCTGACGGTTATAAATTAGCTGAAAGACCTGATTTAAAATCTGGATTAGATAAATTGCTGGAAGCGGATAGAATTAAACGTTCTTTGATTCAGTTTGAACAAAATATGTGGGAGCAATAATCTATCCCTAGATTTACTCAAAAAGAAAAGCCCTGAAAAATCAGGGCTTTTCTTTTTGATAGAAATTCAATATGGCTTGAGCTTGCTTTTTATTAACCACTGTTAAAAGCGCTTTCTCATCAGCTTCCTTAATTTTTTTAACCGATCTAAAATGACTTAAAAGCTTTTGGGCTGAAGTTTTACCAATGCCTTCAATCAATTCTAACTCTGTTTTTAAAGTCCCTTGATCTCTTTTCTTACGATGAAAAGTAATCCCGAACCGATGCGCTTCATCTCGCAATTGTTGTATAATTTTTAAGGTTTCAGATTTTTTATCTAAATAAATAGGATATTGGTCTCCAGGATAATAAAGTTCTTCTAATCTTTTTGCAATTCCAATGACAGTTAATTTATCAAAAATTTCAAGCTTTTTCAAGCTTTTCACCGCAGAAGACAATTGCCCCTTCCCTCCATCTATGATGATTAACTGAGGCAAATCTTGCTTTTCTTCTAGAAGTCTTTTATATCTCCGATAAACTGCCTCTTCCATTGTTGCAAAATCGTTAGGGCCTTCTACAGTTTTTACATTAAAGTGCCTATAATCCTTTTTAGAAGGCTTTGCATCCTTAAAAACAACAATAGCCGAAACTGGATATTTACCTTGAAAATTAGAGTTATCAAAACATTCAATATGCCTCGGAAGTTCTTTCAAATGCAAATCTTTTTGCATTTGAGTGAGCAAACGCTCTGTTCTAAACTCTGGGTTTAATTTTTCGTACTGTTCAATTTTATCTTTTCTAAAAAACAATACATTCTTCTGCGAAAGCTCCAACAACTTTTTCTTTTCCCCTTGTTTTGGAACAGTAAATTTCACATTTTCATCCTCCAATTCTAGCTCAAATGGAACAATGATTTCTTTTGATTCGCTCTGGAAACGGTCTCTAAACTCAGTTATCGCAATAGAAAGTAGCTCTTCATCAGTCTCATCTAATTTCTTCTTAATTTCTATAGTTTGGGTTTGAATTACCGTACCATGCATCACTTTTAGATAATTTACAAAAGCGATTTTATCATCTGATGCAATACTAAAAACATCCACTTCTGTTATGGATGAATTTACGATGGTAGATTTGCTCTGATATTTTTCTAATAACTCATATTTTCTTTGCAAACGATGAGCAGCTTCAAAATTTAAATGTGCTGATTCCTCCAATATTTGCTCCTTTAGCGTTCTTAAAACTGTGCCAATTTTTCCACTTAAAATATCCTTTATCTCTTCTATGGATTGAAGATAATCTTCTTCTTTCTGAAAATTCTCGCATGGCCCTTTACAATTCCCAATCTGATATTCTAAACAAACCCTAAATTTTCCAGCTTTGATGTTTGGCTCGCTTAATGGGAGGTTACAGGTTCTGAGTTGATAAGTTTCTTTGATAAACCCAAGGATAGAGTGCATCATACCTACAGACGGATAAGGACCAAGATATTTAGAACCATCTTTCACAATTCTTCTCGTCCATTGAATGCGAGGGAAACGTTCATTTTTGATGACAATCCAAGGATAAGTTTTATCATCTTTCAACATCACATTATATTTTGGTTGATGCTTTTTAATCAGGCTATTTTCTAATAGCCAAGCATCAATCTCAGTATCCACAATGGTGAAGGTGATTCTATTGATTTTACTAACTAAAACTCGGGTTTTAGCATTTACTCGGTAACCATCATGATTAAAATAAGAACTTACTCTGTTTTTTAAATCTTTTGCTTTTCCGATGTAAATCAACTCCTCATGTTTATCATAATATTGATAAACACCTGGTTTATGTGGAATTTTTTTTAAGGCTGATTTATAATCAAACATGAAAATTAATCGCTAAAATATATGACGCCTCAGAAACCTAAACGGTCATCCAGCTTTGATGAATCGGCTTTGTTTTGATATTGATTACAATCTAAAGTAATGGTATTTCCTCCTTTTGGTGGAGAAAAATCACCTTTTTTAATCCCCAAGGAGGGGTCTGCATATACCTTTTTAAGGAACAAGGCAAAAATTGGCAGTGCAGTATTTGCGCCTTCTCCCAAATTGGTTGTTCTAAAATGGATAGCTCTATCCTCACAGCCTGTCCAAACGCCAGCAACCAATTGCGGAGTTACACCCATAAACCAACCATCGGAATTATCATTGGTTGTCCCTGTCTTACCTCCAATGGGATTATTTAAGCCATATTTATAACGCAACCGGATTCCTGTACCTTCTTCAACCACACCTTTCAACATATAGGTCATCACATAAGCAGTTTCTTCGTTAAGTGCCTGAACCACCCTTGGTTTCCTCTCATATAAAAGGTTTCCATTTTTATCTTCGATTCTAGTCAGATAGATGGGTTCTGTCCAAACACCATGATTTACGAATGTGCAATAAGCTCCTGTCATATCAAAAACTGAAGCTTCAAAAGAACCCAAAGCGATAGAAGGATAAGGAGGGACAGGCGTTGTTATTCCCATTCTCTTAATTAAAGTTGCTACCGCCGTAGGCCCCACTTGTTGCATTACCCAAGCCGTAATATAATTTTGAGATTTAGCTAAAGCAGTGCGTAGTGTTAAGTAACCTGGCACAGACCCCTCTCCTCTTGGCGTCCAATCTTCTCCATAACCTTTAACGGTATAAGGCACATTATTTACTTTATAGCAAGGTGATAAACCGTTCTCAATTCCTAAAGTGTAGGTAAAGGGTTTTGCTGTTGAACCTACTTGTCTGGTACCCATTTTCACCTGATCATATTTAAAATGCTCGAAATCAATTCCTCCAACCCAAGCCTCAATTTCTCCGTTTATGGGGTTCATGGCCATCATAGAATTCCTCAAAATCATTTTATAATATTTGATAGAATCCATTGGGGTCATCACCGTATCTATATCCCCTCTCCAACTAAAAATTTGCATTTTAGTTGGTGTATTGAAATCTTTTTTGATCTCCTCGTCCGTTTTATTGTCTTCTTTTAAAGCTGCATAACGGTCGGATCTTTTCATTCCTTGTATCAATAAATTCTCATTCCCTTTAAACGGATTTCTACCTTTCCAATGTTGATTAAATTGCTGCTGAAGTTCTTTCATGTACTCTCGCTGCGCTTCTTCCGCAAATCGTTGCATTTTAGAATTGATGGTGGTATAGATTCTTAAGCCATCTCTGTCTAAATCATAAGGAGTTCCATCTGCTTTGGTGATGGCTCTATCTTTAAACGTTTTTTGAATATCTTGTTTTAATATTGTTCTGAAATAGGTTGCCAAACCTTCATTATGATTTGTTGGATTGAAATTGAGCCCTAAATCCTGAGCTTTATATTTTTCATAATCTTCAACTGATATAAAACCAGCATTATCCATCTTACCCAAAATCAGGTTTCTTCTACCTAAAGATCTTTCAGGATTTCGTGTTGGCGAGTAATAAGTAACTCCTCTTAAAATTCCGATTAATGTTGCAGCTTGCGCTGGATTTAGTTTTGCCGGCGTGGTGTTAAAATAAGTTCTGGCCGCAGCCTTAATTCCATAAGAATTATTACCAAAATCAACCGTATTAAGGTACATCGTTATGATTTCTTCTTTGGTATAATTCCGTTCTAGTTTAACAGCAACAATGAGTTCACGAAGTTTCTGAGGAATTCTTTGCCACACCGATTTTGCTCTGGGCTCGTCAGAAAAAAGATTAAGTGCCAATTGTTGAGTAATGGTACTCGCTCCTTGTTTCTTTCCAATTAAATTATAAAGAATGATGCTAAAAGTACGTTTGAAATCTATCCCCGAGTGCTCCTTAAATCTAATATCTTCTGTGGCAATTAAGGCATTAATCACGTTCGGTGAAATATCTTGAAAGCGTACGTTTGAACGATTTTGTACAAAATAATTTCCTAATTCTACTTTATCTCCTGAGTAAATAACGGAGGCTTGATTACTTTTAGGATTTTCTAAATCCCTGAAAGACGGCAAGTCTCCGAACAAGCCAAATGCTGCTGAAGTAATAATTAAGGTGATAAAAAGGAAAATAGAAATCAATATTTTCCAAAAAACCTTATTCAATCTTTGGATATCACTTTTAGTGAGTGTGTCTTTGTTTTGCATTTTTTACTTTTTACCTGAAAAAGATTTGAGGTATTGATTAATGGCCTCTCTGTTGGTTAATAGCTTCAAATTATCCTCTGAAACTACAAATTTAACATATTGGGCGCTTTGTCCTTCCATTATTTTTGGGAGTTGTTCTGTGATATCGCTTAGCAATTTTTCCGCATCAGACTTAGCATAATATTCTCCACTTACAATGATTAATTTATCACTATTGCTAACTACTCTAATCAGCAATTTAATTGCTGAGGGATCATATTTACCATAAACAAACTGAGAAAGTTTAGAGAAAGGTGCTGCAATATTTTGTTTTGGGTCGGTAATATCAATCACCACAAAATACTTTTGATTGGTGTTTTTACTAAAATTTATTTTAGCAGGCTCATCCTTTTTCTCTTCAGGTTTTGGAGCTTGTACTACTGGCTCTACCTTCTTTTCTTCAGGCTTTAGCGGAGCAATCTCTTTTGCTTCTTCCTTTTTTTCAGGCACTGGAATCATTACCTCCTCTTTAATTGGCTTTGGCTCTGCTTTCGGAATAGTGTAAGTTACATTAGGCTCTTGCGCCACTTCATGTCCGTCTTTATCCACTAAAGCCGTTGGTCTGGTATCAAACATCCCCCGATGTGCTGCAATATAATCTATCTGCTGTTTTACCCTCGGCGTAACCAAATGATCATCAGGATAAGTACTTACTATTTTATCTAAACTCGCTAAGAACTCCGGAACTTTTTGCGTGTTTCCTATAGCCAATGCTTTTAAATAATCAAACTGAGGGGCCATTTTTTTGAAAGATCCTAGTTTCACTTTTAACTGTTCCATACTATCTAAAACAATTTGGTATTTTTTATTTTGATAAAGCACATATAAACCCTGATAAGCATCGCTGATTTTAGCATCTAAAACCTCTTCTTCTTTTCCAAAATTTGGCTCGACGAGAGTTTTGGCATAAACGCTATTAGGAAATTGCGCAATGAGTTGATTTTTAAACTCCGCAGCTTTTGTTTGATTTGTATTTTCTGTTAAACGATAAAGTTGATAATAAACATTGGCAGCTTCAATTTCATTTGGATAGTTTGAAACCAACTGCTCAAAAGTAGCAACAGCTAAATCACTATCTTTTAAAACATCTTTATAAAAAATAGCAATCTCATATAAAGCTTTAGCAATTTTAGTTTTTGCAGCTTTTTTTGCCTCAGGGCTGTAAGGAATTGTTTTTAAATACGCTGCCTTTAATGAGTCTTTTTTAGCTTCCAATGTTTTTAAGTCAACATTTTCTTCACTGTTTGCATAAGTATTTGTATTTGCTGTTTTGTTGGCATCATTTCCTAAACTACCAGAACTGATACGCCAATTATCTGTCAATTTTCTATTCCCCCACCTTGTTTTAAACGCTGCTAAACCTTGACTCAATGCCGTGGAATTGTAGAAATAAAAGCCTCCACCACTTGATTGATTAGTTTTATCATTCGAATTGAAATTGTTAAAAGATGAGGATTGGGATGACAGCGATTGATTTTGTTGCACTTCAATTAACGCTCTTTCTTTCTCTTTGTAAAGTGCTTCAAATTTTGCGTTAATTTCAGCATCACTTAAATCGGCTAAGGCCAAAGATTTTTTCTCTTTATCAATCAGCGTTAAACGATCTGCTAGATATTGTAGATTGTTTGCTTTAACAGCGATATTTTTATAATCAGGATAGGTTTTAGGTAAATACTGCAAGGTGCTATCATAATAAAGCTGTGCTTGCTGATAATCTTTTAATTGATCAAAATTGAGCTCTGCCAATTTCAAGAAACTTAATCCTTTTTGCTTTACCGTACCCGGAACCGTATGTGCAGAAATTTGATAATATTTAATCGCATTTTTTAGGTCGCTTTTATCGGCGTAAGCCTGAGCAATCTGATAATAAATTTGCTCTTTAAACTCTTTATTTTTATCCTCTTTTAATAGCCGAGTTAAGGTAGCAATTTTATCAAAATCCTTCCCTTGTTTAGCTTCACTAATTCTTACTCTGGATAAATTGGCATTAAAAGACATTTCAAATGAGGCGTTACTTTTCACAATTTTAGTGTAATTTTCATACGCTTTGTTTTCTTGGTGGTCTTTCTCCAAAAGTTGCGCCAAAATATATCGCCATCTAATTCTTCTGTAACTATCATGCGTAGCATTTACCGCATTTCCTAAAAATTTAATCGCTGATTTTACATCCCCAACATGCAAAGCCAATTCTGCTTTTAATGCTTCGGTTTGGTCTTTAAAGTATTTATCATTCAATTTTTGAACCTTCACCATCAAAGAATCGGCATCTTTATAATTTTCTAAAGCGATATCACTTTTAGCTTCGCCTAAATATGCGGCTACTTTATTTTTTTTTTCTTTAGGGAAAGTAATTCCTACATAACTAAAATATTCAACAGCATTATAAAAATCGCCTTTTAAATATTCAGCTCTGGCCAATAATAAATAAGCATCGTCTAACCAATTACTTTCATACTTCTCTAGCGCAATGGTATTAGCCTTTTGAATTACATCATTTAAATGCTGAGACTCATTAGAAGAAGTTTGCTCATCCGGGATTGGAAAAATAGGAAGCAATTGGTTAAAATCATCATCATAAGCACTTCTGATGGTGAATTCGCTTTGTGCTAGGGTTTCCTTTGCATTGAAATAAATATTATAGTGTGCCGTTAAATTTTTCATTAAATGCAATTTCTTCTTTTCCTTTTGTGCCGAGCAGCCCCAAAACATCAAAAAACCAAAAAATGCCAAACAGACAAAGAAGTGCTTATAATAGAATTTCAATATTTTATTTTTAGAAGATTGAATTTAATACGGGCAAAAATATTTTATATTGCCGATATTCTAAGGAATAAAGATATTAATTAGCAGACGAATTTAGCGTGTAGAATGAGTAAAAGAAAAAAACTCATAGATAGATTAAAAGAAAAATACAAGTTAGTGATTCTTAACGACGATACTTTTGAAGAAAAAGCATCATTTAAAGCATCCCTTTGGTATTTAATCATTGGCACTTCGGCATTTGCCATTTTATTGATTATTTTAACCATTACCACCATCAGATATACTCCTCTGAAAGAATATCTAACAGGAATTTCTGACGTGGATTCTAAGAAGAGTATCATAGAAGCATACTCTAAAATTGATTCATTAGAGCAATTGTCTAAAGCCAATGATGTTTATTTGGCCAATCTTAAAAACATCATCAATGGAAATATTAGCAAAACCAAACTAGAAAAACCAAAAGACATTGCAAAACCTTCAGATAGCGTTAAATTAAACCAAAAGTTATCTAAAGAAGAAAAAGAGCTGAGAAAAATGATTGAATCTGAAGGTAAGTTTGATTTAAATGCCGAGCAAGTTGAGGAAAAATCAGGTATCGCTTCTTATGCCTTCTTTAGCCCACTAAGAGGTCAAATCACTTCTAAATTTGACTCTCAGAAGCAACATTACGGAATTGACATCGCCACCAGAAGAAATGAAAATATAAAAGCAACTTTAGACGGAACAGTTGTTTTTTCAAACTTCACGCCAGAAACAGGTTACGTAATTGCCATACAACATGGTAACAATTTGCTCTCTTTTTATAAGCATTGTTCGGTATTATTAAAAAAAGTTGGTAGTTTCGTGAGAGCAGGAGAAGTGATTGCGGTTGTTGGAGACACAGGAGAATATTCTACCGGGCCACACCTACACTTTGAGCTTTGGTTTAACGGTACGCCTGTTAATCCAGAAAATTATATGACCTTTTAAATTTTTGAAATGTTTTCTAAAAAGAAAGAAAATGCCAACGGAGGCGAGTTAAAAGCGGGCTCTATCAATATTGTAGGAGTAGGTACTGAAATTTCTGGAGATTTAACCACTAAAGGCGACATTAGAATTGATGGCAAAATTACGGGTAATTTAACCTCAAAAGCTAAAGTAGTCATTGGCAGTACAGGCGAAGTTAAGGGAAATATAACCTCAGAAAGTGCGGAAATTTCTGGAGAGGTGAATGGTGATATTAATACCACAGAGATTTTATTTTTAAAAGCAACTGCTAATGTTACCGGTGATATTGTTTCGGATAAATTGGTGATAGAAAATGGAGCTAATTTAAAAGGATACTGCCAAACTGGGGTTTCTCAAACCAAATCCATTTTAAAAACTCCCGCAAATGGAAGAGAAGAAATCAACAAAAAATCAGAAGCCATCGCTTAATACTTATGCCAAATATTCTGGTCTAGGTTTTCAGATGATTGTAGTTATAGCACTTTTCACTTTTGCTGGACATCAATTAGATACTACGCAACATACACAAACACCTTTTTATACTGCGGGCCTAGGTTTAATAGGGGTATTGGTTTCTTTGTATATCATTATTAAAGGATTAAAATAATTTGTTTTGAGTTTTCAAAAGTTTTTAAGCTATTACATTCTGCTCATGATCATAAGTGCAGGTATCGCCTACTTCAGTAATCAATTCATCTTTGATCAGAAAATATTGATCCCTCATTTTTGGGGAGTATATACCTTTATGGCTTTTATCACCCTCTTAGTGTATTTAGCCTCAACTTATGCACTAAAATTAGACAGTGAATTTCAAAGCTATATTTTACTCGGAGCCATTGTAATTCGCTTTTTGGGGAGCTTGATTTTATTGCTTTTTTACATCCTAAAAAACAAAGTGGATAGCATATTATTTATGAGCAACTTTTTCTCAATTTATTTATTGTTCACAGTCTTTGAAATTTATTGTTTGTTACTTAACTTGCGCCACCAAATTAAAAAGTAAAAAACACGGAATAGATGTATTTTAGCCCCATTTTAAATTTTAAAAATTCCTCATTAAAAGCTGTAATCGCTGTTTTTATTACATTTTTATCATTTAATTCTTACGCTAAGCAAGAAAATGAGGTTATCCAAAACGAGGTTAAAGAGGAAAATGCTACCGCCGGACACGAAGAAAAATTCGACCCAACGGTTACTATTTTAGAACATATTGGGGATTCACACAGCTGGCATTTATGGGGACACACTTCTATACCCCTTCCTGTAATTTTATGGACACCCCAAGGATTAGACATTTTTTCCTCTGCTCATTTATTGAATGAGCATCATGAGCCCATAGCATTTACTAGCAAATACACTTATCTCAATGAAGATGAGCACATCAAAGTTTTAGATGCAAACGGAAAAGTTGACGAAGCAACTTCAAAAGAAATTTACGACTTCTCTATCACTAAAAACGTAGCAGCTTTATTTATTTCGGTTACCATATTACTTATCATTTTCGGAAGCGTAGCAAGTTCTTATAAATCAAGAATTGGCAAAGCTCCTAAAGGCTTACAATCTTGGATAGAACCGATTATCATTTTTATTAGAGATGATATTGCCCGTCCAAATATTGGATTTAAATTCGAAAGATTTATGCCGCTTTTACTAACCGTATTTTTCTTTATTTGGATTAATAATCTTTTGGGTTTGATACCCATTTTCCCTGGAGGTGCAAACGTAACTGGGAATATTGCTGTTACTATGGTTTTAGCGTTTGTCATTCTAATTATGGTAAATGTTAATGGTAATAAATATTATTGGAGACATATTTTTAAACCTGATGTTCCTTTTTGGTTATTACCAATCATGTGGATTGTAGAAATTATAGGTATTTTCTCTAAGCCTTTTGCTTTAATGGTTCGTTTATTTGCAAACATTACAGCAGGGCACATTATTGTATTAAGTTTAATATCTCTAATTTTTATTTTTAAAACTGCTTGGATGTCTTTCGCTTCCGTACCGTTCGTCATCTTTATGGATGTATTAGAACTTTTGGTAGCATTCTTACAGGCTTTTATTTTCACGATGTTAGCTGCCTTATTTATTGGTATGGCAGTAGAAGATCATCACCATTAATCAAGAAACATTTTGTTTAACAATCATATATAAATTAAAACAGTTATGGTAGGTTCAATCGCTGCATTAGGTGCAGGTTTAGCAGTAATCGGTGCTGGTATTGGTATCGGTCAAGTAGGTGGCAAAGCAATGGAAGGTATTGCTCGTCAGCCAGAGGCTGCTTCAAAAATTCAAACTGCAATGATTATTGCTGCAGCTCTTATTGAAGGTGTGGCTTTATTTGGTGTGGTAGTAGCACTTTTAGGAAATAACCCTGCATAAGGATTTTCTAAATTAAATCTGAAATGTAGCGATTGGCTACATTTCAGATTTTAAAATGATGATTTAAACAAATTATAAAAATATTATGGAATTAGTAACTCCCAGCATTGGCTTAGTATTTTGGACATTAATCTCCTTCTTAATCTTGTTATTCTTATTGAAAAGATTAGCATGGAAACCTGTTTTAAGTGCCATTCATGAGCGTGAGCGTTCTATTGAAGATGCTTTAAACAAAGCTGATTTAGCAAGAGAAGAAATGGCTCGTTTAACTAATCAAAACGAAGCATTATTAAAAGAAGCTAGAGCAGAGCGTGATCAAATTTTAAAGGAAGCAAAAGAATTAAAAGATGCTATTGTTGCTGAAGCTAAAAATCAAGCTCAAGTAGAAGGTGCTAAATTGATTGAAAAAGCTAAAATAGAGATCAATAACCAAAAGGTTGCTGCATTAGATGAAGTTAAAAACCAAGTGGCTTCTTTATCTTTAGAAATTGCTGAAAAAGTTTTACGCAAGCAATTTGATGATAAACAAAAACAAGATGCTTTAGTTAGTGACTTGTTAAAGGATGTGAAATTGAACTAAGAAGTTAAAAGTATAAAGTTAAAAGTTAAAGTTAGCTTAAACTTTAAACCTTTAACTTTCAACTCTACAGATATGTCAGAAATAAAAGTAGCCACCAGGTACGCAAAGTCACTCATTGATTTAGCTTTAGAGCAAAATGCTTTAGAAGAAATTAAAGGTGATATGCAGCTTTTTGCCGATACCATGAAGGCAAACTCAGAATTGAGGGCAGTGGTAAAAAATCCAATCATTCCTTTGGATAAGAAAAACGCTATTCTCAAAGCAATTTTCGGTGAAAAAATTCACAAAGTAACCTCAGCGTTCTTAAAAATTGTAGTGGATAAAGGTAGGGCTGAAATTATTTATGGTGTTGCTAAAGAGTTTCTTAACGAGTATAATCAGCACAAAAACATCGTAACAGCTTATGTTACTTCTGCCGCTACTTTAACAGATACCGCAAGAAAAGAAATAATAAGTAAAATAAAAGCAGTTACTGGCGGAGAAGTAATTTTAAACGAAACTGTTGATTCTAAACTAATTGGTGGTTTTGTTTTAACGGTTGGAGACAAACAATTTGACAGTAGTATTGCTAGTAGTTTGGGAAGATTGAAAAAAGATTTTTCTCAAAAGGTGATTGCTTAAATTATAAACCTGATAGAAATGAATACCGGCCTTTTGGCTAACGCCTTGAGCAGTATAAATGGATAGCAGGACAGGTGGAACAAAAGAAGTACAGAAATTAGTTTTTCAAAAAATAAAAATCTTAAATAAAAAAAGATGGTAGAAGTAAGACCAGATGAAGTATCGGCAATTTTACGTCAACAATTGTCAGGCTTTAAGTCAGAAACTGAATTAGAAGAAGTAGGTACGGTACTTCAAGTAGGTGACGGTATCGCTCGTGTTTATGGTTTAACACAAGTACAAGCCGGAGAATTGGTAGAGTTTGAAAGCGGTTTACAAGGTATCGTATTAAACTTAGAAGAGGATAACGTTGGAGTGGTTTTATTAGGCCAATCTGACGAAATTAAAGAAGGAGACACCATAAAACGTACCAAACGTATTGCTTCTATTAATGTTGGTGAAGGCATGTTAGGTCGTGTGGTAAACACTTTAGGAACTCCAATTGATGGTAAAGGACCAATTGCTGGTCAAACTTATGAAATGCCTTTGGAGCGCAAAGCTCCTGGAGTTATTTATCGTCAACCAGTAACCGAGCCCTTGCAAACAGGTATCAAAGCTATCGACGCCATGATTCCAATAGGTCGTGGTCAGCGTGAGTTAGTCATTGGTGACCGCCAAACTGGTAAATCAGCGGTTTGTATTGATACTATCATCAATCAAAAAGAATTTTATGATGCAGGACAACCTGTATTTTGTATATATGTTGCGATTGGACAAAAAGCGAGTACCGTAGCTAACGTTGTTAAAGCTTTAGATGAAAAAGGTGCTATGGCTTACACTGTTGTTGTTGCGGCAACTGCTGCTGACCCTGCTCCGATGCAGTTCTACGCTCCATTTGCCGGTGCTGCGATAGGTGAGTTTTTCCGTGATACAGGAAGACCCGCTTTAATTATTTATGATGATTTATCTAAACAAGCTGTAGCTTATCGCGAGGTTTCGTTATTATTAAAGCGCCCTCCAGGTCGTGAAGCTTATCCGGGTGACGTATTCTATTTACATAGTCGTTTATTAGAAAGAGCTGCAAAAATCAATTCTAATGATTCTATTGCTCAACAAATGAACGATTTACCAGAATCGATTAGAGGTATTGTAAAAGGTGGTGGTTCTTTAACCGCACTCCCAATTATTGAAACTCAGGCTGGTGACGTTTCTGCTTATATCCCAACCAACGTAATTTCTATTACTGATGGTCAGATATTCCTAGAATCTAATTTATTTAATGCAGGTGTTCGTCCAGCTATTAACGTAGGTATTTCGGTGTCTCGTGTGGGTGGTAATGCTCAAATTAAATCAATGAAGAAAGTTGCTGGAACATTAAAGTTAGACCAAGCTCAATATCGTGAATTAGAGGCTTTCTCTAAATTTGGTTCTGATTTAGATGCTTCTACTAAGCTGGTTTTAGATAAAGGTGCTAGAAACGTTGAAATTTTAAAGCAAGGACAATTCTCGCCAGTTACGGTTGAAAAACAAGTAGCTATTATTTATGCAGGGGTTAAAAACTTGATGAGAAATGTACCTGTGAATAAAATCAGGGAATTTGAAGCAGAATATACTACGCAGTTAGAGCAACGTCATCCAGAAGTTTTAGCCGCATTAAAAGCTGGTAAATTTGATGACAGCCTAACTAATGTATTAGAAACTGTAGCGAAAGAAATTTCAGGAAAATATTAATAAGTAGCAAGATTTATAATAGTAGCAAGATATTAGTATCAAGTATCAAGACACTGTTTATGGTCTCGATACTTGATACTCACTACTAGATACTAAACAAGAATGGCAAATTTAAAAGAAGTAAGAAACAGGATTTCATCGGTAAGTTCTACACAACAAATTACCAAAGCGATGAAAATGGTTTCGGCTGCAAAATTAAAAAGGGCAACCAACGCCATTATTCAATTACGGCCTTATGCTAATAAACTGAAAGAGATTTTAGCTAATCTATCCGCAAGTTTAGAAGAAGGAGTTTCTATTTACACTCAAGAACGTGAAGTTAGAAATGTGCTGATTGTAGTGGTTACTTCAAACCGTGGTTTAGCAGGTGCTTTTAATACCAATGCCATCAAAACTGCTAATCAACTAATTGCTGAAAAATATAGCGCTTTTCAAAAAAGTGGGAATCTACACATTGTAGCTATTGGTAAAAAAGCTCAAGATTATTACGAAAAACGTAAGTATAAAGTAATCGGAAACAACAACGAAGTGTACAGCAATTTAAACTTTGAGCAAGTATCTGAAATTACTGAAGCTATCATGCAAGGCTTTGTAGAAGGTAAATATGATAAAGTGGAGGTTGTTTATAATCAATTCAGAAATGCGGCGGTTCAAATTTTAACTACTGAGCAATTATTACCTGTTCCTAAAGCGGATAAAAAAGAAACCGTTTCTAGTCATCAAACAGATTATATTTTAGAACCGTCCCAAGTTCAAATTGTGGAAGAACTGATTCCTAAAAATATTAAAATCCAACTTTATAAAGCAGTATTAGATTCACATGCTTCTGAGCATGGTGCAAGAATGACAGCGATGGATAAGGCAACAGATAACGCAGGCGATTTATTAAAAAAATTGAGATTAGCTTATAACCAAGCTCGCCAAGCGGCTATTACTACAGAACTTTCTGAAATTGTGAGTGGTGCTGCTGCATTATCAAACGGATAAAAACATTTTAAACAAAGGAAAGAGCCTTCACTTTTTATTAGGTGAGGGCTTTATTTTTGATGATGCTTTTTCAAAAAAAACGTCCGTCATTTCAATGACGAACGCTCAAGGTATTAATTGTAAAGGTTAATTATTTCTTTAATATAATAACTGTTGGAGAATGATTTGTGAAAGCAATTTTCGAGTTATTAAGGGTTAACTGTGTAATGTTTAACTGCCCACAACAAGAATCATCATTATATTTAGTTTCAACTAATAAATTGTCTTTAGGTTCATCAGCTAATTTGATGATAAACTGATCTGTTCCCTTTGTACTAAACATAATGTATTTCTGATTTTGTTCGGTACTATCCAAACTAAAACTTATATCCTTTGCGTAACGAGTGCTATATATTTTTAAATCCTCTAAATGGTATTTAGCCTTAGCCCCAAATAACAAATCAGTAAGTTGATCCCTATCAATAAACTTTATCTTGAAAAACTGTTGAGGAACCGCACATGAAGCTATCGCAGAAGATGGACAAATGCTGTTTAGCGATTTATTGTCAGTTTTGCAACTATCTAAAACTATAAAGCCAAAAACCGTAATCAATAGTAATTTCCATTTGAATATCATACAGTACCTAGTACGACTTTATATCAGTAGTTGATACATGATTCTTAATTATATCTTGCTTTTTTAAGAATTGATACCACTTATTTAAACAATAGTATTATTTTTGTATCGTAAAAGACATAAATCAATATGGTAAACGCAAACAATCCCGCTCATTACAAAATCATTATTATCGGTGTATTCATTGGTCTATTTGGTATTTATGTTAAACAGTTTGTTTATCATTCCATGACTATTGATGTTCTAGGATGGATTCTTACCATTATAGGTGCGGCTATTGCAATTAGTGGTGTTTTAAAAATTTTAAAAGACTAAGAATTTAGTTTCCTTCATATTATAAAAAAGGCTTCATGGTTAAGATGAAACCTTTTTATTTGTATCTATTTTCTCTTGAATATTTTTGATTTGACTGAGTGCATCCTCATGAGCTCTCCAATATATCTCTTCTGCTTTTTTGATGTCAAAAATACTTGTTTCTCCTAAACCGAATGGTTCAACCATCACATCCACCCATTTTCGCTTTTCTTCCATATCATGATTAACAGATAAGATTGCTGCTCTTTCAATTACTTGTTTCATGTTCTTGAACTGCTTAACCACAGGCAAATGATTGCAAGAAGATCCAATTATAAAATCACAAGTATCAACTAATGGTTCTATTGGGAAATTATTAAGTACACCACCATCAACATACCACTTTCCTTCTATTTCAATTGGGCTGAATACTCCGGGAATACAGCTAGAAGCTAAAACTTTTCTAATGAGATCTCCCGTAGAAAAATACACCAATTTACCTTCCATAAAATCCGTCGAGGTAATAATTAAGGGGATTTTTAATTTTTCGAAAGAATCATGCGGGATGTAAGCCTTTAGTAATTTGGATGCACTTTCAAAATTTAATAGTGCGGGCTTGTTAAATGCTGGTCTGATGAATTTAAGTAAATTATTCTCTTGAAAAATCTTCAACGCATCATAAGGCTCTACCCCATTTGCATAAAGCGCACCAGCAATGGCTCCTGCACTAGTTCCTGAAATGAGAGAAATCTTAATTCCTTTTTCCTCAAGAGCCATTAAAACGCCCAAATGTGCTATCCCTCTTATGCCGCCTCCGCTTAATACCATTCCAATTTTCATAGATCTATAATTTTATTTATTCTCCTTTTGACTCGGTCGATATTTGGCCAACTGGAGTAACTTTTGGGCATCACGCTCCAGCATTAACTCCTTTATGGTTACATCCGGATGTTCTTCCATGTAATGTTTCACAATTTGCCACCCAAGATAAACACCTAATTTGGGAGCCGAATCATTTTCACTACCTAAACCTGGGGTAAATGGTGCTTCGGCTAGGTATTTCTGTATCTTCATATAATCAGTATTAAATAATAAATCCTGATCTAAAAAATAAGCCCATGTATCTGACTCGAATTGCTGAGCCCATTTCATTTGTTTAGTAGAGTAGCCAATAATAGTACTATCAGGTACATCAGGTTGCATTTGCTTCATAAAATACATCAACTTCCCATTATAAATCATTTTAGCCAAAAGACTTTTATCTGCATCTAATTCTGGAAATAAATCTTCACGAGTAATGACCTCAACTACTCTCGGAACCATATTTTCTGGTGTAAATCTTCTGCTGATATAACGTGGTACTGTCTCTACCAAAGCTGGATAAAATTTAGAATTCTTACCCAAAAACATATCTAAACCTATCCCAACATAACCAGAACCAATGGGTGTTTGCACCTGAAAACCAGAAATATAGGTAATTAATTTAGGCACTTTCCATTCCGGATAAACATACTTGATATGCTTTAATGCTAACTCTAAAGCAGGCTTCTCTGCATTAAGATTTGGATAAATTGAATCTGTTTCATGCTGTAAATCTTGAAAAGGTTTACCTTCAATAATCTGACGAACAATGTGATAATAATCCGTATCCTGAGTAGAGCCTACACTCAATATTTTCTGAAAATAGTCGTCGTAAAAAGGTCCATACTTCATCTTTAATTTTGGAAGTTGAGCAGCCAAATTATTTGGTTTAATATTTGCTAAATCTTGGTCAAACCTTTCTATTTGGAGGTTAATTTTTATGTCGCTTACATCTATTTCACGATCTTGATGACAGCTAACAAAGAAAATAGAGATCACAAAAAAAAGCGTAATTTTGAGCAGTATTTTAATAAAATCCATCACAGAAAAACATTTTTTAATTAGTCCGAAGTTATGAAAAAGATATTATTTAGTTTGTTATTTACAGTTTGTTCTACCTTGCTTTTTGCTCAAGACCAATCCAATCCAGGTTTCAAATTAGGACTTACCCTCCATCCTAATTTTGGCTGGTTAAAATCAGATAATCAAGGAATCAAATCTGATGGTTTGAGAGCCGGGTTTAGCTACGGTTTGGTTGGCGATTTTTACTTCGCTTCAAATTACGCTTTTAGTACCGGTTTAAAACTTACTACCATCAACGGACAAACTAAAAGTGAATCATCTACCAACAACGGGGAGCAGAATATTTATAAACTCCAATACATAGAAATCCCTACTAAATTGAAATTAACCACCAATGAAAGTAACAATATGAAGTTTTATGGTGAGTTTGGTTTAGGAAATGCTTTTAATGTGAGAGCCAGAGAGGATATTAAAGGCTTTGGAACGCCTGTTTCTGATCAAAATATCTCCAATCAAATTTCTTTTTACCGAGCTTCTTTAATTATTGGAGGCGGTGCAGAGTTTTTGCTAAGTGATAAAACCTCCATTGCAGTAGGTTTATCTTACGATAATGGCTTTACAGACATACAAAGTGGCAGCGGAACTTTAAAAAGTTCATATTTGGGCTTAAATTTGACCGTTTTCTTTTAATCAAATATTCTCCATTTCATGAAAATAGCTTTAGCGCAACTCAACTATCACATCGGTAACTTCGAAGCCAATACGCAAAAAATTATCCAGACATTAAATTCCGAAAAAGCAAAAGAAACAGATTTGGTGGTTTTTGCAGAACTATGTGTTTCTGGCTATCCACCTCGCGACTTTTTAGAATATCCAGAGTTTATTGAGCTTTGTAAAACTGCAGCCGAAGAAATTGCAAAAGCGAGTAAAGGTATTGCTTGTATCATTGGATTACCGATTGTAAACCCTGTTATAGAAGGAAAAAACCTGTATAACGCAGCTTTTTTTATTGAAGATGGGGAAATCAAACAAGTGATCAAAAAATCTTTACTGCCCACTTACGATGTTTTTGATGAGTATCGCTACTTTGAGCCTGCCCATGAGTTTAAATGTATAGATTTTAAAGGTTATAAAATTGCGCTCACCATTTGTGAAGATCTCTGGAATTTAGGCGATAATCCATTGTACAAAACTTGCCCAATGGATGAGCTGATGAAAGAAGATCCTGATTTGATGATTAACATCGCAGCTTCCCCATTCGCTTATAATCATGATGAAGAACGCATCTTTATTCTTTCTCAAAACTGCAGAAAGTATGAAATCCCTCTATTTTATGTAAACCATGTAGGCGCCCAAACCGAATTAATTTTTGATGGTGGCTCCTTAGTTTTTGATAAGGCTGGAGATTTAGTCACAGAATTTAAATATTTTGAAGAAGAAATTCAAGTTTTTGATGTGGAGCAAATTAAATCTTCTATCGTTTTAAATGAAAAATCTAACCGACAAACAGATACTGAGCAAGTGTATCAGGCTTTGGTTTTAGGAATTAAGGATTATTTCCGTAAATCTGGATTTAAACAAGCTGTTTTAGGTCTTTCTGGCGGTATTGACTCGGCCGTAGTTTGTGCCTTAGCCTGCGAAGCTTTAGGTGCAGAAAATGTGATGGCGGTGTTGATGCCATCTAAATATTCATCAGACCATTCTATCAAAGATGCCGAAGATTTAGTGAAAAATATTGGCTGTAAACATACTATTATACCGATAAAAGATATTGCTGATACTTTTGATGAAACTTTAGCCAAAGAGTTTTCTGGTTTAGCGCCAAACATTACCGAAGAAAATATTCAAGCTCGTTCTCGCGGAATTTTGTTGATGGCGATGTCTAATAAATTTGGATATATTTTACTCAACACCAGTAACAAAAGCGAAGCTGCGGTAGGTTATGGCACTTTATACGGAGATATGTGCGGAGCAATTTCAGTAATCGGCGATTGTTATAAAACACAGGTTTATCAATTGGCAGAATACATCAATAGAAACAAAGAAATTATCCCACAAAATACCATCACAAAAGCACCTTCTGCAGAATTACGACCTGATCAAAAAGATTCAGACTCTCTGCCTGATTATGATATTTTGGATAAAATATTGTTCGAATATATCGAGATGAAAAAGAGCTCAAAAGCTATTATTGCTGATGGTTATGATGCCGATTTAGTAGCCAAAGTTTTGAAAATGGTAAACCGAGCTGAATTTAAACGTTATCAAACCCCACCTACTTTAAGAGTTTCTCCGAAAGCATTTGGTATGGGACGCAGAATGCCAATTGTAGGCAAATATTTATCTTAAATACCATTTAAACAAATATGAAACTTCTTAGATTAAGTTTTAAATTCTATAAACTGAAAATTCAGATATTTTAAACAACTAGTTTTATGTAAGTTCAAGTAATAAGTGCAACAGGCTTTAAACCCTAAAGGAACGAAGTTGAGCGTAGCGAAACGAAGTTCCTTTAGGGTTTGGGCTGACAATAC
>JACXVB010000054.1 GCA_014763615.1 Sphingobacteriales bacterium | reverse complement strand
TGCGTTATTTCCCCTGAAGGCTGCTTATCGAATCACTATCGGCCCGTTTTGCAGGGCGGCCTTGAGTTGTTGTTTCACCTCAATGACCCAGGCATCGATCTCCTCGTCGGTTTTCAGGGTGCGGCGCGGCACCTGAATGAACTGAGCCTGGGGTTCACACAGTTCGGCGGCACCGCTGGCGACGTTGTCGAAGCGGGCGGGCATGGCCGCCACACGGTCGGCAAACATCGACAGAGCGCAGTTGTCCAGGGTGGTCAGCACGTCGCTGGTTGACTGCACCGCAACCGCAGGTCGAGCGGACTCGTGCAAGAACTGGGCGGACATGAGCTGGGAGCGCTGCTCCGGTTCCAGTTGCTGCCAGTTACTGTCATCCGCCAGGCGCTTAAGACCCTCCGCATGACGGGAGGCATATTCTCCATCGAGCTTGTTGAGCTCATCGCGCAGCAGTTGGGTCAGGTTGGCGATCAGCGGCCCGACCAGGTCGGGTTCTTCGAGTAGCTGGCGCTGCTGCTCGATGGTCTTCACCTGGGCCAGGATTACTTCGGCATCCTGAAGCCCGGAGGCGTGGGCCATCAGGCGCTTCAGGACGCTCCAGTTGGGCCAGCGTTTGGCGATACGCTCGGCGAGATCGGTCCAGCTATCAATGTTGCCGCCCAGTTCATCCCGCCGGTTGTAGAGGGCAAGCAGTTGCTCATTGCCCGCTGTAAGGCGGATTTCGTCGAGGGACGTGGTATCCGGCCGGGCCGGTTTCGGTGCCTCGCCGCCTGCCTGGTCGGCAAGCTCCACCATTTTCTGCAGGAGCTGCGGTATATAGGCCAGTTCCTCGCCCTGTTTGGCCGAGAGCCCGACCTTCTGCAACAGCTTGCGGATCTGGATACGCTGGGCGGTGGTGACGGTGGCGGATTCCACCTTGAACATCACCTTGCCGATGGTTTTGCGCTCCAGCTCCTTAGGGTCGAGGGTTTGCCCGTGCTCGTCCTGCGCCCGGATCAGCCCGGCCACCAACAGCACCTGTAGACCGCCGTCCACGGCGTCACGCGACCATCCGTAGGGTGAAGACTCGAACTGGGTGCGGATATCCGCGCCTTTTTTGCCACCGGCGATGAAGCCGAGGATGGCTTTGCATACCGGGTTTTTCGCAGGTTCGCCTTCGTCACCGACGGCCATGAGCGCATCAGGAGCGCCTTTCTGGGCTTTTTCATAAACTTTGGACCAGCCCACGTGGTCGGCGGTATGGAACTGCGGGTAGAGCCGTTGCAGCGCATTGCCGGAGGCTTCGAGCACCATCTCCTGCAGATCGTTGTCGAGGATTTCATTGCCGCCGCCCTGAAAGACGCGGGCTCCGGAGAAGGCTTCTTCGAGCAGTTCACGAATCTTGCCTTCGGCGGTCTGTTTGGTGGTCTCCATGGCCGCACGAGCTTCGGTGCCTTCCGGCGTGTTGGGAACACCGCGCTTATCCAGCGTGGCGCTGGCGGCCTTGTAATCGATGAGGTGGTGGCGGAGGTCATCAGCCGAACGCTTGGGAATGAACACAAAGACGGTCGGGGACTGATTGCCCGCTTGCCTTGAATCGGCCCGCACCGAGTTTTCGTCAATGCTCCAACCGTCGCGAACCCAGACGCAAATGCGCTGATCGGCATCGGTGGGAAGCTGGGCGTCAAACACCGGATAGATGTCGCGGGTGACCTTCGAGCCACCCTGGGTGAGGGAGAGCTTGCGCACCATCTCGCCAAAGCGCTTGCGGATGCGGTCGTCGCGTTCGGCCTCGATACGGTGGGCCTCGTTGGACAAGGCGGAGCGCTGGCTCAGAAACTCATCACTCCAGGCCGCGCTTTCCTCAGTTTGAATGCGATATTCATCACCGACCTTCATCAGTAGTTCGCATTTATCCAGCAGGCCTGGCAACTTGCTGCGCAGGGCACCAGAGCCACGGGAAAGATTCTCAACCAGTAAATCGGCCAGGGTGTCGATAGTGGCGCGGATGCCAATTTCATTATTGCTGCTGGCGAGCTTGTTGATGAGAAACACCAGACCGCAGGCACGCCCCATGAGTCGTTCGTCATTCGACCCCTTGCTCCAGATTGTCGTCAGTTCATATACCCTTCTGGGCAAAATGCGTGCCCGTAAGAGTTTGTCGGCTGAATCTGTATAGAGATAATCACCCGGCACTACATGGCCTAATGGCTGATCAAGATTGGTCTGAATAACTTTATGGATCATGCTCAGTTGATTGCGAAGCTGACTATCTGAACCCGTTGTATCGAGAACTCTCAAAGTTTTTTCCCAGAAACGACGGCGCACCGGCAAAATAGGATAATCCTGGGGGAAATGCGGAATGTCGTCCTGGCTGTGGCCGATGGTCGTGCCTGCCAGATGCCGGGAGATCTCCCCCAGGTTGGTCTGCATGATTTGCTCAATAGACGTTTTAGCCTCAGCCTTTTTTGCCAAGAGAACCTGTCTGATGACTTTTGTTACATCACCATCATCTAATTCAATGGGTATAGTAAATCTTCCCATGAGATGTTTGAGATTGGCTGTTCCTGTTACCGCTGACTGACCCGTACCGACGAAAATCAGCTTTCCTCCAATTCCCTTTGAACAGGCTTCTGTTGCCTCTCGCACAGCATCCGCTCTCTCAAAATCTTCCCCAATAAACTGTTGAACCTCGTCGAGCACGACAAGCGTCAGGGGGAATTTGCCATCCTTCGTCAGCGCCTGCCGAATCGCCTTGAGCATGTCATCACTGGAGACGTCCTGAACGTAAGGATAGAGGTTGTTAAGGGTCTCAACGCAGGATACGGGTGATGAGAAGAGCTTTGGCTTGGCCTGAACCAAGGCGTCGTGAAGGCCCTCAGCCACGTAGAAGTTGTCCAGCTCTTCGTCCCAGTCGAAACCATTCTGTTCAACATGGGCGCGGACTTGATCATAGATGCCTTCGTGCTTGAGCCACATGACGAAGCGGGCAACCGGGTATTGCTCAGGCAAGCCAGCGGATTTGAAGATGATGCGCAGGAGTGCCAGACGGACACTGCCGCTTGCACCGGCTCCCAGCGTGCCGGATGCGGCGTGCAAGCCCCCATGGCGCTTGGCCTGGGTGCTCAGTTCCTTGAAATTATCAGTGATGCCTTGAGGTAGGTTGGCAATGCCGCGAGCCGTGGCTCCATCCTCGAAGACTGTGTCGACCCAAAGCGCTCGGAGCATTTTGACGAGGTGAGATTTACCTGATCCGTAAAAACCACTGACCCAGACGGCGGGTTGCTGTGCCTGGTCGAGGTTTTTCAGGTAGGTCTCGAGGACGTCTGACATCCCTTTCTCGTATTGGCCGTCACAGACGAAGGTCTCCAGCTCGTAACGGAGTACCGCCAGTGCCTGACTGGTCTTCTCGTCGTTAACGCTTGCCACACCCTCGTTGACCAGCTTTCGGGTGGCCGGATCTTTTTGGTAAATATCGCGATTATTCATCATCAACCCCTCGTTCAATATTCCTTGTCCGCAGTGATCGGTACGGCGAGATAGTTCCACCCGTCATAGCCATCCAGCAGCCTGTAGTTGTTGTTTTCATAGCTGCCCGGGAAAAAGACCAGCAGCCGTCCCTTGACCATCGGGGCCAACTTGTCGACGACCTCTTTCACTTTCAGAAATCCGAAAAGCGAACCGACGCCTTTAATTGCCACGACGGAATCGGGTCCGATCTCGTTCTTTTGGAGGAAGGTCTCGAATTCATCGGTGATGAATGCGAGGTATTTCGGCAGCAGCGTGGAGAGCAGATGCGGCTTCTGAAAGTAGCTCTTGGCGTATCTCTGCGAGGCGAGCCAAATGGCAAAAGTATCCGTCAGGTCGAACATGGCCCACTCATGGCCTGCCTGTCGCGTGACGATTTCAAATTCATCGACCTTGGCCCGCAGCCAGCGTTCCTCCGTTTCGTTGTAAACACAGAAGATCACGCGCTGTGCAGCAGCGGCATCATCGCGCCACGGAACGGAGATGTATTTGCTGTAGGACTGTATCAGCCGCTTAACTCTGCTCACGAAGCCACTCCATTTCTTCTTGATTGATCAGGTTCGGAAACAGAACCTCGATGACGTCACCCACGCGTTTGAACACGATCCAGCCTTTGCGAGAGGCCGATTCGGCAAGTTCAATGGCTTTGTCGAACGTGCAATCGAGCAACTTGGTGTATTCCGTTTGGAAAAGCGCCTGTCCTCTACTGCCTGCGAGATAGCCAAGGAGCAAAGCGTAAGAGACGCTCCCGGCGGTAGGATTAGCGCGGGAGCGCACTTTCCGGGCGCGTCCATAGAGGTGGCCGGACTTGGTCCACGTTGAATTGATGTTTTGCGCCGTTGACTTCAGCGTCGCCTTGCTGAAGCGGCCAGGCTCTTGGCTGTCAATGAATTCCTCAAGAGACTCACGGGTAATCGTTGCGCCTTCCGGAAATTTCAGAATGAACGGTGCCGTA
The DNA here is from genome assembly GCA_014763615.1 of Sphingobacteriales bacterium. Classification (GTDB taxonomy): domain Bacteria; phylum Bacteroidota; class Bacteroidia; order Sphingobacteriales; family Sphingobacteriaceae; genus Pseudopedobacter. The sequence goes on along the minus strand of JACXVB010000054.1, from coordinate 3,723 downwards.
GACCGGAAAATGGAGTCCCGAGCGAATGTGCAGAGCAGCGCCAGCAATGGCTGTCCATCAATGTCGCGATTCCAAAAGTAGAGAAGAGCCCGGAAGAGGACGTTGGTGCGGTCAAGCGAGTAAAGATCAACGAGATGTCGATAGGTGAGCGTGCGGGTCTTACCAGAGCGCTTGCCCAGGCAGTTCTCATCATCTATCGCCTGGAGGTAATCGCTCTTCTCAGCCTCTGGCCGGTCGACATAGTTCAATAAGGCCCCCAGCTCCTCAAGCATCATGGTGCGAGAAGTATGAGCGCCTCCGCGTTCGAAGCTGAACCCGAACCGGGATAATTGTTTATTCTTTTCCGTCATGCTCAACGATGTGCCTTATTATCTTCTTGGCTTGCTCCGCCTTTGCGAACCCACTCCTCGACTTCATCTTTCTCGAACTTCCAAAGACGGCCCATGCGATGAGCGGGCATCGCATGCTTGTCGATCCAGCGGTAAACGGTGTCACTGCTGACACCGAGGTACTTGCCTATCTCGTCTACTGATAACCAGCGGTCTTCTATCTCGGCCATGTCTCCAGCTCCTCAAGGGCGATTGGTTTTCTTGCCACGCCAGAGGCGGTAACGGGGATGTTGGGCGGAGCTTCCCCAAGTTAAAAAGTCCTTTAATGTATTTAGGCAGAGGCCGATTGTCAAACGTTTTCGTCCGGATAAAGCCGCAAAGGTCTGCTCACGGGCGTAACCACTCACCGCTGGCGACTCTCTCCGCGTAAGGCGGGCATGACATCCAATAGATCCAGGCTGGAATCGAGGTGCGCCCGCACAGCACCGCCACCATCACCCGCTGGTACATGCTGTGCCCGCCGGGCCGGAAGCCTTCCAACCGGTCGATGGGCGGCAGGTCGCGTTGCGGGTCGGTGAAGGTCACCAGTTCCCCATGGATCAGATCCCAGTCGCCGGTCGGGCGGCCGAAGCGCGGTGTACCGATCTTCTGCTGCCTGTGGGCATCGGCCAGCGGATCGTCGGTGCCCCGGTACCAGAAGTTGTGCAGGTTGACCCCGTGGTAGCGGCTGTTGTCGTGGTGCTGGGGCTGGCGGTTGTGGTAGCCGTACCAGATGCGGTTGAGCTGGTCCTTGGTGCGCGGGCGATGCTGTTCGATGCGCTGGAACGGCAAAGTCTTTTTCGGGCTGAAGAAGGTTTACGGCAGAAAAGCCGAGGGAGGGGCGGATGCTTGATAACAGCAATGTCGCGCCGGGCAAAAACAAGACCCTGCGCTGCGCCATTTACACCCGCAAGAGTCATGAGGAAGGGCTCGAACAGGAGTTCAACTCGTTGGATGCGCAACGGGAATCGGCGGAACACTATATCGAAGCCCAGAGAATGCGTGGCTGGGCGGCTCTGCCGGATCGCTACGACGATGGTGGTTTCTCGGGTGGGAATATGGAGCGTCCGGGTCTGCGTCGCCTGCTGGCGGACATCGATGCCGGGAAGATTGACGTGATCGTGGTCTACAAGGTTGACCGCCTGTCCCGCTCGCTGCTGGACTTCATGAAGATGATCGACCTCTTCAACGAGAAGGGTGTCAGCTTCGTCTCGGTCACCCAGCACTTCAGCACCACCGACCCCACCGGCCGGATGTTTCTCGGCATCCTGATCACCTTCGCCCAGTACGAGCGGGAGGTCATCGCCGAGCGTATCCGGGACAAGGTGGCGGCAGCCAGCGCCGGGGAAAATACTGCGGTGGCGTGCCCATCCTCGGATACGACGTCGACCGGGATAACAAGAAGCTGCTGGTCAACCTGGATGAAGCCAGGACGGTACAGTACATCTTCCGCCGCTTCATCCAGATCGGCTCGGCCAAGAAACTGGGCCAGGAATTGAACGAACAGGGATACCGCACCAAGGCCTGGACCACCAAGAAAGGTAAGGTGCGCGAGGGCTCAGAATGGAATACAGGCCACATCTACCGGCTGCTGAACAACCGGATCTATATCGGCGAGATCGCCCGCAAGGACCGTAGTTACCCTGGTGAGCACGAAGGGATCATCGACCGGGCGACCTGGGACAAGGTTAAGGCCATCCTGGAGGACAACAAACCGGTCAAGGTTTCCATGGCCAGAACCAAAATGGTCGCCCCGCTGAAAGGCGTCATCCGCTGCGGCCACTGCGGATGCGCGATGGGTCCGACCTGCGCTCGCAAGAACGGCCGCCACTACAACTATTACATCTGCCAGAAGGACAGCAAGCGGACCGTGAGCCGGTGCCCGCTCAAACGAATTCCCGCCGGGGACATCGAGCAGGCCGTGATTGAGCAGTTGAGCGCGGTGTTTCTCACGCCGACGCTGGTGGCCAAAACCTTCTTCGCGGCCCGGGACATCGAGCAGGCGGAGCGGGAGCGGCTGTTCAAGCGGAAAGCCCAGCTCGAGATGGAGCTGTCGCAGGCGAGGGAGCAGGCACTCGAACTGATGAAACCCGGCAGCGATCAGCCGGGCAAGGCCGAGATGCTCACGACCGTCAACCGCCAGGCGGTCGAGCTCTCGAAACAACTGACGCACGTGAGCGAGCGATGCAGAGCCTACCGGGGGAACAGCATCACGGAGCAGGATGTCTCGGAGGCCTTCCAGAATGTCGAGGGCTTCTGGGAAGACCTTTTCCCGGTGGAGCGAAACAGGCTCATCCGCCTCCTTGTGGATAAGGTGGAGATCCGGGAGACCGGAATCGATATGGAGCTGCGCACCAACGGGCTGACAACACTCATCGCCGAGCTGGCTGGTCTGGCATGCGAAGTCACCGAACGGAGGGTAAGCCGATGAAAATGAAGCCGACCATTACCGTAGCCGACAACGGCAACCTGCAGATCCACATCCCGATGCTGATCCGGCGCATGCGCGGCCGCAAGACGGTCATGGCTCCCCAGGCCCTGGATGGAGATATCCCCGGAGCGCAGGAACCGGTGCAGTCCGCCGTCCTTCAGGCGCTGGGAAGGGCCTTTCCCTGGGCCGACATCCTCGAATCCGGCCAGATCAAGTCCATCAGCGAGCTTGCCCGTACCCTCGACGTCGATGGCTCGTATGTGGCCCGCATCCTCAAGCTAACGACCCTGGCCCCCGACATCGTCGAGGCCCTGATCAACGGCGAGGAACCAAACGGGTTATCGCTGGCCAAGCTGACCCAGACCTTTCCCGAGGACTGGGCCGAGCAGCGCCGCCAGTTCGGCTTCGCCACCAACTGACGACCGGACCGGAGACCACCCCTGAGAGCCGACCATCAGCGTCGGCTTTTCTACTCTAGGGGGCAGGAAACCAGAGTTGACCACGCTTCTTTTCATGGCCGAGGCGGGCGATTTCGAAAAAAACGTCCCGTTGCGGCATCGAACGATGACCTAAGACAACCGCTAAAAACGGCAACCAGCCGCAAACCCACATCAATCAAGGATGTAGCTTTCCGGACGCGCTTCGGACTTGGTCCGGAGAAAACAGAGAATCAGGGGCCAAACAGAGAAAGAAAGGCTGTAAGATGGGGAGAAACGATGGTGCGAAGGGGTGCTTTGGAAAGATATGAAACGGGCGCAAACCCTTTAGAAACAAGGGGAAAAAGAAAACCCGTCACCCCGGAGAATGACCCCAGAGAGACGGGTTTGTCTTTTCTAAATGGTGGAGATGGGCGGAATCGAACCGCCGTCCGGAAAGCATCCACTTAAAACTCTACATGTTTATTTGGTCTTTGAATTTAACCTA
>JACXVB010000053.1 GCA_014763615.1 Sphingobacteriales bacterium | reverse complement strand
TAGCAAAGAAACCATATTCAATAATCTCATTCAAAAAATGGTCAATACTGGTAAGATTTATCAAACTCAAATTATAGGTAACTAACGTGTGACCTCTATTAAATAATTATAAATCACTGTTTGATAATAACATTTAACATGATGAAAGTTAAATGATGTCTTTCAAAATAAGTTGAGAAACTTTTTTTCCACTCCACATAGCAGCATTGATAGATCCATTAGTTAAGAAATCTCCGCATCTATAAATTCTTTCATCTAATTTCAATACTTGTTCTGTTGGTTCTCCACTTACCGAATTCTGATTAGGCAAAGCATAAGAAATGTCATATCGCTCTAAAAATTGCCACTGTTTGGCATCTTCAAACCAAATACTTAATTCTTTCTTTACCATTTCCGCCAGTTTTTCAGTAGCAATTGCAGAAACTTCACGGAGTATGCTTACCGATATCAGGGCTTCACCAGAAGAAGAATAGGCTTTGGCTATATTATTCATTACCGCAATATTGTTAACTAAAGCCTCCTTATTTGCATTTAATGCGATGACTTGATCTTTAAAAGGCTTGTTAAAAGCAGTAAAATATAAATTGGTTACTTCACGATGTTTACGGGTGATGGTTTTGTAAGGAGATGGTAAATGAATTTCATCTGTTGCTATCACTACATAATCAGCATGTAAACTATTTCCATCAATTGTTTTCACCTCTCCTTTATCCACAAAGACTACGGCTTTGTTAAAGATAATTTCATCCTCAGAAAAGCAAGAAGCGAGTTGTTTAGGAATCTCTCCCATTCCTTTTTCCGGAATAACGGTATCTCCTTCGCTAAACATTTTAAAAACGAAATTGAACATCCTACTAGAAGTGATGAGGTCTCGCTCTAAAAATATCCCTCCCAAAAATGGTCTAAAAAACCATTCAATCATTTTATCACTAAAACCCAATTTCAATAAATAGCTATCTGTAGTTTGCTCAGGTTCATTAAAAATCTCTTCAATAGACTTCTTTTCAAGACTTTTTTTGAGCTTTAGCATCTGGAATTTATCTCCCAAAGAACCTGCTGGAGAAATCAGGGTTTTAAAGAAAGAACTGGGCTTTCGAAGCGGATCCATGATTTCAGTTATTCCTTGCTGATGAAGAATTTTTGCTCCGGGTAAAAAAGGCTTTAAATTCAGAGATTCATAATCTAATAACTCCTGCGCTAAAGGATAGGCAGATAAAAGCACCTGAAAACCTTTATCTAGTAAAAAGCCATTTTTAGATTCTGTACAAACTCGTCCACCAATTTTATTTGATGCCTCAATAATTAGAATTTCTAAACCAGCTTGCTTCAATAGTTTAGCGACACTTAAACCGGCTATACCTGCACCTACGATAATGACTTTATTCTTTTTTGATGTCATAACTCATTAATTAAAATTAGTTACAATTGTTTGCCATTGTGCTGATTAAATAGATAAATCTTTCTGCCTATTTGATAGAATCATGAAAATTAATATAAATTGCTTAGACGCAATCATTCGTGATTTAAAATCATAAGAATTTGAATACCAAAAAGTGAGTTAAACCCGAAGATTTAAACCCCAACGGAACGCTTTTTGGCGGGAGCCTACGAAGATGACTTGACGTATAGGTGGGTATTCACGCTAATTGCTCACTCGATAACAAAAAAGAGGTAACCAAATACAAGGGAGAAATTATTTTTTAAGGGTTAGATTTTAAGGAGATTTTATTGAAATGGAAATTATAGTTAGCAAGTCTCCATTACGTTTATCACCCATTTTGGTCAAGTAAGAAATAAGTAGCTAAGAAAACCCTATAAGCCATAGATAAAATCATTTATGTGAATATTGATGAAAATTTCAGTCTAGTTCCAGACGGAAAAATGAAAATAGCCTGCGCTTCAAATTGGTTTAAGAATTAGGTTTTTTCTTGAATTTCTTTTTCCAATTTGGATTAAACTTTTTCTTGCTCTTGGCTTCTGGCTCATAAGTTGGGCCAGTTTTTATCTCCTCTGGCAAGGGAATCTTGATCACTTCAGCACCAATCATTGCTTCAATTCTTCCAAATTTTCGCTGATCTTTTTCATTGATAAAGGTAATGGCTGTTCCGGTAGTTTCTGCTCTGGCAGTTCTTCCTATTCTATGAATATAATCTTCAGGATCAGGCGGAACATCAAAATTGACGACCAAACTAATACCAACCACATCTATACCCCTAGAAATCACATCTGTACCTACTAAAACAGCTAAACTTTTCCCTTTAAAGCGTACCATGATGTCCTCTCTGCTATCCTGATCTAAATCAGAATGAAAAGCTTCTGATGATATTCCTTTTCTATTTAAAGCACTATTTAATTTCTTAACGGTTTCTTTTCTAGATGCAAAAACGATAACGCTTTTATACTCACTATTGCTTAATATTTGCTCTAATAATTCTATTTTTTGATCATCATAAACCAAGTAAGCTTGTTGCAATATTCCCTCAGAAGGTTTTGAGATAGCGATATTCACTTCTTCTGGATCATGCAATATCTTTTTAGAAAGCGATCTAATTTTTGGAGGCATGGTTGCAGAGAACAATAAATTTTGCCTTTTAGCCGGGAGATAACTGATAATTCTTACAATATCATCGTAAAATCCCATATCTAACATTCTATCCGCCTCATCCAAAACCAAATGCTTGAGATGTGCTAAGTTGATAGCCCCTGAAGTGAGGTGGGCGATTAATCTACCAGGCGTAGCTACAATAATGTTCACTCCTTCGGTTAAAGAACGCTTTTGCTGCTCATAACTGATTCCATCTCCACCTCCATAAACAGCTATAGAAGTACAACCTGTAAAATAAGCCAAACCCATTATTTGCTGATCAATTTGCAAAGCTAGTTCTCTGGTAGGTGCTAAAACCAAGGTATTGATATCATCTTTATCCTCTTGCTCTATTTTATGTAATAAAGGCAGTAAATAAGAGGCTGTTTTGCCCGTTCCGGTTTGTGCACAAGCAATTAAATCTTTATTGGCTAAAACAATCGGAATGGCTTTTTCCTGTATAGGAGTGGGTTTTGTAAAACCCATAGTGTCTAAACCTTCTTGTAAAGAAGGTGCAAAATTAAAATCTTCGAAATTCAAATAGCTGATTTTTGGTATTGAACAAATATAGCTTTATATAACGATAGTATCCTATGTTGAATAAAAAAAGCCATCCATATATTTATATGAGAATGGCTTTTTTGAGTTGAGGTTATCAATTATTTTAGTTTAGCTCTGATAGCTTTTACTTCTGCTGCACTTACAGCACTTGCTTTATTACCAAAACTGTTTCTCACAAAAGTTAAAACATCAGCGACTTGTTGATCAGTCAGATTTTGGGCAGGCATCGGATTGGTATAACTATCACCATCTATTTCTACACCTTTATTAAGGCCCTTGGTTAAAATTTCCACTAAAGTTACCTTGCTCCCTAAAACATAAGAAGTTTTAATTAAAGGAGGATTTAAATGAAGGACACCTCCCCCATCAGCTTGATGACAAGGCAAACAGTACTGTGTGTAAATGACCTTACCCCTAGTCATTGGAGTTGATTTTTGTTGAAATGAGACGACCTTTTTTTCGCTGAAAGAGGAGAAGCTTAAGGCTGCAATACTTACAGCAAATAATAGCAATAAATATTTCATCTATTTCTGATAGGATATTTTATAAATTGTTCCTTTAGAATCATCAGATACATATAAAGAACCATCCGGACCTTGAGCCAAACCACAAGGGCGATGTTCTGCATCTCTTGAAGAACTTACCTGACTTACACCAGCAAAGCCATTGGCAAATACTTCCCAATCTCCAGTAGGTTTTCCATCTTTAAACGGAACAAAAACCACGTAATAACCTTCTTGAGGTAGTGGAGCTCTATTCCATGAACCATGAAACGCGATAAAAGCTCCATTCTTATATTTCTCAGGAAATTGATTGCCTGTGTAAAATAACAATCCATTTGGCGCCATGTGTGCCGGAAAAGCCATAATAGGGTCATCCGCCTTGCCTTTATACTCCTTTTCACTGTCGCCACCATATTCTGGGGAAAGAATTTTCTTATGCTGGAACTGATCATAATAACTGTAAGGCCAGCCTCCATTAGTGCCTTCAACTACTTTATACATGGTTTCTGCTGGTAGTTGAGCTGATTTTTCATTATCGTAATATTTTGGAAACATGGTTAGTTGATCTCTTCCATGTTGCATCACGTACAATGAATTATCTTGCTGATTCCAATCTAAACCCACCACATTTCTAAAACCTGTTGCGTAACGAATGCCATCACCATAAGTTTGGTTCAACTTATCGGCGTTAAATCTCCAAATCCCTCCTGCACTATCTAATAACGGACAACCAGGAATTCCCATAGATTCATTTTGCCGATCTTTTTCTTGACAAGAATTAGAGTAAGCACCAATGTTCACGTAAATGTAACCTGCATTATCTAAAACGATAGATTTAGATTCATGCTGTCTTCTATTGATTAATCCCTCAATAATTTTCTCAGGTTGATCAGGATGAATCACTTGATTTTGGGCATTTAATTTATATCTGTAAACACTATTATCAGATGAAGCATATAAATAGCCGTTCTTAAGATAAATTCCTGTTCCTGAATAATCTCCGAAGCTTGTTTGCTTTTCAAAAATGCCATCATGGTTGGTATCTTGCAAATAAACAATTCCTTTACCGTCTTTTAATCTATTCAATTTCACATACATATCTCCTTCCGGAGTTACGGCAATATGTCTGGCTCTACCTAAATCATTAGCCACAATGGTAGCTTTAAACCCTTGTGGAAGAGTTAAATGAGCATCATTACTCTGTGCTTTAGAACAGCTATATCCTAAAAGCAACAGAGAAAAGCCTAATATTAGTTTATTGTATTTCATATTCATTAAATAAATTAAGAAATTGCTTACTTGATTAAATGAAAGACTAATATAGTATTAAAAATACTTAGAAAAATATTTTTAACTAAAATGTGACTGAGTGAGGTTTAAATTGATTCATGAGTTCACACTGCCTTTAAATTAACCTTAATGATAATTATTTTTAAATTTTCTAATAAAACTCAATCTAACTAAAACAAAAAAACCTTCAACATTTTCAGTTAAAGGTTTCATTTTGGTGATCGCATCAAGATTCGAATTGGTGACCTTCTCGATTGAAATCGGGATGCCCTATCCAGCTGAGCTAAAACAAAAAAACCTTCAACATTTTCAGTTAAAGGTTTCATTTTGGTGATCGCATCAAGATTCGAACTTGAGACCTACTGCTTAGAAGGCAGTTGCTCTATCCAGCTGAGCTATGCGACCTTATATTTGATAAGACATTTAAGTTTTTGATTCTTATTTGTCTGTGCGCCCACCTGGGCTCGAACCAGGGACCAAAAGATTATGAGTCTTCTACTCTAACCAACTGAGCTATAGGCGCAGAAATCTTAATCGATTTGCGGGTGCAATTATAGGGCTTTTTTTTTAAGATTACAAAAATTAAATCGCTATTTCAAACTTCTTAAACTAAGTTCTTCTCTATAAATATTTTAATTTAAAAAGCTCTAGAAACTAAAATGGAGCTCGATACTGATGAGGATTAAATTCATGCATCATGGCATAAACTTTCTCTACAATATCATCTACACTAGGTTTACTGAAATAATCCCCATCTGAGCCATAAGGCGGGCGGTGCTCTGCTGAAGTTAAGGTTTGAGGTTGTGCATCTAAGTAATAATAGCCGTTTTGTCTTTCAAGGATATTTCTTAAGATAAAAGCACTGGCACCACCAGGAACATCCTCATCAATAATCAATAATTTATTGGTTTTTTCTAAAGATTTTGCACAATTCATCTCCAAATCAAATGGCATTAAAGTTTGTACATCAATCACTTCCGCATCTATACCTAAGGTTAAAAGTTCTTCTGCTGCTTCAGAAACCAACTTTAAAGTAGAGCCATAAGAAACCAGCGTAATATCTTTACCTTCTTTTAAAACTTCTACTTTTCCTAACTGGATTTTAAAATCACCCGGATTGGCTGGCATTTTTTCTTTTAAACGATAACCGTTTAAACATTCTATGACCATCGCAGGCTCATCTCCTTGTAAAAGCGTATTATACATACCCGCTGCTTGTGTCATATTCCTAGGAACGCAGAGGTGAATTCCTTTTAAAGAATTTAATAGCATACCCATTGGAGAACCTGCATGCCAAATCCCCTCTAAACGATGCCCTCTGGTACGGATTATCATTGGAGCAATCTGGCCACCTCTAGTTCTATAACTCAGCGTGGCTAAATCATCACTCAAAATATTTAAAGCAAAAGTGACATAATCTAAATACTGAATTTCGGCGATTGGGCGCATTCCTCTAAATGCCAAACCTAAACCTTGACCAATAATGGTCATTTCCCTGATCCCAGTATCAATCACCCTTAAATCACCATATTTTACTTGAAGCCCTGCAAATCCTTGGTTCACGTCACCTATACTTCCCAAATCCTCTCCAAAAGCTAATAACAAAGGATTTCGCTCTAAATTGATATCAAAACAGGCATTTAACACCTCTCTGCCATCTACTATTTTTGCATCGTCTGCATAAACCGCAGGTTCTGGCTGCACTAATAATGGTGATTTAGGCGTATTAGAGAATAATTTGGTATCAAAACGTTCTTTATTTAATTCATGCTGTTGCTGATACCATTTAATGAGCGCATCTCTTTTTTCTGAGGGATGTTGAATGCTTAATCTAATAGACTTCCTTACGGCAGAAATCACTTCCCTTCTTAAAGGATCCACCTCAGATTTCAACATTTTTGAAACTTTAGCAATTTCTGGAAGCTCAGTAGCTAGCGCATCAATCAAAGCTAAAGCCTCTTGCTTCTCAGTTTTTATATTTTTCATCAAATCATTCCAAGCCTCTTTTAGAATTGATTTGACGTATTTCTTGGCTTCTTCTTCTATTGTATTGATTTCCTCGTCCGTTGCAATGGCTGCAGACAGCATCCATTCTTTCATTTTCAAAAGGCAGTCATGTTCCTTTTCCCATTCTAAACGCTCAGTAGATTTGTATCGCTCATGAGAACCAGAAGTAGAATGACCCAAAGGTTGAGTAATTTCTACCACGTGAATTAAAACAGGAACATGTTCTTCTCTACAAACCTTTATGGCTTTTTCGTACGTTTCGCAAAGCCCCACATAATCCCAACCTTTCACCTTAAATATCTCAAAACCAGGTTTATCCGGCTCACGCTGAAAACCTTTTAAAATTTCAGAAATATCTTCTTTAGTGGTTTGAAATTTAGACGGAACGGAAATACCATAATTATCATCCCAAACGGAAATAGCCATAGGTATTTGTAAAACACCAGCCGCATTGATGGCTTCAAAAAATACCCCCTCAGAAGTGGATGCATTACCTATTGTTCCAAATGCTACCTCATTGCCATTCACTGAAAGATGTTTAAATTCTGCTAAATCCTCATTTTCTCTGAACAGTTTTGAAGCATAAGCCAAACCTACTAAACGAGCCATCTGCCCAGCAGTTGGAGAAATATCTGAGGAACAATTCATCATTTCTGTTAAATTATTCCAAGAACCATCTTCATTAATTGTACGGGTAGCGAAATGAGAATTCATTTGCCTTCCGGCAGATGCTGGCTCCTTTTCAATATCAGGATGTGCATATAACTGGGCAAAAAGTTCTTTTATAGTGGTCATTCCGGTAGCAAACATAAATGTTTGGTCACGGTAATATCCTGCTCTCCAATCGCCCTTTTTAAAGGCTTTAGCCATCGCTAACTGAGCGACCTCTTTTCCGTCGCCAAAAATCCCAAATTTCGCTTTCCCTGTAAGCACCTCTCTCCTTCCTAAGATGCTGGCTTGTCGGCTTTTAAAAGCAATATCATAGTCTTTTATCACTACTTGTTTAAAATCCTCAAAACTTAGCTCAGAAACATCAAATTGGTGGGTTAAACTATCTTTGGTATCTATCATATCTAATTGGTTAGCTGAAAAACAAAATTAATAAAATATGTGATTTTACCCCAACATTTAAGTTTTGAATCAATAGCGTCCTAAATGAATAAAAAAAGAGAAAGGAAAGTTTTACCTCATTGTTACCTTTGAGGTTGCAAAAAAACAAACCCTTTCTCGATGATAA
>JACXVB010000076.1 GCA_014763615.1 Sphingobacteriales bacterium | reverse complement strand
CAAAAAGAGGCTCTTGGATGGAGGGATTATTTGATAATATCAGGCAATCCTCTATACCTTTTGCTTATACCTAGCGATTTCTATTGCATAATTTGGGATAAATAAGGGTGATCGACTTTTTGGAAAAGTATTGTATTCTCGGGCCAAAAGCCTTGAAGTTGCTAATTCCGATTTTCGTGTTACCCATTTATGAATCCTCGTAATTATTTCTAGTAATTTTATACAACGTAAATGTTTGCCAGTTGATTCGTTAATCGTTTTAAATTTGAAACGCTACTTGACAGTTACAATCATTATGTTTGCCCATTAACAATCAAACGAACCTATACGATACCTCTTGTCTTCAACAGGAAGTTGTTCCAATAGCTCATTCCCATGTTCATCAGTTCTGAAAATATTGTCACCTCGTACACGTAAAGCACTTTCTATTGGAATTCGTGTATATTTTATTTCATCATTAACGATAATTTTGAATGAAAAATATATTCCTTTTGAGTACAGTAACTCATCAATGATCAATATAGATAAGTTATAGTTTTTACCCAAACCTGAACAAGAGGGTGAAATTTCAAGGTTTTTAATCTCATTAGCATAAAACATCTCTTTAATCTTATCATCTTGAAATATATTTTCATATGCACCAAAAAATTTGTTTTTCTTGGTAAGCCTTATTGGTTCATTAAGATTAGTTTTCAACCAATGTATTTTCATATCAAAATAGTTAAAAAGTGGTATATACAATTAAAGAGTCATTGTTGTCCAAAAATAGACTTGAATGCAATGAGCGACCCTTGATGTGATGTTATTTGTTCATATTTCTATATGAGTAGCTACATGACTGTTCTTTTATCCTAGTAATGATTTCATCAAATATTTTTTCTCTCTGAAAGGTGTTGACGAAATCTTGATTTTCATTCACGTTAATATGACTAGTTTTATTTTTTTCTTGTACAGATATGCCGTTCCCATCAAAAAAACCATTATTTTCTAAATCATCCAAACTTGTTTGACTACCAAATACATCTTCCCAGTCGCCCATGATTATTTCCTTATGGGAACCTCTAAAAATACCTTTTAAAGCTTCCAACTTTTACTTTTCTTGATTTTTTCAAAATCTTAGCTCGATACTAATTAAACTTTCTTAAACCCAAACTATACAATAGAGAAAATCTAAGCCAATAAAAAGTACCATACAAACGCGATAAGATATTGTTTTTGGATACCGTCAAAATTTTTCTGTAAATTCATCATCAACTTCACTGAGCTATTCCAAATCTTCCCACGAAACATATTTTCTCTCAAGCCATTTAGCATTGGTATCAACAGCCAGAGGTACTAGTAAACGCAGAAGAGATCCTTCATTTAAAAAAGCACCTACGACTTTGGTTCTTCTTTTAATCCCTTTGTGACCATCACAGCTATCGAAACAAACCTTGAACCATTAAACACTTTGAGATACGCTGAGTCCGTATAAAGGTATGGATAATACTCTTTAAGAGGTGAAGTTCGAAATTCTGTTATCAGCTCATCAAGCTCATGGGAGAGATTACTCACTGTTGCATGAGAGAGTTCAATCCCAAGCTCTGAGACTGTGAGTTATTTCACAGTCTCTCATGCTTAGAAG
>JACXVB010000075.1 GCA_014763615.1 Sphingobacteriales bacterium | reverse complement strand
AATATATTTGATCATGCGGCGAGAGTGACAGAGGTGCTCTACTTAGGTGGAGAGGGCCGGTCATGCATGGTAGAAATTTCACATAATTCTATTCATACATTAGTTTGCTTGTCTGAGTTAGCTCATGTAATGGAAATAAAGGAAGGTCCATTTTTAAAAGATGATTGTAAAGAATTTTTAGAATGGACGATTACCGAGTAAGATAAACGTGCTGAGGATTACGTAGGTTGGCTTGAAAGTGCATTGAAAAATCAGGTGTATGGCTGAGAGCTATAGACAATATAATATGTAATAGAAATGTTTTGACAGGCTTGTCTTTTTCAGATTTTTTAATTGTAGTGCAATAAACTTTTGCAGTCTGAAGTGGCTTAATGGAATTGGTTTTGTATGCTTAATTTTTGGTATCGTATCGTTGATTTTTTTGTGCCATTGGCTAGCTTGTATTGTTGTTACGTGATTTTTTTGAATCATGCCTTGCCGGAAAGCATACTTTGGTTGGCTTTTATGGTGAGCGGGATGTTTCTGTTTACAACTCAACTGCTGGGTGGTTATAGCAAATACGATAATCGAACCATAGCGCGAAAATTAGAAGTAGTGCTAAAGGGGTGGATATTCGTTTTGCTTGCGCTGGTGTTGATTGCATTTTTACTTGGCCAGCTAAACTCCCTTTCGCGCACAGTGTTTATTGTTTGGGCTTTTGTTGTACCTTTGATAGTTATTGTCTTAAAAGTGTTCATTAATCGCGTTTTTGTTATGCGGATTCATAAGCCGTTTCAATGGCTTTTGGTTGGTGAAAAATATGAATTTAATCATTTTGAGCAGCTCGCATTAAGTAAGCAAAAAATTTCGACTGTTCATATTTCTCATAACGATATTAGTGCATTGAATCAGTTTGTAAATGAAAATTCGGTTACTGGAATTGTTTTGAATGTTAAAGAGCCTGCGTCAAATGAGTTGGTAAGAGTTTTGACACGTTTTGATTTAGAAGGCATTTCTCTATATTCAATGAATCATTTCTTTGAAAGGTTTTTGCGAAAGTCTTTTATTCCGTATGACTTAATTGGTGTGGATTATTTGGATAACGTTCGCCGCTTGTCTGGTTCTAAATATTTTTTAAAGCGTTTTATGGATATCAGTGTTTCGAGCACTTTATTGTTGATAACGCTTCCTGTGATGGCATACTCTGTTTATAAAATAAAACGAGAGTCACCGGGGAATGTTTTTTTCAAGCAGTCCCGAGTTGGGCAAGATGCGAAGTGTTTTGAGGTAATTAAGTTTCGTTCAATGCATGAGAATTCGCACTTTAATCCTTATACTCAGGAAAATGATTCTCGTGTCTTTCCTTATGGTGAGTTTATGAGAAAGTCACGAGTGGACGAGTTGCCACAGCTGTGGAGTGTATTGAGAGGCGATATGCACTTGTGTGGTCCCAGACCCGAGTGGGATATTTTGGTTGATAACTATGAAAAGGAAATCCCGTTTTATCATGAGCGGCATTTGATTAAACCGGGTATCACGGGTTGGGCGCAGGTAATGTATCCCTATGGAGCAAATACAGAAGATGCGCGCCAAAAACTGATGTATGACCTTTATTACATCAAGAATTGGTCTGTATGGCTAGAAATGGAG
>JACXVB010000019.1 GCA_014763615.1 Sphingobacteriales bacterium | reverse complement strand
TTTTTGCCATTAGTACGACAAAATTAGCTTTTTTAATGCATAAACACTTGAATATCAATGCCTGTTTTTGTGAAAAAAATGTAGGCGGACAAGTCAGGAAAAAAAGCATCTTCAATTTCTCAAAGATGCTTCTATGAAATTAACAAAACAATAATTTAGCTCTTGATAAACTCTGCGGTGAAGAAATCGCGGTTCATTCTAGCAATGTTAGTTACTTTAATTTCTTTAGGACATTGAGCCTCGCAAGCATACGTGTTGGTACAGCTTCCAAAACCTTCTTTATCCATTTGCATCACCATCGCTTCTACTCTTTGGTAACGCTCTGGCTGACCTTGTGGCAACAGCGCATATTGAGAAATTTTAGCGGATACAAACAACATAGCTGAAGCATTTTTACATGCTGCTACGCAAGCACCACAACCGATACAAGTTGCCGAGTTGAAAGCCTCATCAGCAATTACTTTTGGAATTGGAATATCATTGGCATCAGGCACACCACCTGTTCCTACAGAAACATAACCACCTGCTTGTTGAATTCTATCAAACGCGGAGCGATCTACTGATAAATCTTTTACCACAGGGAAAGCTGCTGCTCTCCACGGTTCAATCACAATGGTATCGCCATCATTAAAGGAACGCATGTGTAATTGACAAGTAGTGGTCGCTCTTTTCGGTCCGTGTGGCTCTCCGTTAATCACTAAAGAACACATTCCACAAATTCCCTCGCGGCAATCATGGTCAAACTGAATGGGTTCTTCTTTTTTCTTAACCAAACCTTCGTTTACCACATCCAACATTTCTAAGAAAGACATATCCGGAGAAATTTCCTCTGCTTTGTAGGTTACAAATTTCCCTGGTGTAGTACTATTTTTTTGACGCCATACTTTCAACGTCAAGTTCATGTTTCCACTCATATTCTTTAAGTATTGAGTAGTTAGTATTTAGTATTTAGTATCAAGATTTTAGTATCGAGTATATAGACTTCTATGCCTTAATACTTTACAAATTTAACTTTCTACTTCTGACTTTTTACTTCCTACTTATTTATAACTTCTTTGTGTTAATTTAACGTTTTCAAATTCCAGTTCTTCCTTGTGTAATTCTTCTGGAGTGTTATCACCTTTGTATTCCCAAGCGGCTACGTAAGCATATTCATCGTCGTTTCTTAAGGCTTCGCCTTCAGGAGTTTGATACTCTTCTCTGAAGTGACCACCGCAAGATTCGTTTCTGTTGAGCGCATCATCAATCATCAACTCACCTAACTCTAAGAAATCGGCAACTCTTCCTGCTTTTTCTAAAGATTGATTGACTTCTTCGTTATCCCCTAAAACAATCGCATTTTTCCAGAAATCTGCTCTCAACTCACTCACCATCGCCTTAGCTTTTTTCAAACCTTCGGCAGTACGAGACATTCCGCAATATTCCCACATAATTTTACCTAAATCTCTGTGGTACTCATCAACAGTTTTGTTTCCTTTTAAGGCTAATAATTTATTGATCCGTTCTTGAACTTCTGTTTTAGTTTTAATAAACTCCGGACGGTTAATATCAATTGGTGCTGGACCAATGTTAGCTAAATAATCTCCTACAGTGTAAGGGATTACGAAATAACCATCTGCTAATCCTTGCATCAATGCGGAAGCACCTAAACGGTTAGCGCCATGATCTGAGAAGTTGGCCTCGCCTAAAGCATATAAACCTGGAATGTTAGTCATCAAGTTATAATCTACCCAAAGACCACCCATAGTATAGTGAACTGCTGGATAAATTCTCATCGGCACTTCGTAAGGATTCTCATCCGTAATCTGCTGATACATGTCGAACAAGTTTCCATATCTAGCCGCTACTGCATCTTTACCTAAACGATTAATTGCATCAGCAAAATCTAAGTAAACCGCTAATCCAGATTTACCAACACCACGACCTTCATCACAAACCTCTTTTGCGTTTCTTGAAGCCACGTCACGAGGCACCAAGTTTCCGAAAGAAGGATATTTACGCTCTAAGTAATAATCTCTATCCTCTTCTTTGATATCTCTTGCTTTGATCTCACCTTTACGCAATCTCTCGGCTGTTTCCTTTGTCTTTGGAACCCAAACTCTACCATCATTTCTTAACGATTCAGACATCAAGGTAAGTTTTGACTGATGATCTCCAGAAACTGGGATACAAGTTGGGTGGATTTGAGTGTAACATGGGTTAGCCATGTAAGCACCACGCTTGTGCGCTCTCCAAGCTGCGGTTACGTTAGAACCCATAGCATTGGTTGAAAGATAGAATACGTTTCCATATCCACCAGTACACAATAAAACGGCATGACCTGCATGATTTTCTATTTTACCATCCACCAAATTTCTAGTTACGATACCTTGTGCTTTTCCATCAACAATTACCACATCTAACATTTCTGTTCTGGTGTACATTTTCACAGTACCCAAGTTGATTTGGCGATTTAAAGCTGAATAAGCACCTAACAACAACTGTTGTCCGGTTTGACCACGAGCGTAGAACGTTCTGGAAACTTGCGCCCCACCGAAAGAACGGTTGTCTAGTAAACCTCCGTATTCACGAGCAAAAGGAACGCCTTGTGCCACGCATTGATCAATAATATTTACAGAAACTTCTGCCAAACGATACACGTTTCCTTCTCTTGACCTATAATCGCCACCTTTAATGGTATCATAAAACAAACGGAAAACAGAATCTCCATCATTACGATAATTTTTTGCAGCATTGATTCCGCCCTGAGCGGCAATAGAGTGTGCTCTTCTTGGACTATCTTGAAAACAAAAAGCTTTAACATTATAACCTAGCTCTGCTAATGAGGCAGCAGCAGATGCACCTGCTAAACCTGTTCCAACAACGATAATTTCATATTTACGTTTGTTGGCTGGGTTTACCAGTTTCAGATTAAATTTGTGTTTACTCCATTTTTCGGCCAGTGGACCTGCTGGAATTTTGGCATCTAACTTCATCTTGATCTATTTTATGAATCTTAACAATAACTGATAATGTATTGTTTAAAAATTACTTATGTTCTATTTAAAAAAGAAATACAAAGGCATCGCTGCAAAACCAATTGGAATAATGACAGAAAAAACCCAAACACCTAAGAAATTAATGAGCGGTTTATACTTGCTATGGTTCCATCCTAAAGTTTGGAAAGCACTTTGGAAACCATGAATCAAATGGAAAGAAAGTGCACCCATTGCAATTACATAAAGCAAAACCAACCACCATTGTTGGAAAGAATAAGCTACTTCTTTATATAAATCTTTTGATCTAATCACTTGAACTCCATTATCTACATAATCTACATAACCTGTAAATTCTGATTGAGAGATTTGTCTGGCCATGGTAGCTCCAGAATTCTGATCAATACGGTATTCTACATAAGGAGTTTCTCCCCAATGATATTCATACCAGAAATTAGCCATGTGAACAACGATGAAAACAAAGAGAATTGTTCCTAAAATCCCCATATTTCTGGATGACCAAATGCTGCCATCTTTTGGCGTGATTGCATAACCAATAGGGCGTGATTTTTTATTTTTTTGTGTGATGATTAAAGCCCAAATACTGTGTATCAAAATAGAAGTATAAAGTAAATATGAAACTATTTTGATAGGTGGGAAGTGAGTCATGAAGTGCGCATATTGATTAAATGCCAATCCATCATCATCCTTAAACAACTGAAAATTTCCGGTTAAATGAACAATTAAAAAAGAACATAAAAACAAACCGGTTAAGCACATGATCAATTTTCTCCCGAGACTTGAAGAGAAAGCTTTTGAAAAATTACTCATTACTTGGTATTTAAAAGGTTTTTTTGAACTGCAAAAGTATTTATTATTAAATAAAATAGTTAAAAAGCTGCGCAAGAAAATAGACTTTCTGTTTATTTAGAAACATTTCAAATAATACAATCGATTTTAATTCCATTTTAAAGTGTTAAATAGCGATGACTTGCTCTCCGACAACGGCAAATATTTGAGCATTCGTTTGAATCTTCATTAACGCTTTTCCGGTAAATTTTCCGAAAGCGGGTAAAACCGCAAACTCAACTCCAAAATAAAAGCAAGGCAGCGTAACCCCTTGCCTGGCTTTGCCTTTTAATCGCACACCAGGATGTATATGGCCAGCAATAATATAATTTGCTTCTTGCAATTTAGGAGGTTCATGCATCAACTTAAATTTCCCAACAAAAAAACTATCTGCTACTTTCAAACGCACTTTTTGATAAAAAATTTCTGGTAAAATATCATGGTTCCCTTTTACCAAAATCATCTCGATTTTTTGATGTAATTCTCTCCATAGCACAAACCAATCACAATCATTATTCATCTCACTATGGAAAAGATCTCCCAAAAAAATCAATTTTTGAGGGTTTAATTCTGAAATTAAATCTGATAAAAGAGCTAATTCCTCTTGAGCCAATATTTGAGGGATGGCAATTCCGGCTTTTCTAAAATGCGCTCCCTTTCCAAGATGTGTATCTGAAACTAATAAGGTTTGATATTTTGGAAACCAAATTGCTTTTTGAGGTAACAAAACTAGTTCTTCCTCTAATAAATAAAAATGATAGACCCCACTCAACATCGATGTAAAAATAAAAGTCCTGACGGATGAACCATCAGGACTTTAAATTATTTATCGAAAATAATTATTTACTAATTGGGAATGTTACTGTAAAAGTGTTTCCTTGCGAAATGATACCCTTGATGGTCAACATTTTACTATTCTGTTTAAGAGCTGAAACAATTTGTTCATTATTGCTTACTGCTCGCCCATTGATACTAGTAATCACCGTTCCTTTAGGAATATCATACATATCGAAAATCTTGCCTGGTACCACACTTGTTACCATTACGCCGGTACCAATACCGTATTTTTTCTTCAAATTATCATTTAATGGTGCAAAAGAAGCTCCTAAGCTATTCATTACGGCACTCACTTCAGGTGAGTTTTCATTATTATCAGCTAATTTCATGCCTTCCTCGCCTTTAAGTATGAGTTCAAAGGTTTTCATACTTCCATCCCTGAGAATTCCTAAGTTTACTTTATCGCCCGGATGTAACAAAGCTATTTTTACTTGTAAGTCTGCTGAAGTATTTACATCTAAGCCATTTACCTTTTTGATAATATCACCTTCTTTAATTCCAGCCTTTTCAGCGGCGCCGCCTTTCACTGTAGAATTAACATACAATCCATTGATTTCAGAAATATTTAATTTTTTGGCTACATCGGCATTTAACTCTTGGAAAGTTACCCCGATAAACCCACGTTTCACTTCTCCGTATTTTAAGAAGTCGTCCATTACTTTTCTCGCTAAATTTACTGGGATAGCGAAACCATAACCCTCATAAACACCAGATTGAGAGGCAATAGCAGAGTTAATACCAATCAACTCTCCTTTAGTATTTACTAAAGCACCCCCACTATTTCCTCTATTAATTACTGCATCGGTTTGAATGAAAGATTCTATTCCAGAACTAACAGGAGGATTATTAGGGTCAACATTTTGAGGTTGATCTTCTGAGCCGATAATTCCAATTTGACGAGCTTTTGCGCTCACAATACCTGCAGTAACAGTAGATTCTAAAGTTAAAGGATAACCGATAGCCAACACCCACTGACCCACTTTCACATCATCAGAGTTACCTAGTTTAACTACAGGTAAATCAGTAGCATTCACTTTTATTAGTGCTAAATCTGTATTTTTATCTCTACCTATCACTTTGGCTTGTAAAACCCTTTTATCGGTTAAAATCACTTCAATTTTCTCTGCATTTTCTACCACGTGGTTATTGGTCATAATGTAACCATCGGAAGTTACTATAACACCAGAACCTTTTCCCATTGGTGGGGGTGTGTTTTGCGATTGTTGTGGGCCTCTTCTACCAAAAAAATCTTGGAACATATCACCAAAAGGATCATTATTTTGTGCCATAGAACGGCTGTAAGTTGTTCTCACATGCACTACGCCCGGTGAAACTGCGGCAGCGGCAGCCGAGAAATCAAGCGGACCACTTGGTTCTGGAACATTTAAGGGATTATTAGCGAAATAAACTTTTTGTCTATCAGCTAGGCTCATTCCATCCGTAGATTTCTGAGCAATGAACATGTAGGCACCTAATGCAACAGCACCTCCCACAAATGCTGTAACTAGTGACATTCCTATTTTTCTCATATTACCATTCATAATTTTTTGATTTTCGTTTTAAATAATATTTTCAAAAATAATACCATTAAGACGTTTTATACAAGCAGATGTTATTTACTTTCGTGTTAAAAAGTGTTAAAAAACTTAACCTATTGTATCATTTTTCATCTTTCAACAAAAAGACTTATCCCTAATAAGGATTAAAAGTGATAATTGTTTCCTGATGATTTTTTATAGATTTTTGCTTACGAATATGAAAATACCATTTTTTAAATATCAAGGTGCTGGAAATGATTTTATCATGATTGATAACCGTGATTTACGGGTAAACCACCATCAGCCGCAGCTTTTAGCGAAACTTTGCGATAGAAGATTTGGCATTGGTGGCGATGGAATTATGTTTATTGAACCTGCTGAAAACTTTGATTTTAAAATGGTTTATTACAATTCTGACGGGCAACCGAGCAGTATGTGTGGTAATGGCGGCAGGTGTATTGTAGCCTTCGCTAAACAATTGGGTATTATCGAAACGGAAACCAATTTCTTGGCAGTGGATGGCGCACATTATGCCAAAATTTCAGCCGAAGGAGATTGGGTAAGCCTACAAATGATTGATGTAGAGCAAATCAATAAAGACGGAGAAGCTTTCGTGATCAATACCGGATCGCCGCATTATATTCAATTTGATGAGGCTATTGCCGATAAAAATGTTTTTGAAGAAGGACGTTCTATCAGATACAACACCACTTATCAAAAAGAAGGCATCAATGTGAATTTTGTGGAAGATCAAAAAGACCATCTATTTGTGCGCACCTACGAGCGTGGCGTAGAAGATGAAACTTATGCTTGCGGAACAGGCGTCACTGCGGTTGCTTTGGCTAACGCGATAGTTAAAAACCAGACCGGCAAAATTGAAACTCCGATAAAAGTATTAGGTGGAGATTTAACTATCAAATTTGACTATGATGGAAAGAAATTCACTAATATCTTTTTAGAAGGACCAGCTAAATTGGTTTTTAGTGGTGAGGTAGAAATTTAAGCTGCTTTTGTTTCTTCTTTTAAGTTAAAGACTCCGATCATTTCTTTTAGTATTTCAGACTGATTAAGCATGTATAATTTTTTATACCCTACTACGTAAGTTTCGAAAGGAGTCATACTTGAAAAATAATCGTAGGAATCATTTTTCTTATAAAAAACTGATTTCTTGTTTCTTAGAAATTTCAAATAATGATCTATGCTTTCTTTCAATATTCTCCTATTTGTCTTTATCAGTTTATGATTTTCTAAGAAAAAGGAATAGTTAATCATAACTAAAGGTTTTATTTCCTTAAAAGGAAATCGTTTTTCTTTACAAAATTCTTCAAACTGAGAATTCAAATAGTCATTCACGCCATGCATAATTAGTTTCGAGTCTGAATAAATTATTATTGGATATATTGTAATTTTACTAAAATCTGTCTTGAGCTTATAAGTGTCATCTGCATTCAAAAGTATCCTTTCGATAGTCTTGACTAGTTGACTAACACCTTTTTTTTCACTACAAAAATTCTTATCTAAGGTTGATTTAAATCCTTCTATATTTTGATAATAAATATCATTATAATGTACTGTTGTGGTTTTACACTCTAGAAGAAAAATGTTTTTTTCATTATAAATTATCGTGTGATCCGTTAGTATTGAATCTTCACCTTCTAATACTCTAAATCCAGGTTTTTCTAAATCCTTAAATATTGTTCCCATTAAGTACTTTTCAAAAAATAGTTTACTAAAAAAAGAATCCCGATAGGTCTTATCAATATTTTTAACCAATAACCTTAAAGATGTTTCTTCTAATAGGAAATGAGGAAATCTCTTTTCCAACGCAAAAGCAAAATCCGATCTATTTAAAAGAATAAAGTCTCCCGAGGAGTTCTTGTAAAATGGTTTATTTATGTAGTCATTAAGATTAAAATTCGGATTTGGTAAATTTTCAAAATCAATAATCATATCCATCCTTTTAAAAAACTCATATATTTCATTTTTCTCAATAAATTGAAAACTAGAAACTTTTGTATTTGTGTTAGAGAAAAGCTGCATCAAAGAAATTCCTAAGGTATAAAGGTTTTCTGCAGTTGTTTTCTCTAATATTTCATTTTCCAGAATCTTAAATTTTGATTTTAAGAAATTTTTTATGAAGGATATCAAAATCAAATATTTTGGAAGAACAGTGCGAACGAAATCTATTTCATTAAGCCCAGTAAAGCTCTGAGTTAAAGCAATTGCCCAGATAGATTCATTTGAATTATTATCAATTTGATCCTTATTAATCTCATATTGTTCAGAATTAAAAATTAAAATTAAATCAAATACAATATCATCAAAATCAGACTCATCCATGCTCCTTTTTGGTGTAATTGAATCATTTGGATATTTTTTAATTAGTTCAATTAGAAACCGAGCTAATGCTAATTCATTGGTAAAATCAAAACCTTCTTTCAGTATTCTTTCAAAATTTTTTGCTTTCCAATTTGGCAATCTTTTTTTGAAATGTTCGAGAATTTTTAATTCACTTTTACTATTAAGTGAGTTCTTAAACCATATAAGAAACTCTATTAAATCATTTAAACCGTAAGGCCATAAGAGTTTTAGTGAATCTTCAAGATTATATTGAGATTCATAGAAATAATTAAATGTAATTACTGGTTTTAGATTATTCATAGTTTTATCTTAGAAAGATATAAAACTATTACTTAAAGCAAGTTAAAAATTTAGCATTTAACCTGTTTACTTAAATACAAAAGCTCTTAGAGTTATAAATCTCGCTAACTACTTCACTTCTTCATAATCCACAAAATCTCCTGCTTTATCTAGCTTAGGCTTTTTCTTTTCTTGTGGCGGTATATAATCTACCGAGATAGTTCCCTCAGGTTTTCTTTGTGTATTTTGATCATTTCTTTGTTGCTGCCCACCTTGGTTGTTCATATTCTGAGTCATTCTTTCAGCCGCTTTTCTAAACAAAAAAGGTAAAAAAATACGAGCCAACACCCGCACAATGTATAGCACAAAAATGGTTATGAGTAGAAATCTTATTAATCCCATGACTTGCAAATATAATTGTTTAACGCAATTAGACTATAATTCTTGCTTAATGTTACTCCCAAACTTCTCTTCCATCATTTTTTCAAGAGCAAACATTTCATCACGCAACTTAGCTGCAAGCAAGAAATTCAGCTCTTTAGCTGCCGCTAACATTTCCTTTTTAGTGTTATCTAATGATTTTTTTAACTCGGCTTTAGACATGTATTGAACAATCGGGTCGGCGGCTAAAGTAGCTTCTGCCGTATCCTCTTGATAAATTTGCTGAACACCTCCTTTAAAGTCCATTACAGAAGTTTGCTCAATAATGGCTTCGCGAGATTTACCTACCGTTTTTGGTGTAATACCATGCTGCTCATTGTATTTAATTTGCTTTTCTCTTCTGCGGTCTGTTTCATCTATGGTAACTCGCATAGAATCGGTGATTTTATCAGCATACATAATCACTCTTCCTCTATCATTTCTTGCTGCCCTTCCGATGGTTTGAATTAAAGAACGCTCAGAACGTAAGAAACCTTCCTTATCTGCATCTAAAATGGCTACCAAAGAAACTTCCGGAAGATCCAAACCTTCTCTCAATAAGTTAATCCCGATTAAAACATCAAACTCGCCTAATCTTAATCCTCGTAAAATTTCTACTCGTTCTAACGTTTTCACCTCAGAATGGATGTATCTCACTTTAATTCCCAAACGATCCATGTATTTTGCCAGTTCTTCTGCCATCCTTTTGGTTAGGGTGGTTACCAAAACACGGTCGCCCATTTTCACGGTTTTATCCACTTCTTCTAACAGATCATCCACCTGGTTTCCTACTGGACGAACATCAATCACAGGATCTAACAAACCTGTTGGGCGAATCACTTGCTCCACAAAAACTCCTTGTGTTTTTTCTAACTCATAATCTCCAGGAGTAGCACTTACATAAATAGTCTGCGGAGCTAAATTTTCAAACTCATTAAAATTTAAAGGTCTGTTATCTAAAGCTGCTGGCAACCTAAAGCCGTATTCAACTAAAGATAACTTCCGAGAACGGTCGCCACCGTACATGGCTCTAATTTGCGGAACGGTGACATGGCTTTCATCAATCACCATCAAATAATCATCCGGAAAATAATCTAATAAACAGAAAGGGCGAGCTCCGGGTTTACGGCCATCAAAATATCTTGAATAATTCTCGATACCCGAACAATAACCCAATTCTCGCATCATTTCCATATCGTAATTGGTACGTTCTTCTAGTCTTTTGGCTTCTAAAAACCTTCCTTCGGTTTCAAATTGTGCTTTTCTAGCCACCATATCTTCACCTATTTGATGGATTACAGAAGTGAATCTATCACGAGGAGTGACAAACAAATTAGCAGGGAAAATGGCTACTTGATCCATTTTTTCTATCGTTTTTCCATTTGCTGGATCAATAGCACTAATTTCTTCAATATCGTCTCCAAAAAAAGAAATCCGATAGGCTAAATCCAGATAAGCTGGATAAATATCAACGGTATCACCCTTTACCCTAAAAGTTCCACGTTTAAAATCAGCCGTAGTTCTAGAGTATAAAATCTCTACCAAACGATGTAAAAAAGCATTTCTACTGATACGGGTACCCACGCCAAAACGAAAAACTGAGTTTGAAAAATCTTCTGGATTTCCCATACCATAAATACAAGAAATAGAAGAAACTACTATCACATCTCGCCTGCCACTCATTAGGGAAGAAGTAGTTCTTAATCTTAGTTTTTCAATTTCCTCGTTAATCTGCAAATCTTTTTCTATGTAGGTGTTTGTGGTAGGTAAGAAAGCTTCGGGCTGATAATAATCGTAATAAGAAACAAAATAGTTCACGGCATTATCAGGGAAAAACTGCTTAAACTCGCCATAAAGTTGTGCCGCCAAAGTTTTATTGTGACTGAGAATTAAGGTAGGTTTTTGGGTTTGCTCAATCACATTGGCAACGGTAAAAGTTTTACCAGAACCTGTTACACCTAATAAAGTCTGGTAATTTTCTCCTGATTTTACTCCTTCTACCAACTGCCTGATGGCTTCGGGCTGATCTCCAGTAGGTTGATAATGAGAAGCTATTTTGAATTCCATAAACCAAAGATAAAATTTAAAATCAGAAGAGATTTTATAAAAAAGGGATTCATCCTTTCGGACGAATCCCCTCGTCAAACCTTATACATGAACAAATAATGCTCAACCTAAAGACGAAAATAATTGCACTTTGGTTTATGCAAAACCAGATTATTATCGCATTTTTACTTTTCCATGGCTTTATTGGTTTACACACCACAATTAAATTCGCGAATAGCGTACTCATTTCAACACCTATTTGAAAATATTTTAGGGGTGAGCATCGCTTTCACCCAAGTGGAAGAAACCTTTAAAACTTTTGAGGATGCTAAAATATCTTATTCGCCAAAACCTTTGGGCAATGAGATTCATTTTACCAGTCATCCATTTATCTTAGAACAAGGCATCAAAAAACAAAATTTGGCTTTCGCCGATGTAGAAGGCTTAAAACTTCCTTTTCCAGTAGTAGATTCTGTTTTTCCTGTAGATGTGTTTGCTGCTGCTTTTTACTTCTTGAGCCGATACGAAGAATATGTGATGGAAGAAAGAGATGAACACGGCAGGTTTTCTGCAAAATCGTCTTTAGCTTTTAAAAACGATTTCCTTTACCAACCGTTAATTGATGAGTGGGCTTATCAAATCGCTGATTTACTGAAGCGTCAATTTGCAGATTTCAGAATCTCAGAAAGGAAATTCTATTTCCAACCCACTATAGATATTGACCGTCCTTATTTCTATCTCACAGATTCTTATTTCAAACAAAAAGCAAAAAAAATACGCTATCAACTGCAATCAGACCCATTCGATATTTATAATCAAATTAGTGAATGGGATTTGCAATATGGCAACAAAACCATTTTCTTTTTTTTGGTAGGTAACCAACACGAGAATGATCCTGCACCAGAAATAGATCATCCGCTTTACAAAAGCGTGATAGAAAAAGTGAGCGAATTGCATCCTGTTGGGATTCATCCATCCTATTTTTCGCATCTCAATACCCATGAGGTAAAACGAGAAAAGAAACTTTTGGTGATTACTTCCCAAAGAAAAATTAGCATTAGCAGACAGCATTATTTGCTCCTCAGTTTTCCAAAAACCTATCGTAATTTAATTGAAGCCGACATCAAAGAAGATTATACTTTGGCTTTCGCCGATGTTCCCGGATTTAGAGCAAGCACTTGCACACCGTTTTTTTGGTACGATTTAGAAAAAGAAGAAATCACAGGCTTACTCGTTCATCCAACTACAGTGATGGATCAGAGTTTGAAAAAATACATGGGTTTAAGCCCGCAAGAAGCCATTACATTAATTGAAAAATTAATGAATAAGGTGAAAAAAGTAAACGGTGATTTCATTAGCCTTTGGCATAATGAATCTGTGAATGATTTTAATACATGGAAAGGCTGGAAAAAAGTTTATATCAAGATGTTGGAGCTTGCCCAAAAATCATCCATCTAAAATGGTAACTTAGATTATGATATTTATTTTAAACCAAACTAATAGCATTGCTAATCATTTTCTTGCCGAATTGAGAGATGCCGATGTGCAGCAGGATAGTATGCGCTTTCGTAGAAATATGGAACGTATAGGGGAGGTTTTCGCTTATGAAATCAGTAAGAAATTAGCTTATGAGGAATTTGAAGTGCAAACACCATTAGGTTTAGCCAACATTAATCTGATTCCTAAAATGCCAGTTTTGGCTACCATTTTAAGAGCTGGCTTACCTTTGCACCAAGGCTTGTTAAACATTTTTGATAAAGCCGATTCTGCTTTTATTTCTGCTTATCGGAAAACTAAAAAATCAGGAGATTTTGTGATTCAGATGGAATACGTTTCTACTCCAGACTTAGAAGGAAGAACCGTCATCATCTCCGACCCGATGTTGGCCACAGGCAGAAGCATGGTGTTGTGCTGCAAAGAATTACTAGCCAACTATAAAATCAAAAGTTTACACATTGTTGCTGCTATTGCTAGTCAAGAAGGGGTGGAACATGTGAAAGCCAATCTACCTAAAGCAAATTTGTGGCTAGGTGCCGTAGATGAAGAAATGACAACCAAAGCTTATATCGTTCCAGGTTTAGGTGACGCTGGCGACTTAGCCTTTGGAGAGAAAGTTTAGATCAATTAGCAGTTAATAGTTGCCAGTTAACAGTTATGAATTATACAGAACTTGAAGTTTGGAAGGAGGCTAGAGCACTGGTAAAAGTTGTTTATAAACTCACTCATAATTTCCCCGATACAGAAAAGTTTACGCTTAGCTCTCAAATCCAGAGAGCTGTTATTTCAATTCCATCAAATATTGCAGAAGGTTGTGGAAGAGAAAGTAGAAAAGATTCTATTCGCTTTTTCTATATTGCGAGAGGATCACTTTATGAGTTAGAAACCCAGCTACTTTTATCATTTGATTTGAATTATCTCGATAAAGAACCATTAGATGAAGGATTGAAAGCTTTACAACAGGTCAGAAAACTTTTAAGCGGCTTCATAAAATATTATGAATCTTTAATAAAGTAATTAATATTAAACTGAGAACCGGAAACTGAGCACTATAAACTGAATGAAAAATTACACTCATATCTTCTTCGATTTAGACCATACTTTGTGGGATTTCGACAAAAACGCCGAAGAAACACTTCATGAACTTTATTTCACCTATCAACTTGCTGATTTGGGTTTGCACTCATGCGATATTTTCATCGAAACTTACACCAAAAACAATCATCAACTTTGGGCTGATTATCATTTAGGAAAAATCACTAAAGAAGCTTTAAGAGAAACTCGATTTAAAAAAACCTTTCTCGATCTCGGTTTAGAGGAAGCTGTTATCCCTCATCAATTTGAGGATGATTACGTGAATATTTGTCCTACTAAAAGTAATTTATTTCCGCATACGCATGAAACGTTAACTTATTTAAAGCAAAAATATAGCTTACATCTCATCTCTAATGGTTTTAAAGAGTCCACAGAATTTAAAGTAAAAAACACTAATCTTACACCCTATTTCGACAATGTCATCATATCCGAAGTTGTTGGTGTAAATAAACCTGATCAGGCTATTTTTAAGTTCGCTTTAACTAAAGCTAACGCAACAGTTGATAGCAGCCTAATGATTGGCGATAGTTTAGAAGCTGATGTAAGAGGAGCTCTGAATTTTGGGATGGATGCCATCTATTTTAATCCTCATTTTGCAGAAGTTCCTGAGGATATAAATTGGCAGATCAACCATTTAGAAGAGTTAACTAAGATATTATGAGCATTGCTTCTGATAAAAAAAGAATACTAGCTGCACTAACCTTTTATGAAGATTTTCTGAGAAACGTTTCCGAAGAGCGCTTTTTAGAAACTCCTCCAAATGGCGATTGGTCTTTTTCAGAAGTTTATTCTCATATCACTGGAGCAAATTACCTATCCATCATCGCTATAGAAAAATGCCTTAATAGAACCTCAGATATTAAAACTCGAAAACCTCATTGGAAAGTTCGATTGATTTTATTTTTAGGCAAATTCCCTCCAGGAAAAATAAAAGCTCCGGCCCAAGTAGAGTCAGCAGTAAAAAAAATCAGTAAAGAGGAAGCGTCTAAATTGCTCGTCAGGATGAGAAAAAAACTAGACACTATTTTGCCTGATTTTAAAAAATTTGATACTAATTATAAATTTAAACACCCTGTATTAGGTTATCTAGATGCAAAATCATGGTTAAAGTTTATACTTATTCATTCCAAACATCATCAGAAACAGATTAAAAGAATCAGCAAATCATTGGCTAAATAGTCAGACCAAAGCAATTTTGCATTGATGTGCTAAACCATCTAAACCTTTTCTCGTTATTACCATCATAGTTTTTTCGGGTTACAGAAAGTAAACATTTAATAGTGACTTAACTTTCTGGTAATGTATTTGTTAGACATTTGTAAAAATCATTAGAGATAATGGATATATTTTATTACAGCATGGTAGTGTTTGCCTTATTGGCTGTTGCGGCTTTTTATTTTAGCCCATTTGAACTTAAAATTGAAGAAGAGGAAGATTAATATCTCAAAAAATTATATCTACCACTCAATCTTTGCAAAGAGGTTGCCCTATCCTTACTCACCTCATTCCAAACCCAATAGCGCTTATGTCTAAAAGAGAAATTGATATTGCCATCATTTCCGATGTCCATTTAGGAACTTATGGTTGCCATGCAAAAGAGCTTTTAAAGTACCTCAAAAGTATCAAACCCAAAATGTTAATCCTCAATGGGGATATTATTGATATTTGGCAATTCAGCAAATCTTATTTTCCTGAAGAGCACATGAAGGTGATTAGAAAGATTTTGAAATTTGTGACAGATGGTGTTCCTATTTATTATCTTACCGGTAACCATGATGAAATGCTACGCAAATTCGCTGATTTTAATTTAGGAGGATTTCAGCTTTTAAATAAAATGGTTTTGAATTTAGACGGTAAAAAAGCTTGGGTTTTCCACGGGGATGTTTTCGATGTAACCATGCAACACTCAAAATGGTTAGCCAAGTTGGGGGCCATAGGTTATGATACCCTTATTCTCATCAATAGCTTTATCAATTGGTGTCTCACCAAAATGGGAAAAAAGAAATATTCATTCTCTCAGAAAATAAAAGCAAGTGTGAAAGAGGCAGTGAAGTTTATCAATCAGTTTGAAGAAACCGCAGCAGAATTAGCCATTGAAAAGGGATATAATTTTGTAATTTGTGGGCACATTCATCATCCTGAAATCAGACAAATTGTAACAGATAAAGGAGAGGTGACTTACTTAAATTCAGGCGATTGGGTAGAGAGCTTAACTTCTTTAGAATATCAAAATGGAGTTTGGAGTATTTATAAATATGATACCAACAACTTCTCAAAAGAAGAAAATGAAGAAGTTGACCAAGAGAATTTAAAGAGTATGTTAGATATAAATGCGCTTTTTGAAAAATTTAAGAAAGAAGCTGTTTAGACTTTAAACGCTAAAATGAAGATACTTTATGCCATACAAGGAACAGGAAACGGCCACATTAGCCGAGCTAGAGAAATTGTTCCTCTATTACAGCAATATGGCGAATTAGATTTGTTGGTAAGCGGTACACAAGCTGATGTTTCTTTAGTTCAACCTTTAAAATATAAATTTCACGGTTTCAGTTATATCTTCGGTAAGAAAGGCGGAATAGACTTTTGGAAAACCTTTAAGGTGATGAATCTGCCTCAATTCTGGAAAGATATGCATGCCATTCCCTTAGAAAAATATGATTTAATTATTAACGATTTTGAACCCCTTACGGCGTGGGCTTGTCGTTTAAAAAAAATTAGAAGTGTTTCATTAAGTCATCAAGCTTCATTTTTATCTCAAAAAACACCTCGACCAAATAAAAGCGGAAAATTAGCAGAGCTGATTTTAAAATATTATGCCCCAACATCAGATCACATCGGTTTTCATTTTAAGTCTTATGATGATTTCATTCATACGCCTGTTATCCGTAGTGAAATCAGGAGTTTAGATCCTAAAAATCAAGGCCATTACACCGTTTATCTCCCCGCCGTTGACGATAAAATTTTAGTGAAATATCTCCATGCTTTGCCAGAAGTACAATGGCAGGTTTTTAGCAAACATCAGAAAACGCCCTACCAAAACGGCAATGTTAAGGTCAGACATATCGACAATGAACTGTTTAATAAAAGCTTAGAAAATTGCGAAGGCTTATTAACTGGAGGTGGCTTTGAAGGGCCGGCAGAAGCTTTGTTTTTAGGTAAAAAAGTGCTTTTAATCCCGATGAAAAACCAATTTGAGCAAGAGTGTAACGCAGAAGCCGCCAGATTGATGGGTGTTCCTGTTGTTCATCAAATTGATGCTCAATTTGTTGATAAACTTAAAAATTGGGTACAAGACTCGCATAAAATTGTTGTTGATTTCCCTGATCAAACAGCCAGTATCATTCAGCATGTTGTAGAAACCTATGCAGGTAAAAAACTGAGTTTAGCCTAGAAGTTAGAGATTATCCTTATTATTGCGAAGCTGCAAATTTTAGGCATGATTCAGCAATTCAGAAACTTAAATTTTATCAATTTTTTCTTTCTATTTCTCCTTCTTTTTATATTAAGGATAGAAGTTTTCATCCATCTACCACAAGAACTGAATTCTGGATTTTTAGAGCTTTTTAGCCGGTTATTGATTCCTATTTCCCCTCAAAGTATCCTCTCACCTGCGCTAAACATTACTATTGCGGCAATTTTGGTTTACACTCAAGCCATCTTATTTAACAGAATCATTAATACCTTTAATGTTTTAGGTCAAAGTACCTTTTTGCCTGCATTATTTTTTGTGGTTTGTTCTAGCGTGTTCACTCCGTTTTTGGTGCTTTCACCTCCTTTAATCTGTAATTTTATTTTACTGTTTCTGATTTATAAAATCCTACTTGAATACAAAAAATCAAATTCGATCACCACATTTTTTGATTTAGGCTTATGGATAGCCGTGGGAACCATTTTTTATTTCCCTTTTATCCTTTTTTTATTGCTTTTGTGGGCGTCATTAATGGTTTTAAAGCCCTTTAATTGGCGAGAATGGTTTAGTGTTCTATTAGGATTTTTAACCATTGTATTCCTTTTAGGAGTTTACTATTTATGGAATGATAGATTATTAGACTTTTATGATATCTGGAAACCTTTATCTAACAAATTCCCATTCTATATCAGAATTAATGTTTTCGATTATATTGTGCTCTTTCCGCTCGTCATAGTGATGGCACTCGCCTTTTTCCAAATCAGGCAAAACTTTTTTAAAAGCTATATTTTAGTAAGGAAATTTTTTCAAATCCTACTTTTTATATTCGTTTTTGCATCTTTATCCTTCTATCTAAAACCAGATTATAGAATAAATCATTTTCTCTTGTGTGTTATCCCGGTAGCTACCTTACTAAGTTATTTTTTTACAAAGTCTAAAAGAAAGTGGGTTTACGAACCCCTTTTTTTAATCATCCTTGGATTCATCCTCTACTTTCAATTTAATTAAAAACATGGTTTAACTTTTTTTAACAGATATACAGCACTTAAACTGTTAAATTTTGATAGTTTTGTAGCATTGTTAAAGCGGTTTATCACCTCATAACTAATTAGAAAATGAAAATTGGCGTTGTAGTTTTTCCGGGTTCCAATTGCGATCAAGATTTGATTTACGTATTTCAAAAGATTTTAGGTCAAGAAGTAGTTCCGCTTTGGCATAAGGAACATGATTTGCAAAATGTAGATTTTGTGGCTTTACCCGGAGGCTTTTCTTACGGAGATTATTTAAGATCAGGTGCTATCGCCCGTTTTTCTCCAATTATGCAAGAGGTAATTTCTTTTGCTAATAAAGGTGGTTACGTGATGGGAATTTGCAATGGCTTCCAAATTTTAACCGAAGCAAGTTTATTACCAGGCGGTTTATTACACAATGCGAGTAGAAAATTCATCTGTAAAAATGTTCATCTAAAAGCGGCCACCCAGAATAGTTTGCTTACTTCAAAAATTTCTCCTGATCAGGTTTTAAAAATCCCGATTGCACATGGAGAAGGTAATTTTTATGCTCACGCAGATGATCTCAAGAGATTGAATGATCAGGATCAAATCTTGTTTAGATATTGTGATGAAAAAGGCAACATCACTGATGAGGCCAATCCAAACGGATCCATAGAAAATATTGCCGGAGTTTGTAATGAAAAAAGAAATGTATTTGGCATGATGCCTCATCCAGAACGAGCCTCAGATTCTATTTTAGGAAACGAAGACGGTTTAGTCTTGTTTGAGTCGATTTTATCAATGATAAATGCTTAATGATCAACCTAGTTGTTGATATTGGGAATTCTGCTGCAAAAATCGCTGTTTTTAGTAGAAATAAAATCTTGTTTACCGATAAATCGTTGGCGTATTCAGTTACAGACTTCCAACAACTTAAAGAAAAATTTCAGGTCAACAACCTGATGATTTCATCAGTAAAAAAAGATATCAGCTTAGATGAAGACATTTTAAAGCAAGATTTTAATTACATCCGCTTTAATCATACATTGGCCATACCTATAAAAAACGAATACCAAAGCCCAAGTACTTTAGGTCTAGATCGTTTGGCAGCAGTAATTGGGGCATACCAGCTATTTCCTCATCAATCTGTTTTAGTGATTGATGCAGGTACTTGTATTACCTACGAAAATTTAGACAAAAATGGAACATATCTAGGCGGCAGCATTTCTCCCGGTTTAAAAATGAGACTTGATGCTATGCATCATTTTACTTCAAAATTACCACAAGTACATTTTGAAGATGATATTGAAGATTATTTTGGTAAAAACACCCAAGAAGCCATGCTTTCAGGTGTTTTAAATGGAATAGCTTATGAGGCCGAAGGCTTTATTAAGCAGCAATTGAAAGAAAAAGAAGATTTAAAAATTATACTTTGCGGTGGCGATGCAGCGTTTTTTGATTCAAGATTTAAAAATAGCATCTTTGCCCACTCCATTTTAAACGAACCAAATTTGGTTCTGATTGGATTAAATAAAGTTGTTAACTATCAGCATGATATTAAATAAGAAATACATAATAGCATTTTCCATAGTGATGATGTTAGTTTTAAATGTTAAAGCACAATCAACTACTAATTCTCCTTATTCGCAATTTGGCGTAGGTAATTTAACCGGAAGTTATTTGCCTCAATTTAAGGCTATGGGTAATTTGGCCTACGGTATTAGCAGTATGGGTGGTTACCAAAATATCAATATTTCTAATCCGGCTTCATATTCTCAAATCAGGCTTACCACTTTTGATGTTGGTGCCAACATGGATTTACAAAACCTTAGTAAAGGCAGCCTTTCTGAAAGAAATTTTAATGCTTCTTTAAACCATTTCACTTTTGCTGTACCCGTTTCAAAAACATCAGCATTAAGTTTCGGCTTGCTTCCCTATAGTGATTTGGGTTATAAATATACCAACACGCAAATGGTAGATACCTTTAATGTAAACCACACTTTATCTGGGCAAGGCGGATTGACAAGAGCTTATCTAGGTTATGGAATACAGTTTGGGAAACACCTTAGCCTAGGGGTAAATATGAATTACATTTTTGGGGATTTACAAGAAGTTAGAGCTGCTGAGTATCCTGATTATACTGGATTTCTGAACTCTAAAAGGCAAACGGATAATAGCGTAGGGGGTTTGGTTTTTGATTTTGGCTTACAATATGTAACCCAGCTACAAAAAGATACTCGATTAACTATTGGTTATACCGGCGGAGCGAAAACGATTTTAAATACATCCAATAAAGTACTTTCTACAAGATACAAATTTGACTACATTGGAGATACCGAATACAGAGCGGATACTATTTCTTTTCAGGACGCAGTAAGTGGCCAACTTACCTTGCCAAGCAATCATAATTTTGGTTTTAGCATAGAAAAATTTAATAAGTGGATTATTGGTGCCGATGTAAGAACAGCTAAATGGTCTCAATTCACCAACAATGGGGCTAACCAAAATCTAAATAACACTTGGGGTTTCTCTGTTGGAGGACAAATTACTCCAAATATTAGAGCAGTTACCAATTACCTCAAATTAATGGATTATAGAGTTGGGTTTAGTTATGATAAAACTTATATCAATATCAATAATCAAGATATTAGTACTAAATCTTTAGATTTCGGATTTGGATTTCCTTTAGTTTCTGCCAGATCTGCTTTTTATAAGATCAATTTTACCACAGAAATAGGTTCAAGAGGAACCTTACAAAATAATCTAGTGAAAGAGAAATTTGTGAACTTCCAAATTGGTTTTACCATTAATGATAGGTGGTTTCAAAAATATAAATACGATTAATCATAATTCATGTTTAATGTTCGGTACTTTATTTTCTTGTTTGCGTCTTGCTCACTTTTTCTTGGTGCTTGCGAGAACGATTTAAGCAAGGTGAAACAGATTGAGCTTAAACAAAAAGAGGAGGTTGAAACCACCATCGGTGCTCAAATCATCTATAGCGATTCTGCTAGGGTGAAAGCCAAACTTACTACTCCGCTACTCATCAATCATAAATCTTTAAAAGATCCCTATTATGAAATGCCTAAAGGTATTACGGTAATTTTTTATGATGATAGCCTCCATCAAAGCAGCAAAGTAACAGCAGATTCTGCCATTAGAAAAGTGAACCAAAAAATAGTTGAATTGCACAGAAACGTGGTAGCCACTAACGCAAGAGGCCAAACTTTTAAATCGGAAGAACTAATATGGGATGAAAACTTGAAAAAATTTTATTCCAATAGAGTAGTTACCATTACAACCGACAAAGCAACCATTTCAGGTACTAGTTTTTGGGCAAACGAAGATTTTAGCTATTACGAGATTAAACAAGGTGCTGGACCCATTAAGTTTAATGACGATCTAAGTCAATAGCTTATGCCTTGATGATGATGTTTTTTTGGTACATCATCCATAAAATCACATACCAAATTAGCACAAAAGTAATTGCACCAGCTAAAGAAGCATTATAAGGAGAAAAATAAGGGGTGAAAAACTGTTCGTAAAACCACCCTTTTAAAGTTACTGTTTCCCCATTTAAACTTACATGAATAAGATTCATAGACCGAGCAATAATGCCAGAAGCAAAGAAAACGGTAATTGCATTAATACCATAAATTACAAATGGTTTGGTAAGGAGGGTAAAACCTTGCACATCAATCAACCAATAGCATAAAGCTAAGCCCATGCTAGCTAAACCTCCGGAATAAAGCACATAAGAACTAGTCCATAAAGACTTATTGATGGGGAAAATTAAATCAAAGACTAAGCCCCCTAAGGTAGCAATGATGCCATAAGTAAACAGCCAGGCTACTTTGTTTTCATCGCTTCTTTGTTTTGATTTTAAAGTTAATCCTATTAAAACACCGAATAATGCTGTGCCAACCGCCGGCAGTGTGCTTAACAAACCTTCTGGATCCCAAGTTTTACTAGATACCCATAGATGAGCCTCTGTAAAAACAGTTCTATCTAACCATGCGCCTAGGTTTGTTTCGGGTTCTAAATTTGGAAAACCTACACCTGGAACAGGAATTAAAGTCATCATTAACCAATAGATTAGCAACAAGCCAATAAATATCTTGAAAAGTATCTTTTCATCAAACTTGATAAATAAAATGGCGGTAATCAGATATACTACTGCAATTCTCGTCAAAACGCCCGGTATTCTAACAACAGAGAAATTAAAGTAGGGAAACAGTGATAAAAGTAAGCCTAATGCAAATAAAATCGCTGCTCTTTTAATAACAGACAGGAAAACTTTAGAATGATGAGCTAAATCTTCTTTTTCTCCAGAAAGAGCATAAACTATTGATACGCCAACAATAAATAAAAAGAAGGGGAAAATTAAATCAGTGGGCGTACAACCATTCCATTCAGCGTGTTCTAATGGGGCGTAGATATGCCCCCAATCGCCCGGGTTATTTACCAAAATCATAGCAACCACGGTAAATCCTCTGAAAAAATCAAGAGAAAGTAGTCTTTTTTTTTCTTTAATATGAGTAGCCATTTTTAAATTTTAGGTTTGTTAAAATTAAAAAATTTAATAGTTTATCAAAACTTTTTACTCACACTCGTTGATCGTTAACTCTGCCCTAATCAAACTTTATTAAAACCACCATTTCACGAAGGCCTCTATCGCCTCATAGTTGGCTAAACCCAAATTATCATATTGCTTTGCTGTATCTCTATTTCTCTCTTCGGCTCTCACCCAAAACTCTCTAGCATCATCACCAGGAAAAACCGGACGGTCTTTTTGAGATTGGTGTTTGAAAATAGCATTTCTCTTTTTCTCCAATTCTTGTGGCGAAAGCGGAACTGCCATTTCAATTTCATGAATTTCCCATTCATGCCAGGCACCTCTGTATAACCAAACCCAACAATCCTGAGCCCAACTTTCTGTTATCCTTAATCTCTCCATAGCTCCTTTTATGGCTTCGAAACATATTTTATGTGTTCCATGAGGGTCGGCAAAATCTCCAGCGGCAAATATTTGATGTGGTTTTATAGTCTGTAAAAAATCAATGGTGACTTTTATATCCTCCTCAGAAATTTCATTTTTCCTGCTTGATCTTCGTTTTTCATAAAAAGGCATATTCATAAAATGAATATGATTATCATTTAAGCCACAATATCTTGCCCCCGCCGTTGCTTCTCCTTTTCTAATTAAACCTTTAATTTGTTTTAATTCTTCAGGGTCATTTTGATTAGGATTTTTTGATTGGATATAGCTTTTCAATTCTTCATAAAGCTTTTTCATTTGCGCATCGGGTTTACCAAAAGCATTAGACATATCTAAACTAAACTCTAGGTATCTTAACGCATCATCATCCCAAACGGCATTATTACCTGATGTTTGATACGCAACATGCACTTCATGACCTTGATCTACTAATCTTATGAAAGTGCCTCCCATAGAAATCACATCATCATCTGGATGAGGAGAGAAAACAATAGATCGTTTTACGGCTGGTTCTGCTCTTTCTGGGCGCTGGCTATCATCGGCATTGGGTTTACCCCCTGGCCAGCCAGTAATGGTGTGTTGTAATAAATTAAAGATATGAATATTGATGTTGTAAACAGGTCCTTTTTCGGTAGCAAGTTGCGCCATACCGTGGTTATTATAATCTTCCTCGGTTAATTTTAAGATAGGCTTATTTATTGTCTTTGCCAGCCAAATAACGGCTTTTTTGATCAATTTATCGTCCCAAATACAATCCTTTACTAACCAAGGTGTATCAAACCTAGTGAGTAATGAGGCTGCTTCTTCATCTAGTATAAATTCTACATTATCAGATAATTGCAAATAAGTAGCGGGTACTTCACCTGTAAGTTCTCCTTCAACAGCCCTCTTTATTATTGGGGCTTTTTTGCTTCCCCAAGCCATTAGAATAATTTCTTTGGCTTTAAAGATAGTACCTACTCCCATAGTTATCGCCTTTGTGGGTACGTTTTCTTTTCCTCCAAAATCTTTAGCGGCATCCTTTCTGGTTAATTCATCCAACGTCACTAAACGAGTACCCGAGTTTGGGGCTGAGCCCGGCTCATTAAATCCGATATGACCTGTACGTCCAATTCCAAGAATTTGCATATCTAGCCCACCGAAATCCGTTATTTTCTTTTCATAATCCAGACAAAATTGTTGGATTTCATCCTTTGATAAAGTACCGTCTGGAATATGAATATTTTCCCTAAGTATATCTACGTGATTGAACAATTGCTCATTCATGAAACTAACGTAGCTTTGCTCTAAATTTGGAAGCATAGGAAAATATTCATCCAAATTAAAAGTTATCACATTTTTAAAGCTGAGGTGCTCTTCCCGATGCATCCTCACTAATTCTTCGTAAACTCCAATTGGAGTTGCGCCAGTAGCCAAGCCAATAACGGCTTTTTCCATCCGTTCACTTTTTTCACGAATAAGTTGGGCAATACGAAAGGCAACAACTTTTGATGCAACTTTACTGTCCTGATAAATACTAACAGGCAGCTTTTCAAAGCGTGTTTCTTCTAAAAGATTTAATCTAGCCATTTTTTGTGTCTTCAATCAAAGTTAAAAACTTGTTTTAAAAAAATGCGTTTTCTTGTAAAAAAAAAGTCTAGTTGCATTTTTCTGCGTTTTTTATTCTTTTCACGATAATCTTCATACCTTTAATTTATAAATTAGATTATAGAATGGGCTTAGAAAAATTAGTAAAAACAAGTTTAAAGCCTGAAAGAATAATTTTAGGGCTAATGTCTGGCACTTCATTAGATGGTTTAGACATGGCGTTATGTAAAATTTCTGGCCATGGCTTGCAAACTAAAGTTCAACTCATTGCTTTTGAAACCCATCCCTATAATAAGGATTTAAAAGATTCTCTACAATCGGTTTGTTTTAAGAAAAATGTAGATTTAGAAAACCTGACTTTGCTTAACTCTTTTATTTCTGATAAACATGCCGAGTATATTTTGTCTTTTCTTAAAAAAAACAATATCAAACCCAATGCAGTAGATTTTTTGGCTAGTCATGGTCAAACGGTTTTTCACAGCCCTAAAAACAGTAGGGAAAAGGATCGCTTTAATCATGCAACCTTGCAAATTGGTGATGGAGATATGCTTGCCGTGAAAACTGGCATGATTACACTTAGTGATTTTAGGCAAAAAAACGTTGCTGAGGGTAAAGAAGGCGCTCCTTTAGCTATTTATGGGGATTATTTGCTGTTTCAAAATCCTAATGAAAATCGCATACTTTTAAACATTGGGGGAATTTCAAATTTCACTTTTATACCTGCTGGTGCTCCATTTACCGAAGTTACCAGTACAGATGTTGGCCCAGGCAATACTTTGATGGATCAAGTTTGTAGAAAGTTTTTTGGGAAGTTTTTTGATGAAGATGCGAATTTAGCTCGACAGGGAAAAAGTAGCGAAAAATTACTCCATCAATTGTTAACTCATCCATTTTTTAAGGCAAATTTTCCAAAATCAACTGGACCAGAGCTATTTAACCTTGAAATGGTAAATGATGCTATCATGAAAGCTGAGATTCACAATCTATCAAAAGAAGATTTACTAGCCACACTTAATAAATTTACGGCAAAAGCCATTGCTGATGCCATAACTTATTATGAGGCTCACCAAGAGCATTTAACTGTTTACATTAGCGGGGGAGGTTTGCATAATCCCTTACTGCTACAAAACCTAAAAGAATATTTGCCACAGGTTAAGTTTCTTAGTTTGGATACTTTAAATATAAATCCGGATGCGAAAGAAGCTATATTATTCGCGATTTTAGCCAATGAGACAATCTATGGCGATATGAAAGCATTCGGACCGAAAGCTTTAAGTATGGGAAAAATCAGTTTGCCTTATTAAAGAATCTGAATATTCATCTCCGAAAATGACGCTAGATTTGCGTGGTTCGGATTTAGCTCTGTAATAAAATGCGTCACCTGGTTAAAATTACAAACTCTCATTTTTTGAACCGAGTTTAATTTTTCTGAAATGCTAAGAATCACCACTTTTGAGGTAGATTTAATCATTGCCTTTTTAACTTGAACTACTTCCCAATCAGAATCTGTTATCCCCTCTTTTGCATCAATACCGTTCGCCCCCAAAAAACATATATCTACTTTTATTTCTGATAAATCATTAATCACACTGGCGCCAACATTAATCTGAGCGTTTTTTGATAACTGACCACCAATAAGAATGACTGTTAATTTAGGGTGTTCAACTAATTCTAAAGCCACTAAAGGACTAATGGTAAAAAAAGTTGCCTCTAAACTAAAAGGAATCATTTTGGCCAATTCAATCATAGTAGTTCCTCCGCCAGTTAGTACTACCATCCCTTCTTTTATCAATTGGATTGCTTTTAAAGCCACCTGTTTTTTGGCTTCTTGGGCATAGACTTCGTTTTGGTGGAAAGGAAAATGGTAAGATTTAGACAGGGCACCTCCATGTACTTTTAACAATTTACCCGATTCGTCTAACTCATTAAGGTCTCTTCTAATGGTGTCTTCCGAAACATTTAATTGTTGACTTAGATCAGAAGATAACACTTTATTGTGAAGGTTTATTTGCTTCATAATATAAGTGTGTCTTTCTTTTTTTAACATTTTTAATTTTTATAATTTCTAACTAATTCTTGATTTCCTAATAAAACGCATATACCAGAATGGAAAACTACTGTAAATTTCGCATTTTTTGATTTTTTGTTCATAAAATTATGGATGCCCAATTAGCTAAACCGCATTGAAAAGCATTGAAAAACAACCTTTAACCTCTCTATGAACACATAACTTAACTATGAATAAATATATTTAAAATTTATTATCCATAGTGATTACCTAATTTTTAAAAAAACACAATAATAATTTGCGTTTTTCTGCAATTTTTACAATCTTTAATGATTGTTTGCAGATAAAAAATGCAATTTCAATTAAACTAACTAAACTTTAAAAAATTTAAAACATGAAAAAAATCTTACTCTTGTTATTTTTCGAGATGTTTTTTTTTATCGGTTTTACGCAAGCCCAAGAAAAAAACATTACCGGAAAAGTAACCTCAATTGAAGACGGGTTGCCAATCCCAGGCGTATCTGTAAAGATTAAAGGAACTTCCATTGGTACCCAAACTGATGTTTCAGGGAAGTATGCTATCAAAGCAAAAGTTGGTGACGTTCTAATATTCTCCTTTATTGGAACAATTAGCCAGCAAAAGACTGTTTCTGCAACAAACGAGATTAATGTCTCCTTGAAACAGGATTCAAAAGCTTTGAATGAAGTAGTAGTAACTGCTTTTGGTATTTCACGTGATAAAAAAGCTTTAGGTTACTCCGCACAAACCATTAAAGGCAGCGATGTAGCGGGTACGCAGCGCGAGAATTTTATTAATGCCTTACAAGGTCGTGTAGCTGGGGCCACTATTACTCCAACGAATGGCACCCCTGGCGCATCTTCTCAGATTATAATAAGAGGGGCAGTGTCACTAGACGGAGATAATCAACCTCTATTTGTTGTTGATGGTTTACCCATTTCTAATCGAACTTTTTCAGAATATAACTTGGTTAATGAGGGAACCTACAACAGAACTAATGATTTTGGTAACAGAGCGATGGATATCAATCCTGAAGATATTGAGACTATCACCATATTGAAAGGCCCTGAGGCTTCTGCTTTATATGGAACAGCAGGTGCTTCTGGAGCTGTTGTAATTACCACCAAAAAAGCTAAAGCTGGTACAACAAGAGTTAATTATAGTAATAATTTTAGAGTGGAAAACGCTTATCGTTTCCCTCCAATTCAAACTGTTTATGGGCCAGGTGCTGGTGGAATATTTGATGAAGAAAACCAATCACGTGTATTCTTTGGTGCAAAATATCCTAGTAATTTACCAACCTATGACAATGTTGGGAACTTTTATCAGACAGGTTTTACTCAAAGGCACAATGCTAGTGTAGAAGGAGGTTCTGAAAAGTTATCCTTAAGATCAACATTAAGCTATACTAACCAAACAGGTGTTATTCCCGGAACTGGTTATAAAAATATAAACTTTAAAATTTCAGGTGTCTCTAACATCAGTAAGAAGCTAAGTATGAATGCTTCATTAAATTTGATTAATTCTAAAACTGATAAAACCTATAAAGGTGCCGGTAGCCCAATGATCAGTGCTTTAACTTGGCCCATTACCGATGATATGCGTAATTATTTAACTGCATCTGGTGATCGTAGAACAATTACAGGCAGCTATAACGGTGAGTTAGACAACCCTTATTGGGGAGTGAAATATAACCCGAACAGAGATCAAAATAAAAGAGTTTTAGCCAATATTGGAATAGATTACAAACCATTAGATTGGTTGACTATTTCAGCCAGAGGAGGTGCCGATGTTACAGCAGGACAAGGACTTTCGGCATACAATCCGCAAGCTTACAATGCTAATGTTTCTGGATCTTCCTATTCTGGCGGAGGTATCAATACCTACAACGCCAACGAGATTTTATACACAGGAACATTTATCACAACTCTTAAAAAAGATTTTGGAAAATTTAAACCGATTCTTCGATTAGGCACTGACATTAGAGATGATTCTTATCAAGT
The DNA here is from genome assembly GCA_014763615.1 of Sphingobacteriales bacterium. Classification (GTDB taxonomy): domain Bacteria; phylum Bacteroidota; class Bacteroidia; order Sphingobacteriales; family Sphingobacteriaceae; genus Pseudopedobacter. The sequence goes on along the minus strand of JACXVB010000019.1, from coordinate 20,599 downwards.
TAATGCTCAGTTTGGATCTAAGTTTTATCAACAAGATTTTTATAGCCTAAACAATACAGATCCGGCAACACAAAGAGTTGCTTATACAGATGAATTAAAGCGTAAAGTGGGTTTCTTTGCAAGTGCGGAATTAGGATATGACGAATTTCTTTTTTTAACTTTAACCGGAAGGCAAGATTTATCGTCAACACTGCCTATTAATAACTACAGCTTTTTTTATCCAGCAACCTCTTTAAGTTTTGTGTTTTCGGAATTGGCCCCATTTAAAAACTTGAGTTGGCTTTCTTTTGGAAAGTTGAGAGCCTCTTGGGGGCAATCGGGTAAAGACGCTAGGGTAGCTTACATTACCAAAACTAAATTAGTGCCTCAAACCACTACTGGAGGTGGCTTTGCTACTTATGTAATTGCTGGTAACCCAGATTTAAAAGCAGAATTTACAACATCTAAAGAAGCAGGTTTAGAATTAAGCATATTAAAAAATAGATTATCTTTTGATTTTTCATATTTCGAGACTTTATCTGATAAACAAATTACTGCACCCCGCTTAAGTTACGGAACTGGTGCAATTTTAGGATATATCAATAGTGGTAAAATTCGCTATAGAGGTTTTGAATTATTGGTTAAAGGTACTCCTATACAAACCAAAAAATTTGCTTGGGATATTAGTGCAAATATTGCTCGTCAGAGAGGAAATATTTTATCACTCCCTGCTGGCCAGAATGTGTTTTATTTATCAGATACTTGGTTGTTTGATAATGTGAGGGCACAATATACAGTTGGTTCTTCTGTATCGGCTTTTGCCGGTATCCAATATCTAAAAAACAATAATGGAGATTTACTAATTAACCCAGTCAACGGAATGCCTATAAAAGATGCAAATTTTACCCCGATTGGAGACCGAGCACCAGACTTTACGGTTGGTTTAACAAATAGTTTTACATTTAAAAGTTTTAACCTTTCCTTCTTATTCGATATTAGAAAGGGAGGTGATATTTATAATGCAACAGAACTCTACTTATATCAAAGAGGTGTCTCTAAATTAAGTTTAGATAGAGAAATTCCGCGTATAATTAAAGGAGTTTTAAGAGATGGTTTAGAGAATACTGCGAACCCAACGCAAAATAATGTTATTGTTACCCCTTATATAACCACCGCTTATTACTCAACCTATTACAACACTTTAGACTTTTTAGAAAAAGATATCAATTGGATAAGAATGAAAGATATTACGCTCTCCTACAACCTGCCAAGTAAAATGTTTATCAAAAGCAAGGTGTTTAAAAGTGCTAACATATTCATTACCGGAACAGATTTGTTATTATTAACTAATTATAAAGGTGTGGATCCAGCAGTTAACGGGTTAAGTGCTGCCACCGGTGGCCTTGGAGGTACAGGGATAGATTTTGGTTCTGTTGGCTTACCAAGAGGTTATAATTTAGGCGTTAAAGTTGGATTTTAAAGAAGAAAATTATGAAAAGTAAATATATATTGTCTTTTGCTGCTGTTTTATTAATAGTATTAGGGGGTTGTAAAAAGTATTTGGATATAAATACAGATCCTGCAACTCCACAAACTCCAAATAGTAAAACCTTAACCATGCCACTTTTTGCGCAAATGGAAAGAGGAGTACAGTTTGATTCGAGATATTTAAGCAATGTAATTCAATTTTGGGGTAGAAATACTTCAAATTATTTTGCGGAAGTGCATGGTTGGTTACAAGGAAGTGATGCTACCGGTGAAATTTGGAGAACAAATTACTTTGGCTTAGGAGCAAATTTAGGTTTAATAATGGATGATGCAACCGCTAAAGAAGAATATAATTTTTTAGGATTAGCTCAATCTTTAAGGGCATGGAGTTGGCAAATTACAACAGATTATCATGGAGATATCATATTAAAAGAAGCTTTTGAACCTAATAGATATGTTTTTGATTATGATCCTCAACCAGATGTTTATGCAGAAGTTGTAAGGTTAGCGAATGAATCTATTGCAAACTTTAGCCGCACTGATGGTAAAGGAACTGTTGCTGCAATGGCCCCATCTGATTTAATTTATCATGGAGATAATTCTAAATGGATAAAGTTTAATTATGGATTATTGGCCAGAAACCTAAACAATCAAATAAATAAAGCAGATTATAATCCAGAAAAAGTAATTGAGTATTGTGATAAATCTCTAGCTAGTAACTCTGATAATTTTATCATTCCAAATGATGGCACAACAAGTGCTAATGCCAATTTCTTTGGTCCACTAAGGAGTAATATTGGTACCTTTAGGCAAACAAATATATTAGTAGGTTTACTAAACGGAACATTAAATGGTCCTCTCACAAATCCTCAAGATACAATAGTTGATCCAAGAAGAAATAACATGATAACGGCTTCTCCTGATGGTATATTTAGAGGAGTGCTCCCCGCTGTAGGAGATCCAGGTACAACCGCTTTAAAAAATATAATGCCAAACCCATGGGGTATACCTGGTTCTACTAATCCAGGTGCAGGTAACGGCAAATACTTGTTTAAAGATAACGCTGGATTCCCTATTATGACTTATGCTGAAATTCAATTCATCAAAGCAGAGGCTGCTTTTAGAGCTAATCAACCCACAGTAGCTTATGATGCCTATAAAAAAGGAATTCTTGCACATATTGAGTTTGTTAGTAATCTGGGACCTGCTATTTCTAATGCCAAAAGAGATGCTTATATGCTAAGCGCTTCTGTTAAACAAAGTGCCGCCACTTTAACTTTAAGTGACATTATGTTGCAAAAATTTATTGCCCTATGGGGTTATGGCTTTGTGGAAACTTGGAGTGATTTGAGGAAATATCACTATAATGTAGGTGATTCTCAAGGTAATAATCCGTATGCAGGTTATTTTGATTTTCCGGCTACTTTTTATGCAGATAATGGTGGTAAACCTGCACAAAGATATCGCCCGAGATACAATTCTGAATATATTTGGAATTTAGAAGCCCTGAAGAAAATTGGCGGAGATAAGCCTGATTATCACACTTATGTAATGTGGTTCTCTGAACCTAATTAAAACTCTAAATTAAAACACGATGAAAAAATTAATATTGATTCTTGCTTTAGGTTTCGGACTTTTTACAGCTTGTAAAAAAGGCACATTAGTAGAGAACACTACTTATGAGAAATTAGAAATTGGAAGTAACAAATATGCTTACTTAAAACTATTAAACTTATCTCCTGGAAGTCCAGTTGTAAACTTCTATGTAAACGGAACTAAGTTTTCTGCCGGTTATTCAACCTCAGGTTTAGAGACCGGTGGCTTCGCCTATAATGGTTTGTTTCCTAGTTTTGGATATGCTAATACTATTTCTGGAAGTCAAACATTGTCTGCAAAAACTTTAGCTGGTGCCAGTACAGACCCTAATTTGGAAGTATTTAGTACAAATATTAATCCTGAGGGTGGTAAATATTATAGCATCATCACCAACGGACTTTACAATACTTCAACTAAACAAATCCCTAGCTATAAAATGATAGAGGATGTAAGACCGGCCACTGATACCACTAAAGTTTTTATTCGCTTATTGAATTTGTATGGAGGCGGTCCTGCTTTGGATATGTTACAAGACGTAACTAATGAAAAGATTGTATCTGCTGTTCCAAGTGGAGAGGTTTCAGATTGGGTTACGATACCTAAGCCTGGCCAAACCAACAAGTATCTTTTAAAAGATGCAAATACTCAGGAAACACTGGGAACATTAACCGCAACTTTAACAAAAGGCAGAGCTTATACTATTTATACAAGGGGTATTTCAGGTGACTCCTCTTTTCCATTTGCAGTTACTTTTTATACTACTTTTTACAGTACAATAAATTAGGCTAATACGCTAGCTGAATAATAAAAATCCCGAATATTTAACCATTTTCATGTTAAATATTCGGGATTTAATTTTTAAAAAATATCCATTAAAGAAATGTAAATAAAACTTGCTAAAATTTCTTTTTACGAACGCTGTTTTGCTTTTTATAAAATCTTAAATCCTAAGCTCAAGTGTAATAAACTTTGTTTCTGTCCATCATTTTTATTGATGTCTTGCAAACTCGTTTCATATCTTAAATCAACGGATAAGTTTCCCAAATCGATCCCTGCTCCGGCCTGTAAATTGGTCACATAATCGCGGTATTTGTAAAAATCTGGATTTACCGCTTGAGAAAAAGCACTGCTATTATCATCTAAATTAAATTGAAATGAAGGGCCAGCCATAATTCTGAAATTTAATTTGTCTTTTCCAATTCGGGTTCCCAATAGTACAGGAACGTCTAAAGTAGTGAATTTTTGTTTGGCTTCTGTGGTTGTAGAACCTGTAGAAAAAGTGATGTTAGAGCCCTTTGAACCCACGTAAATTTCGGGCTGTAAATAAAAACTTTTTCCAATTCTAGACCAAACTCCAACTTGATAACCCAAAATACCGCTTTCATCAAACTGATTGTCTTGTGCTTTAATAGTGGTATAATTTAAACCTCCTTTTATACCTAAGTGAAATTGCGCAGATGCTCCGGCGGAGGTTAAGATGAGCAAAAATACTGCTAATACGATTTTTTTCATGTTAATAAATTTTTTAAACGTTTTAAAAATGTTGGAATAACAAATAGTTTGCCGAAACTAAAATTTATAAGACATCATCATCTCTTCGCCATCAAATTATCCATATTTTTTGATTTAAAATCTATATGCTATTTTAGCACTAAATATTTATGACATGGCTGAGATCACCATTCCTCAAGAAAATTGGGACAGATTAAAAATCAAGCTCAAAAGAAAATACAATCATTTAAGTGATGAAGATTTAACTTTTGAAGCAGGGCAAGAAGAAAAACTCATCAGCCACTTGCAAGAACGCTTGAAAAGAAAACGCGAATATGTGGTTTTTACCCTCAAAAAAGGGCTATTAAACATCGATAACAATCGCTTATAAACATCAAGACCTTTGGAGGTCTTTTTTTATAGATGAAGATTTCTGAATGCCTTAAGATTTCATTCTATTTTGTACATTTAGTTTCAATTATGATTAAATGAATTTCTTCAAAAAAATTAAAAACTTAATCATCAGTGCTTTACTGATTGTCTTCGCTACGCTTAGCTTCTCTTTTAAAGATGATCTTTTTCTGATTTCTAAAAATCTAGACATTTTTGCCTCAGTATATAAACAACTCAACATCAATTATGTAGATCAAATTAATAGCACCAAATTAATGCGCAATGGCATTGATGCGATGTTAGATAACTTGGATCCTTATACCGAGTTTGTTCCCGAATCAGAAATTGAAGATTATAAGATGAGATACGTGAGCTCTCAATACGGCGGAATTGGAGCGGGTGTAATCCATAGAGATGGCAGAGTTTTTATTTCTGATCCGTTTGAAGGTTATCCAGCACAAAAAGCAGATATCAGAGCTGGAGATGAAATTATTTCTATTGATGGGCAAATCATCAAAGGAAAAAGTAACGAGGAGGTGAGCCAACTGATGAAAGGCCCAAGCGAAACTCCAATTAAAATAGTGGTTCAAAGAAATGGTAAACAGTTAGAAAAATCATTAAAAAGAGCTGATATCAACCAACCCAATGTCAGCTATCATGGAATGCTTGCGGGAAATATTGGGTACATTAAACTTGATAAATTTTTAGAAAATTCTGCTCAAGAAGTTAAAGATGCTTTAGTGGATATAGAAAAGAATAACCCAAAAGGTTTAGTGCTAGATTTAAGATATAACGGTGGTGGAATTTTACAAGAAGCCGTAAAAATTGTGAATTTATTTGTGGATAGAGATGTAGTGGTGGTTGTACAGAAAGGAAAAAACCCTGAAAAAACTATTACCTACAAAACATTTGCAACACCTCTGGCACCAAATCTTCCTTTAGTGGTGTTGGTAAACAGCCGTTCGGCATCTGCTTCGGAAATTGTTGCGGGTTCCTTGCAAGATTTAGACAGAGCCGTGATTATTGGTCAGCGGAGTTTTGGTAAAGGTTTGGTGCAACAAACTTTTAATTTGCCTTATAATAGCTTGGTGAAAATAACGGTGGCTAAATACTATACGCCTTCTGGCAGATGCGTACAGGCTTTAGATTATACCCATCGGAATGAGGATGGATCGGTAGATCGAGTGGCAGATTCTTTAATGAATGTTTACCAAACCAAAGATGGAAGATCTGTTTATGATGGTGGCGGTATTTTCCCTGATTTTTATGTAGAACCTTATCAGTATCATCAAATCACTCAGGTTTTGGTCAATAAGTATTTCATTTTTGATTATGCTACTTTGTTTAGCACTAAACATCCAACAATTGCTGCGGCAAAAGACTTTAAATTAAGTGATGCCGATTATCAAGATTTTATCAATTACTTAAGTGATAAAGATTATAATTACCAAACCGAAACCGAACATACTATGGCCGAATTAAAGGCAGAGGCCAATAAGGACAAGAAGTTTGATGAGATTAAAACTGAGTTTGAGAGCCTAAAAGCCAAACTGAGTACCAGTAAGAAAAATGATTTAATCAAATACAAACCAGAAATTAAGCGAGTTTTAGAAAATGAAATCGCCCAACGTTATTACTTTGAAAAAGGAAGAACAGAGCAAGGTTTTCAGTACGATTTAGAATTGCATAAAGCCGAAGAAACTTTAAGCAACCTAACGCTGATTTCTGCGGTTTTAAAAGGCGAAGGCAATTATAAAATCATCGGAAAACCCGGGCAAATGAGTGCTCAGGCAGAATAAACTACAAAGCCGAAGAGCACTCTTCGGCTTTATATTTTGCATAGGTCTAATCTTATTCTTTCTTTTTGGTGGTAATCTCTATTACTCCATTTTTGCCCTTATCGCCATATTTTTTAATGGCATTATCTCCTTTTAAAACGTTAATACTTTCAAAATTTTCTGGTTTAACTGATTTACTAAAACTTTCAAAATTTCCTTCAATTTCCTTACCATCAACTATTAATAATACTTTTCCTTCAATCAGTGATTGTATTACTTCTTTATTTTTTTGGACCTCTTCAGGAGTGAGATTTTTAGGTTTAGATGTTACTACGGTTCCCTTGGTTTGAAAAAATATCGGAATGATATAACTTACCCTTACCTTCTTACCATTTTGTACTCCTGGATTCCATTTAGGAGAAATAGCTAAAACCCTAACTGCTTCTTCATCGCAACCACTTCCAATTCCCCTCACCACTTTAATATCACTTAAGCTTCCATCTTTCTCTACTACAAAATTCAAAAATACTCTTCCTTCAATACCATTTGCTTTAGCCAAAGCAGGATATTTTAAATTCTCTTGTAGAAATTTGGAAAAGGCTGCTATTCCTCCTGGAAAAGTGGGTAAAACCTCAACACTGGTGAACACCATATTGTCTTGTTCTTTCTGATTATCCGCTTTAACAACCACTTCATTTAAAGCTGTTTTTTGATTATTTGGAACAGTATCTTTATTTACCACGTGTTTAACCAATTTAATACTCTCATTTTTCAGATTTTCACTGGTATTTACTGTACTTTTTTCCTTTGGATTTTCTGTTAGACTAGAATTTAAAAGCGATGAAATTTCATGCTTTGGTTCCACTTTCTTCACTAATACTTTCACTACTTTACTTTTACTAATGGTGGCTGAAGATAAAATCATCGCTAATAAAAATAGCGGAGCTGAGAGACCATATTTTAAAATAGCCATTTTTCTGGATTTAGGTTTCTGTAACATTTGAATTCTCCTTTTTAATAAAGATTGATTAAAAAAATTATTGGTTAGTGTATTTGGATTGATGCCAAAACTCTTGCTAAAGAGCAATAAAGCATATTCCTTTTTATTTTCTGTTTCAGCGATAGCTTTCTCATCAGCGATAAATTCATGGATTTGCCTAATGGCTTTTTGGTAGAGGTACACCACCGGATTAAACCAATTGATGATGCTTAAAATCTCGAAAAACAAAACATCTGCAGAATGCAATTGCTGAGCATGAGTTTGCTCATGCTTTTCTATTTGCGCTTTTTGAGGTAAATTTTCATTCACCTTAATTTTTCTAAAGAATGAGAAAGCTTCTGGATGATTTTCTGAACGAAACATTTTTCTTACCCTCGCCAAATTCCAACATAATCTGGTCAGCAAAATCAAAACGCCAGCAAGGTAAATCACGGTGATGAAATCGCCCAGGGTCCAACTGGTATCTGCTTTTATCGGACTAGCAAAACCCATCATCATCACATGGATGTTTTGCCAGCCAGTTTCCGCCTTCTCGGTAATGAAAAATGATTTTACCCATTCGGTTTGTATCAAAGGAATTAGCGCAGAGAAAAATGCCGAGCCCAATAAATACATCCTATTCAGCGTAAAGAAAGTTTCATTCCTTAAAAAAAGGAGATAAAAGCCGTAGAACAACGTCAAATAGAGGTTGATCTGGATCAAATAATTTACCCAATTCATGATTGTTCGTTTTTTAATTTTTCAATCAGTTTCATAATCTCATCGGCTTCAGCCAAATCAATCTTTTGTTTTTTCACAAAGAAAGAGAACATACTTTCTACAGAATTTTCAAAGTAACCGTTCAATAATTTCTCTGTCGCAAAGTTTTTATAAGCTTCTTTAGTAATCGCCGGATGGTATTGATGGCTTTTTCCAAAAGCCGTATGTGCAATAAATCCTTTAGTTTCTAATATTCTGATAATGGTAGAAACCGTGTTATAAGCGGGTTTTGGCTCGGGCAATTGTTCAATCACTTCTTTTACAAAGGCCTTGTCTAAATCCCATAAAACCAGCATAATTTGCTCTTCTGCTTTTGTTAGTTCTTTTATCTCCATTTTGCTTATCTTGAATGATGAATCTAAGTTAAAACTAATTTTTTAGTTTACCAACTATTTATTTAGTTTTTATTTTATAACTTTTAATTTTAATCAATGAAAATCACTTTTCATGGTGCCGCACAAACTGTTACTGGCAGTAAGCACCTCATCGAATTAAAAAATGGAAAATGCATTTTGTTAGATTGTGGCCTATTTCAGGGTCATGGGAAAACCAGTGAAGAATGGAACAAACATTTTGGTTTCGAACCTTCTTCGGTTGATGTCTTGATTTTATCTCACGCACATATCGATCACTCGGGCTTAATCCCGAGGTTGGTTTCAGAAGGTTTTAAAGGTGATATCATTGCTACACCTGCAACTTATGATCTCTGCAAAATTCTTTTGCAGGATTCGGCCAAAATCCAAGAGTCGGATGTGAAATTCATCAACAAAAGAAAAATCAAGAATCATCAACCCCTTATTGATCCACTTTATACCATTGATGATGCTTTGCATGCCCTTACTTTCTTTAAAAAAGTGAAGTACAATGAAACTTATGAGGTGATGAAAGGCGTTCACTTGGTTTTTAAAGATGCCGGTCATATTATAGGAAGTGCCTCCGTTCATTTAGATATTGAGGAGGAAGGCAAAATCACTAAAATCTCTTTTAGTGGAGATGTGGGCAGGTACAAAGATTTATTACTGAAAGCTCCAGAAGAATTTCGTCAGGCAGATTATATTTTGATAGAATCAACCTACGGAGATAGTTTGCATGAAGATGCAAATCCTACCGAAGACAAACTATTGCAGTTCATTTTAGATACTTGTGTAGAACGAAAAGGAAAGCTGATTATACCCGCATTCAGCGTAGGTAGAACGCAAGAGATTTTGTATTCTTTAAATAGTTTAGCATTAAAAGGTAAACTTCCGTCGGTGAAATATTATGTGGATAGCCCGCTATCAGAAAAGGCTACCCTAGTGGTAAAAGCTCATCCCTGGAATTTTAACGAGACAGTGCAGGCTGTTTTAAAAGTAGATGATGACCCATTTGATTTTAAAGGTTTACATTACATTGAAGATACGGATGAATCTAAAGCTTTAAATGATGATCATTCGCCGATGGTGATTATTTCTGCCAGCGGGATGGCAGAGGCCGGGAGAGTAAAACATCATATCAAAAACAACATCGAAGATCCTAATTCATGCATTTTGATAGTAGGCTATGCCGAGCCAAGTTCTTTGGCCGGAAGATTAAAAAATGGCGTAAATCCGGTTTCTATTTTTGGAGATTATTATCAAGTAAACGCTCGCATTGCATCATTACAATCGATGAGTGCTCATGGCGATCAGCATGATTTATTGCATTTTTTAGCTTGTCAGGATAAATCAAAAATTAAAACACTCTTTTTGGTTCATGGCGAGTTTGACACGCAAAATAATTTTAAATCGAAATTACAAAAAGAAGGTTATGTAGCGATAGAAATTCCTCATCGCCATCAAAGTTTTGAAATATAAAGTTGATTAACAAACTTGTTACCTCATAACTGGAGATATTTTTAGAAATTGGAATCTTTAATTAAAAAAATCGAAACATGAAACATCTAAAGCTAATTATTCTTCTTTTCTTCTTTTCAGAAGTCTCCGCTCAAACTACCATTGTAAAACAAGACCCTCGGATAGAAAAAATGGTAAAAGAGGTTTCATCCGCAACTATTGAAGCCAATGTAAGAAAACTGGTGAGCTTCGGAACCCGAAATACCCTAAGCGATACCACCAGCACAACCACAGGAATTGGTGCTGCTGGCCATTGGATTAAAAATGAATTTGAAAAATACGGTGAAGCAAGTGGCGGAAGATTAAAGGTTTCTTACGATACTTTCATACAACCAGCCGATGGTAGAAGAGTATTAAAAGATGCTGTTTTAAAAAATATAATTGCTGTTTTACCTGGTACAGACCCCAACGATAACAGAATTTTTATTGTTTCTGGTCATTACGATTCTAGGGTCTCTGACGTGAATAATGTAACTTCTACCGCTCCTGGGGCAGTAGATGATGCCTCAGGTACCGCAGTTACTTTGGAATTAGCAAGAGTAATGAGCCAGCAAAAATATCATGCTACTATTATTTTCGCAGCCCTTGTTGGCGAAGAGCAAGGTTTATATGGCTCAGCTCATTTAGCTAAAAGAGCTAAAGCTGAAGGATGGAATGTAAATGCGATGATTACCAATGATATTGTTGGAAACACTTATAGTTCAGAAACCGATTTGAAAGATAATCGCTCAGTAAGAGTTTTTAGCGAGGGTGTCCCTGCGTTAGAAACTCAACAAGAAGCTAATATTAGAAACGCAGTTGGTGGAGAAAATGACGGTAAAGCTAGAGAGTTTGCTAGATACGTAAAAGAAATAGGCGAACGTTATGTAGACCAATTAGAGGTGAAGTTAATCTATCGTCGCGACCGTTATTTAAGAGGCGGTGATCACTCTTCTTTCTCTAAAGAAGGATTTTCGGCTGTACGAGTAACAGAAATGAACGAAAATTTCAATCATCAACATCAAGATTTAAGAACAGAAAACGGGATAGTTTATGGTGATTTACCTGAATTTCTCGATTATAATTACATCCAAAAAATATGTAGAATGAATTTAGCGGTTTTGGCTAACATCGCTGAAGCACCTGCAGAACCTCAAAATGTAGGGGTTGTAACTTCAGATTTAACCAATAACACCACACTAAAGTGGGATGCACCAAAGAGCAACAAACCTGCTGGTTATTATATTTTAATGCGTGAAACTACTGCTCCATACTGGGAGCGCAAAACTTTTGTAACAGGTACACAAGTAACGGTTCCTTATTCAAAAGATAATTATTTCTTTGCGGTTCAATCTGTGGATGCAGAAGGCCATGAAAGTGCTATCGTTTTCCCAAAACCAATGCGGTAATTTTTTCAAGGCAAACAAAAAACCGTTGAAGTTTCAGCGGTTTTTTTTTGCTCGCTATTTCACATTTAATCCGTCCAAATAAAAGACTTATCCTATTTTTGGGGATGAATATCTTAATATTAGGTTCTGGAGGAAGAGAAAGTACCTTCGCTTGGAAAATTGCTCAAAGTCCGTTATGTGAAAACTTATATATCGCCCCTGGGAATGCAGGAACAGGTGCTTACGGTAAAAACATCCCGTTAAAAGTAACTGACTTTGAAGGAATCGGAAATTTTGTTTTGCAAAATAAAATCAACTTGGTATTGGTTGGCCCAGAAGAACCTTTGGTAAAAGGTATTCATGATTATTTCTTAAATCATGATGAATTAAAAACCATTCCAGTTATCGGGCCTCAAAAAGATGGTGCCCAGCTAGAAGGCAGTAAAGATTTCTCCAAATCATTTATGGAAAAATATAACATTCCAACTGCTGCTTCCATGACTTTTACGCTAGAAACCTTAGCAGAAGGTTTAACTTATTTGAAGCATCATCCACTGCCCGTAGTTTTAAAAGCGGATGGTTTGGCCGCAGGGAAAGGCGTTTTAATTTGCCAGACTTTAGAAGATGCTCAAACCGAATTAAAACTGATGTTAGCCGAATCTAAATTTGGGGAAGCGAGTTCTAAAGTGGTCATTGAAGAGTTTTTAACAGGTATTGAACTTTCTGTGTTTGTATTAACTGATGGAAAGAATTATTTGATATTACCATCTGCCAAAGATTATAAGCGCATTGGCGAAGGTGATACAGGTTTAAATACTGGCGGTATGGGTTCTGTTTCTCCGGTTCCTTTTGCAGATGAGGCTTTTCTCAAAAAAGTAGAAAATCAGGTAGTAATTCCAACCATTAAAGGTTTACAGAAAGAAAAAATCAATTATAAAGGTTTCATTTTTATTGGTTTGATGAATACAGACGGCACTCCAAATGTGATAGAATACAACTGCCGCATGGGAGACCCAGAAACTGAAAGTGTCATCCCACGTATAGAAAACGACTTTGTAGAAATGCTGGAAGCTGTGGCTTTAGGAAAACTGAAAGATATCAAACTTCAAATTTCTGCTAAAACTGCGGCTACTATCGTGGTGGTTTCTTCGGGTTATCCAGGCGAATATATCAAAGGAAAAACAATTACTGGTTTAGAAAATATAAAAGAAAGCATCGTTTTCCATGCTGGAACAGAGCTTGAGAACGGTTTAGTAAAAACTAACGGAGGAAGAGTTTTAGCCATCACCACTTTACAAGACGATCTTTTTAAAGCATTACAACAAGCTACTGCAGACGCTGGAAGAGTTTATTTTGATGGTGCAAACTTCAGAAAAGACATTGGATTTGATTTATTGTAGAATTTTGGGTAATTTAATCTACTGATATATCATTTATTTCTTAAAAATATTTTTTTTAGCGTAGTTGTTTTTAATAAAAGAGGTGAAAAAGTCGGCTAAAATCTTCTTAAAATGGAATTTTGATTGGTTTAGATTAAAATTTAAACAATTTGGCATTATCTTCTCTTTGCTAATAAACTCAATGAAAGGGATCAAAAAATACGGATTAGGTTTTCTAGCACTGCTTTTATTAGCAGCTTGTGCTGGCCCCACCTTCGAATGGATCAGCATTAATCCAGAAAAAATTATTTTGGCCAGAAAAGCCGCACCATATCATGAGGGCGTGAAAAAAGTAAACCTTACTTTCGATATGAAAGAAAAAACAAAAACGGTTTACTACAATGAGTCTGACGCTTATTTCAAGGAAAACCAATCTAACCAATCTAACTCTAATCCAATAGCACAAAGGGAAAAGCGAGCCTTCAACAAGGCAAATACAACTACACCGGCTATTACCAAATCTACTACTAAAATAGTTAAGCATTCCTCTAACACTAATGCTGAAAGTAGAAGTGAAAACAAAGGAGAAGAAGAAGCAGTTTCTAAGTTAAACGATGCGCTAAAAATTCCTGCAAAAACAAAAACCGCGATCAAGAGTATTCCAAATACAAATACCAAAAGCACTACAAAAACAAACGTTCCTAACGTTAAACAAAGTCCTCAAACTGAAGTTAAGAAAGATCAGCAGGCTAAAAACACCATTTCTAAAGAAAGCAAAGAAGTTTCCTCAAGAAAAGGTGATACCATGATATGGGCTGGTTTAGTATTGGTGGTTATTGGAGTTGTTTTAGGATTTATTTTCGGGCGTTCTGCATTTTTAATTGCGGTAGCCGGGTTAGTTTTCGCCGTTATAGGCTTTATCCTCAAACGTTTCTAATCTTTAGCTTTTTGATTTTTTAATACTTCGCCGAGTTTATCCATCAACTCAGCCCCTCTTAGGTTTTTAGCAATGATTTTGCCTGATGGGTCTAACAAAAAGTTTCTTGGGATAGAGCTAATACCATAATCTGTTGCAATTTTTCCGGTTCTATCTAAAATCTGAGTCCAAACTAATCCATCACTTTTTACGGCTTTAGTCCAAGCATCCTCTTTCTGATCTACAGATACACCTAAAACGGTGAAGTTTTTATCCTTAAAAGTTTCATAAGCTCTTAAAACATTTGGATTTTCTTGGCGGCATGGACCACACCAAGAGGCCCAAAAATCAACCAATACATACTTACCTCTAAAACTGGATAATTTAATCGGAATTTGTTCCGCCGTTTTTTCTTCGAAATCCATTGCGGTAGCACCAATTCCTGTTCTTTTTTCTAATGTTAAACGATTAGAAATTTCATTAGCTAAAGCATATTGCTTTAATTGAGGAGAAAGGCTTTGCAAACATTCTTCTACCAAAGCAGCATCCATAGCATCGCCGGCTAAATCACTATTTAGCGCATACAAACTCACGTAAGAATTTGGATGAGATTTGATAAAATTGGCAATCATATTTTTGCGCTCTTTTAACAAATTCATATATCTACTTTGAAAACTTTCTACCACCTCTTTCTTGTTTTTATCTGTGGGAGATAGAGCTGCAAACTCCTTATTTAAAGCTGTTAATTTTTGCTCGGGCACTACGGTTGATTTTAGTAAAGCATCATGCTCTGCAAAAATTGGCAAACCAGTTACAGTTGATTTAGCAATTGAATCTGAAGCGGTTAAAACAGCATTTCCTTTATCAATAAAAAAACGATACAAATCTTTTGGTGCGTTCTGTTCTTGCAAATCATGTCCGCTATGATCAATCACTAAAACGGCAATAGAAGGCTCATTCAAAGGCACATGAAACTCAAAATTTCCATTGATGATTTTTGCAGAATCTAATAACTGCTGACCAGCCTCAAGATGTAACAAATAAATTTTTTTCTGCTCGGGGAAATTTTTGATGGTTCCTTTAAGATTAAAATCTCCTTGAGCAAAAGAGATAAACGGAATACAAGCTAAAAAGCTGAATAGTACTTTTTTCATAATTTAATTTAATTTTTGATAGGTGCGCCACCACAAGTCGGGCATTTCACCAGAAATAGCCAGTTGATAATCATCATATAAACAAGGCACTAAATGGAAACGTTCATTTTTTGAACCCATTGAAGGGTAAGGTACTTGCATCCACCACCTATCGGTTTTTTTACTTTTAACAAAAATCAGTTCATGAGCATCTTCTTTTAAACTGGTTTTGTAGATTAAATAATCTGATTTGGGATTTAACGGAATATCTTTCTTTCTGTTATAAAATCCATCTAAAAAACACCAAATCATTTGTGCCAACAACATAGCCGTTTGTCCGTTCTGATCGTAAGCCGGATTAAATTCGTAAAAACCGATAGAGGTTAATTTATCGCTATAACCTGCATAACGAGCCAACTGACAGGCTTCTTCCCCATAAAAACCATTTGGACCTGCATTGGCATTCGCTACTGCATCAGAGGCTCTAATACAAGAAATATCAAAACTAATCATATCTGCAGCTCTAATTACGGGCTCGGCAACATGGGTAAATCCGCTAATTTCGCCTAAACGTTGTGCATCAAAAAACAATTTATCCATCACCCGCAAACTATCCTGATTTACAAAATAAGTTTGATAACCTAAGTTGGCGAAATTAAATAAATAGTTAGGTTGATGAAGAAAAATTTTATTGAGGTAAGAGATAGAATTGGTTTCTATGGTATCTTCTGCAGATTCGTCCAAATCAAAATGAGAATCAATCACCACTAAATCTACTTTTTGCTCTAATTGCTCATAAGCCATGTATTGGGCATAAGTGATGTCTTGTCCGCCACCTAAAATCACTGGAAAAATATTTTTTTTGATGAGTTCGGTAACCACCATTTTCACAGCAATGTAGGTATCAGAAAGCTTTTCGCCTGCTTTAATATTACCTAAATCCACCAATTTAGACTTAAAAGCACCTTCATTTAAGCTGTACAGTTTTTCACGAATATAATCTGGCCCCAAAGCGCAACCTTGATTGTTTACGGCACCTCTATCATCTAAAACGCCAAAAATGGCAATATCAAATTCCATCTCTTCTAAATCAGGAAAAACTTCTTGGTAAAAAGTAGTTTTAACTCCTAAATGGCTGCTATAAAAACCATTTTTAGGCGTAAATTTTAAAACATCAAGAGGAGAAAAAAAATCGGCTAAAGACATAAATCAAACAATTCTGTCAAATATCTATTTTTTCAGGTAAATAGTGTATTAAAAATCTGTTTTATTCAATAGTTTTGAAACCAAACATACCACAAAGATGATTTTAGTAACAGGAGCAACAGGATTTTTAGGAGCCGAATTGGTACTTCAGTTGCTGCAAAGCGAAACTAAAATCAGATGTACCAAAAGGAGCAAATCTGCCATTCCTCAAAAATTAATTGCTTTTCAAAATCAAATTGAGTGGTTTGATGCTGATATTTTAGATCTTTCCAACCTTGCTGATGCCTTTGAGGGTATTACTTCCGTTTACCATTGTGCAGCTTTGGTTTCTTTTGAACCTGCGGTAAAGGATAAAATGCTACAAACCAATGTAGAAGGGACAGCTAACGTGGTGAATCTTTGCCTAGAAAATAACATTCAAAAATTGATTCACGTGAGTTCTATTGCGGCTTTGGCCGATGCAAAAGCGGATGAATTGGTGGATGAAACTTTCTTTTGGGAAGGTTTTGAAGCGCATCATGCTTATGCAGTTTCAAAATATAGAAGTGAGATGGAAGTTTGGCGTGGCATAAACGAAGGTTTAAATGCGGTAATTGTTAATCCATCTTTAATTATTGGAGAAGATGCCGGAAAAGAAGGCAGCGGAACTCTATTTGCAACTATCCAAAAAGGATTAAAGTTTTACCCGATTGGCGGTGTGGGTGTGGTGGATGTAAAAGATGTGGCTAAATGCATGATTTTATTGATGAAAAGTAACACGAAAGGAGAACGTTTCATCATCAATGCGGAGAATGTGAGCTATCGAGAATTATTTGAAATAGCTTCGGTAGCATTTGGAATTCCCGCTCCCAAAACTCCGGCTAAACCATGGATGATGAAATTGGCTTGGCGTTTAAACCAATTAAAAAATCTACTCACCAGAAGTAAAGGCGGACTTACAAAAACTACTGCAGAAAGTGCTTCTATATTTTCTAGGTTTGATAATAGCAAAATTAAATCAGAACTCCAGATTGAGTTTATACCGGTAAAAGAAACGGTTACCAAAATAGCAAATAGTCTAAAATCTGCTTAAATCTTAAAAAATTTAGCTTTTTAATCATCATTTGTGCAATTTAGCACCTCCAAAACAATAGCTTTGAAACCAACTTTTATCATCGATTTTGATAGCACTTTTACACAAGTAGAAGCCTTAGACGAATTAGCCCGAATTTCTTTAAAAAATCACCCAGATAGGGAAAAAATCTATCAGCAAATTGAAGATTTAACTAATCTAGCGATGGAAGGAAAGCTTTCTTTTTCAGAAAGTTTGGCCGGTAGGGTAAAATTGTTAAACGCCAACAAATCGCATCTAGAATTACTCATCAAACATCTGAAGAAAAAAGTTTCCGCTTCCTTTCAGCGAAATAAACTTTTCTTTAAGAAACAGGCTGATGAAGTTTTAATCGTTTCTGGCGGGTTTAAAGAATTTATCACTCCAGTGGTAACACCTTATCACATCAAGAAAAAAAATATCTACGCCAATACTTTTGTGTTTGATAAAGACGGAAACATCATTGGATACGATGCTGAAAACCCACTTTCTCAAGAAAATGGAAAAGTGAAATTGCTGAAGCAAATGAATTTAGAGGGTGAAATTTATGGCATTGGCGATGGTCATTCTGATTTTCAGTTGAAAGAATCTGGGATGATTAAAAAGTTTTTCGCTTTCACAGAAAATATTGAGCGCAAAACCGTAGCCGAAAAAGCCGACCATGTGGCGCCCAGTTTTGATGAGTTTCTATACGTGAGTGATTTGCCAAGGGCGATTTCTTATCCTAAAAACCGAATACTTTGTTTGCTGATTGGCGAGGTTCCTGAAGAAAGTATCGAGCTTTTGAAAAAAGACGGATTTTCTATCCGTCATAAAACATCTTTTGAAGAAAAGTACGTGAAGGATGTTGGAATGTTGCTGTTGGGCGATGGTGAGCATATTCCGGATGAGCAGCTAAGAAGAGCCATAAAACTGAAAACTTTGGGCTATTATGGCATCGCAAAAGATAAAATCAACCTAGACATTTGCACAGAAATGGGTATGGTGGTTTTTGATAGTGTAAAAGCCAATCCATCTAACAAAACATTTATTGCAAGGCGTATGGCCGATTTTATCAATACCGGAACCACGCACATGAGCGCCAACTTCCCAAATTTACAGCTCCCAAAAATTGCAGAATCTCATCGTTTGATTCATATCCATAAAAACGTTCCGGGTATCATGTCTAAAATCACCAAAGTAATGGCTAAGCATGAAATTAATATCGTTGGGCAGTTTTTGATGACCAATCCAAAAATTGGTTATGTGATTACAGATATTGATACGAAATATGATAAATCACTTTTGAAAGAACTTCGAAAGATTGAAAATACTATCAAGTTTAGAGTTTTGTATTAAATTTTAAACGATAGTTGGTTTTTTGCCAACTTATTTATAGTTTTGTTTCAACCATAAGTTTTGAACTGTAAAAATCAAAAAAGTATTTAACCAATTTAGGAAAGTGAGATTTTAATACATTAAAACTCCATTTTTAATATTGGTGATAATTTTTTTCAATTTATGATTATAGTTTATCTAAAAAAACTTGATGTATTTGTACGGAAACATTCAGATTCTGGGAAGAACTTGAGAACTTGGAAAGAAGTTGTTGAAAATGCTAAATGGAAAAGAAGTACTGATGTAATAGCAGATTTTCCCAATGCTAAAATTATTAAAAATAGTAGGGCTAGATTTAAGATTGTTGGCAATAAATACCGATTAATTGTTGAGGTGGACTATGAGGATGAAATTGTTGAAATCAGGTTCATTGGAACTCATTCTGAATATGATAAAATAAATGCGGAAACAATTTAAATGATTAAATATGGAATTGAACACTCCAAAATGGTTTTTAATTGAAACAGAAAAAGAATATAATGAGGCTCTTCAAAGATATGAAGAAGTTAAATTTGCGCCTAAAGGAACTGAACAGCACAAAGAAAAGTTACTTTTAGTTCACCTTATTGCCACCTATGAAAACCAAACTTCTGTTTTACCAGATGTAGATCCTATTGAAATGATTAAAATCAGAATGGAAGATTTTGGTTATAAATCTGCTGATTTAGCCGCTGTTTATGGAGATAAAGGAACTGTTAGTAAAGTGTTAAATTACAAACAGTCCCTTTCATTAAATATGATTAGAAAATTTAGTGAATTATTAAAAATTCCACCGGTTAATCTTTTAAAAGAATACCCGTTAAAAGCATAATATTTATAAACTAATTCGAAGTTTTGAGCGGTCTCACTTCTACCTTACTTGGTAAAGTTCTTGGGTGCATCTGAAATAAATCTACCACCATCTGACCAATATCTTCAGGCTGAATTTTCCAAGCATCTTTTTCTGCATCTGGTGTTTGGTCTGCAAAATGCGTAGCTACTGAACCCGGCATAATCGTACTTACTTTGATTCCGTATTGGCGTAAATCTAACATAATGGCTTGTGAAAAACCTGTTAAACCAAATTTGCTGGCATTGTATGCCGATGCTTTCGGGAAGAAATTAGTTCCTGCCAAACTAGAGATGGTGATGATGTAACCTTGAGATTTCTTTAAAGCCGGAATAGCTGCTTTTACGCTATAAAAAACACCTGTTAAATTGGTGTCGATTGTGTCGTTCCATAACTCTGGGCTCATTTCATCAATCGGAGCAAAATGACCTACCCCTGCATTAGCAATTAAGAAATCCAATTGTCCAAACTTCGCAATGGTTTGTTGTACTGCTTTTTGTTGTGAGGCGTAATCTTTCACATCCGCAGCAATGGCTAAAACATCTGCACCTAATTTCTTCGCAGCTTCATCTGCACTTTTTTGTGACCTACTGGTAATCGCCACTTTTACGCCTTGCTTTAATAAAGCTTCGGCAATGCCGTATCCTATTCCTTTACTTGCGCCTGTAATTAAAGCGACTTTATTTTGAATGTTTTGCATGATTTATCTTTTTGTATTTGATGCTACAAATCTAACTCATGACAAGGAAGGTTGTTTTAAAGAAATGTCATCATTGAGATTTAATCGTCTTAATATTATCATCCTGAATTTATTTCGGGATTTCTTAATGCACTTGCTTTAATTCTTAGGTGAATTAAATACCATAATTAACGTCAACGAGATGCTGATCCGCCAGTCGGCGGACAGCATGACAAAAGGGATTTTTTTTATTGAATAGTATATAATA
>JACXVB010000074.1 GCA_014763615.1 Sphingobacteriales bacterium | reverse complement strand
CCACATAGCTCACTGAATTATTTACCGCCATCGGTTTTTGCGAAACAGGTGGCATAAAAGTCTCATCGAGGAAATGGTACTAATTCAGGGGAAAGGTCAATGACTCCCAAAACAACATTTACAAACTGTAATGGAACTTATGGTGGTGTAAATTGCACTTCAACAACATATTGAGACTATTTATAAATGACTATAGATGACTGGAAATTTATTAATACATTTGCACCTTGGCTTTCTGCTTTGGGAACTTTGCTGGCAGTTGCTGTATCCCTTTATATTTCATTTTCAACAAGAAAAATTAACCTAAAAATATCTTCAGGCATTTATACATTTAATGAAAACGATGTTGATGAAGATTATCTTGGAATACAAGTAACAAATGTCGGTTTTAGAACAGTGTATTTGAATAATTATGTTTCAATTTCATTTCAAGCTGGTGGCTTTCTTAACAGAACTAATATCGGTATTGGTCATAAGTATATTGACTCGGATAAATCCAGTAAATTTCCCTGTAAGCTTGGTGAAAATGAAGTTGCACAGTTATTTATAAAAATAAACAACGATGATGTTAATTGGTTGGAAAGCTTTAAAAAAGATCATTTTAGCTGTCGTAAAATTTCATCGTTAAAAATAATTGTTTTCCCAAATATTGGTAAGCCATTCAAGGTTAGGCCAGATAAGTCAATAGTTGAGGCATTAGATGCAATTTAACAAGAAACGGCTAACAAATCGCTTAAGCGGACTGCGCTGACGCGCAGCACGCTTAGCTTGGTCGTTAGGAGTAAAGAATGAAAACCATTCACCGATACAGAACATGGCTGTTGATATTGGCTGCGCTTTTGGTTGCCACAGCCTTATCAGTTCCCGCTCATGCCGAAAGAGGATTAAACCTAGCCGTTATTGCCCACAGCGTTTCTACCAGCATGGAGGCAAGAGAGGTATTGCGGCGCCAAGGTTGGTCTGAAACATCGAACTTACGACAAGCAGATGGAGTACTTGTAGTTTGCCGTAGCATGCTTAGCTATCCGCTCAACAGTTCATACGACAGCATTAAAGAACTCGATGAGGATGCTGATTTTCAACTAAATATCAGTGGCGCCAATTTCCACGTATATGTGTACCGTATCAATGATGATTTAAGCGTTGATGAAGTTAAGCATATTCATTATCCAGCTGATGAATAAGGAGACTCCTAACAACCTCATCAACTCGGAATAACTGGGGTCAGAGTAAAGTTAAGTGATATCTTGGGTTTTTTGATTGCTTTTGTGAGGATTTATGGCTCGATTAACGAGAGTCACACCCGCTGGAATTCCGGTTCATTTAATTCAACGCGGTAATAATCGACAAGTCATTTTTGCCGATTCCTCAGACTTTAAAGCCTATTTAAATTGGCTAAAAGCGAATAACTGGGGTCAGAGGAATAACTGGGGTCAGAGTAAAGTTAAGTGACATATTGGGACAAAATGAAGCTGTTCTGATCCTGATTATTTAAAGCAACAAATTAGGCCAATTCTGTTAGGCATAAAAAAAGCGCCCATCAAGGCGCTTTTTTGTTTTGAAAAGAGAGCTTTGCACGAGAAGTCATTGACTGATGACTTAAAATAGCCTTACTTAAAATTTAGAGAGTTAATTCACATGGCTTGGAAAAATA
>JACXVB010000018.1 GCA_014763615.1 Sphingobacteriales bacterium | reverse complement strand
TAACAGACCAAGAAAAACATTAAACTTTAAAACTCCTTATCAAGTTTTTATGGCTAATTTTATAATCTGAAAGTTGCGTTTATTACTTGAATGCGCCAAGTTATAAATAATATTTCTTTTTTGATATTTTGATTAAAGTCATTTATTTTAATATTTTAATCAACCGATAAAATTTAAATCAGAATTAGAGAGTCGTAGACTCAATATCTGTAATTATATTTACCTGTTGTGCATTTAGAAAATAAAGAAAATAAGGTTATTCAATTGGTTAATAAACCTTATATTTAATTGATTACCAAGTCATTAAATATATAAACAACCTTATTCAAAACTACAAAATAATTTTAAAAGAATTGGCCGCCAGCTGCCCAAACATAAAGACCTCAGCAAAGATCAGAACGCCAAAACTCTCTGACATGGAACTGGTTGCACTTAACATTACCGCAGAATATATGTCCGTTAATTCTGAACTACAGCTATTTAGGTGTTTAAAAGGTAGTGAACTGGAACATAAAATTGAGAGAAGCGTGTTCAATAAAAGGAAAAGGGCCTTATTTAGCTATATCGAAGAAATCAGGATCTGCCTAAGCGGTAAATTCTCAGATCTTACCGATGTTTTTGTTGTGGATTCTGCGCCTATTGAAATCTGTAGAGCCAGCAGAGCGGGACGGTCAGGAATCTGCTTGACCGAAAATATTAAACCCGCTTTTGGGTATTGTGCGTCACAGAAAACAAGGTATTTTGGATATAAGCTTCATGCGGTCTGCGATAAGAACGGAATCTTTCATTCTTTCGATTTTACACCCGCCAACGTACATGACATAAATTACCTGCAGGATATCAGGGAAAATTTCAGAAACTGCCTTCTGATTGGCAATAGAGGATATAGGCAAAGAAATCCAGGCTGACCTCTTTAATTATTCAAATATTA
Organism: Sphingobacteriales bacterium; assembly: GCA_014763615.1. Taxonomy (GTDB): domain Bacteria; phylum Bacteroidota; class Bacteroidia; order Sphingobacteriales; family Sphingobacteriaceae; genus Pseudopedobacter. The sequence goes on along the minus strand of JACXVB010000018.1, from coordinate 49,226 downwards.
CACTGTCTGTTCCGATGAGAAAAAACCAGCATGACTTTGTCAAATTTTCATCCGCAAGAGCCAAGATCAGAAAGAGGATTGAAACCAATATCTCACAGCTTAACAGTCAGTTTTCTATCAACATCAATTTCGCGAAAACTTTTCAGGGGCTGGCAACAAGAATACTCTCAAAAATAACTGCTTTCACAATGATCCAGTATCTCAATTTCTTTGTATTCAAAAGAAGTCTAAACAAATTAAAAATCAACTTATCCTAAATGCACAACAGGTGTTTCTTGTTAAAAACTATTACTAATCTGAAACATTGGCAGGTACATTGCCACCAAAATAAGACCTACGATCAAACCCAAAAAGACAATTAACAAGGGTTCAATGATCCCGCTTACTGTTTGTACCTTGAACTCCACCTCCTCATTATACTGTTCGGAAACCTTTTTCAATAAGTTCTCCATTTCATTCACCTCTTCTCCTACTTTGATTAGTTGTACCAATCTGTTAGGATATATAGGAAATCTTTGTAAGATTTCATGAAAGGTAGTTCCTTTGATAATCTCTTCCTCTACTACCAACAAGGACTGCTCAAAAGGGTAAAAATCGATCATCTTTCTCACCATCGCTATGGAACTGACTAAGGGTACCGCATTCCCTACCAACAAACTTAAAGAAGAACACATGCGGGCCAGATATATCTTCAGTACCAGGTCCCCCAGCAAGGGTATTCGAAGAATTATCCTTGAACGCACTTTTCTGAGCTGTTCCGCACTCCGAAAATAAAATAGCAACCCTAAAGACAAGATTATTAGAAGTAATATCCAAATGCCATCTCGCTTGATCATATCAGAAAGTTTGACCACCTGCTGTGTGAGCCAAGGTAGTTGTCCGCCAAATTGTTTAAACACATCACTAAACATGGGCACCACCACCTGTAACATGAAGAATACTGCACTAAACGCAGTAGAAAGCACAATCAAAGGATAGCTTAATGAAGAGATCAACTTACGTTTGTTCTTAATTTTCTTTCCATAGAAAAGGGATAACTCGGTAACAATTTCTTCCACACGTCCTGTCTCTTCACCAATCCGGATACAAGCCAGTTCATACTCACTAAATTCACCACTTTCGTTCATGGATTAAGACCATTGAAAAGAAATATCAATCCCTTACTGAAGAGGAGTTGCAAAATCCTATGAAAGCTATCTTCAATTTTTTTGATGCTACCTCTCAAGAGTATCTCCATAAGGAACTCTGGGAGCTTTTAAAAGCTGCACTTTCTGCTAATTGTTGGACTTTTATGAATGAACCGGGTACTGTATTAAATGTGAAAAGTGAATTGGAGCATTTAATGGAGGCTTTCCATCTTCTATTGACAACAAAAGAGGAAAATGATGGTGAAGTCATATTAGCAATTTACAAAGCAGGAAGTGCAGAACAAATTCAAAAGGAACGTGATGAGTTCTATCAATTATACGATGTGCTAAATGAACATAGGGGAAGGATAAAGCGATTGACAAAAGCTGAGATAGCGAATCCTTATTTTGCCATTAAGGCTATGTTCTTACATTACGATTTAGAAGAATGGAAAGAGCGGCTTTCAGAATGGGTTGAATATGCCTTGTCAAAAGCAACCTTAATGGATGTGATTAATGAAAGTCTTTTTTTGGATGTTGAGCATTTGGAGAAGATGTTGGATGTGGCATATTTGATGAACAAGGAAAAGGGCAAAAGCTACAGTAGAGATGGCGATATTTTGGAACAACTGGTTCTGGAATTGAACCATGATACCCGACAACCTTTAACCATCAAACTCTTAAAAGGATTTATCTCTTTTGTGGAGACTGTCCCTCCTGCTAGATTAAGCCGTAATCTCAGAAAAATCTTTATGGATTATCTTAATTTCAATATCGGCTTTCAGGCTTTTGATATAAAAGAAATCCTATTTGATTTGGAACAGCTGTTTGATTTATTGGATATGGCTATTAAAGAGACTAGAGATTGGGAAAGAGAGGAGGATAATGATGAAAACTAGAACCGATGATTATCCATCCTATTTCAGTGAATTTCCGAATGAGATAGAGATCCAAAAGATTCAGGATGACCTGTGGAAAGTATTTCAGTTTTATATCGCTGGTCATATCGATACTACCTCGAGTAACAAACTCCTCGAAACCAGTCAGGTGTACCAGAGTTTAAAAACCTACATTGATCTTTCCCATAAAATGTTAAAGAGTGTAGTGGAGGATTATCAAACCTTAAAATCATTGAATCTTCCTAAAGGGATGGACAAGGATATCCGTTCTGCCTTAGAGCTCATTATATTAACAGTAAAACCAGAGAAAATCTTTTTAGTACAACATGATGATGATGTTAAGCCTGAAAGTCAAATAATGATTGACCTAATTGTGATCTTGTCCAATAAGTCTATCCGAAAATTCGATGAACTAGACCCGTTGATTAGTTTTGCATTGTCTGATACAAAAGGCTTATCATTTTATTTATATGTCTCTAGCCGATTAGCCGAAGCTTTTGAGGAAGGTTTACTATATTTTATCTTAAATTGTCAAAGGAAAAATCTCATTTACGATGATGGACAAAAGCCTTTGCCTAGTATAAATCCTGTTAAACTATTTGAAAACAGCAAAAAGGCTGAAGCTACATTTCTCTCCAATCATGAAATAGCTAACTCTTTCTTTGAAAATGCGAAACATCTTAATCATCAAAAGAATTTTTCACTTTCCTGTTTTATGTTGCAACAAGCAACAGAACTTTCCATTAGAGCATTGATCACCGCATTTAGGGGAGTGGATAAAAAGACACATTCTATTTGAACTCAAGAAACATGTTGCTATGATTGCCCCTCAAGTGTGCAATATCTTTCCTAATGATACAGAAGAAGATCAATTGCTCTTAAAGCTTCTAGAGGATGTTTACATCAAATCAAGGTATGAGGCAGGGTTTGTCATCAGCGAGGAACAACTCAAAATCTTAATAGAGAGAGTAGATCATCTGCTTCAACTCAGCAAAGCTATTTTCGAGACTAATTTCAGAAAGCTAGATATTGCCGAATAGGCATTTATCACATTGACATTTCATTAATTAAAAGCAAAAGTCGCCAATCATCAGCATAGGGTTCGCTGCGCCAAAGTAGTATCCAAAAAATGGGTATCCCGATTCCATCGTGAGCCTCCACATTTTTGGGATCTCCACTTTGCCCTTTATGCCTCCGATTACCGGGTAGAGCACCATAATTAATTCATTAAAATCAATATTATGGAAATGCTCAATCAACCCCTCAATCTCAATCAAGTTGCAGAAATCAGTCTCAGCTATGTTCCAAAATGTAAAGCTTCAGAAAGACCATCTATAAAATCCTCAAATGATGCTTATCAAATCCTCAAACAGAATTGGGATGAAAGCAAGATAGATTTGTTAGAGCAGTTCAAAGTAGTGCTCATGAGTAGGGCTAATAAAGTTTTAGGAATTATTCAAATTTCTAGTGGTGGAATTACAGGAACTGTCGCTGATCCAAAACTGATTTTTGCCAGTGCTTTGAAAGCTTGTGCCTCATCAATTATTCTTGCTCATAACCATCCTTCAGGTAACTTAAGACCAAGTCAGGCAGATATTCAACTCACTAGAAAAATAAAAGCTGGAGGAGAGTTATTAGATATTGTTGTTCTGGATCATGTAATAGTAACTTCTGAAGGGTATTGTTCCCTTGCGGATGAAGGGGTGGTGTAGTGCATTCTCAATGACTACAGCATACTAAAAGACTTCAAAAGATTTATGATTAATTTATTTAACGTCATTATTAATTGTTAAACAATAAGTTAAATAAAAATTTTGCATGAATTTTAAATAAAATATTTTACATTTGTACAAAAAATGATGAAAATATCTAGGGTACGGGAATTAAAAAGTCATCTCAAACCAGGTCAGGTTTATCGAAGAGGTGATTTGTTAGAGTGGTCAAGCTCAATAGATCGTCATTTAAACGAGCTTGTCGAAGAGGGTACGCTAAAAAAACTCTCTCAAGGAGTCTATTTTTATCCTAAAAAATCTGTATTTGGGTCAGTACCTCCAGAGGAGGAAAAGCTGATCAGCAAATTTCTCAATGATGATCGCTTTTTGGTTACCTCTCCGAATGCCTACAATCGTTTGGGTGTAGGAACCACTCAACTTTATAATAAACGAGTGGTTTATAACCATAAAAGACATGGCGAATTTAAGCTTGGTGGTCGAACTTTTCATTTTCAAATCAAACCTCATTTTCCCAATAAGCTTAGTGAGGAATTCCTCATAGTAGATCTGGTAAATAACCTATTTCAGTTAGGTGAAGATACAAACAGTGTACTTAAAAATGTAATGAAAAAAGCCGCTACGATGGACTCTGGGAAGTTAAAAAAAGCGCTTAAAAATTATGGAAATGTGAAGACCAAAAAAGTCCTTAAATCGGTTTTAGAGTAACCCTATTATGGCTAACATTGACTACCTACATCGGCATAAAGAATTTCCGGAATTAATAAGAATTATAGCGGAGGAGCAGTCTATTGATCCTGGTCTTGTAGAAAAAGACTATTGGATCATGCATATCTTATTTGGCTTACAAAGGCAAGGATTTACTTATCAACTTAAAGGCGGTACTTCTTTATCCAAAGGGTTTAAAATCATTAATCGTTTTTCAGAGGATATTGATATTTTCATCAAACCTCCTGCCGAATTCAATATCAATGAAAACCCTAACAATAATAAATCAAGGAATATAGTTGCCAAAAAGAGCTTTTATGATTGGCTAGCTGAAAACATCCATATTGATGGGATCATAAAGACTGAAAGAGATATCGCTTTTGATAATGAACAAACATATAATAGTGGTGGAATACGTCTATTTTACGAAACTTATTTTGATATAGTCGATGGCATTAAAGAAGGTGTTCTGCTTGAAGCAGGCTTCGATAATGTCACCCCTAATACACCCATAACCATCAGCTCTTGGGCATATGATAGTGCTTTAAATAACGCGGTGAGCATTTTAGATAATCGAGCAATTGACCTCCATTGTTATCATCCTGGATATACGCTCGTCGAAAAGCTACAAACCGTTGCTACTAAATTCCGAAAGGAGCAGGAATCTGGCGATGAAGGTGTTAACTTTATGCGGCAATATTATGATATCGCTTCACTTCTGGCTCATCCAGAAGTCCAAGAGTTTATTGGGAGTGATGAATATCTTGCCCATAAAAAGAAAAGATTTCCTACCTCTGATCTGCAAGTTCCACTTAAAGAAAATCCAGCCTTTCTCCTTGAGGATGAAAAAATAAGGAGTAGCTTTAAAAACCGATATCATAAAACTAGGACTTTATATTACAAAGGTCAACCAGATTTGGATGAGATTCTATCAAACATTAAGATTTATTTAGAACAACTCTAGCCTCAGCTATCGTCATTTATCTTGAGCCGCTTAAAGCATTGATAAGCTGTTCAAAAAGCTTACTTCCTCGTCTAGCTATCACCTTCTCTTTATAGAAAACTTCTTCTTCAATACTGACATATCCTTACTCACCTTAGTATCCAGAATTTTTGCATAATGCTGGGTAGTTTTGAGATTCGTATGACCCAACATTTTAGAAACTGTCTCTATTGGGACTCCATTACTAAGTGTAACAGTAGTAGCGAATGTATGTCTGGCAATATGGAAAGTTAATGTTTTGGTAATACCACAAACATCAGCGATCTCCTTCAAATAAGCATTCATCTTTTGATTACTCAATACGGGTAACAGCGTGTCTTCTACCTCACAGTGAGGATGATGTTTGTATTTATCCAGAATTTCTACTGCTTTACCTAATAAAGGTATTCTTGAAGAGGTGGCTGTTTTCTTCCTCTTGGCGAAAATCCAAACCCCACCATCTACCCCTACCCCAATTTCTTCTCTTTTTAATTTTTTGACATCTGCATAAGCTAACCCTGTGTAACAACAAAACAAAAAGACATCCTTCACCTGAGCTAATCTTTCAATTGTAAATTTCTTTTGATCAATAGCATTCAGCTCATCTTGGGTTAAATAAATACGTTCAACAGGTTTTGCTTTGGACTTATAATTCGCAAAAGGATTTTTGGATATCCAATCGTGTGCGAGACAACTATTGACGATTTTTTTAAGATTCTTGATATACTTTGCTGCTGAAATGGCACTAATCTTAAAAGTACTACGTAGGTAGTATTCAAATTCCACTATAAATTCATGATTTAACTTGAGGATAGGGATATCTTCTGTTTCATAATAATCATGAATAAAGGAATGTAAATGTTTGATAGTCGTCCGATATCCTTTCAAAGTATTGGATTCAAAACCATTGCCTAGTAAGGTTTCAACTTTTTCGTTATGCTCCTTAAATATCTCCAAAAGCATCTTACCTCTTTCTCTCTTACCGGCTATGGCATTTCTTAAAGCTTCAACGGTAATTTCCTTTCCAGATTCTACAAGCATTTGATGAGCTATATTTAGCTTTGTTTGTAAGCTCTCTAAATAAGCATTTAGAAGTTTAATATCTTCCTTGTTGCCCTTGCACCTTCCGCTTTGAGTATTCCATGAAGTAGGAATACAGGTACGTCCGACAGATATTTCCGATCTTTTACCATCTACACTTATTCTTAGATAGATGGGCATTGGACCAGATAAATAAGATTTTGGCTTCTTAAGGTAGAAAAGCACATGAAAACTTGTAAGCATGTTGACTTGATTTATAGGTTAACAAATATACATTTGCAGCTAATTTTAATCAAGATGTTTATTGAGTAAACTAATTGAAAATCAATTTATTATATCACTTCTGGTGAGTACTTTTATTGACCGAACAGGTACTCACCAATTACTCACCAGAATTTGGTGGAAAAGTGAATATTTTGGGGATTTGATTAAAACAAAAAACCCTGAAATCATTTGATTTACAGGGTTTTAATGCTTTTTGATATTGTTCTAAGTAGCCCGTAGGGGAATCGAACCCCTGTTTCCAGAATGAAAATCTGGCGTCCTAACCCCTAGACGAACGGGCCATGATGTAAAGTGTCTCTCAACTTCACTTTTGGTAGCGGGGACCAGACTCGAACTGATGACCTTCGGGTTATGAGCCCGACGAGCTACCAACTGCTCCACCCCGCACTATATTGTTAAATTTTGATTTCAATTTTGAGCAAAAAACAATCATTTTTGCTTTTTTCTAATTCAGAAATAATTCATATCTCCGAATTGGACTGCAAAGATATAATTCGTTTCTTTGTACTCCAAATAATTTTTAAAAAAAAATTAATGACACATCAAGCAGGTTTTGTAAGCATCATCGGGAAACCAAATGCGGGGAAATCAACCCTTATGAATCAGTTAGTTGGAGAAAGAATGGCTATCATTACCCCAAAAGCTCAAACTACGCGTCACCGTATTTTAGGCATTGTGAATGATGAAAATTACCAAATTGTTTTCTCAGATACGCCTGGAATCATCAAACCCAACTACAAATTGCAGGAAAATATGATGCATTTTGTAAATGATGCTTTGGTAGATGCCGATATTTTAATTTTCGTTACTGATATCAATGAAAAGCAGGACGAGGAAGATGTATTAGAGAAACTGCAAAACACTACTGCAAAAATTTTAGTGGTCATCAACAAGATTGATGAATCTACCAACGAAGCCATTGAAGAAAAAATAAACTATTGGAAAGAGAAGCTTAATCCGCATGGTATAGTTGGTATTTCCGCACTTCATCAATACAATTTAGAACCCGTTTTAAGTTTCATTATTGAAAATTTACCTGTTCATCCACCCTATTATGAAAAAGATGAACTCACCGATAAATCAGAGCGCTTTTTTGTTTCGGAGATGATTAGGGAGAAAATCTTCAAATTCTACAAAAAAGAAATACCATACAGCACAGAAGTGATTATTACTGCCTTTAAAGAAGCTAAAGACATCATTAAAATCTCTGCAGAAATTGTGGTAGAGCGAGAATCACAAAAAAATATCTTAATTGGTACGGGCGGTGTGATGCTAAAGAAGGTAGGCACTTATGCTCGTCAGGATATGGAAGAGTTTTTACAAAAAAAGGTCTTTTTAGAAATGTTTGTGAAGGTAATCCCCGACTGGAGAAACCGAGAAAATTACTTAAAGAGTTTCGGTTATAGCGAGTAAAGGATTGATAAAATAACACTTTAAGCTGATTACCAAGTAATTTAACTACCTTTGCAAAAAAATCATGCCGGCATGATAAGGCTGGGAATACATTATGAGCAATATATTAGCGATCGTCGGGAGACCGAACGTAGGAAAATCTACCCTCTACAACCGTTTAACGGAAAGCAGAAAAGCCATTGTTGATGACCAAAGCGGTGTAACCCGCGATAGACATTATGGGCTTGCAGAATGGACAGACAAGAAATTTACTGTAATTGATACTGGCGGATATGTAGCCAACTCTGAAGATGTTTTTGAAGCGGCTATCAGAGAGCAAGTGCACATTGCGATAGAAGAAGCCACTGTCATTGTTTTTATGGTGGATGTAACTACTGGTATTACAGATTTAGATGATGACATCGCTCAGATTCTAAGACGCAGTAAAAAACCGGTCTTTGTTGCTGTAAACAAAGTGGATAATCATCAATTACAATCTGATGCTACCGAGTTTTATAGTTTCGGTTTAGGAGAAATTCATTGTATTTCATCTATGAGTGGATCAGGAACTGGGGATTTATTAGACGAGGTGATTAAGCATTTCGAGAACGAAGCAGAAGATGAAAATTCTTTACCTAAATACGCCATTGTTGGTCGGCCAAATGTGGGCAAATCATCCATGATTAACGCTTTAATCGGAAAAGAAAGAAATATCGTTACTAACGTTGCGGGTACTACTAGAGATTCCATCCATATCCATTATAATCAGTTTGGGCATGAGTTTATGCTGATTGATACCGCTGGATTGCGTAAGAAAACCAAAGTAAGAGAAAACATCGAGTTTTACTCGGTAATGCGAACCATCAAAGCATTAGAAGAAGCAGATGTGATTATTTTAATGATTGATGCCGTTGACGGGATAGAATCTCAAGACATCAATATTTTCCACCTGGCCGAAAAGAATAAGAAAGGGATAGTTTTAGTGGTGAATAAATGGGATTTGATTGAAAAAGACCATAAAACTGTTAAAGAGTTTGAGCAAAAAATTAAAGAGAAAATTGCGCCATTTGTAGATGTTCCGATAGTTTTTACCTCAGTAACAGAAAAGCAAAGAATTTTTAAAACAATAGAGGCAGCAGCAAAGGTGTATGAAAATAAAACCAAAAAAATACCGACTTCTAAGTTAAATGATATTTTATTGCCCATTATAGAAAATACGCCACCGCCAGCTACCAAAGGGAAACACATTAAAATCAAATACATCACACAAATTAATGCGTCTTCCCCTATGTTTGCTTTCTTTTGCAATTTACCTCAATACATCAAAGAGCCTTATAAGCGATTTGTTGAGAATAAATTGAGAGAGCATTTTGATTTTGAAGGCGTTCCGTTACAAATATTTTTCAGACAGAAATAGAATTATTGATTAATAAAATCCAATTTATGATAAGATACCTCCCATTTTTAGCGTTAGGATTAGCGCTCAGCTTCACGGCTTGCAGCAACAACGAAAAGAAGAGCGAAAAAGAAATTGATTCTTTAAATAAGGCTGCTGCCGATTCTTTATTAAATGCTGCTTTAGCAGATTCGGTAAGTGTAGATTCGGTGAAGAAAGATAGCTTAGCTATGGATAGCACCAAAAAATAACCAGATTAGAATTACAAAACCCAGTTCCTAAGCTGGGTTTCGTAATTCTTTCAAGGCTTTCTTCACAAAATCATCTTGCTGATTAGAAATCCTGTAAAAGCCTTCTTCCTCAAAATAAAATCTTCCTAGCAAAGCTTCTATTTCATTCCTAATCAATGGTTTTGAAATCTTAATTTCTTTATAATCAAGCTGTTTGATTCCTTTAGTTTTACAAAATTTTACAAAAGCTTGAAAGTCAGACTCAGACAAATGATAGTGTTCTGCAAAATCTTCCGCGGTTTTATATTGACTCAAATGAGGCTCATTAATCAACTTTCCATAAACAAAATCTGGGATACATGAATTTTGCGCTACTTTTTCAAAAAAAGGAGTAATGTTTGCCGTATCCAGCGGCACAAAAATATCTGGCATGATGCCACCTCCGGCAAAAACTGGTCTTCCTTTGCTAGTTCTATACACTTTTTCATGATAGGCAAAAACACTATCATTTAATGCGCTATCTAAAGAAAGATAATCGCCATGCTCATACCGATGATTAATTTCGTCTCTGTAAGCATCAAAACCACCCTTATAAGATTTTTGAATAGATCTTCCGGCGGGTGTGTAATAACGAGCGATGGTAAGATTCATGGCAGAGCCATCTCCAAAACCAAATTGTTCTTGCACCAAGCCTTTACCAAAAGAACGACGGCCAACAATGGTAGCTCGATCTAAATCTTGCAAAGCTCCAGTTACAATTTCACTGGCAGAAGCTGTACCTTCATCTATCAAAACCACCAACTTTCCCTTTTCAAAAGTTCCATCGGCGGAGGCTTTATATTCTGTTCTGGGCTCGTGTAAACCTTGGGTATAAACTATCAATTTACCATCTGGCAAAAACTGATCAGCAATGGCCGTAGCTGCACTTAAATATCCTCCTCCATTACCTCTTAAATCTAAAATCAGGCTTTTCATCCCTTTTTGCTGTAGCTTGTCTAAGGCTTCGCTAAAATCTTCATCGGTATTTGCACCAAACTTGCTGATTTTGATGAAGCCAATATCCTCTTTAATCAAAAAAGCAGCATCAATACTACTCACCATAATCCTATCTCTCACGATATCAAATTTTTTAGGACTCAACAAACCTTTTCTGATCACAGAAACTTCAACTTTAGAGCCTCGCTTTCCTCTCAATTTGTTGATGATGTTATTGGTAAGCAAAGCATTGCCATTCATTACTTCTCCATTCACCGCAATAATCTTATCTCCTCTCCATAATCCTGCTTTAAAAGAAGGTCCATCAGGGCGAACATGCGTTACAAAAAGTGTATCGTTGAGCACATAATATTCAATACCTATCCCATCAAAATTACCTTCTAACATTTCGTTTTGATTTTCAGCCGCTTGAGGTGGTAAGTAAACTGAATGTGGATCTAAGCTGTTTAAAATATCAGCAATGGCCAACTCTTGAAGTGAATCAGTATTCACAGAATCGACATAATTATTCTTTACAATCTTTAAAATCTTATCTAATTTGGATTGACCTTGAAGGGAAAAAGAAGAAAAATTTGAGTCTTGAAAATCAAGGATACTTTGTTGATAAGCTGCCCCTACAATAACACCAAAAACAGTAGCAATAACTACCACAAAAAAGTATTTTAAGAATTGAGATTTAGCGTTATACATGTTTTACAAATTAACTAATTATTATTTTTCAAAAAGATGTAGAATAAAATTGGTTATAAATTTTTTTGATGTGGATATTTTCCGAATTTTACGTCAAAAAAAAACCTAATGGCGGAGATTACAGAACAAGATTCCTTGTATCATGATTTAGATAAAAAATCAATATCAGAAATCTTGAAAAATATTAACGAAGAAGACCAAACTGTTCCTTTAGCAGTTAAAAAAACTTTAACTCAGATTGAACCTTTAGTAGTAGCAATAGCTGAGAAAATGAAAGATGGCGGTCGGTTATTTTACATTGGTGCAGGCACTAGTGGCCGTTTAGGAATTTTAGACGCTTCAGAATGCCCACCCACTTTTGGTGTTCCTTATGATTGGGTAGTAGGCATTATTGCCGGTGGTGATATCGCTATCAGAAAAGCTGTTGAAAATGCAGAAGATGATATGGAACAAGCTTGGAAAGATTTAGAACAATATCACATCCATAAAAATGATGTAATTATAGGTATTGCTGCCTCCGGAAAAACACCTTATGTTATCGGTGGATTGAAAAAAGCAAATGAACTTGGGATGATTACCGGTTGCATTGTTTGTAATACCGAAAGCCCCATTGCCGCTATCGCTAAGTATCCCATCGAAGTAATTGTTGGGCCAGAATACATCACGGGCTCTACAAGGATGAAAGCTGGAACCGCACAAAAATTAGTTTTAAACATGATAAGTACCTCTGTCATGATTTTGTTGGGTAGGATTAAAGGAAACAAAATGGTAGATATGCAGTTGACTAATACTAAATTGGTGAATAGGGGCACAAAAATGGTGATCGACGAAACAGGTTTAGATGATGATAGTGCCGCTAAACTTTTAGAAAAATACGGCAGTGTGAGAAAAGCTGTTGAAGCTTATTTAGATACTTTACAATAATATGCATGATATAGAACCTTTTTATCGTTGGCGTGATGATTATGTGGCCGCAGAAGATGATAGATCTCCGTTTTATCAAACAGAATATAATGAGTTTGAATTTGACAAGCAGATTTACAATTACTTGATTCACCCCCAATGGGATTTTTTTGGTTCAAACACCTTATATCTTAAAATTTTGTTTATAGACTATGACCGTTCTTATGCCATTATTGAATTAATTGGAGAATGGAATGATGCGATTGATAATGACATCATGACTTTGAAGCGAGAAATTATTGAAACCATTATTAACGAGGGAGTCAATAAATTTATTCTGATAGGAGAAAATGTTTTGAATTTCCACTCCTCCGACGATTGTTATTATGAAGAATGGTTTCAGGAAGTAGAAGATGGATGGATTGCGGGTGTGAATTTTAGAGAACACGTGATAAGCGAATTCAAGCAAAATAATATCGATTATTACATCAATTTTGGCGGAGATTTAGACGACTTAAATTGGCGTCAATTGAAACCTATTCAGCTTTTTAAAAGAGTAGAAGAGCAGTTAATGCGCCGTTTAACATAACAAATCCACCCTCAGAGCGAAGGTGGATTAAACCAAAAACTACATTTAACCTAAAAATCTAATCTTGCTCTCCATTTAAATGATGAACGCTTTTGAGACTGAAGCAAGTTTGAAAGGTTTAAATCAGAAATAAAAACTTGATGATTTTTCAGCTTAATGATGAATTGATTTTTCCAAACCCTGCTTTGGCAGAACAAGATGGGCTTTTGGCTCTTGGAGGAGATTTATCACCAGAGCGATTAATGCTGGCTTATCAGAACGGAATATTCCCTTGGTATAATGAGGATACTCCGATTCTTTGGTACAGCCCTCATGAGCGTTTTGTGCTTCTGCCAGAAGAAATAAAAATCAGCAAAAGCATGAGGCAAATCATCCATAGCCAAAAATTTAAAATCACATTCAATACTGCCTTTAAAGCAGTAATCCAAGCTTGTGCAGAAATGAAAAGAAACCATCAAGACGGCACATGGATTACTCAAGATATGCAACAAGCTTACATTCGGCTTCATGAGCTAGGATTTGCACATTCTATTGAGGTTTGGCAAAACAAAGAATTAGTGGGTGGATTATATGGCGTTTTAGTGAAGCAAATTTTTTGTGGCGAGTCTATGTTTTCTAAACAAAGTAATACCTCCAAATTAGCACTCATTTGGCTTTGCCAAAATGTCAATATCCAACTAATTGATTGCCAAATTCATTCTGAGCATCTTGAGAAATTAGGTGCGAAAATGATATCAAGGGCTGAGTTTATGCGCTATTTAAGCTGAGCGTTTAAGCGATCTCTAAATCCAACATACACTGGAAAAACCGATTTCATACTTTTAAAAGCCCCAAAAACGCCATAGTAATGATGCTGAAAATCTATCCATGGTGAAAAACCAAAAGCACCCGGCGAAGAAGAATCTAATAAATCGCCATTTGCATTCTCCTCTCGCCAATTTCCAATGCCATATTTAATTTTTATTTCACCAGAAAATAAATCTGCATATTGGGTAAAAGGACTATAAATGATAGTATGGTTTCCAATTTGATTAGCCAACATCTCTGCAACAGCTTGTTCTGTTAAAATTCTTTGCTGCTGATAAACACCTTTATTGGCTAGCATTTCTAAAAACTTCAAATAATCATTCACAGTTGAAGTGGCTCCCCCCGCCACTTGAGGCGTTTTCCCATTTTTAGAAAAAGTGGTTTTACTCATTCCTAAAGGCTTTGCAATTTCTTCCTGAAAAAGTGTTTCAAAATCTTTTTTCGATACAATTTCTGCAATTCTTCCAGCTATTTGCATGCTCTCGCCTCCGTAGCTAAAAGCAGTTCCGGGCGAAGCATCAAGGTCTTTTCCAAGAATTTCATCCGCTTGTTTTGCCATGCTTTTTCTATTCATCCTTACCAACTCAAAAGTCCCTTTACCGGGCAAGCCAGAAGTATGGGAAAACAATTGTCTGATGGTAATTTCGGCTTTTGCCTGATCTACATTAGGGAAAAACTTCTTTAAAGGGTCATCCAAAGAAATTTTTCTTTCATCTACCAATTTCATGATCACTGCCGCACTCAACCATTTACTTGCCGAAGCAATCAGAATAGGAGTATCATCATTAATATTTCCTTTTTGATATCGATACAAAACTTGATTATCCTTCATGATTTTAACGTCAAAACCTCGTTTCAAACCCATAATTTCTGATTGGTTTGATTTAAGATAATCATCTAAAATTGGAGATTTTAGAGTTTGCGAAAAAGTTTGCCATGAAATTAAAATGCCAATAACTGTAAAAAATACTTTCATCTTTTTATGACCACTTAGCTTTTAGAAAGTTTAAATCAATCTGAAAAACACGATATTTTAATTGCATGATCATTTCAAAGAAAGTTCAGCAAAAAAAAGCTAAAATTCTATCTTTACCGTAAACAACTATAATATGCTTTCCAAAATTAATTTTACACAAACAAAGGCTTATCAATATCTTTCAGATCATTTAGTGGAAATAGCAGATAGCCACATGAAAGAATTGTTTGCTCAAGACCCAAAGCGTTTCCAAAAGTTTTCTGTTCAATTTAATGATATCTTTCTAGATTATTCAAAGAACAGGATTAATGAGAAAACCATGGCTTTATTATTCCAATTAGCCAAGGAGTGCGAAATTGAACATGCCATGAACACAATGTTTAAGGGCGAAAAAATTAACGAAACTGAAGACAGAGCCGTTTTACACATCGCTTTAAGAAATAGAAGTAACACGCCAATTTTAGTAGATGGGAAGGATATAATGCCTGATGTGAATGTTGTTTTAGATAAGATGAAAAAATTCTCTGAAGCCATCATCTCTGGTTCTTGGAAAGGTTACTCAGGAAAAGCCATTACGGATGTGGTGAACATCGGAATCGGTGGTTCAGATTTAGGCCCAGTGATGGTTACCGAAGCTTTAAAAGCCTACAAAAATCATCTAAATTTGCATTTTGTTTCTAATGTGGATGGAACGCATATTGTAGAAACGCTTAAAAAGCTGAATCCTGAAACTACTTTATTCCTCATTGCATCTAAAACATTTACTACACAAGAAACCATGTCTAATGCACACTCTGCAAGAGATTGGTTTTTAGCGAGTGGTGCTGCAGAAGCAGACGTGGCAAAACATTTTGCGGCTTTATCTACCAATGAAAGTGGTGTTGCCAAATTTGGAATTGATACTCAAAATATGTTTGAGTTTTGGGATTGGGTAGGCGGTAGATATTCTTTATGGAGCGCTATTGGTTTACCGATTGTTTTATCCATCGGTTTCGAGAATTTTGAGGAATTATTAACCGGAGCTCATGAAATGGATCATCATTTCAGAAATACCGAGTTAGAACAAAATATCCCTGTAATTTTAGCTTTGATAGGCATTTGGTACAATAATTTCTTTGAAACTGAAACCGAAGCCATTTTACCTTACGACCAATATATGCACCGTTTTGCTGCTTATTTCCAACAAGGAGATATGGAAAGTAATGGCAAACATGTGGATAGAAATGGCGAGGAAGTAAATTACCAAACCGGCCCTATTATTTGGGGCGAACCAGGCACCAACGGCCAGCATGCTTTTTATCAATTAATCCATCAAGGAACTAAATTAATTCCTTGTGATTTTATTGCTCCGGCGCAATCACACAATCCTTTAGGAGAACACCATAAAATGTTATTATCAAACTTTTTCGCTCAAACAGAAGCTTTAATGAATGGCAAAACCGAAGAAGATGTGGTGGCTGAATTGAAAGGAAAATCAGCAGAAGAAATAGCAAAAATTGCCCCTTTTAAAGTATTTGAAGGTAACCGACCCACCAACTCCATTTTGGTGAAAAAAATCACTCCTAAAGTTTTAGGTTCTTTGATTGCGATGTATGAACATAAAATATTTATCCAAGGCGTAATTTGGAATATTTTTAGTTTTGACCAGTGGGGTGTTGAGTTAGGCAAACAATTGGCTGGTAAAATTTTACCAGAATTACAAGCTGATGATGTGATCAACACGCATGACAGTTCTACCAACGGATTGATTAACTTGTATAAAGCGTGGAGATAAAAATATGGGTACAAAAAATCACTTCAACAGACAAGTTGAAGTGATTTTTTTGATTTTTTACTTTGCTTTAAGCTTTAATTTTGAATACTTTTTTCAAAATATCTTCCATTAAACACCATCTAGTGAAAGAAGATTGTAAAAGGTTAACGGCAACAAAAGCGGTAAACCACAACCAATTAATATTTACATAAACCGCTAATAGCAAACTAATAAGAATAAAAGTTCCTGCTATTGCTCTAATCCATCTGTTAATCATTTTTATTTCATTTAAGAGTTAGACTTTTCAATATTTACTACTGCCAAATGGATATGAGAGTGTGTTTTTTGCGATTGATTAAATTCATCTACTAGCAAAAAAAAGCTGTCTACATAATTTTTATCTATAAAAGCATAAAACAAGATAGATTCTGTTTCATTTACTTCTGAGGCAAACCAATTAGTTTCTATCGCATCAGCAGATTGGTCTCTATAACCTGTTACATACTTATAAGAAAAGGTATTAACGCCTGATTTCTTTAGCATTACCTTTATTTGCTTCTCAAAATCTGCAACGGCTGTAATAATTAATAATTTCATGATTTTAGTTTTAAAATGATTTTAACCTTAGATGAGCTGAAGATCAACTCCTCTAAAGATTCCATTATTTCTAATTTTCCCACTTTTTACGTTCGGATATATAGTAAATTAAAGGAACTACTACTAGGGTTAACAATGTAGAAACGATAGCTCCGGCAACTAAAGAAATTGCTAATCCTTGAAAAATTGGATCAAATAAAATAATTGAAGCTCCAATTACCACGGCACCCGTAGTCAATAAAATAGGCGTGGTTCTTACAGCTCCGGCGTCAATAATGGCTTGCTTTAGCGGAATTCCATCCTCTAGTCTGATTTCAATAAAATCTATCAGTAACACCGAGTTTCGAACCATTACTCCGGCAAGGGCTATCATCCCAATAAATGAAGTTGCTGTAAAAAAAGCATGGAGTAACCAATGCCCAAATACGATACCGATTAAAGATAACGGAATGGCCATCATCATCACAATTGGAGTTTTAAAGTTTTGGAACCAACCTACAATTAGCATATAGATGATGACAATAACTACCATGAAAGCCACTCCCAAGTCTCTAAATACTTCCAAAGTAATTTGCCACTCTCCATCCCATTTCACTGTAAAATTGCTTTCATCTGATGGCTGATCCATATATAATTCATTGATTTTATAGCCTTTTGGTAGTTTAATCTTTTGCAATTTTTCATTCATCCCTAAGATAGCGTAAACCGGACTTTCTAAAGCTCCGGCCATATCTGCCGTTACATATACTACATCTTTCTGATCCTTTCTGTAAATGGTATTTTGAACGGTATCTTTTTTAACATGAACCAAATCACTTAAAGCCACCATATTCCCTCTATTGCCTTTAATTTTCAAGCTTTCGATATCTTGCAAATCAGTTTTATCTTTATCATCTAATGCTAAAACTATCCCTACATGATGGTCAGCATTTGGATCGTAAAGATCCGAAACAGGATATTCTTTGAGTAAATAAGTAAGGTTTCCTACTACTTGTTGAGGTGCAATTCCATTTAACATTGCTTTTTCTTTGTTAACCTGTAGTTTATACTCAGTCTGTGGGGCCTCTACCATCCAATCTACATCCACAATATCATTGGTTTCTTGAAGGATTTGCTTTACCTGATGAGCAACTTTAATTTGATCTTTATAATTAGGTCCATAAATTTCTGCTACTAAAGTAGAAAGTACCGGAGGGCCAGGCGGAACCTCAATAATTTTCACATTAGCACCATATTTTCTACCAATGATTTGAACTTCTTTACGTACTTCTTTAGCAATATCATGACTTTGCAAGCTTCTATCTTCTTTCTTTAATAAATTTACTTGAATGTCAGCCATATTACTTCCACCCCTTAAATCGTAATGTCTCACTAAACCATTGAAAGTAATAGGTGCAGAAGTTCCTACATAATTTTGATAATTAACAACCTCAGGTACGGTAGATAAATATTGGGCAATTTCTTTGGTTAAAGCAGCCGTCCGCTCTAAAGTGGTGCCTTCTGGCATATCTATCACCACCTGAAACTCATTTTTATTATCAAAAGGAAGCATTTTTACCACCACCGATTTGTTAAAGAACATAAATACGGAAAGAAAAAGTAGTAAAACTGTAATCCCTAACATGGTTCTGCGCTTTACAGAACTGGTTAATAATGGTTGCTCAATTTTACTGTAAATCTTATACACCCAAGAAGTTTCTAAACCATGTTCTTCCTTATGCTTTTGTTCATCTTTTTCTTGTAATAGATGATAGCCTAAATAAGGTGTTACGGTTAATGCTACAAACAGAGAAAGTAACATCGCAATAGAAGCCCCAATAGGCATCGGACTCATATAAGGTCCCATCATCCCCGAAACAAAGGCCATCGGTAAAATTGCAGCAATTACAGTAAAAGTAGCCAAAATGGTAGGGTTACCCACTTCATTGATGGCAAAAATGGCGGCTTGTTTAAAAGGTAAGCGCTTCATTTTAAAATGCCGGTGCATATTTTCGGCAATGATGATACTATCATCCACCACAATACCCACCACAAATACCAAAGCAAATAAGGTAATTCTGTTAAGGGTGTAGCCTAACAAATAATAGCTAAATAAAGTTAATGCAAATGTTAAAGGCACAGAAAAGAACACCACTAATCCACCTCTCCAACCCATAGCTAACATTACTAAAAAAGTAACGGCAACAATAGCAATACCCAAGTGCATTAACAACTCTCCTACTTTATCAGATGCTGTTTCACCATAATTTCTGGTTACCGATACATGAACATTATTAGGAATTAATGTTTTCTTCAATTGCTCAATCTTGGTTAATATCTTTTCAGATATTTTCATCGCATCAGCGCCTTTTACTTTACCGATAGAAATAGTAACTGCTGGATATTCTGAATTTGAGTCTTTGAACTGTGGATTGGCTTTGCCATAACCGAAAGAAACATAGCTACTAGGGCTTGCCGGGCCGTCTTCAATTTTTGCTACTTGTTTCAAATAAACGGGCATATTTTGGTTTACACCAACCACCAAATTCCCTACATCTTCAGATGTACTTAAAAATTCACCGGTAGTTACTAAATATTCCTGATCATCATTTACAAAATCTCCAGACTGAGAGCTGCTGTTATTGGCTTGTATCATTTGCATGATATTGAGAGGATCAACTCCGTTTTCAGCCATTTTATCTTTATCCAACACTACTTTCAATTCCCTGCTCCTGCCTCCAATTTCTTTGGTGACGGCCACATCTTTCACTTTTTTCACTTCTGAAACTACCTCTTGCGCCAGTAGTTTGAGTTGATAATCGTCAAGGTCTTTACTCCATAAAGTAAGTCCGAGCATTGGAACATCATCAATAGATCTAGTTTTAACAATTGGCTTGTATGCACCACTTGGAAACATCCCCTCATGCATGGCCAGTTCGTTATATAATTTTACATAGGAGCGCTCTACATCCTCACCTACATAAAACTGAACAATTAACATCCCCTGACCATTCATAGACATACTATGCACATGCTCAACACCTTTAATGTCTGCAATAATTTTCTCTAAAGGCTTAATTACCTTATTTGCCACTTCAGTAGGGTTAGCTCCTGGATAACCCACCATAATATCGGCCATAGGTACGATAATTTGTGGTTCTTCTTCTCTTGGAATGAGAAATGAACTATAAACGCCAATAATCATCAAAGCAACCATGAGTAAAATGGTTAGCTTTGAGTTGATGAAGAAATGAGCAATTTTTCCTGATAATCCTTCTTTCATAATTTTTTCTATTTTACTGATTTAACAGCGATATCCAACTGAATATATCATGATAATAAAATCAGCGATGGCATTTATCAAATTTTAGTTACTCTTAACTACTTTAGCTCCATTAAATAATTTACCATCAGAAGAGGCAATATATTCTTCATTGTTGGATAATCCGGATAAAACCTCTACTTGATCTCCAAATGTTTTACCAATGCGTAACCATCTTAAAATGGCAACATTACCTTCTCCAATAGTATAAATACCTGTTAATTGACCTTGGTTAATCAGTGCCGATTGAGGCACTAACACAACATCACTTGAAGTATCAGATGACTTTTTCTTTGCTTGGAAAGCGGCATTAACAAACATTCCTGAACGTAGTTCTGCATCATTTTGATTTAAACTAGCTTTCACCAAATATTGTCCACCAATAGCGGAACCGCTAATTTCAATAACTTTACCCGCAATGGTTTTATTAATAGATTTCACTATAAGTTGAACCGGCATGCCTTCCTTAACTTCGCTGATATCACTTTCTGCAACCATTAATAAAGCTTGAAGATTGGTTGTCCCCTCTATACTTACTAGTGGCATTCCAGGATTAGCCATATCACCTGCTTTTATAAATGTATTGGTTACCACCCCAGAAAATGGAGCGGTAATATTGCTATAAGCAAATTGAGCTAAAACCTCTTTTTTCATTTCTTTTGCACCCTCTAATCCTGCTTTTGCCATTTCGTATCTGGCAGTCATATCATCCAATTCTTTCTGTGATGCACTCTGCTCTTTAAACAGGTTTACAAAACGCTCATAATCTTTTTTTGCACTATTATATGCAGCGGTAGCCTGTGAAATATTAGCATCCACTTGCGCTTTTTTTGCCTCTAAATCTGTGTTGTTAATGCTAATGATTAAATCTCCTGAATTAACCTTCTGACCGATGGTGACATAAACTTTGGTTACATAACCCATCATACGTGTACTTAAATTTGCACTGTTTTTTGCCTCAAGCTTTCCACTAGCGGTTAATAAATCTCCTTCTACACTTTTTCCAACAGATTGTACTTTAACAGGAATTGGTGCATTGGTTTGTTCATTGTGCTGCTCTTTGTTTTTGCAAGCGTTAAGCACAAATAATCCTAAGGAAACGATAAATAGTAATAATCCTATCTTTTTCATTCTTTTTATTGGGTTAAAAACTGTAAATATTCTTTTGTAAAATTATATTCAAAAACAGCCTGTAATTGTTCTAGCTCTTTTTGATACAATTGTGTTTCTGATTGTAATAAATCGGTAGTTTTTTCTAAACCTTGTTTAAACCTATTGCTACGAATTCTGTAGGCTTCCAACGCTTGCTCTTTAGATAAATTAGCTAAATCAACCTTATTTGCAGCATCTGCCAATTGTCTGCTAGTTTTATTAAGTTCGAGTTGGCTCTTCGCTAAATATTGCTCCTTTTCATCACTCATTTTCAGATATTCAGCTTTCGCCTTTTGCGTTTTGGCAATGGTTTTATAGCCATCAAAAATATTCCATGATAATTGTATGCCTAATAAATAGCCATTAGCTTGAGTGCCGAATAATTGACGATCATGCAGCTCATAGGTGCCAAAAGCGTTGATACGGGGCAGAAAATTGAATTTAACCGACCGATACATGTTTTGATAGGCCATTACAGATTGTTGCATAGCTTGAAAATCCTTTCTACTATCCACCAATTTGGGAGCTTCGGCCTTCAGTGCTACAATTTCTGTGTCTAAAGACTCTACTGGCTTGTACACCTTTTCATTAAGGCTTTCTCCTAATAATAAAGCCAAGTAATCAGAAGCGTTCTGAACATTACTCTTGGCATATTGAAGTTGATTTTTAACTTCATTTACTCTTAACTCTACCGCTAACAAATCAGACTTTTGGATTAAACCTTGTTGGTAATAATCTCCCATTAGTTTTAAATTAGCTTTTGCAGTTTGGTTGGCATTTTGTAGCACCTCTACCGCTTTATAAGCTAATTGCAATTGCATAAATGCTTTACTAGCTTCTAGTTGTAGGTATTCTTTCGACCTATCAGCCTGCAACTGATAAGCTTGCATTTTAGATTGCGCTGCTTTTCTTCCGTACCATCCATCTACATTAATTAACGGTTGTTGAATCTCAAATTTGGTAGCAAAATCTGAAGTTCTATTCGGATCATTGAGTAAAGCTGGATTAAAATCTGCCGCCGTTAAAATTTCTTGATTGAGTTTTGAGCCAAAAGCCATCAGAGGATTGGTAGTGGTAATTGCGGTATGCGATACTGAAATATTAGGCATAAAAACTGCCTTAGACTGATCAAAATCGGCTTTAGCCGATTTAATCTCTTGCTCATTAATTTTTATCTGAAGATTTTTGCTCAATAACTTTTCAGAAATTTGGCTTTTTGATAAGAGTAGTGTGTCTTGACCAAACGAAACCAAAGAAAATAAGGTTAAAAACAAAGTAGTACTTATCCATTTCATGTTATCCATTTTTTTATAACTACAAAGGTATCTAGCTTAAAAAATGGAATCAGTAACCTAAGTCACACTTTACAAATTTTCAGTTGGGTAGGCTAAAGAATGGATATTTTTGGATTTGAAATTCTTCTGAAGATAATTTAATTTATGATGTTTTTTTCACTAACTCGATTTGAAACAGCTTATCCCAATTTTTTCCGGTTACAAAAAGTCTTTTCCCCTTTGCATCATAAGCAATTCCGTTTAATACATCATTATTAACATCGGCAACGGGAGCATGAGGTAAACCTGCCAAATTAATATAGGCTTCAACCTCTCCGGTTTTAGGATTAATGATAGCTACGATTTCCTTCTCGTAAATATTAGCGTACAATTTTCCATCAATCCATTCTAACTCATTTAAATTAGTTACCGGACCTTGATCATCATAAACTTCGATGGCTCCTTTTGCTAAATAAGAGTTTTTATCTAACATAAAAATGCGATTAGAGCCATCGGTATTGTAAATCACATCGCCATTAAAGCATAATCCCCAACCTTCATCTGCATGATTGTAGGGAAAGGTTTTGAGCAGTTTAAAGGTTTTTTTATCATACTCAAACCCAATTTTAGCTTTATAAGTCAACTGAATAATTTTATCGCCAATCACAGTAATTCCCTCTCCAAAATATTGCTTATCTAAAGGTATTTGCTGAACAATTTTACCATCTAATGTTTCCTTAATCAATCTAGATTTACCATAATCTCCTGCACTTTCGTACAAAAATCCATCATGATATTCTAAACCTTCGGTATAAACATCGGTATGATGGGGGAAGGTTTTCACGATTTTATAACCATACTGCTCTGGCCGGTGCGAGCTTACTAAAACCACATTAGTAGTGGCATCCTCTTCCACTCCTTTTCTAAAAATTTTTGCAGTAATTAATCGGCTTCCCATCGCCAATTGAGCGGTAGAAACCTGAATTGCCGCAGTATCTTTTACTGTTTTAACTTTAGTGGTATCTACAAAATATTGAACAGAATCTATCAAAGGATCAGAAAAACTCACTTTTAAAGCAATTTGATTTCCTGATTTTACCACATCACCAGTCTCTGGACTTTCAAAATAAGAAACGTTATTGGTTGAACTGTTTTTCTGCG
Source organism: Sphingobacteriales bacterium (assembly GCA_014763615.1). Taxonomy (GTDB): domain Bacteria; phylum Bacteroidota; class Bacteroidia; order Sphingobacteriales; family Sphingobacteriaceae; genus Pseudopedobacter. The sequence continues at coordinate 25,237 of JACXVB010000018.1, read as the reverse complement.
AACAAGAAAATATGAAAAACAATAAAAATAAGGCACTAAACCGAAGAATATATTGACGAGCAATCATGAAATGAAATATTTTTTAATGTTTACTAAAGTAACAGAAAGGCTTAAATAAACCCAATTTAAAATATTTTAAAGCAATAACGCTTAATAATTCCAAAAAGCATCTTCAATATGCTTGATCTCATAATTGGAAAAATCTTTTTGGAAGATGATAGCAATAATATCAAAACGGATTTCTCCTTTAAAATCCATGATATGCAAATATTCATCCGCAGCGGCAGAAAGTAGTCGCTGCTTTTTTTCATCTACGAAGTCTTCGGGCTGACCAAATTTTTCGCCCGAGCGGGCTTTTACTTCGATAAAAATGATGGTTTTTTGATGGTAAGCGATGAGGTCAACCTCGGCTTTACCGAATGTCCAGTTTTCATCTAAAATTTCGTAGCCCTTTGTTTCAAAAAACGCCTTTGCAATAGCTTCAGCTTTTTTGCCGTCGTCATTATGCTTCGCCATTTATTTGGTGATTACCGCCCCTAAATAATTAGAAATGTACTTTTCCACTTCTTTAAGTTCCAAATACTCTTTCATCAGAATCATCACATTAGCTTCGTCTTTCTCTTCCTGAATTTCCTTTTGCTTAGCACTAATCATCGCATTAATTTTCTTCTTTTTGAGGTGAAAAATAGCACCCATTACTGTTCCTTTTAACTTATCCGTTTCGTTTGGAACCGTAATATTGTGCATGTTATACCAATTCTCACTCAATTGATAAGGCGATGAAATCATAGAAATCGCCATATTGGCAATCTCTGTATCTGGATGTTGAATAAAATCCCTCTCTTTCGGAAGATAACCGTTTTCTAACTCATCATGATAATATTGAACAACCCTAGCATAAAGCGGATTAGCAAAAGTCACATCGCTTAAATTAGTGATGATGTAAGGACCGATATAAGTATCGGTCATTTCCTCCCAATGCACCAATTGGTCGCCATAAGTTAGCAGTACCCGGATAATATCTTTTTCCTGATATTCATCAGGAGCAATAGTATCTAAAAGCCTTTTTTCTTCTAGTACTTTTTGTTCTTCAAGAACAATATCTTCATTTACAGTTAGCCTCTTTTGAAGACCCCTAACTTTAGAATTTACAAGATTGAGAAAACTTCGTTCATCTAGATTTAAAGAATAAGCAGCTTTCTTGATATAAACAGATCTAAATTCTGGATCGGGGTGGTTTGATAAAATCTCTGCTACTTCGTCAGAAATCTTAATTTTTTTTATCGGATCATCTAAATCTTTTCTCTCTACGGTAGTTAAATAAAACTCAACTAACTCTTTTTCATTTTTTGAGATAAAATCTTTAAAAGCCGATGCACCAAATTTCTGTATATAAGAATCGGGATCATTCCCCTCAGGAAATAGAACAATACGAATATCAAAAGATTCTTTTATTACTGATTTATTATCTAGGGTAATTAAATCATTCTTTAAAAATTTATTATATAAAAGACTTAATCCTCTTACCGCCGCTTTTACTCCTGCACTGTCACCATCATATAGTACTGTAATCTTCTTACAAAGTCTACTGAATATCGCAATTTGTTCATCAGTTAGGGAAGTTCCTGATGAAGCTACAACGTTTTCAACTCCAGCTTGATAAACTGACAATACGTCGGCGTAGCCTTCTACTAAATAGCAATTATCTAAATCACGAATTGCTTTTTTAGCTTGAAAAAGACCGTATAAAACGTTTGATTTATGGTAAATATCACTCTCTGGAGAGTTCACATATTTTGGAACGGCCTTATCCGTTTTTAGAGTTCTGCCGCCAAAACCGATAATTCTACCCGTAAAATTATGAATCGGAAACATCACTCTACCACGAAAGCGATCATAAACTCTCCCTTGATCGTTTTTGACCACTAAACCCACATCCTCTAAAAAACTTTGCTGATAACCTTCTGAAACAGCTGAATCTAATAAGGCGGTCCAATCATCAGGCGAATAGCCTAATTCAAATTTTTTGATGATGTCTTCCCGAAATCCTCGCTCTTTAAAATAGCTTAATCCAATGGTTTTGCCTTCATCAGAAGTCCACATTTGAGTTTCAAAAAACTTTGCAGCATAATTAGAAACGATATAAAGGCTTTCTCTTCTGTCTTGTTCTTCTTTAAATTCTGGAGTGACTTCTGTTTCTTCAACCTCAATATTGTATTTATTGGCTACATATTTTAGGGCTTCTGGATAAGAATATTTCTCATGATCCATGATGAAACGCACCGAATCTCCGCCCTTACCACAACCAAAACATTTATAAATTCCTTTGGCAGGAGAAACATGAAATGAAGGTGTTTTCTCATTATGAAAAGGGCAAAGACCAATCATACTACTCCCCCGCTTTTTCAACTGCACAAAATCGCCCACCACTTCCTCTACACGGGCAGTTTCTAAAATACGATCTATGGTTTCTTTTTTAATCATGAGCTAGCTAACAAATTTGCAGAAAATTTAGGTGAGGGCAAAGCTAAAACGCTTTTAAACAAAAAAGGATGCAACGTGAATTGCATCCTTCTAAAATTAATAAGCTAATTATTAATAACCTGGGTTTTGAACCAAATTAGGATTCGCGTCCATTTCACGTTGTGGAATTGGGAAAACTAATTTGTTATCATTCCAAGCAATGTTGCCAATATTGGTTTGAGTTCTTTTTGCATCGTGTAAAAAGAAACCTTCAAAAGCTAATTCATGCGCTCTTTCATTCAAAATAATTGGAAGCGTAGCAATAACCGGAGCTAAACCTACTCTAGTTCTGATGGTAGTTAAATCATCAGTTGGAGTTACCCCACCAATTGGTACGCCACCCAAACGAAGGTTAGCTTCTGCTCTGGTTAAATACATCTCAGCTAATCTAATGATAGAAACATTTCCGTAAGGATTGCTGAATTTACCAATGAAATTTGAACCTCCAGAAACGAAATAAGTATTTAATCTTTGGTCGCCAGATTCGTAGGTATTTACCCAAGCATCTGTAATGGCTGCGTCACCTCTACCCGCATAATCTCCAGAATCATAAAATTCATTGAAACCATTGAAACCTGTTTGTGTGGTTACCTGCATAGCAAATATATCTTCAGAAGTGTTTCCTCCGGCAGAAAATCCTTTTAGAGGGAATGCATCCACATAATCTGCTGTTAAAGAGAATTTTCCTGATTCAATAACCGTATTAGCTTCTGTTGCAGCGTTAGTATAGTCTCCCATTTGTAAATAAACCCTAGAAAGCATAGCCGCAGCAGCATATTTGGAAGCAAAAAAACCATTGCTTGCTGGCAATTTAGCTTCTGCATCCTTTAAATCAGTAATAGCTTGAGTGTAAACTGCCGCAACTGTTGCTCTACTTACATTGTTTGAGGCATCAACACCTTGGGTTGGCGTTAAAACCAGAGGAACGCCTAAATTGGTTGTTGGATCGCCATCATTATAGGCTTTCCCAAACATTCTCACCAAATCAAAATAAACAGCACCTCTAATAAATTTAGCTTGACCCTCAACAGCATCTCTGCTTGTAACATTCACCTTATCCAAGTTAGCTAAAACATTATTTACATCATTAATAGTGCTATAACCGTCAGCCCAAACGCTATTTACAAAACCATTATTTGCAGGGATGGCCTTGTTAATAATTTGAGTTAAGCCTTGATAGGTACCAGACCAGTCAATGTATCCATTGTCTCCAAGAAAATCAGCTTCCAAGAAAACTCGACCACCATAAAGATCTGCACTTCCTAAAGCAGAATAAGCTCCATTTAAAGCAACCATCACATCCCCAGAAGTTAACAGGGCTTTAGATTGATCAATACTTTGCGTAGGTTGAATATTCAATTGCTTATCGCAGGATACTAAACCCGATGCAAGAAATGTAGCGAACATTAACCCGTATATATATTTCTTTTTCATATTGTTAAATTCTAATATTTATTATAAGCCAATGTTTAAACCAAACGAAATAACCCTTGCCTGCGGTGCTGAATAGAAATCAACTCCTTGGTTAATATTTGAGGATTGATAATCGGCATTTACTTCAGGATCCCATCCGTCATATTTAGTGAAAGTTAACAAGTTTTGACCAGTGGCATACAATCTTAACTTACTCAATTTTAACCGCTTAATTACGCTTGAAGGGAAGGTATAACCTAAAGTCAAGGTTTTTAATCTTGCATAAGAACCTGTAGTTAAATATCTAGTAGAGTTTTGAACACCATTTCCATAGAACATTCTTGGCTCAGGTACATTGGTGATATCACCAGGCTTATCCCAATAGGCCATTTGATCAGTAGTTTGGTTATCAAAACCATTACCAGCGTTAGCGCTCATGTACTGACCGCCAGCGTTGAAAATCTTGTTACCATAAACCCCTTGTAAGAATACCGTTAAATCAAATCCTTTAAAAGAAAAATTATTCCCCAACCCATAAATGTATTTTGGATTTGGGTTTCCTGCTACTACTCTTTCAGCCGCATTAGGGTCATTAGTAGTTGTTCTATCAAGGGTACCATCTGATTTTTTTGTATTTAAATAATAGATAGCATCACCATTTGCTGGATCAACCCCTGCATATTCAGGAAGATAAAACACGCCGATAGGTTGGCCTTCGATTCCGTAGTTTATACCATTAGTTCCTAATTGCTGGCCACCTAAATCAGTGATTTTGTTTTGGTTGTTGGCAAAACTCAAACTTGTTGACCATTTAAACTTGCCTACAAAGTTCTCTGAGTTGATGGCTACTTCAAAACCTTTATTGGTTAATTTACCTACGTTTTTGGTGTAAGTAGCAAAACCGGTAGTTTCTGGTACTGGCACATTTAGTAATAATCCGTTAGTTTTTTTGTTGTAAAAATCTATAGTACCATTTATCCTATCCTTGATAAAGCCGTAATCTAAACCAATATCTAATTGAGCAGTTTCTTCCCAACTTAATGCTGAATTTTGAATTTGAGAAGGAATTTGACCTGCTAAACCAGCATAAGCACCATTTCCACTATACAAACCTCTGGAAGCAAAGTCTCCAATTTCAGAATTACCTGTTAAACCATAACTGGCTCTCAATTTTAAGAAACTTAAAGTTGCGTTATTTTTTAAGAAATCTTCTTGGCTCATTACCCACCCCACAGAACCAGCGGGGAAAAATCCGTATCTATTAGCGGCACCAAATCTTGAAGATCCGTCTATTCTTGCACTAAATGAGGCTAAGTATTTATTATCAAACTTATAATTAGCTCTAAAGAAATAAGATAAAAAGCTAAATGCAGTTTCACCACTGTAACCTCCAGTGATGGAAGCGGCACTTGCTATCTTTTTATAAGCATCACTTGGGAATTGCTCTCCACTTACTGAATTAGATTGAATGGTTTGTTTTTGAAAGCTTGTTCCTAATATGGCATCCAAAGTACTCTTCTTTCCAAAAGTCTTGGCATAAGAGAAGTAATTATTGGTATTTAAATTCACTACAAAATTCGAAGCATTATAACCAGAGCCATTTCTAGTACCTGTATTTCTAAAAGTTAAACTACCGTAATAATTTTCTTCATTCTGGTTTAAATCATCAACAGAAAAATCTGTAGTAAACTTTAAAGACTTAGTAAGCTTAACATTCGCAAAAATCTTACCTGTACTTCTATAAACTTTTGTTTTGTAGAAAGCATTCTCCACACTTAATAAAGGATTATAATAAACGGGGTAATTAGTTGCTTCACCTGGCAAACTTCCGCTTAACAAACCTGTTCTTGGGTCAATCAGAGGAGTAATAGGTGATAATGCTACAATTTGAATTGGCGTAGAGAATGCATTATCATTTGAAACCCTATCATTTACGCTACTAGAGATGTTTAAATTCAAACCCAAATCAATAAAATCATTTGCTTTATGGGTAAGGTTAATTCTTCCAGTATATCTTTTGTAACCGTTTGCAACGATAATACCATTCTGATCAAAATATTGACCTGAAATGAAGAAAGTTGTTTTATCATTCCCTCCAGAAAAATTCAAATCATACTGCTGAATAATTGGGTTGTTTTGGTAAGCCAAAGATTCCCAATCCGTATTTACCACTGCATTGTTATAATCTGTACCGGCAGAATATCTTTGCAATCTACTTTCAGAAAAACCATTCCAATCGGCTAAGGCATCCGCTAAAGTTGCATAATAACCTTGTTGAAATTCATAATTTGCTGCCCCTGCAGCTGCCCTTCTTTCTATCTGCACATATTGCTGAGCATTTAAAAATGTGCGATGACCTGTTGGAGAACTCACTCCTGCATAAGAGCTAAAATCGATTTTACTTTGCCCGGATTTACCTTTTTTGGTAGTGATTAAAACCACTCCATTAGAAGCTCTAGCACCATAAATTGCTGCGGCGGAAGCATCTTTTAATACCTCAATAGACTCAATATCATTGGTGTTAATATCTGCTAATGGGTTAGTTGAGGCTGATGTACTGGATAAATTGGATGTAATCACAGGAATTCCATCTACTACATATAAAGGCTCATTACCGGCAGAAACAGAAGCAGAACCACGAACGCGAATTTTAATCCCTTGCCCTACTTTACCATTTTGCGATTCTACAAAAACACCTGTAGCTTTACCCTGAATAGCGGATTCAAAGCTAGTTACCGGAACATTTTCTAAATCTTTAGAGTTGACCTGAGTTACAGAACCTGTTAAGTCTTGCTTAATCTGCGTACCATAACCTACTACCACCACTTCTGATAATTGCTTCTTGTCTTCTTCTAATTTGACATTAACCACAGCACTCACGGCTGCTTCTAAATCTTTAAAACCGATGTAGCGAAATACTAATGTTTTAGCATTTGCAGGTACCACCAACTTAAAGTTTCCATTGGCATCAGTTTGGGTACCCACGGAGGTATTACCCTTCACGGTAACACTAACACCCGGTAACGGCAGACCATCTGCCGCTCCTGTAACTTTTCCGGTTATAGGCTTGTCTTGAGCAAACACTGCCGTAACCATTAAAAAGCACAAAATAAAATAGCTTAGTAATAATTTTTTCATAAAAATTGTTTTGGTTAGAGAGTGAAGATAGGTATAGTTTCAAAATATTCAAAAAAATAGATTAGATTTTCTAAATATTTTAAATACATCACTATAAATGATACAAAATTTTAATCCAAAACCATCAATAACTGATTTTTCTCTACTTTTTCTCCGGATTTCACCTTTATTTTCTGAATGATGACGTCAGCGGGGGCCTTAATCATATTTTCCATCTTCATGGCTTCTAAGACAAGTAGATTTTCTCCTTTTTTCACCACATCTCCTTCTTTCACTATAATTTTAAGCACCAAACCTGGCATTGGCGCTTTAATTTCTTTAATCTTACGAGCATTTAGATTTTCTAAACCTAAATTTTTGAGCAATTCATCGTATTGATCTCTGATTTCTAAATCATAAATATTTTGGTTGACCTTTATTCTTAGAATCTTCTCGACAAAATTCATAGATAATACTTCAGCTTTATAAGAACAATGCTGATAAATCAAATGAAAATGATTTTCATCTATTTTAACCATGTCGAGCGTAACTGCTTGGTCATTGATAAAAATCTCTCCCTTTTGTTGCGCTGTTTTAAACTGAAACTTCTGGTTAATCTTAATTTGATACATAAACTATTGCGTTAAAGCATATTCAACCATGTTAGCTCCCATTTTCAATGCTTGTAATCTTTTGGCTTGGGTATCTCCAGGGTAAGTACCATAATCCTCCCATCCGTTTCCCAAATCACACTCATAATCGTAAAAACAAACTATTCTTCCTTTATAAATTAAAGCAAAACCTTGCGGGCGTTTACCATCGTGTTCATGGATTTTAGGTAATCCTGCCGGGAAATCAAATTTTTGATGAAATATGGGATGCTGCGGTGGCAACTCAACAAAATCTAACTCAGGGAAAACCTTTTTCATCTGCGGTCTGATAAATTGATCTAAGCCATAATTATCACAGATATGCAAAAAACCGCCCCCCATTAAATAATTTCTAAGGTTTTCTACCTCTTGCTGACTAAAAACCACATTTCCATGCCCAGTCATAAAAATAAAGGGATAATTAAAAATCTCTCTACTGCCAACTTCTACAATGTCTTCATTATTGGCAATGTGCGTTCCTAAATTTTCATTACAAAAAGCAATTAAATTAGGTAAAGCGGTTCGGTCGCCGTACCAGTCGCCTCCACCATTATATTTCAACCGAGCGATTTTATAGGTAGCACTTTGGAAGGAAGTGAAAAGTAAAAAGCAAAAAGTAAAAATGAAGCTCATCAACAAAAAAGAAGCCCTTTTGACTTTTGATTTTTGACTTTTGACTTTTGACTTTATCATCTATTTAAATAATTGATTTCAAAACAAGCTGCTAAGGCGGCGGTTTCGGTTCTCAATCGGCTTTCGCCTAAAGTTATAGGAACAAATCCATTTTGCAAAGCGATTTCAATTTCTATTGGAGAAAAATCCCCTTCTGGACCAATTATAACGAGGTAATTTTTTTGTGGCATAAAATCTTGAGCTAAGCTTTTCTTCTCTCCATCTTCACAATGCGCAATATATTTTTTATCGGCTTTCGCCTGATGAATAAAATCTTTAAAAGAAATCTGAGGGTTTAAAATAGGATGATAAGCTTTTAACGATTGTTTGATGGCTGAGGTAATGATTTTATTGGAACGTTCTGTCTTTATTTCTTTTCTCTCAGAATGCTCGCAAATAATAGGTGTAATTTCATCAATTCCTATTTCTGTAGCTTTCTCTAAAAACCACTCGAAACGATCGATATTTTTGGTGGGTGCAACTGCAATATGCAAATAATGGTTTCGCTTTGCGTAATCACGTTTTACATTTAAAACTTGAAGGATTGTTTTTTTGGGATGATCATCAATAATTTCTGCTAAGTAAAAACCCCCTTTTCCATCAATCAGGTTGACCTGATCGCCGGTTTTTAAACGCAAAACTCGCACACAATGCTTACTTTCCTCCTCCTCCAACTGATAAATTTCGGTTTGAATATTTGGAGTATAAAATAAATGCATAGGTTTTAGTGATTATCTACTTGATCTTCTTCCTCCAACAGCAATTGTAATTTAACAGATTCAATATTTTGATCTACTTTTTTGAGGATGGTGAAGCTATAACCATTAAATTCTTTAATTTCTCCCACTTCTGGTATCTTACCAAAAATTTCGCTCAAAAGACCTACTACGGTATCATAATCCTCATCTTCTGGTAAATCATGAGGAAGAAATTCGTTCACATCATACACTGTGGCAGATGCCGTAACGATATATTCATTATCTGATATTTTCTCTACAATTGGTTTTTCCTCATCATACTCATCTTGGATTTCGCCCACCAATTCTTCTACAATATCTTCTAAGGTCACCATCCCTGCTGTACCTCCAAACTCATCCAATACTATGGCGATTTGAATACGTTTTAGTTTGAGTTCGGCCATTAAATCATTAATCTTTTTAGATTCTGGAACAAATAATGGCTTTCTTAAAATATCCTGAAGATTAAATTGCCCATGCTTTACAATCAAAGAAAGGATATCTTTCGCATGTACAATCCCTACAATTTTATCAATGGTATCATCATAAACAGGAATACGTGAATATCCTTCTGAGATGATGGTATTTAACAACTCATCTTGTGTTGCAGAAACCTCAATGGCAGAAATTTTAGTTCTGGGAACCATGATGTTTTTTACCACACGCTCATTAAAATCAAATACATTCTTAATCAGCTCATGCTCTGCTTTATCTAAAGCTCCAGATTCTTTTCCTTTATCTAATAAATACTGTAACTCCTCTGAAGAGTGAATATTTTCATGTGCATTTTCTGTATTGATGCCAAAAACCTTCAAAATGATATTTGCCAACCCGTTTAAAACCCAAATCAAAGGGCGAAAAACCAAATAAAAGAATTGGAGAGGGAAAGCAATGGTCATGGTGGTAGCCACCGGTCTTTGAATGGCAATAGATTTTGGTGCTAACTCTCCGAAAGTGATGTGCAAAATGGTGATGATGGTGAAAGCTAATCCCAAACCAACATTATGGGCAACAGTAGAAGTAATATCTAGCGAAAAGAAGCTGAAGGCGTTGAGCACCAAATTGGTCATCACCTCTTCGCCAACCCAACCTAAACCCAGAGAAGCTAAAGTGATCCCCAACTGCGTTGCAGCTAAGTAACCATCTAAATGCGAGGTCATGTGTTTAGCAATAGTAGCCACTTTACTGCCCGACTTAGCTTTGATTTCTATCTGCGAGCCTCTAACTTTAACAATAGCAAACTCTGCAGCTACAAAGAAGCCGTTTAATAACACCAAAAAGATGGTTAAAAAAATATGAAAGCCACTTATTTCTAGATGGGAGTCCATTTCTTATGCGTTCGTTTTAAAAGTAGAATTGTATAATTCTATACTTTCCTCAATCACCTTGTAAGCATAATTTTTTCCTAAAAGATTTTCAACAGTCACATTTTTATGCTCTAAAGCTTTATAATCCTGAAAAAATCTTACAATTTCTTTCATGGTATGCGGAGGCAACTCTGCCAAATCTTCAATATAATTTACAGACATATCATTTTTAGCTACCGCGATGATTTTATCGTCTTGTTCTCCATTATCTACCATGTGCATCACGCCAATTACTTTGGCTTCTATCATAGACATAGGATAAACATCTACAGAGCAAAGCACTAAAATATCCAACGGATCATGGTCGTCACAATAAGTTTGTGGGATAAAACCATAGTTTGCCGGATACATTACTGAGGAGAAAAGAATACGATCTAACCTTAATAAACCGCTATCCTTATCAATTTCATATTTCGCCTTTGACCCTTTGGGGATCTCTATAATTGCAGTTACATTTTTAGGCGACTCTTCTCCAGGGGAAATGGAGTGCCAAGGGTGATGTTCAATCATTTTCTATTTCTTGATTAATATTAGATTCTTTTTTGTTTAAATTTCTTCTGAAAAATGCAGATAAAAGTGGGATGGTAGTGATAAAAATGAATCCGAAAATGATGTAACTTAAATATTTATCTATTTCATTTTCAAATTCTCTACCTAAAAAATACCCTAATAAGGTAAGCGATGAAACCCACAGAATTGCTCCTGCAAAGTTAAGCAAAGCAAAGCGTTTAATCTCTAAGCGTACTACACCTGCAAATATAGGAGCAAATGTACGAACGATAGGCACAAATCTTCCCATGATTAACGCAAAAGCTCCTTGTTTTCTATAGTATAATTCGGCTGCTTTTAAATACTTTTTTTTAAAAAACAAGCTATCTTTCTTTTTGTAAAGCATCGGACCTGTTCTTAAACCAAACCAATAGCCCACAAAATTACCTAAGGATGCGGCTGCAATCAAGCCTATCAACATGGTTAGAATGCCCACGTCTAACCTTCCTGTTGCTACAAACATCCCTGCTAAAAAAAGTAAATAATCTCCGGGTAAAAAGAATCCGAAGAATAAACCTGTCTCTGCAAAAACTACAAACAAAATAAAGTAAAATCCTCCTTTTTGAATGATTTGTTGAGCATCAGATAGCTTAGTGAGGTAATCCCAGAGTTCTTGCATTTTGCCTTATAAAACTACAAATATTATTGCAATTTTATAATTAATGGGATTTTTAAAAAAAATTAGTAATCAATGATGGATAAACCCCTAGAATAATAATGGCTGCCGCCGATAAACTCAATACCAATTGATAGTATCCTGGGGTAGTTAACTCTTTACCTTCCACGTCTTTAGAGTACATTGCTACAATCACTCTAAAATAATAGAAAATGCCCATCATGGCATTAATGATGGCTAACACAATTAACCAAGTATGATATTGTTGCAAAGCCGTAGAAAACATGAAGAACTTACCAATAAATCCGGCAGTTAATGGAATACCTGCTAATGATAACATTGCTGTGCTTAATACAAATGCTAAAAATGGATTTCTTCGACCCATCCCGTTAAAACTATCAAAACTTTCTCCTCCAGTTTGTTCTTTCACTAAAATCAACACCGCAAAAGCAATGATAGAAGCTAAGGAATAAGCCGCAGCATAAACAAAAACTGAGTTGATAGAAGTGCTTCCTAAGGCCACGATGGCAAACAACATATAACCTGCATGGGAAATGCTGGAAAAAGACAGCATTCTCTTAAAGTTAGTTTGATATAAAGCGGTTAGGTTTCCAATAAACAAAGTAAGGATGGTTATGATTAATAAAGTTGGCATCCAAAAATCTGCTAAAGGAGCAAAACACATGGCGAATAAGCGTAAGAAAGCAGCGAAAGCAGCAGTCTTTACTACTGTTGACATGAATGCTGTAATTAATGTTGGAGAACCTTCATACACATCTGGTGTCCAAAAATGAAAAGGTGCAGCACCAATTTTAAAGCTCAAACCTACAATCATCAAAACAATACCTACATAAAACATTGGATCTATTCCGGTTGGATGTGAGGTAACATATTGAGCAATTAAGCCTAAATCAAAAGCGTGGGAAGAACCATAAATCAGAGCAATACCAAATAATAAAAATCCGGTAGAGAAAGCACCCATTAAAAAGTATTTCAACGCAGCTTCATTAGATGCAAAGTCTCTTTTTTTGATTCCTGCAAGGATATATAAACTCACCGACATGATTTCTAAACCTACAAACAGCATGGTTAAATTGTGGTAAGAAACCATGACAATAATGCCTGCGAGAGCGAAGAGAATAATCGTATAATATTCCGCTACGTTTTCGCTGATTTTCTCAAAATAGGTTTTCGATAATAACAGGATAAGCAATGTAGAAACAATGGTTAAGCTTGAGAAAGCAACTGCAAAGTTATCAAACAACATCATCCCACTATAAATAGCTGATGCGCCACTGTTCCACTCCATAATCGCTAAAACCAAGGCACCTAATAAACCAATGATGGTTACAGGCAATAAGGCGTTTTTTGCTTTAAATAATCCTAAATAAAGAACTACAATGGCTAATATGGATATGACGATTAAAGAATTCATTCTTTTATTTAAAATGCTAATTTATTATTCACTTGTGAAATCAAACCGTTTACTGCTGCCTCAGAGATATGTAAAATAGGTTGAGGATAAACCCCAATCACGATGATTAAAGTACAAACAATTCCTAGAACAGCAATCTCAGAACCTGAAATATCTTTGAAAGAGGAGGTCAACTCATTCAATGTTCCTTGCATCATGTTTTTATACATTCTCAATAGGTAAACCGCTCCAAAAATGGTGGTTAATCCGGCAATAGCAGCATACCAAATTCCATATTGATAAACGCCATTTAATAACAGGAATTCGCCAATAAATCCATTGGTTAATGGCAAAGCAACGGCTCCTAAAACAATGATAAAGAAAGCAAAAGCCAGTTTGGGTGCTACTTTCGCAATTCCTCCCATCGCAGGGATAGCTCTGGTATGTAATCTGTTGATGATGATATCCATTACAAAAAACAAGCCTATAGCGTTAATTCCATGATTTAACATTTGAATCATAGCGCCTTGTAGTCCTTCTGCATTCCAAACAAAAATACCTGCTGCTATTAAGCCAACGTGAGCTATCGAAGAATAGGCCACCAAACGTTTCATGTCTTTTTGTGTAAAGGCGATGATAGAAGCATAGACAATCCCAGTAATAGATAAAATGATAGCTAGCTCTTTCCACTCCACAAAACCTAGAGGGACTATTGGTATTAACCATCTAATCACGCCATAAATACCCATTTTTAACATGATGCCTGCTAACAGCATGGTTCCCATGGTTGGCGCTTCGGTATAGGTTTCTGGCTGCCAAGTGTGAAAAGGAAAAATGGGCATCTTAATGGCAAAAGCTAAAAAGAAACACCAGAATAGCCATCCTTGCGTAGCGGCATCTAAATGTAGTGCATAAAAAGCATCAATATCATAAGTATTTTCCGGAGTTTGTAAATGCAGATAGATGATACCCAAAAGCATGAACAAAGAACCAGCAAAAGTGTATATGAAGAATTTCATATTTACACGAATAAGATTACCGCCACCCCAAAATGCCAAAATAAAATATATCGGAATTAAAGCAGCTTCCCAGCCTACATAAAATAGAAAAGCATCTAAGGCAGTAAACACAAGCAATAAACCGCTTTGCATGAATAAAACCAATGCAAATAAAGCTGATGGATTTTTGAAATCGCGGTTGAAGCCTGATAGAATAATTAGTGGAACTAAACCTGTGGTCAACAACACCATAATCATGCTTATTCCATCAAGGCCTGCTTTAAAATGAATACCTAATTGTGGGATCCATGGTAAATCAACCATAAATTGGCGACTGGCATCTGCTTCAAAATGAGAAAGCATGACCAAAGCATAAGCCAACGTGATTAAAGAACTGATGAGTGCAGTTTGCTTAGCATAATTTTTATTCAACAGGCAAGCTATTGAACCTAAAAGAGGAAAAAACAATACGAATAATAAATTCATTTATCTCTTTAATTCAGAATCCTAAAATTTAAAAAAACTATATATCAACACTGCTAGCACACCAATCACCATCGCAAAAATGTAGAAACCCACATTTCCTGTTTGCAGTAATCTTAATCCTTTACCGGTTTCGATTGAGCCATTTCCTAGACCATTTACTAAGGCGTCTATTCCGGATTTATCCACCACTTTATAAAAAAAGCCCGAAATTACATCTAAAGGTTTTTGAATAAGGGCATTGTAAAACTCATCAAAATAAAACTTGTGATAAGATATTTTTGCGAGAAGTGGTCTTTCTTCTGTATCTGCTACCGGAACATGATGGTTTTTGAGGTATCTAAAATAAGCGTAAATAATCGCCAAAATTACTCCGCCAACAGAAACTGCCATCAAAATATATTCTGTAGCATGACTTAACTCAATTTCTGATAATCTAGAAGTAGATGCACCAAATACTGGATCTAAATAATGAGCCAACCAATGGTTTCCTCCTAATGCTTCGGGAACACCAATGAATCCACCAAAAACTGAGAGTACAGCCAAAATAACTAATGGAATAGTCATGGATGCTGGCGACTCATGTAAATGATGCTTTTGCTCTTCTGTTCCACGAAATTCGCCCCAGAAAGTTAAAAACATCAATCTGAACATATAGAAAGCGGTTAATAAAGCTCCCAAAACCCCGATAATCCACAACACTTGATTGTGCTCGTAAACATGCGCTAAAATCTCATCTTTTGAAAAGAAACCTGCAAATGGTGGTAAACCTGAAATAGCAAAAGTTGCCATCAACATGGTGAAAAATGTAATCGGCAATTTCTTTCTTAAACCGCCCATCTTTCTCATGTCTTGCTCGTCGCTCATGGCATGAATTACAGAACCTGCTCCTAAGAATAGTAAAGCTTTGAAGAAAGCGTGAGTCATCAAATGGAAGAATGCTCCGGTGTAAGCACCCACACCTAAACCCAAAAACATATATCCTAACTGAGAAACCGTGGAATAGGCTAATACTTTTTTAATGTCTGTTTGTGTTAACGCAATGATTGCTGCAATAATGATGGTTGCCAATCCAATAACCGAGATGATACTCATGGTAATTGGCGATAAGGTAAACAAGATGTTTGACCTCGCAATCATATAAATACCTGCGGTTACCATGGTAGCGGCATGTATCAAAGCAGAGACTGGTGTTGGACCCGCCATTGCATCTGGTAACCAAGTAAATAAGGGTAATTGTGCGGATTTACCCGTTGCACCAATAAATAATAAAATGGTAATCAAAGTTAAGGTTGCATCGCCAGAAACCATGTTTTGGGCTTGCGGAAAAATCTCAGCGAAAGAAACGCTTCCGAAGGTGGTGATGATCAAGAAAACACCTATCAGAAATCCTAAATCCCCAATTCTATTCATGATGAAAGCCTTCTTAGCTGCATCGGCGTAAGCGCCATTGGTAAACCAGAAACCGATTAACAAATAAGAACATAAACCTACACCTTCCCATCCGATAAACATGATGACATAATTGGCTCCTAAAACCAATAACAACATGAAGAAAACGAACAAGTTAAGATAGGAGAAGAATTTTCCAAAACCTTTATCGTGGCTCATATAGCCTACAGAATAGATATGGATTAAAGACCCAATTCCAGTAATAATCAACAGCATCAAAATGCTGAGTTGATCTACCTGAAAAGAAAATGGAATATGGATACTTCCTACTTTAATCCAATCAAAAAGAGGAATTATGGCGGGAGTTGAACCGTCGAATTCGAAAAATATTCCTAAACTGACTACAAAAGAAGCTAAAACAGCTAGGTTTGCAATTACTCCAATTACAGTTTTAGGCAACACATTTCTACCTAATCCGCATATCAGGAACCCAATAAATGGGAATAAAGGAATTAACCAAACTAAGTTTATCATCTAGCTTTATAAAAAATTACCACTTTAACCTGTTTAATATATTGATATCGATAGAGCTCGTATTTCTGTACACCATCACAATAATGGCCAGGCCCACTGCAACCTCAGCGGCAGCTAAAGCCATAATAAAGAATACAAATACTTGCCCTGAAGCATCCCCACTATAAGCAGAAAAAGCAACCAATAATAAGTTTACCGAGTTTAACATCAATTCTATACACATGAAGATGATGATGGCATTTCTTCTGATCAAAACACCCATTACTCCAATAGAAAATAAAATTGCGCTTAATAAAATATAATGATTAAGTGGAACCACTTGAATAGTTGATGCTATATTATCCATTTTGAGTTCTTTTATCTTTTTTAGCTAATAATACCGCACCCACCATTGCCGATAATAACAAGATGGATGATATTTCAAATGGCAATAAAAATTCACGGAATAAAACTTTACCTAAATTCCCCACTAAACCAATTTGCGAATTGGTAGTAGTAGCAACAGCTGAGGTTTGTAAAGCTTTGATAGAGCTTACTAAAGTAACTAATAAAGTACCTCCAGCTATTACACCTGCAATCTTCAGCAGGTTAGATTTCATTGGCTCGGTATCTTTATTCAAATTCATGAGCATCAATACAAAAAGAAAAAGCACCATAATAGCCCCCATGTAAACAATAAAGTTTACGATAGCGAGAAACTGTGCATTTAATAAGATGTAGTGAATGGTGAAAGTGAAAAAAGTAGCAATGAGGTAAAGAACGCTGTACACTGGATTTTTAGTGAAAATCACTAAAAGTGAAAACAGGATGGACAGAAATGCGACTAAGTAAAATAAACTCATCTTTTATAATCTGCGATTACCTTTAATGAAGCGCAAAGGTAAAATTTTTGCTTAAACTTATGTTAATAAATACCTAAAACTAATCTTGAGCTGCTTTTAAAGCTTCTAGCTCAGTAATAGGCTGTTCAACTAATTTATCTTTTCCGTAAATAAAATCTTTACGCAAATAATCTGCAGGAACAATAGGGCCATCTAAATAAATAGCTTCTTTAGGGCAAGCTTCTTCACACAAACCACAGAAAATACAACGCAACATATTAATTTCATAAACTGCCGCATACTTTTCTTCGCGATACAGGTGTTCTTCTCCTTTTTCGCGTTCAGCAGCTATCATGGTAATTGCTTCCGCAGGGCAAGATAATGCGCATAAGCCACAAGCGGTACAACGCTCCCTTCCTTGCTCATCTCTTTTTAAAGAGTGCATTCCTCTCCAATTTTCAGAAAACTCTCTTTCCTTTTCAGGATAATAGATGGTTTCTTTTTTCTTGAACATGTGCATGAAAGTAATGGCCATCCCTCTGAAAATGGCCGGGAGATACATGCGCTCCCAGAAATTCATCGGCTTTTGCTCTAAAACTTTTTTTCTACCACTTAATGATTCCATAATCACTTTATATTTTTTATCCTCCGCTTTTTGTCACATTGAGCGGAGTCGAAATGTTTTTTGTCAGGCTGAGCGAAGGCTTCGACTACGCTCAGCCTGACATCATAATTTATCTACAACAGTAATTACAATAGCTGTAATCACAATATTAGCAATCGCTAGCGGAATTAAAACTTTCCACCCTAAATCCATCAACTGATCATAACGGAAACGCGGAACGGTCCAACGTACCCACATGAAGAAGAAAATGAAAAGGATAATTTTAAGGAACATCACCGAAACACCAACTAATGGGCCCCAAGTTGGGCCTAATAAAGCATTGACCTGATCCATAAACGGATAATTATAACCCCCAAAATAAAGGGTGACCATTACCGCTGAAGACACAAACATGTTAATGTATTCAGCAAACATGTAAGCCCCCATTTTAAAAGCTGAATATTCGGTATTGTAACCTCCAATCAATTCGGTTTCACACTCCGGCAAATCGAAAGGAACACGGTTAGTCTCCGCGAAAGCGCAAACTAAAAAGATTAAAAAGCCTAATGGTTGATAAATAATGTTCCAATGCCAGCTGTGTTGCTGCTCCGCTAATTCTTTAAAACTTAAAGTATTGGTAACCAAAAGTAAAGCGATGATAGATAATCCCATCGCAATCTCATAACTGATATTTTGGGAAGCACCACGGATGGCGCCCATCAAAGAGTATTTGTTGTTAGATGCCCAACCTCCAATCATGATGCCGTAAACACCCAAAGAAACTACTCCGAAAATATAAAGGATACCAACGTTGATGTCTGTTACTTGCAAAGGCACAGTTTTACCAAAAAGTTCGATACTCTGCCCAAATGGAATGACCGCAGAACCCAAAA
Source organism: Sphingobacteriales bacterium (assembly GCA_014763615.1). Taxonomy (GTDB): domain Bacteria; phylum Bacteroidota; class Bacteroidia; order Sphingobacteriales; family Sphingobacteriaceae; genus Pseudopedobacter. Next base: position 6,454 of record JACXVB010000018.1, on the reverse strand, counting down.
ATGAGGTCAATAAAGCCAAAGATGGTCCAGCTATAAAAAGCCATTTATTTGCCCCCGAGGGGATAATTTCTTCTTTAAAGAACATTTTACCACCATCAGCCAAAGGTTGTAATAAACCAAAAATACCTGCTCTATTTGGCCCAACACGATCTTGCATCCAAGCTGCAACCTTACGTTCTGCCCATGTTGAATAAGCGGCAATGGTTAATGTGATGACGAACAAAACAACAACCAACAATATTTTTTCAATTAAAAACGCTGCTTCCATTATAATTTTGTGGTCCTTTCAAATTCTTCTTTATTAGCAGCTTGCAGCGCTAAATTTTTCTTCACAACTGGAAGTGGCTGCATTTGCTCATAATGATTAGAGTTAATTACTGATTGACGAGAAACTTTTCTCGGGCCTTCAATTACCCAATCTTTCGTATCCTTTTTATCATAGCGGCAAGTATTACAGATAAACTCTTCCACCTCTCCAAATTGATCTTTACGAGCGGTTACACGTAGCACTTCTTCCCCTTTATACCATAAAGTTACTTTACCTGAGCAGGTTGGGCAATCTCTATGTGCCTCCACAGGTTTAGTAAACCACACTCTGCTTTTAAAACGAAAAGTTTTATCGGTTAAAGCACCAACCGGACAAACATCAATCATGTTGCCAGAGAAATCATTGTCAATGGCTTTTTCTATATAGGTTGAAATTTCTGCATGATCTCCTCTCCCTAAAATGCCATGAACTCTATTTTCAGTAATCTGATCGGCAACATATACGCAACGGTAACATAAAATACAACGATTCATGTGTAGTTGTATCTTATCACCAATATCTATTCTCTCGAAAGTTCTACGGTCAAACTCATAACGTGTAGCTTCTGCACCATGCTTATAACCTAAATCTTGTAAATGGCATTCTCCAGCTTGGTCACAAATAGGGCAATCTAAGGGGTGGTTAATCAACAACATCTCCACCACACCTTTTCTCGCCTCTTGTACTTCCGGAGAGGTAATGTTCTGCACTTCCATTCCATCCATTACATTGGTACGGCAACTGGCCACTAATTTAGGCATCGGACGAGGGTCTTTCTCAGAACCTTTACTCACTTTTACCAAACAAGTACGGCACTTACCCCCACTACCTTCTAACTTAGAATAATAGCACATGGCTGGCGGCACAATATCTCCACCAATCTGACGGGCTGCATTCAAGATGCTAGTTCCTGGCGCTACTTCAGTCGGAATCCCGTCTATTATTACTTTTATTTTATCAGCCAATTTTAAAATATTTTAAAATGTACTTTTAATATTTTCAATTCTTTTGGGCGTTCGGGCGGGCTTTACGCTGTATCTTTTTTGTTCTTCCTTCTACTCCCTCTTCGACTCCGCTCAGAGTGACAAGCCTCAGGATGACAAAAAAGGATGTCGCTCCAATCCCTAACGCAAATTATTCTTCTCCTCAACTTAACCATTGTCAGGCTGAGCGGAGTCAAAGCCTATGCTTCTACTGGAGCTGGCAACGGATCAGCATAATGCGCTAAACCATAATTTTGCTTTACTGCCAACTCTGGATGCGTCACATGCCACTCAAACTCATCTCTAAAATGACGAATTGCACTTGCTACCGGCCAAGCCGCCGCATCACCCAATGGACAAATGGTATTTCCTTCAATTTTCTTAGAAACATCTACCAATAAATCGATGTCGCTCATTTTACCATGTCCGTATTCTAAACGATGCAACACTTTTTCCATCCATCCAGTACCTTCACGGCAAGGTGAACATTGTCCGCAAGACTCGTGATGGTAGAAACGAGAGAAGTTCCAAGTGTTTCTCACGATACACTGATCTTCATCAAAAACTACAAAACCGCCAGAACCTAACATCGTTCCTGTTGCAAAACCTCCATCAGAAAGTGATTCGTAAGTCATTAATCGCTTTTCACCATTAATGGTATTTAATATCAAATTTGCAGGCAAAATAGGCACAGAAGAACCTCCTGCAACTACCGCTTTCAGTTTTTTTCCGTTAGCAATGCCTCCGCAATACTCATCAGAATAAATAAAATCTTCTACCGTTACGCCTAACTCAATCTCGTAAACTCCCGGCTTATTGATATTACCTGAAGCAGAAATCAACTTAGTTCCGGTTGAACGACCTACACCAATTTTAGCGTATTCTTCGCCACCAATATTGATAATAGGAACCGTAGTTGCGATAGACTCCACATTATTGACCACCGTTGGACAGCCATATAAACCAGCTATAGCTGGGAAAGGAGGTTTAATTCTTGGATTTCCTCTTTTACCTTCAAGCGATTCTAGTAATGCAGTTTCTTCGCCACAGATGTAAGCTCCACCACCCGGTTGTACGTAAAGCTCTAAGTGATATCCAGATCCTAAAATATTTTCGCCCAAAAATCCAGCAGCTTTAGCTTCGGCAATGGCCTTTTCTAAAATGCGGATTTGCGGCATCATTTCACCTCTTACGTAAATATAACTGGTGTTTGCACCTAATGCATAACTCGCCACTATCATTCCTTCAATCAACGCATGAGGAATATGCGTCATCAGGTAACGGTCTTTAAAAGTTCCTGGTTCAGATTCATCTGCATTGCAAACCAAATAACGCGGCACACCTTCTGGTTTCGCTAAAAAACTCCACTTCATTCCGGTAGGGAAACCCGCACCACCACGTCCACGTAAACCAGATTTTTTTACTTCTTCTATCACATCGTCTGTTGACATGGTTTTGATAGCTTTTTCAACCGCTTTGTAGCCACCTTTTTCTCGGTAAACTTCAAAAGTGTTGATGCCCGGTACATTAATGTGCTCTAATAATAATTTGCGACCCATTCTTTTTTAGATTTGAGATGTGAGTATTGAGTATTGAGTATTGTAAAACCCCTTATTCAAAACCTCAATCTTTTTGCCATAATTATTTTTTAGATATGTTATTAAGACATGTAGAATAATCTCAATACTCATATCGCTATACTCAATTCTTCTTTTTTAAATCCTCAATCAATTGATCTACGGATTCCTTCGTCAAGTTTTCGTAGAAAGTATATTCTGGACCAATTTGTAATACTGGCGCATAACCGCAAGCGGCCAAACATTCTACTCCGCGATAGCTGAATAAACCATCTTCGGTTACTTCTCCTTCTTTCACACCCAACTTCTCGCCGATGTAATCCATGATTTTTTCTGCACCAACCAAACAGCAAGGTCCTGTACGGCAAACTTCTAAAACATATTTTCCTTGCGGTTTTAAGAAAAACATGGTGTAAAAAGTAGCTACCTCATAAACCTCAATAGGTTGAATGTCTAAGAATTCTGCCACTTTATCCATTGCTTCTGGACTTACCCAGCCATAAACCGCTTGCACCTCATGTAAAATTGGGAGCAAAGCCGATTTTTGTTTTCCTTCAGGATAACGACCTACAATTTCGCCGCATTTGTTTAATAAATCGGCAGAGAAATTAATCTCCTGCTTTTCTTCTACTCTAAGCATCTAATTCTCCTGCTATAATGTTCAAACTAGACATGTTAATGATGGCATCAGATAATAACATTCCACGACTCATAGATGCGTACATCTGATAATTGATGAAACTTGGTCTGCGGAAATGTAAACGATAAGGTGTTCTACCTCCATCATTAATCAAATAAAAACCTAACTCTCCGTTACCACCTTCAACAGCATGATAAACTTCTGTTTTTGGTGTATCCACCTCACCCATCACAATTTTGAAGTGATAGATTAAGGCTTCCATATTGTTATAAACTTGTTCTTTCGGAGGCAAATAAAACTCAGGAACATCCGCATGGAAAACGCCTTTAGGCTCTTTTTTCAATTTTTCCATCGCTTGCTCAATAATTCTTAAGCTTTGCCACATTTCTTCATTACGTAAAATGAAACGATCGTAAACATCGCCTGTAGTACCTACCGGGATTTCAAAATCAAAATCTTGATAAGAAGCATAAGGCTCGTTTACACGCACATCATAATCTACACCAGTAGCTCTTAAAATTGGGCCCGACCAGCTATAGCTTAATGCAGTTTCTGGATCAACCGCTCCAACGCCTGAGGTACGCTCGATAAATATTCTGTTTCTGTTAAACAGCTTTTCAAACTCTTTTAAAATCGGTGGGAATTTCTCTAAGAACTTGTTGATTTTCGCAAAAGCGATATCATTAAAATCACGCTCAAAACCTCCAATTCTACCGATATTGGTGGTTAAACGAGCACCACATATTTCTTCAAAAATCTCATACACATGCTCACGTTCTTCCATCAAATACAAGAAACCTGAAAAAGCTCCGGTATCAACTCCTAAAATTCCGTTACAAATTAAATGATCAGTGATACGGCTTAGCTCCATCACAATTACCCTCAGGTAATCCACTCTTTTTGGCGTTTCAATACCTAATAGTTTCTCAACCGTCATGTGCCAACCCATGTTATTAATAGGCGAAGAGCAGTAATTTAAACGGTCTGTTAATGGTGTAATTTGATAGAAAGGGCGGTGTTCTGCTATTTTCTCAAAAGCTCTATGGATATATCCAATGGTAGAAACACCACTCACAATACGCTCGCCATCCATTTGCAACACATTTTGGAATACCCCATGTGTAGCGGGATGCGTTGGCCCAAGGTTTAGGGTAGTTAAATCTCCTTGCGGATCATTATCTGTATAAACCGGACGATTTGGAGTGATTTCTGTTATAAAATTGCTCATTTTCTGTACTTAACGTCCAAAGAAAAAATCTTTTTTATCCACTCTGTTCGGGTCTTCCAGCGCATATTCTTTACGCATCGGAAAAACCGTCATATCATCTACGTTTAAGATTCTTCTTAAATCAGGATGACCTGTAAACTGAATGCCGAAGAAATCAAAGGTTTCACGCTCCATCCAATTAGCACCATTCCATAGCGGGGTTGCACTCGGAATTTTAGGATTGTCCACTGGGATGAAAACCTTAATTCTTACCCGCACATTATTGGTTAAACTGTGTAAATGATAAACTACCGCTAACTCTCTTTTTTCTTGCTCAGGATAATGAACTGCTGTAATATCAGTTAAGAAATTGAAGTTTAAGGTTTCGTCACTTTTGAGGTAGGTTAATACTTCTGTGATATGATCTACAGCAACTTCAAAACTCAGCAAGCCAAAAGGCGCTGTAGGTGTAGTGATTTGATCACCAAATTTGGCGTTCAATTGTGCTATAACCTGTTCATTTGATATCTTAGCCATTACTGGATTCCGTATTTTGCTAATAATTTTGTGTATTCAGGAGAATCTCTTCTTCTTAAAGATTCGCTTCTCACTAAATCCTGAATTTTATTAAAACCATTGATGATAGCTTCTGGTCTAGGAGGGCAACCCGGTACATAAACATCCACCGGAATAATTTCATCAATACCTTGTAAAACAGAATAGGTATCAAAAATACCTCCACTTGATGCGCAAGCGCCAACAGCAATTACCCAACGTGGCTCGGCCATTTGGATATACACCTGCTTTAAAACAGGCGACATTTTTTTAGCAATGGTACCCATTACCATCAATAAATCTGCCTGACGAGGTGAAAACGAAGGACGTTCTGAACCAAAACGGGCAAAATCATAATGAGAGCCCATGGTAGCCATAAACTCTATCCCACAACAAGAAGTGGCAAATGGCAATGGCCAAAGAGAATTAGCTCTTGCCATCCCAATCACTTTATCTAAAGAAGTGGCAAAAAAACCAGCTCCTTCTACACCAGCCGGAGCTTCTGCTATATTTATTTCACTCATATTAAAGCATCTTTTAATGAAAACTAAAAAGGCTCGGTGATATTTCAGAAAGCCTCAAATTTATTAAGTTTATCACCATTTAGCGTTGTTAATTGCTATTTATAATAATTCTTAGCTCACTAGTCCCAATCCAAAGCTTTCTTTTTTACCACATAAATAAAACCTAGTAATAAAGTTCCCATAAAGATGAACATCTCTATCAAACCATTTAAGCCAAATTCTCTAAAGTTTACCGCCCAAGGATACATGAAAATCACCTCTACATCAAAAAGCACAAACACAATGGCTACGACAAAATATTTAATAGAGAAAGGCTGACGAGCGTTTCCAATCACCTCGATACCAGATTCAAAAGAAGTCAATTTAACGTCTGTAGTTTTTCTTTTGGGACCAATGAGATGTGTAATCACCATGGTTAAACCCACAAAACCAAGGGCTACAAGCAGTTGCAAAATGATGGGTAAATAGTTAATAGGAGTACTTATCTTTTCCATATCTAATCCTTGTGGCGCAAATATAGTGTAAAGCATACAATATGTAAAATGGAATTCTTGTTTTAATCATTCGTAAGTTCAAGTAATAAATGCAACTCAATAAAAAACGAAGAGGAGAAATAAACTCCCCTAAGTTTTATGCAAATTGAGACTGCAATGAAACAACT
>JACXVB010000052.1 GCA_014763615.1 Sphingobacteriales bacterium | reverse complement strand
AGTTGTTTCATTGCAGTCTCAATTTGCATAAAACTTAGGGGAGTTTATTTCTCCTCTTCGTTTTTTATTGAGTTGCATTTATTACTTGAACTTACGAATTATAAAAAACCACAACAGAAAGTTTTCTGTATTTTTTTATTGAATGTCACACAAATATAAAATTTATAAACAATCCTCCAATCAGAAAGAATAAATATTAGCAGTTTTTCAAGGTAAATTATTGATGTTAATGAAGATTAATGAACAAAAAAAACCTTTTTAAAAAAATCTTAAATACTATAAAATCAAAAGAATGATAATGATGACAAGTAAAGCAGTTACAGAAAGATAAATACCACCATTTGCTATGGCTCTTGTCTCTTTCTTCATTTGCTTTAATTCTTGCCTTAATTCTTTTTTCTGTTCACCACTCAAATTAGATTTTTCCATTTGCTTGATTTCCTCTACTCTTTTTGTGATTTGTTCTAATCTTATTTGCTGCTCGGTAGTTAAAGCCTTTTGCGCTTTACCATCATCAGCTTTAGCTACATTTACACTTCCTATTAATAGAAGGGTAGCCAAAAGAAAGTAAGTTATTTTTTTCATGATTTTAAAATTTAATGAATATTTGGTTCAATATAGTAAAAAATCAAGCCAATCATCTAATATTCAGTTTTATTTAGCATTAAGGCACTTTAGCTTTTACATTTAATATTACCCTGTCTATTGTAATGGACAGTTATTCTGTTAACCACACTTTTTTAGCCGGGAACTGAGTGGCGTACTCAGCTACTAATCGCTCAATATATGGATAGGTTGGATAAGGTGTGAATAAAGCTTTGGCTAAAGCCACATTGTTGGGTATATGTTCTTCTTTAAAGTATCCCATTCCGTAAAAACTCCCTTTATAAACTAATATACCGCTCTTTTCGAGTTTATTTCTTCCTTGGTCAACAATTAAATAGGATGGTAAATCGGCTGTTAACTCGCTCAATAGTTGCTTTACCCTGAGGTTATAACTTGTGGCATCTTCATTTTTCTCACAAGCACCAAAACAGATTCCCTCCTCCACTCCTGTACAATGATGCGCCGTTTTTTGCAAGCCACTCAGTTTGAAGCATAAATTAAACTGTTCGCAAAGGGATTTTAGATGAATAAACCCACTACTCAAAGAATCAAAAAGGTAAACAGGTTTCACATGTTTAGTTTTTTTTCCCACACCTAATCTTAAATAACCTGTTTGGTCTTCATAAACATATAAACCAAAACGAATTTCAGGAGATTTTGATGCGCTATTTTGCTCGGGCCATAAACGTTTAATTTCTATATTCTCTAAAATTAAAGCCTGTAGCTCGGTACCACATACCTGATGAGAAATCTTCCGAATTTCTCTTAAAAATGATTGCTTTTTACGATGCGGACTATTATTTGCAAAATGACTGATGATACGTTTGTAAAGGTTTTTAGCCTTCCCTACATAAATAATCTTACCTTTTTTGTCTTTAAAATAATAAACCCCTGGCTGCCTCGGAATCTGCTCAATATCCGCTCTATTGATAAATGGTGGTAAAGCTTGTTCCTTCGTTTTAACTTTTAAAGCCTCCCCCATGTAATCATGCTCATCAGCATCCAACATCATTTTAAATAAGGTGGTGGTTGCGAAAGCATCACCCACAGCCCGATGTCGGTTTGGCGTATCAATTCCTAAACTTCTGCTCAATTTACCTAAACTGTAAGAAGGTAATCCCGGGAATATTTTACGAGCCAACCTCACCGTACAAAGTTTTTTACTTTGCAAATGATAGCCTGCCTTTTTTAAATGATGATGAACAAAAGAATAATCAAAATTGACATTATGAGCCACAAATATCTTTTGATCTAAGAGCGCAAAAATCTGAGGGGCTACATCCTCAAAAGCTGGAGCTTGAGCTACCATTTCAGCACTAATGCCTGTTAAGCTTTGAATAAAAATAGGAATCTCTTGAAAAGGATTGATTAGCGTTTGATATTGATCGATAATCTGCTCCCCATCATGGATAAAAATAGCGATTTCTGTAAGTCCATGCGCATTAGCATGACCACCCGTAGTTTCTATATCTACAATCGCGTAAAGCTTTTGATCCATATCCAAAGCTAAAATATTTAGCTAAGACTTAGAGTAGAAAATAAAATATTTATAAGGATGATATACTTAGCTATTTCTTGAATATTTTTATCTTCATCGCGATTATTAAAAAAATATGATTCAGAAAACCATGTTGAGCCTTTGCCTCGTTGCCTGCTCTTTTGCTGGCTTTGCGCAAAGCAGTAAAAAACCAGTGGCACACGTTGCTACTAAAACACCTCCTGCAATGACTAGCTTAGATTCTGCAAGTTATTCTTTCGGACTAAAAATAGCCATGGGATTGAAATCCGACGGAGTAAAAGAATTAAACTATCAAATGTTAAGCAAAGCGATGGAAGATGTATTTGCTGGTAAAACTCCTGTAATTAGTGATGCAAAAAGTGGTGAGTGTATCAGTGCTTTTTTACAAAAAGCACATAGTGAGCAATTCTCAGCTATACAAACTCAAAACCAAAAATTCTTAGAGGAAAACAAGAAAAAACCCAACGTAGTTACCCTACCAAGTGGTTTACAATACGAGATTTTAAATCCAGGAAATGGACCAAAACCAACAGCTAATGACAGAGTAACGGTACATTATAAAGGAACTTTAATTGATGGAAAGCAATTTGATAGCTCTTACGACAGAAATGAACCTTTAACCATCGAGTTAAACAATGTGATTCCGGGCTGGACAGAAGGTGTTCAATTAATGCCCATTGGTGCCAAATATCGCTTCTATATTCCTTATCAATTGGGTTACGGAGAAAGAGGTGCTGGCCAAGATATTCCGCCTTACAGTACTTTAATTTTTGATATTGAGCTGCTTAAGATTGGCAAGTAGTCTGCATAAAACATCCTTCATAAAAAAAGCTTATCTTTTTTGGATAAGCTTTTTTTATGAATACTATGAAATCACATTAGAAATTATTTCAAATACTCCTTCGCCAAAGCATCATAAACTTTAATCTTTTCGTTCGCTTTTCCATCCTGATCAATAACTTGCGACCAAGTATTGAGGGGCTCCCAAATAAAAGTACCTTTTCCCTTTCCATTCGGCAGGTTAAAGACGATATCATTCACCTCTTTTTTATGAGCCGAATATTCTACCACCACCAAATCTTGCGGATATTTATGCGACATGTTGATGAGGTTATCTCTTAAATCATCTAAGGTGCCATGCCATTTTGGATAGTAAGAAAGTCCAATCACATCAAACTGAACACCACGCTCGATCATATTATCATAAAAGAAATTGGCTTCATCTTGCTGCCCACCTAAAGCCACATGCAACATAATAGGTGTTTTTGGATTCACTTCTTTAACGCCATCAATCCCGGCTTGAAGCAGTTGAGCCAAGCTATCTAAATGTCCAATCTCTCCTTCAGGCCACACCATCCCATGGTTAATCTCATTACCCACTTGTACCATATCTGGTGCTACTCCAGCTTTTTTAAGCCTACGCATCACATAGGCGGTGTAATTTCTTAACGAATCAGTTAAGAGCGGAAAAGACAAAGCTTCCCAAGCTTGAGGTTTAAACTGTTTACCCGGGTCGGCCCAGTAATCACTGTAATGGAAATCTAATAAAAACTTCATTCCTGCAGCTTTCACCCTTTTAGCCATCGCTAAGGTGTGAGCTAAATCGCAATAGCCTTTACCCGGAGCGTAGCCTTTCGGATTTTCTGGATGATGAAAGATTCTTAAGCGCACATAATTTACACCATGATCTTTTAATATCTCGATGGCATCTTTCTGCACACCCTTATCTGAAAAATGAACGCCCTGATCTTCTAACTGTGGCAGAAAAGAAATATCCGCACCTAAAGCTTTAGCAGGATGAAGAATAGCAGCCTCACTTTTCACCTTCTTCGTCACTTGATGCGGTTTACCCGGTTGAATGCTAAAAATATCTGTACTTCCGGGATATAAACCTTCAGAACTGGCTTCAAACTTAATTTTATCAATAAGAGTTCCGGCTTGCAAAATCACTTGTGCTTTTCCATTAAATAAATGTCTTTGCCAAACTTCACCATCTTTAAACTGATCGGGTTCATGAGCACTTGGGTCGCCATTGCCCACACCAATAATTTTCGCATCGCCACTTACCTTAAAGGTAATCAGGTTGTTGGCTGTTGGTACTTCCCTACCCTCTTTGTCTATTGCCGAAATATTGAGGATAGAAACATCTTTGCCATCAGCCAGCATCGTGGTTTTATACGGTGTTACCACTACTTCTACAGGTGCACCTGTGGTTTCTACTTTAGCTTCTAGTTTTCTTCCTTTTTTATAGGCTATCGCCGATAAGGTTCCGGGCTCATAGTTTACCCTCCAATTGAGGTGCGAATTTCTCGGCATCTCCTTTTTACCCAAGCTCTTTCCGTTTAAGAAAAGCTCCACATTATCTGCATTGCTGTTCACCCAAACTTCAATCGGCTGGCCTTCTTTTCCCGGCCAGTTCCAATGCGGAGAAATATGCAAAACGTCTTTATCGGTCCACCAAGATTGGTAATAGTAATAAATGTTCTTCGGAAAACCGCAGACATCCATCATCCCAAAATGAGAATTAATATTTGGCCATTGATAAGGCGTCGGCTCTCCGCGATAGTCGAAGCCAGTCCACACAAAACCTCCTATCCAATAAGGATTTACAGCCGCCAACTTCCACCAAGTTTCTGCTTTACTCGCCCACCAGGGTGCGGTAATATCTTGATCTGGCACATAAGCGTTCACCGTATCTTTCTCGTAAATCCCACGCGTAGTTACCGTAGAACCCATTTCTGTACCGATAATTGGCTGATTGGGATGGTCTTGATGATAATCTGCTACGGCAAACTGACGATAATTGAATCCTCTAACAGGGATCACTTGATTTATACCCTGATAAACATTAGCCATATCTGCTGCGTAGGTGCAAGCTCTCGTCGGGTCTAATTCTTTTTGTTTAGCGATGAGGGTTTGCGCCAATCTTTTACCAATTGAATTTCCTTGGATATAACCTTCCTCATTCCCGATAGACCATAAAAACACGGAAGGATGATTACGATCTCTGCGAATCAATCTAGTGAACTGATCAATGTATTCTGGATTGCTATTCAACAAACGTTGCTCATCCAATACCAACATCCCTAAACTATCACAAGCGGCTAATAACTCTGGCGTAGGCGCATTATGACTGGTACGATAAGCATTAGCGCCCATATCTTTTAACAATCGGATGCGATAGTATTGCAGGTAATCAGGTAATGCACTTCCCACTCCTGCATGGTCTTGATGGTTATTGGTTCCTTGTATTTTGATGTGCTTCCCGTTGAGGAAAAAGCCTTCGTTGGCATCAAAACGTAAAGTACGGATGCCTAAACGGTTCTCTTCACGGTCAATCTCTTTGCCATTGGCTTTAACTACCGTTTCAACTTTGTAGAGGTAAGGATCATCCAAAGACCATAACCTTGGATTTTTTAAACTGATAGTTGCTACTACCTTCTGTACCTGATTCACGTTTAAACGAAGGGGTTCTTCTTTACTTTGCCCTAATATTTTGCCATTTCTATCTTTTAAATAACTGATGACCGAACATTGAGTTGCCGATAAGTTTTGATTTTCTACTTCTGCCTCCACCGTTATGGTAGCTTGTTGCGGATTGACTGCCGCATGAACAAACACGCCATCTTTTACCAAATGGGTGTTTTGATATTCGTTAAGCCATACATGGCGATAAATTCCAGATCCTTCGTAAAACCAACCTTCGTATTGCGTGGCATCTACCCTTACCACCAAAACATTAGGCTGATGATCATTGATATAATCAGTCACATCATAAGCATTGCCCACATAGCCGCTTTTGTTATTCCCCACATAAAAACCATTGATCCAAATCATGGCATCTCGGTAAATCCCATCAAACTGAATTTGGAAACGCTGGCCAGAATCGGCTTTATTTACACTGAAACGCTTCCTATACCAACCGATACTCGTTTCCGGGAACAAAGCTCCAACAGGTTTATAACCGTGAGACATGACATCGAAATTTGGCGAATTCACGAAAGGTAAGGTCACCGCCCAATCATGCGGAAGATCAATCTTTTGCCAATCCACATCTTTAAACTTGGGATCAATAGCCGTTCCCTCGGCTTTGCCAGATTTAGAGAATAAGTTAGCAATGCCATAGTTAAAGTCTTTGGCAGGGTCGCTGGCATTGCCTAAGTGGAAAGTCCAATCGCGGTCTAAAAGAATGTGTTTTCTACTTTGCGCAAACGTAACAGTAGAAAAGAAAAAAAAAGCAAAAATTAAGGGAATTCGGTATAATCGGTACATAAACACAAATATCAAAAATTATTTAAAAGCATCTAAAGCGATGGTCGGTTTTCCACTGTTATCAAAAGCACCTAGCCCATAATTTTTCCAACCATTGTAGGCTTGTGGTTCCCAATATAAAACGCCCAAACCTTTTCCATTAGCAACTGAAGCCACTTTTGAAATTAAATCAGTTAAAAAGCTTTTGCAAGTAGCCGGATCATTGGCAGGCATCCCTGCTTCCACAATCATCACTTCTTTACCGTACCTGCTCACTAGATCATTCATATTGGCTAATGCCTGGCTATTATAGCTCTGCCAATTGTTGTAAGATGGATATAAAGACATCCCAATCACATCATAAGCAGTATTGTTGGCTTTTAATCCATCAAATATCCATCTGAATAAATTGTTATCGTAAGCATTAGAAATATGTACAATCACCTTGATGTTATTATCCACAGATTTTACTGCTTGATAGCCGCTTTGCACTAAAGCCGCAAAGTTAGCCATGTGGGTAGAAGCTTTTCCTAAAGGCCAAAGCATCCCATCATTGGTTTCATTACCCACCTGCACCCATTCTGGTATAATGCCATTGTTTTTTAAAGTGCTCAACACCTCTACCGTATGGTTAAACACCTCCGTTTTTAAGGTATTGATATCATCATTTGCCCAAGCTGCCGGAGGATATTGTTTCCCCGGATCGGCCCAAGAATCAGAATAATGAAAATCTATGAGGATACGCATACCTGCCGCTTTTGCTCTTATGGCTTTGCTTAAAACATCGGCTTTGTTACACCAGCCATCGCTCGGGTTTACCCATACTCTTAATCTAATGGTGTTCATCCCTTCTTCTTTTAAGATGGCAAAGATGTCTTCTTGCGTACCTGCACTATTATAAAATTGGATGTTTGATGCTTCCTGCTCGGTAATCCAACTAATATCGGCACCTTTAGCAAAATGAGCAGGTAATGACTTTGTAGGTGGCTCTGCTAGAGTAGCTGCGGAAGAATGATTAGTCTTACAGGCCGTAAAACTCAAACTCACTAAACAGCAAGACAGCATAAATATTTTTTTCATTTTGATATTAGATTTTTTCGACATCAGCATCTTAAAAAAAGAATTTTCACTTAGCAAGAGTTAAAACCGCCACTCTCCTTACAATGATAAGAACGATTTAATGACAAGCATTCATTTATTCGCTACAATTTTGTGACCTGCATTTATTGGATGCGTTCCATCTATAAAATCCTGAGAGGCTATTCATCACGCTGTATCTCCTAAAAGCAGATGCTGATTCATCCCATTTTGTCTGATGCTTATACCTACCATTCACAGAAATTAAAATGATAAGTTCTAGAGGATTATCATCACCTAATTTTTAAAACAAAACAGAGACAAGGGATTTTACAGATTAGTATTTGATTTTCAGGATGATTTAAAAAAATAGGAGATTTCTATTCCATTAAATCTTCCAAAACGCAAAACCAAATCTCATCTTTTAACGTTTCTCAAAACATGTTAGTAGCCTCGCCATCCGAAATTTTAAAAGAGCAATTACAAGCTGTTCGTTCACAATTAGTTGCTCATCCGCTGTATGCTAAAATTAATCATTTAGCGGATATTCGCCAGTTTATGAGTATCCATGTGTTTGCCGTTTGGGATTTCATGTCGCTGTTAAAAGCCCTGCAAAGAAACCTCACTTGTGTTGATTTGCCTTGGCGACCGGTAGCTGACGCCAATACCAGTTACCTCATCAATGAAATTGTTTTAGGAGAAGAATCTGATGTGGACGAAGATGGAAATAGAACCAGTCATTTTCAGCTCTATCTTAAAGCCATGCAACAAGCTGGAGCAGACACCAGTGTATTAAATTCTCTTTTTGATTACTTAGATCAAGGTTTACCCATCAAAGAAGCCATCCAAAATATAGAAGTAGCTCCTGCGGTTAAAGATTTTTTAAACTTCACATTTTCTATTGTGGCAGAAAATAAGGTGCATGTGTTGGCTGCGGTGTTTACTTACGGTCGGGAGGATTTAATTCCTGATATGTTTTTAGCGATAGTGAACGATTTGGAGAGCAAGTTTCCACAACAGCTCTCCACCTTTAAATATTATTTAGAGCGACATATTGAAGTAGATGGCGATCTTCACTCGCATTTGGCTTATCAGATGACCGAAAACCTCTGCCAAAGCGAAACCCATTGGCAAGAAGCCACCGAAGCCGCAAAGAAAGCTTTAGAATTGCGTATCGCACTTTGGGATAGCGTTTTAGAAGGGATTGAATAGCTGGTGTTTTTAGAAAGGATGCTGATTAGTTTTCTCATCATTTCTTTTCACTTTCGCCGTCATCAGGAGGAGTGTGAACAACGTAATGATCTCCGTGGTGCGTTTCACTCCCTTTCACTCTTGACATCCTTCCATTTACCACGTCACCCTGTGCGCCAGACCTGATTTTTATTGGGAAAGTCGAAGCCTTTTGCCTTTACGCTTTTTCCTTTCCGTCCCTCATTGCCGGGACTTGGCTAGTC
>JACXVB010000051.1 GCA_014763615.1 Sphingobacteriales bacterium | reverse complement strand
TATTGAACTATTAAAAAAATAAAAAATGGAAAATCAAACTTTAGTCAAAGAAATTTGCCCTACCGCTACTCAGGTGTGGGTGAAAAAAGGAGCATTGTTAGTTGATGTTCGTGAAAAAGATGAAGTGGCAGAATTAGCCTATGATGTACCCAATATCATTAATATTCCACTCAGTGAATTTGAAGAACGTTTCAACGAAATCATTAAAGATCAAGCTATTGTGATTGTATCAAACGATTCGAATAAAAGCTTACGAGCAGCAGGCTTTTTAGTAAATCATGGCTATGCAAAGGTGATGAATATGAAACATGGTATTGCCCGTTGGGTGCAAAAAGGTTTTCCAACCATAGGGGATACATCCGTGATTGAAAGAAGCAATTCTTGTTGTTCAGGTTCATGTTAATCTTTAGCTCATGTTCGATTCTTTATGATGGCTACCGTTGGACTATCCATTCCAGAAGCTACTTTACTTAAAAAATTAATGACTATAAATTGATTGCCATCTATTTCGGAGTGGTTACATTATTCATTCTCCTTTCAGGCTATTTATTTAATTTATTTTTATAAAAATAAGTATCAAGAATCTTATCCATTGGCTCAATAATTATCCTTAATAATAGATTTATAAAAAATTAAGCTACTGTTTTAAAATCAATTCACAAATTTAAAACTCTTAAAGATTTCAAATATCCGAGTGTTGATTAACTCCTGTTTTATGTCCCCAAGCTTTGAATATTGACATTCAAAAAATGAATCAGGAATTATCAAGCTTGGTTGTAAGCTTTGGTGAAGTGAAAAGCCGCGTTACAACTGCTGCGCAATCACATAGCCACAAGCCCAAGCCCATTGGAAATTATAACCACCAAGCCAGCCAGTGACATCCACGCATTCGCCACCAAAAAAAAGTCCGGGTACTTTTTTGGCCACTAAGGTTTTAGAGGAAAGTTCATCCGTAGCCACACCTCCTCGCATTACTTCAGCCTTATCATAGCCCTTATCGCCAGCAGGCTTCACTTTAAAATGATGTATCCATTGATCTAAACTTTGCAATTCCGATTTGCTTAAAGAAGCCAGATTTTTGGAGATAGGCAGAAAAACCCCGAGGGCCTCTACCAGTTTTTTAGTATAAAATTGTGTCAGGAAAGTGCTCAGAAGTTTCTTGCCATTTTGGCTACGTTCCGCTTCTATTAAGTCTAAGATGTTTTGATGAGGCAATAAATCCAAATGAATGAACATTCCTGGTCGCCAATAAGAAGAGATTTGTAAGATGGCAGGGCCACTCAAACCCCAATGAGTAAAAAGGATATTTTCTTCAAAACTGATTGCTGTTGTACTCACCCTAGCAAATAAGGAGTTGCCCGATAGGCCTGCATAAAAGGCCTCCTCTTTTCCGGTAATGGTTAAAGGTACCAAAGCCGGAGCGGTTGGCGTAACCCTTAAACCGAATTGCTTGGCGCTTTTTAGGGCGAAATCCGAGGCACCCATTTTGGCAATCGGTAATCCGCCGCTCGCCATGACCACTTTAGGAGCATAGATTTGATGTATTTTCCCCTGTTGTTCAAAGCAGATGAGAAAACCTCCCTCCTGTTGTTGTACCTGTTTAACATCTGCATTTAGAACGATTTCTTGGTCGAGCTGTTCGCATAAATCCTGAAATACCCGAACTATGTCTTTGGCTTTGTTGGAAGTAGGAAATAGCTGTCCTAAGGTTTTTTCTTGCCCACTAATGCCATAACTTTCGAAGAAGGAAATAGAATCTTCAACGGTCCATTGAGATAAAGCCGATTTGCAGAAATGTTCATTTTCGGAAAGGAAATTTTGAGGTGAAGTGTAGAGATTGGTAAAATTGCATCTTCCACCACCAGAAATCAAGATTTTAGCCCCTATCTGAGAATTTTTTTCAAGAATGAGCGTACGTTTTCCTAAAAATCCGGCTTGTACGGCGCACATTAAGCCACAAGCCCCACCACCGATAATGACTGCGTCTATTTCTGCTGAATTCATTCCTCAAAAATGGGATTTAAAAACGAAAAATTAGAAGCGATGAAGCCGAGTTGTTTGTGCTTGCTCACTCTAATTTTTAGAAAAAATAATAGTAATAAGAATCATACCGTGAAATTAAGCCTTTATTTTAAAGATTTTTATGTTCGATAGGCTTTCACTATATGAACTTGAACGGATATAAAATAGCGTTTTCGCTTTTTTATGGTATATCAGCCCTGAGCTAAAAAAGTATTTTTGTTTTTCATCTGAAAAGATAGTCTTTTCGCTACTCCGAATGATGCCCGTAAATTAGGTAAAATGCTATAACTAATTTCAGGATTAAGCAATCCTATATTTAACTTCGGATAAAATATAAAAAAGATCATATTTATTCATCATATTATCTATCCCTTACTTTCTTGATAAATTTTGGATTAAATTTATGCTTCCATTTTTCCTTCTAAATTCTTTTCTATCAACATTTGAATGATGCCATCCACCAAGCCAACCTTAGGCACATAAACATTTTTAATCCCTGCCCATTTCATAATATTTAAGAAAATTTCGGACGCTGGAATAATTACATCCGCTCTATCTTGATTTAAGCCCAAAATATTGATGCGATCTTTTAAAGAAAAGGAATTGAGGTAGGTGTACAATGATTTTAATTTAGCATAGCTCAAAGGATTTCCTTCTTTCTCTTGTGAAAGTTTAAAGAGTTTATTGATATTACCTCCGGTGCCAATCCCCGAAAGATTTTTATAGGCTTTCCCATTCTCCTTCAACCAATTTTTTAGGCTTTCCCAAGTTTCGTCTTTATCTTGATTATCCAAAATACGAATGGTTCCTAAATCAAAAGAACGAGAGGCCACCATTTCTCCGTGTACAAAAACAGATAATTCTGTGCTACCTCCGCCAACATCTATGTACAAAAAGTTCTTTTTACGATCTAAAGTTTGCTCTATATGACTTGAGTATATGATGTTTGCTTCTTTTTGTCCGGCGATGATTTCAAGTTCGATATTTGCTTCCTCTTTAATGGTTTGCACTAAATCAGGTCCGTTTTCAGCTTCTCTTAGTGCAGAAGTGGCACAAGCCATATAATCTGAAACCCTATAAACATCCATTAAATTGCGAAAAGCCAACATGGTTTTCACCAAATCCACGGATTTACGAGGTGAAATGCGATGATCTAAGAAGGCATTATCTCCTAAACGAAGCGGAACTCTGATCAAAGTATTTTTCTTGAAAGAGTAAATACCTTCATTTTCAATAATGTCTGCAATGAGCAATCGCACTGCGTTAGAACCAATATCAATAGCTGCGTATCTCAAAATTTCTAATTTTTATGTTTTAAATAATTGTAAGTATCTATCTGCGTTCTGTAAGGTATTTTGATCTTGGTTTTCCGGTATTTATTGTTGTTCAGGGCATTAATTTCTCGGGCTTTGGTATTATCCATCAACTGGATATCAATCATATCTCTGATTTCCTCTTTTAGTTCTGGATCAAAGACTGGGAAACCCACCTCCACCCGATGGTCTAAATTACGAGTCATTAAATCTGCGGAAAGCAAATATACTTCTTCATTTCCCTCATTCGCGAAAATCCAAACTCTGGCATGTTCAAGAAATTTATCTACAATAGAAATCACCTCTATATTTTCGCTAAATCCTTCCCGGCCGGGTACTAAACAGCACATTCCTCTGATAATTAATTTGATGATTACCCCTGCCCTACTGGCTTCATATAATTTAACGATGGTTTGTTCATCAGCCAAGGAATTCATCTTTAAAATGAGGTAAGCCTTTTTACCTGATTTTGCCGCTTTAATTTCACGATCTATAAATCCAAAAAGTTTCTTCCGGGTTTCTAAAGGAGAGACAATTAGATTTTGATAGCCCTTAGAAATGGTTTTTTTATCGATGTTTTCGAATAACTTGTTCAACTCTAAAGTAATTCTCGGATCTGAGGTAAATAAACTATGGTCGCAATAAATTTTAGCTGTTTTTTCGTTATAGTTTCCTGTTGATAAATTGGCATAATGAGTTATTTTACCCTTTTCTAAGCGGGTTACCATACAAATTTTGGTATGTACTTTATAACCTGTAATGCCATAATTTACCTTAATTCCTTCCTCTTCTAATCGGTTTGTCCAAAAAATATTAGCTTGCTCATCAAATCTGGCTTTTAACTCCACCAAACAAGAAACCTTTTTACCGTTTCTAGCCGCGTTAATTAAAGCATTGATGATTCTAGAGTTCTCCGCTAAACGATATAAGGTGATGTGAATACTGATTACCCGAGGATCTATTGCTGCTTCACGTAGAAAATGGATGATGTAATCAAAAGATTGATAAGGTAAATTCACTAAATAATCTCGCTGTTTAATGAGCTCAAACATCCCTTTATAAATACTGAGATCTTTTACGGGTAGCGGATTGATTTTTTTATACTCTAAGTATTCCTCTCCCACATTTGGAAAATCAATAAAATCTTTAAAGTTATGGTAACGGTTTCCAGGAATTAAGCTTTCTGAATGTAATCCTAACTTAACAACTACAATATTCAGCATATCTAAAGACATCGAAGTATCATACAGCAAACGCATAGGTTTACCTTTTTTACGCTTTTGCAAGCTTTTTGATAAGGCCTCTATAAAACGCTCACTCACATTTTTATCTAGATCTAATTCTGCATCTCTGGTTACTTGGATAGAATAAGCTTCGATGGCATCATAATCAAAAACAAAGAAAATCTCATCCAAACAATAGCGAATAATATCGTCTAATAAAATGATAAATTTTAGATTATTGGTTTCTGGGAGTACCAAAAAACGATCAAGACTTTCAGGAATTTCTATTAAAGCATATTTAACTTTCTCTTTCTTTGTTCCTTTTTTAGTCAGTTTTACCAAAAAATAAATCACTCTATCCCTTAGCTCAGGAAAAGGCTTTTGCTCATCAATAATAATCGGGACAATGGTAGAAAGAATCCGCTCTCTAAAATATTTCTTTACAAATTGCCCTCTGCTTACATTGAGTTGAAGCTCATTCAATATAAAGATTTTATTGTCTGCCAATTCTTTGATGATTTCCTCATAAAGTGCATTAAACTTTTTCTCTTGTTTTACAACGATATTTTTGATTTGATTGAGGATTTTCTTTGGGTTATAACCAAACTCTTCTTTTACTTTATCAATCAAAGTTGCTAAACGATTGAGTGTAGCTACTCTTACCCGATAAAATTCATCTAAATTGGAAGAGAAAATGGCCAAAAAGCGTATTCGCTCTATCAGCGGAACTGATTTATCAGCAGCTTCTTGCAAAACCCTATCATTAAAATAAAGCCAACTAATTTCTCTATTGATTAAAGGAGGTTTTTCTTGCGTCATTACTAAAAAAGAAAATCCCGAAAGGAAACTCTCGGGATTCAAAACTGCAAAATATTTTGTTAATTAAATATTAAGTTAAGATTAATCACCAACTATTTAATCTTCATTATTCCTTATCCAATTTTTTAACCGGCTTCTTCCTTGCTCTTGTTGAAGAAGGTTTTGCTGTAGCTTTACTAGCCACTGGTTTTGGATTAACGGTATTGGTTTTAGTAACTGTAGTTTTGGCGGCAGCGGGTTTAGCTACTGGTTTTACGGCAGCCTTTTTAGGATCTACATTTTTTACCTCTGTAGTTGCCGGAGAAATTAACTTAGCTCCTACTGTTTTAATACTACTCACTTGCTTCAGCACAGGTTTTATATCTTCGGCAATAACTTTACTACTCTCTTTAACCTGAGTACCTATTTTTTTTACTGATTTACTCATGACTTTTCCCACCTTGGCTACTTCTTTTTTAGTGGTTTTGCTCGCCTTTGTGGCATCGCTTTTAGTAGCTTTTAACTTTTCTGAACCTGATTTTTTTACTTTTTTAAGTTTTGATGCTAGTTTCTTGGCTAATAATTTACTCACCTTTTTAATTTCAGTACCAATATCATCCGCATCATGACCTAAACTTTTAACAAATTCTTTGATTTTTGAAGTTAAATCTATCGCTAAATCATCCTTTAGCTTTTTCTTCCCTTCTTTTTTTATAGTTTTAGCTTTTGAATTTTTCATGGCTATGGGTTTTCTTTTTAATTCTTTTAAAGCTATCTTAATTTTCTCGAAACTTCAAATAATATTATCATTATGCCAACATTTGATATTGTAAGTAAAATAGATGCACAAACTTTAGATAATGCGATTAACAACGCCAAAAAAGAGATTTTGAATCGTTATGATTTTCATGATTCTAAAAGTTCTATCGAGCTAGATAAGAAGAACAATACCGTTACCGTAATTACAGAAAATGATATGCGCTTAAAAGCGATTATTGATGCTATGATTTCTCGTTTTGTGAAACAACACCTCGACCCTAAAGCCATAGACTTAGAAAAGCCTTTTTACAGCGTTACCGGCAACATGATTAGAAAAGACATTCTGATTAAAGAAGGGATAGACCAGCAAACGGCTAAAAAGATTGTGAAGAAGATTAAAGATTCTGGCTTAAAAGTGCAAGCCAGTATGATGGATGATCAATTAAGAGTGCAAGGCAAAAAGATTGATGATTTACAAGCGGTGATTAGTCTTTGCCGCTCTGATGATTTTGGTCAGCCTTTGCAATACATTAATATGAGAAATTGATTAGCTTAAATCATGAATATCCTCAATATCTAAAATATATTTATTCTGAATCAAGAAATCAAATAGTGGTTTTGCTTCTGGAGAAACCTCTAGGTTTTTGGTACTTATCACGTTTTTATTCTTGATGTCTCGGAAAGGATAAGCCAATAATTTTACATTTCCACTAAACAAATCACTAATGTAAGCCAATAATTCATTGGTATAGTTTGCGCCATAATTCTCTGATAAAAAGATGTGTTTTAGATTTGCGATGTTGGTAGTGATGCCTACACTTTTAGGTTTACACTTAGAAAGATATTTGGCCAGTTTGTTATGACGATTAAAGTTAGAAATAATTACTGAATGCCCCATTTCTGTAATTTCTCTTGCTCTTTTTGCTATCCTTTG
Organism: Sphingobacteriales bacterium; assembly: GCA_014763615.1. Lineage (GTDB taxonomy): Bacteria > Bacteroidota > Bacteroidia > Sphingobacteriales > Sphingobacteriaceae > Pseudopedobacter. The sequence continues at coordinate 2,406 of JACXVB010000051.1, read as the reverse complement.
CAGTAATTCATCATCATCTTCTGCCTTAGACATCAGATTATTTAAAGTCAATTCTGCCAAGGTAATCAATTCATTATCATGAATTTGTAGGTAAGCTTTGTATTGCGTTACCACATGATTAAAACGAGCAAAATCTGGCTTTACTTTTTGGTTAAAGCGTGTACGCAAAATCATCACATGTTTCTTGTACAATAAATCTTTAGCCTGCATAACACCTTCCTTAGGTACAAATATTCCAGCACTAGAAAACCCTTTCTGAATCAGATAAAGATTCACTAGTATTTCGTCTGTATCTTTAAAGGCTGAACCTTTTACAGAAATTAAATCAATCTCAACCGAGCCCACACTTAAATTATCTGCTAAAGATTCTATCATCCTTTTAGGATCATGATGATAATAGAATGCCGCAAAAACCAAATTTACGCCAAGTATTCCCAATACATTTTGCTGCAGAGAAGCATCACTATCTAATAAACGAACGTGAAATATGATTTCATTAGCCGGACCTTCTGGAGTTAATTGAAATTTAATACCCAACCAACCATGTGGATCGTTGGATTTATTATAATTTAAAGTGGTTACGGTATCTGCAAAAGAAAAGAAAGTACGGCTTTTATAGGCTTCGCCTGATAAACGCTCTCCTAAAAGAGCATATTCATGATTCAGCATTTTCTCTAAACGTGATTTAGAAACATATCTTCCAGATTCTTCAGAGCCATAAATCTCGTTACTAAAGGTCATATCATAAGCCGACATGGTTTTGGCAATTGTTCCAGAAGCTGCACCAGCGGTAAAAAAATTACGAGCCACTTCTTGCCCTGCACCTATCTCGGCAAAAGTACCATAAATGTTCTCATCTAAATTAATTTTTAAAGCTTTGCGGCGGGTGTCTAATACTTCTAAAATCATGATTGCAAAGGTAGAAAATATTGGATAATCTGAGTCTTTAAAAAAGCAATCCCGATTCTTTGACAGAATCGGGATTGCTAAACTTAAAAATTTAAAAATGATGTTATTTGACAGCGATTTCTCTACTCATCACTTTTGCTTCTTCTTTTTTAGCGATATCAATTTTTAAAATACCATCTACGTAAGTAGCTTCAATATTGCTGTGGTCGATAAGATCTGGTAAATTGAATGATCTTACGAAAGAAGAAAAGCTGTACTCTTTTCTGTTGATTTTTCTGTTTTCTTCTTTTTCTTCTTTTTGAGTAGAGATGGTTAAAACATCTCTATCAATAGAGATTTTAAAATCTTCTTTCTTTAAACCTGGAGCGGCTAATTCTATGTGATAATGTCCTTCACTTTCAGAAATATTCACAGCCGGAACTCTGCTGATTAATTTATCATTGACAAAGCTATCGTTAAAGAAAGAGTCAAATAATTCATTAAAAGTTGAATAATCATTCACTTTTTTTCCGTCATTAAATTTTACTAAAGTCATTTTTATATCCTCCTATTATTTTTTTGTTTTTATTTACATTTGAAATTAAGCAATGAAAATACCAATTCATTTTTTCATCATTTTAAATGACTTATTGTCTTTTTTTGGATTTTTTTAATGACAATATTACCGATTATGGAAATCAATGACTTTTTAAAGCCTTTTGGATATAAAACACCTATCGCCATTCGCTTTGCAGATATGGACATGTTTGGACATGCAAATAATGCCGTTTACTTGACCTATTTTGAACAAGCTCGCTCTGATTATTGGCGAGACATCATCAAGTGGGACTGGAAAAAAACAGGAATTATCGTGGCTAAAGCCGAAGTAGATTACCTTAAACCCATTTTACTAGAAGAAAAAATATTTGGCTATGTTAGAACTAGCAGATTAGGCAACAGCAGTTGGGATATTGAGTACGCTTTAGTTTGCGAGCAAGAAGATGGTACGCTATCTTTAAGAACTAAAGGCAAAACGGTTCAAGTAGCTATTGATTACAGTACCAATAAACCTACTCCAATTCCAAATCCTGAAAGAGCTTTGATGAAGAGTTTTGATAACATTTGGCTGAACGAGATTTAAGGATATTGAGTATTTGGAAAACGCATTAAACATTTGCTGGTTGGTGTATCTAAAAATAACTTATCTAACCACAAAATAATAATCTCCACCTTCTGGTATTGGACCACCTTTGTACGAAGGGTACAAATAATAATTACGGTCAGAATCTACTATATTGATATTAAAACCTGCTTTAGAACACCTATCAGAAGTCCTATAAACATTAGCAGCATTGCTCAGCACAAAACTAAAAGTTCCTTTTTCTTTGGCAATGATTCCTAATTGAAAAAAATATCTGTTGTAAGTTCAAGTAATAAGTGCAACAGGCTTTAAACCCTAAAGGAACGAAGTTGAGCGTAGCGAAACGAAGTTCCTTTAGGGTTTGGGCTGACAATACT
>JACXVB010000073.1 GCA_014763615.1 Sphingobacteriales bacterium | reverse complement strand
GGCAGACAATACAGTTTGTATGATCTAACTGAAGATAGAAATATTGAGTGGATAAAGCAGTCTTTTGATAAGGTATTGGAGTGACTTGAGTTCAGAAGGCTATAAATAACATTTGGGGCTGATCCAGATAATACAAAAATTTGCATTATTCTAGGTCACTTTTGCCATATCGAACGCCCGCCTTGATCAATTTGCGTGGTTGAGATCTTTTACGGCAAACTCCTCATCGATCTCGAACAGATCCGGTGTAGAGCGATGGACGCCGATGCCGTGTTCCATCAGCAGCATCACGAGTTGCTCACCGTTCATCAGGGCGATGGGGGTCTTGTCAGACTGAGCCGCTTCCTTGATGGCTCCGGCGCTGAAGTCGCTGGTGGTGATGATCAGACCCTGTTCGTGCGCTCCGAGGCTGCCGCGCACCTGCTGAACCACCGGGGCCAGGATGTTGTTCTTGAGCCTCCATTTCTTGACCTGGACGGCCATCTTGATGCGGACTACGTCACCGACCACCAGGGTGCCCCGGACATCGATGCCACCGTCGCCGCTGAGTTTGGTTACCTCGACCATCTCGAAGCCCATCTCCGCCAGCAACTGCGAGATGAGCTCCTCGAACTCGCCGGGTTTCATAGCGAGCAGGCGCTCACGCAGTGCTTTCCGAACCTGGTGGTTATGCTGCTCGATTTGGAATGCCAGACCGCGTCCCATCCATTGGCTCAGGCCGATATAGCCACGGCCGTGCTGAACGAAACGGGGCCGCTCACCGCGTTTCTGCTGGCGCTTGATCTCAGTGATCACCTGGGCGTACATAGAGGCTTCCGGCGTTTTTCCGCTCGTCACCAACCATCCTTTTTCCAACGCCTTCTCGGTGATTTCCTTGTAGTGCATCGGATTTTTGCCGCTGAACTCCTCAAGCACCTTCTGAGCACAATCGATGAAGGAAAAGCCCGCGTTGATGGGATGAGGTTTTGAGGGCTTTTCGACAGGTGCAAGAACCGACGCCGTGTCACCCTCTATTTCTGTGGAATCCCGAAGTGCGAAGGTCTGAGGGCCTACTTTTACAAAGCACGACTTATCCCCATTGCTCTTGATGTCGGAGTAGAGCCGGGCGCTAACGGTGGCCTCCGGTGTCTTACCATCAGACTTCCAGAGCCCAGCTTCGATGATCAGCTTGGCGATTTCATTGGCATGGAGCGGCTTGCCTGCCTCTTTCAACACCTGGATAGCTGCACTCTGGACACTCATACTCGTCACTCCACCATAGCCTTCAGGAGGGCATCCCTGGTATCGGAATAGAACTGGATGTCGATTTTGGTCGCCATATCGTCAGATAGGTCAAAAAGCTGCCGACGGCAGGAAACCGGCATCAAGAGAGTCGAGGCACCTTTTTCAACTGCGATCTCGGCGATGGTTACGGGGTTGTGAATAGGCTCGATAGATCCGCCCAGGTTAATCTCCCCCACGATGATGAGGCCGCCGCGAACACTCTTCTTCAAGAGAGCCGTGCAGAGCGCGATGAGTGATGCCATGCCGAGTTTCGCGCCCGACTTGGATGCGTCAAAGGCACGAAGTTGGGCGGTGAATTCATGGTGACGAGGGTCTTTGTCCCCGACCAGTTGCATCGACCGGGCATAGAGGTTTTGCTCGGCGTAGCCCATGCTTTCCTTGAAGGCTGGCGGCACGGGTTTGTTGAGGATCTTGACTCCGGAACCTGGGCCTTCATTGATTTCGATTCGGTAGAGTCCCGGATGCTCTTCACCGCCACCTGGCGAGATGGTCCAGACCTGGCCTGGTTCAAGGGGGTCGCCACCAATGCTGTTTTCGCTTTGCAGTTCTGGAGTCGAGACAAACTTTTCTACGCCATCAGCTCCCATCATGTAGCTGAAGTGGGTATTACGGAATTCCGCCGCGCCGAT
>JACXVB010000072.1 GCA_014763615.1 Sphingobacteriales bacterium | reverse complement strand
ATTTAGACCAGTGAGCTGTTACGCTTTCTTTAAAGGATGGCTGCTTCTAAGCCAACCTCCTGGTTGTTTTGGGATTCCCACATGCTTTCCCACTTAGACACGACTTGGGGACCTTAGCTGTAGGTCAGGGCTGTTTCCCTCTTGACGACGGACCTTAGCACCCGCCGTCTGTCTCCCGGATATCACTCGTTGGTATTCGGAGTTTGGTTGAATTTGGTAGATCTCGCGACCCCCGCATCCATCCAGTGCTCTACCCCCAACGGTGTTCATCCGAGGCACTACCTCAATAGTTTTCGCGGAGAACCAGCTATTTCCCGGCTTGATTGGCCTTTCACCCCTAAACACAACTCATCCGGTAACTTTTCAACGTTAATCGGTTCGGACCTCCAGTGGGTGTTACCCCACCTTCATCCTGGTCATGCCTAGATCGCCGGGTTTCGGGTCTAATGCATCGAACTAAATCGCCCTATTCAGACTCGCTTTCGCTGCGCCTACACCTAACGGCTTAAGCTTGCTCGATACATTAAGTCACAGACCCATTATGCAAGAGGTACGCTGTCAGGCCATAAAGACCCTCCAACTGCTTGTAGGCATTCGGTTTCAGGTACTGTTTCACTCCCCTCATCGGGGTGCTTTTCACCTTTCCCTCACGGTACTTGTTCACTATCGGTCATGCACGAGTATTTAGGCTTAGAGGGTGGTCCCCCTATGTTCAGACAGGATTACACGTGTCCCGCCCTACTCAAGTCCTGATGTTTCATTTTCGCATACGGGGCTGTCACCCGCTATGGCCAGACTTTCCAGACTGTTCTGCTAATTCACCATCAGGCACTGGCCTGGTCCGCGTTCGCTCGCCACTACTAACGGAATCTCGGTTGATGTCTTTTCCTCCAGCTACTGAGATGTTTCAGTTCGCCGGGTTCGCTTCACCAAAGCTATGTATTCACTTCGGTGATATCCTTCCCAATTAACTCCAACCCAGATCGCTCTGGATAGAAATTAATTGGTGAGGATGGGTTTCCCCATTCGGAAATCTGCGGGTCAAAGGTTGCTCACACCTCACCGCAGCTTATCGCAGCGTGCCACGTCCTTCATCGCCTGTGCATGCCAAGGCATCCACCAAATGCCCTTACCTCACGCTTGAGAACCCGCACCACCAACATCAAGCCTGACGGCCGATATCGATGAGCGGAAATACACTCAGCATCAATCAATTGGTGAACGACAATCGCCTCTATCGCCCAAGGCCCGAAAGCCTCGCACCATAGAAACAATGCCGCCACGGCATCGATTTCTAGAACCCATTCACAATGTCAAAGACGGCGCGTCTCGCGCCTGACCGGCCAAGGCCGGATCTCGTTTCTTCATCCCTGGAAATCTTAAGCGCGGGAGTGGTGGAGCCTATCGGGATCGAACCGATGACCTGATGCTTGCAAAGCAACCGCTCTCCCAGCTGAGCTAAGGCCCCACGCCCAAGCAGCAAATGGTGGGCCGAGTAGGAGTTGAACCTACGACCTCACGCTTATCAGGCGTGCGCTCTAACCACCTGAGCTACCGGCCCCCTTTTGCCGCAACCCAAGCAGGCCATAAGGCCGCGGGCGGCAGGAGCCAGCTCAGGCGCACAGACCCGAAGGCCTGTTTTCCAGTGATGAAGGGACATGAGGACGGCGGCAATGTTCTTTGGAAGAGGAGAAGCTCTTTCACCGTCCAGCGGTGACGCTTTCTCATCGATCCTTAGAAAGGAGGTGATCCAGCCGCAGGTTCCCCTACGGCTACCTTGTTACGACTTCACCCCAGTCGCTAAACCCACCGTGGTCGCCTGCCTCCTTGCGGTTAGCGCAGCGCCTTCGGGTGAATCCAACTCCCATGGTGTGACGGGCGGTGTGTACAAGGCCTGGGAACGTATTCACCGCGGCATGCTGATCCGCGATTACTAGCGAT
>JACXVB010000071.1 GCA_014763615.1 Sphingobacteriales bacterium | reverse complement strand
CTTAGACCAACCGCCTTTAGTGTCATGCTGAGCGGAGTCGAAGCATCATTTCACTTAGACCAACCGCCTTTAGTGTCATGCTGAGCGGAGTCGAAGCATTATCTGTTTTTATAGTTACTGTCATTTCTGCAAATAGACAACTCTTTAAGTTTATTCCAATTGTTAGCTATAATTGCTTCTTTTTTCTTTCTTGTCCAACCTTTTATTTGCTTTTCAAAAGCAATAGCCTGATTGATGTCTAAATACGTTTCGCAAAACACCAAATCAACTGGTCTTCTAGGATGCGTGTACGCCTTTGGATTTAAACCGCTCTGATGTTCATATAATCTTCTATCGATATCATTTGTTACTCCGGTATAATAACTATTATCATTGCATTTTAAGATATACACGTAGTAATGTTTCATATAAATTGACTTCCCGTACGTACCTGTCTCCCTTCGACTCCGCTCAGGGTGACATTCCCTTCGACTCCGCTCAGGCTGACATTCCTTCGACTCCGCTCAGGGTGACATTCCCTTCGACTCCGCTCAGGCTGACATTCCTTCGACTTCGCTCAGGGTGACATTCCCTTCGACTCTCCGCCTAAGCGTCGGACAAGCCTGCCTGCCGAACAGGCTGGCGCTCAGGGTGACATTCCCTTCGACTCTCCGCCTAAGCGTCGGACGAGCCTGCCTGCCGAACAGGCTGGCGCTCAGGGTGACATTCCCTTCGACTCCGCTCAGGGTGACAGTGCCTTTATTCAAAATAATTCATGGTTTGGTAACCCCCATCTTTTAGGTATTGATCCTTTTTGGTGAGGTGTAAATCAGATTGAATCATGTCTTTTACCAACGCAGGTAAATCGTATTTTAGTTTCCAGCCTAATTTTTCTTTGGATTTGGTAGGGTCTCCTAATAATAAATCCACCTCTGTTGGGCGGAAGTATTTTGGATCTACTTTTACCACCGTTTGCCCCATTTTTAGGCTATCGATGTTCAATCCTAAGCTTTTGGCTTTGTCTTGATCTACATCAATGATGACCCCTTTTTCATGCTCATCTTTACCGCTAAACTCTACGGTGATACCCAATTCTTCAAAACTCATGCGTACAAACTCACGAACAGTAGTGGTTACGCCTGTTGCGATGACAAAATCTTCTGGCTTTTCTTGTTGTAGAATGAGCCACATGGCTTCCACATAATCTTTCGCATGGCCCCAATCTCTTTGTGCAGACAAATTGCCTAGATATAAACAGTTTTGCAAACCCAAAGCAATTTTACTTGCCGCTCTTGTTATTTTTCGCGTCACAAAAGTTTCGCCACGTAAAGGGCTTTCATGATTAAAAAGGATACCGTTACAAGCAAATATATTGTAGGCTTCGCGATAATTTTTGGTTATCCAAAAACCATATATTTTTGCTACTCCGTAAGGAGAACGTGGATAAAATGGAGAATTTTCGTCGTAAAAACCCTTTTCATTTTTATTTTCAGGCATACCACCATATAATTCTGATGTAGAAGCTTGATAAATTTTGGTCTTTTTTTCCAGCCCTAAAATCCTAATAGCTTCTAAGATTCGCAAAGTGCCAATGCCATCTACGTTAGCAACATATTCGGGAGAGTCAAAAGACACCTTAACATGGCTCATCGCACCTAAGTTATAGATCTCATCTGGTTGTGTTTCTTGCACTATACGGATGAGGTTGGTTGAGTCTGTTAAGTCGCCGTAATGAAGCGTAAATTTTACTCCTTTTTCATGTGGATCTTGATATAAATGGTCAATTCTATCGGTATTAAAAAGAGAAGATCTTCTTTTTAAACCATGAACATGATAACCTTTTTTCAATAAAAACTCGGCTAAATAGGCACCGTCTTGTCCGGTAATTCCGGTGATTAAAGCTACTTTCATTTTTTTAACGAAACGATCAAAATAGGATTTCTTATGGTTTAGTCGTCAGGCTGAGCGGAGTCGAAGCCTTTTTGCTATTCGGTACACTTTGATTGATGC
>JACXVB010000001.1 GCA_014763615.1 Sphingobacteriales bacterium | reverse complement strand
ATTTATCATCGAGAAAGGGTTTGTTTTTTTGCAACCTCAAAGGTAACAATGAGGTAAAACTTTCCTTTCTCTTTTTTTATTCATTTAGGACGCTATTGAATTTAAACTTTATAAAATTTAAAATCTGCTAATGGAATCCGATTAGCACTTATAACCATGTTACAAATCCATGCAATGATATTTCACACTCTTTCGATAAACAAACTAAATTAATTTTCACTTCTTTATATTTTTTGTACATATATTTGTACGTCAAAAAGTACAAATCATGTTAACTACTACCATATCAGATTTTAGAAAAGATATTAAAAGCTATTTTGATAAAGTTTCTAAAAACTTTGAAACGCTAATTATCAATAGAGGAAAAGATGAAGGCGTTGTGATTATGTCATTAGATGAATATAACTCACTTTTAGCCACAAATCATGAGCTAAGCTCTTTAGAAAATGAACGAAGATTAGATTCTGCTATTCAAAAAATAAACAACAAAGCTACATTCGAAAAAGATTTGATAGAATCATGAGATTTATTTTTGTCGAAGATTCTTGGGAAGATTACCTTTATTGGCAAAAAACAGATAAAAAGCTTTTATCCAAAATCAATGACTTATTAAAAGACATTTCTCGAACTCCATTCTCTGGAATTGGCAAACCAGAACCCCTAAAACATAAATATAAAGGGTATTGGTCAAGGAGAATAAATGATGAGCATCGTTTAATATACAAAATCCAAGATGATGAAATTATCATTGCCAAATGCCGGTTTCATTACGACTAACTCATCCTTTTTTACAAATCTCAAACAAGTTTTTGCTAACTATTTACGCTTTAAATAGTTATTGGATTAACTTTGCAGCGATCAATGGAGATTAATAAAGAATTTATCCAAACGCTTTTTAAGCGTCAGCAGCGTTCTCAGGCGCTCCCTTCTAATCAGTCAATAGCAGATTGGGCTTTCCATTTAATTGGTTTACTCTTTCCAGAATTAACCGATAAAATCTATAACAGTCCAGAAGAGATTGAAGCCGAGTTTCTTCAACTTCAAAAAGATCTAAATCATTTATTGAATGCCACTCAAGCCTGTAAAAATTGCAATAATGATGTGATTGCTAAGCAATTTATCAGTAGAGTATCTGCTCTTTACGATACCTTAAAAACCGACATTAGCGCATTAACTAGTGGTGATCCTGCGGCAAACAATGAATTTGAAGTGATAAGAACTTATCCAGGTTTTTGGGCTATTGCTTTTTACAGAATTGCTCACGAATTGCTTTTATTAAATACCCCTTTAATTCCCAGAATCTTGACAGAATATGCCCATTCTAAAACCGGAATTGACATTCATCCCGGTGCGCAAATTGGAGAATATTTGTGTATAGACCACGGAACAGGAATTGTAATCGGCGAAACAGCGATCATCGGTAATCATGTGAAATTATACCAAGGGGTTACGTTGGGTGCATTAAGCGTAAGTAAAAGTTTAGCTGGAGTAAAACGTCATCCAACCGTAGAAGACGGCGTGGTGATTTACAGTAATGCCACCATTTTAGGTGGTGAAACGGTGATTGGAGCCAACAGCATTATTGGCGGTAACGTTTGGTTAACGAAGAGCGTCCCTGCAAATTCTACAGTTTATCATACTCCATCCATCAGAGTGATAGAAAATTCAAACTTCCCATCATAAAATGGCTTCTATTATTGATTTGGTAGGCAATACGCCTTTAGCAGAAATCCAAAAGTTAAATCCTAATCCAAAGGTGAAAATCTTCGCCAAATTAGAAGGAAATAATCCTGGAGGGAGTGTAAAAGACAGGGCCGCACTCAATATGATTAAAAGTGCTGTAGAACGTGGCGATATTAAGCCCGGCATGAAACTGATTGAAGCCACTAGCGGAAACACTGGAATTGCTTTAGCGATGATTGCCCGTTTATTTGATTTGGAGATTGAGTTGATTATGCCTTCAAACTCTACCAAAGAGCGTACCCAAACTATGGAAGCTTTTGGTGCAAAAGTGATTTTGTTAGAAGATATTGAGAAATGCCGCGATTACGCCGATGAAAAAGGAGCAACTAGTGAGTATTTTCTATTAAATCAATTTGCTAACGCAGATAATTATTTAGCGCATTATAAAACCACCGGACCAGAAATCTGGCGTGATACCGAACATCAAGTTACGCATTTTGTAAGCTCTATGGGTACCACTGGAACCATTATGGGGACGTCAATGTATTTAAAAGAGCAAAATCCAACTATTCAGATTGTGGGTTGCCAACCCACAGAAGGATCTTCAATTCCTGGAATTCGTCGTTGGCCCAAGGCTTATTTACCCAAAATATTTGATGCTTCAAAAGTGGATAGGATAATTGACGTTTCTCAAGAAGATGCCACCCAAATGGCTAGAAAATTAGCCAAAACCGAAGCTATTTTCTCAGGAATGAGCAGCGGCGGAGCATGTACTGCAGCATTGCAAATAGCTTCCGAATTAGAAAGTGGCGTGATTGTATTCATTGCCTGCGACCGTGGAGATAGGTATTTGAGTAGTGATTTGTTTGGGTAAATTATCCCTCATTACTTCAAAAAGTTTCACTAAGGTTAAATTTGCATCCAACAATCAGCATCCATAAGCAAATCCCGATTTCTCCTAAACTAGAAGGCAAACTGATATAAAAACCTATCCCTAAATAACTAAAATCTTTGATTAAAGTGTGTCCAGCAAAATTGATAAGGTATCCAAAACATCCCATCATTAAAAGGACACCAAATATTTTAGGAAGAAAATTGGATTTATAAACTAAATATCCAAAAGGGAAAAGCCATAATCCAGAAAAGATATGAATCACACTCATTCCACTGTTGTACTGTTCTAATTTTATAAAAACTTGGGAAGCCAATTCATTAGTTGACCATAGCTGATTATAAATGGCATCATTAATAAAAGAGAGAATAGTAAGTAGATTTTGAGCATTAATAAAATACATCGGCACACTTATCAACGCTAAAATCACCATTAATTTCGAAATACTTTCATGTACAGATTTCAATAATTGATACAAGCTAAGCACCAGAAAAAGAAAGGCGGAATAACAGATTAAACCACTTACAATTCCTAATCTGAAAAGAGATTCATTCTTAATGATATTTTGAAGCGTTAAAGTAGCATTATCCCAAACTATTATCTTGTTAGGCACATACATCAAACTAAAAATACCTGTAATTACAACGACTAAATACAATAATCCTGCAATTCTTGCTTGTTTAACGCTATTTTCCATTTGCAATTTTTTTTGGCCAATTAAATGCTAAATAAGTAATTAAGATGGTGATGAAACTTTCTAAAAAAGCGTAAAAAACATAGAATGCTCGCCAAGATTCAAAAGAGATCACCCCAATCAGTATCATGATGAAAGAAAAGGATAAACCAAAAATAATATTCAATATTTTATTGATTTGAGGTTTTAAAAGAATGGATAAAACCACCATCATCGCAGGGATTGCTAATAAAAAAGAGGCTAAAAATAATTTAATCGGACTGTCTAATAAATTTTCTCCATTTACCAAGCCTGCTGTTTTATTTGGAACATACAGCTCAAAATAATCTCCATATAAATAAAGTAGGGTAACTGAAGCCCACAATAAAGCCAATTTTAATTTAATGTTGATTTTGAAATCTTCTAATATGTTCTTTTCACTCATTGATTGTTACTTATGTTAAACGTGAGAAATTATAAACTGCTTATTTTTAGGTTGACGAGGATAAGTTCTAAAAGGTTGCAAGCAATTTCTCATCAGGAAAATTGTTAGCACTATATTATCAAATTATTAATTTTTATACCGATTTGGTTTTTGGTATATAAATACTTATTTTTAAACAAAAAAGCATAATAATACAGGTCATGAGTCAAGAAATAAAAGATTTCTCTTTAATGATTGATGAGCAATTTGATTTAGCAGAAAACATAAATTGGGGATTTTGGACAATTTTCTTCAACTTTTTCAAATAAATTAAAAGCTCAAACTATCATCACTGCTTTATCAAAAAGCAGGTAAATTTGTACTGCCTAAAATTTTCTGTTACGATCTTCCTCCAAGCTTCTTCCCTAAACCTTATCCCTTTTTCCTAAATTTACAGGCTTAACATTTTCATATTTTGAGAGAACAAAAAATTTTATCCGCATTAAGCGTGTTTGACATAGCCGAAGAAGGAAAAGGAGTTGCCAGAGCTGATGACCTAGTGGTTTTTGTAGAAAAAGCTATTCCGGGTGATATAGTGGACGCTGCCGTTTATAAAAAGAAAAAGAAGTTTGCAGAAGCTAAAATTGCTCAGCTTATTCAACCCTCTACAGACAGAGTTGAGCCATTTTGTTTGCATTTCGGGGTTTGTGGTGGTTGTAAATGGCAACACATGAATTATACAGCTCAACTCAAATACAAACAAAAATCGGTTTTAGATGCTTTACAGCGGATTGCAGGTTTAGATGTTTCTATTGCCGAAGAAATTTTACCCTCTGCCCAAGATCGTTATTATAGAAACAAACTTGAATATACTTTTTCTAACAAACGTTGGTTGACCGACGCAGACGGCGAAATTGAAGATGAAAAAGATTTAAATGCTTTAGGTTTTCATGTGCCTTTACGTTTCGATAAAATTTTAGCCATTGAGCATTGCTATTTACAAGCTGATCCTTCTAACGAAATCAGAAATTCTATCGCAGATTTTGCCAAAAAAAATAATATCTCTTTTTACGATTTAAGAGCGCATGAAGGTGTTTTAAGAAATCTCATCATCCGCACATCTTCTACCGGAGAACTGTTGGTGATTGTCGTTTTTGCTTATCCGGAAGAAGAACAAGTCGATTTAGTGATGGAGTTTGTAAAAGCTAAATTTCCACAAATCACATCGCTTTTATACATCATCAATCAAAAAAGAAACGACACCATTTTTGATCAAGAAGTATTGCTATACAGTGGAAGATCTTTCATTTACGAAGAAATGGAAAGCTTAAAATTCCGTATCGGACCAAAGTCTTTTTATCAAACTAACTCGCTTCAAGCTTATGAGTTGTATAAAATTGCTCGTGATTTTGCAGATTTAAAAGGCGATGAATTGGTTTATGATTTATATACCGGAACAGGAACCATCGCTAATTTTGTAGCGAAAAAAGCCAAGAAAGTGGTAGGTGTAGAATATGTTCCGGATGCGATTGAGGATGCAAAAATCAATTCCCAAATCAATAAAATAGAAAATACTGTTTTCTATGCTGGCGATATGAAGGATGTTTTAAATGCCGAATTTGTGCAAAGCCATGGCAAACCAGATGTTATCATTACCGACCCTCCAAGAGCCGGAATGCACCCTGATGTAGTGGAACGTTTGATGGAAATTGAAGCCAACAAAATTGTTTATGTAAGTTGTAACGCCGCTACACAAGCCCGTGATTTAATTCGTTTGAAAGAGAAATACGATTTAGTGCGCATCAAACCCGTGGATATGTTTCCGCATACGCAACATGTAGAAAATGTGGTTTTATTAAAATTGAAGAAATGAATCCAGAAGAATTATTAGGTCAAGGAGATGGACAACAAGCACCTCAAGAAAGTCCTTTAGTCAGTTTAAAAAAAGACCTTGAATTTTATAAAGACACCATCCGAGAAGTAGCTATTGAAATTATGGTTGAAGGATTATCTGCCTACCCTATTTTTATTGCACATCAACATAAAATTGCATTAGGAGAAATTATTCTAGACCATACCGAATTAGGTACGAGCTGGACGATACAAGCTTCCACATTAGAAGAATTTATAGAAAAAGGAATTATCCAAAGCAGCAAGAAGGACGCTTTTTTACAAAGCTATAAAGCTGCCGATGATTACATGTGCATATTTACTGTGGTACCAGAAGGTGCTAATTTTGTGTATTATCCTTATAAATGATTTTAACTACCGAAAGATTAGCCCTCAGAAAATTTCAGCCCGAAGATGCTGAATTCTTTTTAAAGCTGGTAAATACAAAAGGCTGGCTACAATTTATAGGAGATAGAAATATCAAAACTGTGAAAGATGCAGAAGATTATCTCCTGTATAAAATCATTTCTAACTATTCTCAAAGCAATTTTGGATTCTATATCATCAGGCTAAAAAACACCCTAAATCCTATTGGAATGTCTGGTTTAGTAAAAAGACCATTTCTAACTTATACCGATCTAGGTTATGCCCTACTGCCAGAATATGAAGGTTTTGGCTATGCTTTTGAAGCCTCAAAAGCGATGCTACAATATGCGAAGGAAGAATTTAAACTGCATACTTTAAATGCCATCGTAAAAGAAGACAATCAAAAGTCTGTTCAGCTTTTAGAGAAATTGACTTTTGTAAGGCAAGATAAAATCATTATCCCAGAAGGTGAGGAGGTTTTACTTTATGAAGTTTCATTGTAAAATTAAACTCTTTTAGAAGAAGCGCGAATGATGAGTCTTGATTTACAAAAGAAAACCTATCCGGGCTATTCTGCCATCGGCAGATTAAGAGGATTGGCTAAAATTAGAGGATTAGAAATGGGCATCAGGAAAAGCATAAATTAATATCTTCTCGCGGCTCGCATCATTCGTCTAGTTCTTCTATCTTCATTATGATCATTCACGATCAGAATGGCATGGATCACCCCTGGAATCCAAAAGCAAAGCGTAAGCAATAAGTTGAGGATAAAAGTGAGCGGTCTTCCAGTACTCAAAACTGCCAAAGGCGGACATAAAAAGCAGATAAAATAGCGTATAACAAAATCAATTGATACAATTTTGATAGAGAAATTGAGGATTTGTTACATGTATGCTCTATTTGTCTTTAAACCAAGTTTTTACGATGTTAATAAATCGATGCACACCAAATGCGCTCCATATCTAGCAACTAGTTGTCTGCAATTGAAGATTGAAATTAAGCATTTATACGATCAGACCAAATGTCTTCTTCAAAAAATAACCCCGATAGGGTATAATTAATAGTTATTAAATAAATATCATCCCGATAGGGTATAATATTAAAAATTGACTTATATTTGTACCCGAAAAGGTATAGAATGTTATCAGAATATTTAAAGAACAAAAGAAAAGCCTTAAATCTTACTCAAGAAGATCTTGCTTTAAAAGCAGGCGTGGGTTTAAGAGTTGTTCGTGAGATGGAACAAGGAAAGCCAACCTTAAGGATGGATAAGGTTAATCAGGTATTGATGTTATTTGGTGCAGAACTGGGTGTAGTATCAAAAGTAAAAGACAATGATTAAGAGAGGATTAGTTTATTTTAAAGAGCTGCTGGCGGGTATAATCGCGGAAACTGATGAAGGCTATGAGTTTAGCTATCAAGCCAGTTACTTAGAAAATGAAAATGCAAAGCCAGTGAGCTTAACGCTTCCACTTTCCCCTCAGAAATATGAGAGTAAAGTGCTTTTTCCTTTTTTTGATGGTTTGATACCCGAAGGCTGGTTATTGGATTTAGCAACAACACACTGGAAGGTCAAAAGTAACGACCGGTTTGAACTGTTACTTTTAACATGCAGGGATACCATCGGTGCAGTAACAATTATACCTGAAAAAGATTAATGATGGCAAATTGCTGGTTTTGTTATCAGGATGCTAGCACATCCTCTTATCATGAAAAATGTTCAAAGCGTTTTTTTGGCACTAATAAGGTGCCAAAACTAGAATTGGATAATAAGCTACTGAAATCTTTGGCTGAACAAACTATTAACGAAAGAATTGCAGTAACAGGGGTTCAGCCTAAGCTTTCTGTCACCTTAGAAAAGAAGAAAGAACAGAACCGATTAACCATAGTGGGACTTTGGGGAGAATATATACTTAAACCTCAACATCCTGATTTTCCTGAAATGCCACAAGTCGAGGACTTAACCATGCATTTGGCTAGTCTCTTTAAAATGCCTACTAGCGCTCACACTTTAATGGAAGCATCAGACGGTAGTTTAGTTTATTTGACTAAACGGTTTGACCGGATTAAGGGTAAGAAAATTCATGTAGAAGATTTTTGCCAACTTTCAGAATTTTTAACAGAAAATAAATACAAAGGATCTTATGAAAAAATAGGTAAGCTCGTCTTAAAATATTGTACTCAGACAGGTTTTGATGCACTGACTTATTTTGAACTGGTATTATTTTCCTACTTAACAGGAAACAACGATATGCATTTGAAGAATTTTTCAGTATTGCACACCGATCAAGGGATAAATCTGAGTCCCGCTTATGATCATATTAATATTAATCTAGTTAATCCACAAGATGATGAGGAACTAGCCCTAACTCTGAATGGCAAAAAGAAAAGAATTCAGCTATCTGATTTTGATGCCTTGGCTAAAAGCCTAAACATTCCAGAAACCGCTGTTAGGAATACCTATAATAAATTTTCGGCTGGCAATAAACAAGTTGAAGAGAAGATTAAGCAATCTTTTTTAAGTTCTGAAAGCAAGGAATTATATCTCACTATATGGAATAAAAAGCAGCAAATATTTTATCGATAAAATTCACATTTTATTTACAAAGAATCACTCTAAATCTCCTTAAAACAAATAATCCCAAGACTTTTGATCTTGGGATTCTTGCGGAATGGACGGGACTCGAACCCGCGACCTCCTGCGTGACAGGCAGGCATTCTAACCAGCTGAACTACCACTCCGTTGGTTTGAAACTTTTATTTAAAACTTTCAATCTTTCCCCTTCCTTGCGTTAGGGAGTGCAAATATAGGCAAAAGCATTTAACTGCAAAATATATTTTAAAAAATTAAATAGTGCTGCCTTCTTTTAGTTTTTCAGCATTTTCTGCAAACTGTAAAGCCTCCAAAATTTCCTGAATATCACCATTCATTACCGCTGGTAAATTGTACAAGGTCAATCCGATACGGTGCTCCGTTACACGGCCTTGCGGATAGTTGTAGGTTCTAATTTTTGCAGAACGGTCTCCGGTAGAGACCATCGTTTTACGCTTGCTCGCAATTTCTTCATTGTGCTTTGCCAATTCTCTTTCGTACAAACGACTTCTCAGCATCTCCATCGCTCGCTCTCTATTTCCTAATTGCGAACGCTCAATTTGGCACACTACAACAATTCCAGAAGGTTTGTGCGTTAACTGAACTTTAGTTTCTACCTTGTTTACATTCTGTCCGCCTGCACCTCCAGAACGAGAAGTTTGTAACTCCACATCCGCTGGATTAATGTAAACATCCACATCTTCTGCCTCAGGCAAAACAGCTACTGAAGCTGCCGAAGTATGCACTCTACCCTGCGTTTCTGTTTCCGGAACACGCTGAACCCTATGCACTCCAGATTCATATTTCAATACCCCATAAACATCCTCACCAGAAACCTTAAAAATCACCTCTTTGTAGCCGCCGTTGGTTCCTTCAGTTACCTCTAAAGTTTCGCAACGCCAACCTCTTCCCTCGCAATAGCGCACATACATACGGTACAAATCTCCCGCAAAAATAGCCGCTTCATCACCGCCAGTTCCACCTCTAATCTCCACAATCGCATCCTTTTCATCTCCAGGCTCTTTAGGCACCAACATCAATCTGATTTTGGCTTCCAGTTCTTCTTGCTGTACCAACAAGGCATCTAATTCTTCTTTTGCCATTTCTCGCAACTCCTGATCCTTCTCATTGGCTAAAATATCCTTATTCGCCTCAATATTGCTGATCACATTTTTGTAAATCAAATACTGATCTACAATTAAGCCCAAATCTTTATATTCCTTATTCAGCTGAGCATAACGCTTCATATCACTCAAAACATCCGGATTAGAAAGTTCTAATTCCACATCATCTCTTCTCAGCTTAATCGCCTCTAATTTATCTAACATCTTATATTTCTTTGAAAA
Organism: Sphingobacteriales bacterium; assembly: GCA_014763615.1. Lineage (GTDB taxonomy): Bacteria > Bacteroidota > Bacteroidia > Sphingobacteriales > Sphingobacteriaceae > Pseudopedobacter. Next base: position 241,185 of record JACXVB010000001.1, on the reverse strand, counting down.
TGAGCCAGCGAAAAGCTGGCAGGTTCTCTATTCTTGGCAAATGTAGCCCTGCTGTGCATTCATACGCCTTCAAGGCATTATCCACTAGGCCGGTATCCATTTCCATCAGGTTTATTTAACCTTTTGCAGTGCTAAAAACCTAATGAGTTTTAACAGCCCACAAAGTTAATCCTTTTTCGTCTAAAATCAGAAGGCGGTGGTAACGTAGCAACACATTAGAGAAATTTCCCTCTACTGGCAGTTTCATCTCACGCAAATCAAAGCTGATGATATTATAACTCATCAGCTTATTCTTATCAAAATAATAAATCAGATTTCCATTGACTTCGAAACCCTTTTTGGGATAAATCACCGCCGATTTAATAAAATTTCCATACTGATCAAAAATCCTAATGCCTTGCAAAGTATCATTCAGATAAACATTTTGGTCGTCACTCAGCATAAAATCCACCTGTAAATCCAAACCGTCTCTTTGGTAAATATTACCACTTTTGATATCATCAGCGAAGTAATTGGTCAGCTTTTTCAGCTCCCTGTTCAGCTGGTCATAAACCCAAAAACCATTGTTATTGGCTGAGGCTACCAAAGTAATTTGCACCTCAGGATTTTGTGCAAAAGAATATCGGCTGATTTCACTCAAATTATTATTGAGGACAATAATTTGCTGAAAATTAGCATAGTATAAAATCACCCGAAGTGGGTCGGTAACGTCTAATTGAGCAATATCCCCGAAATTATTATTGGTATAATTCCATAAAAATCTCCCTTGCGGATTAAACTTGAGCAGTTCATTGTTAGGTGTAACCACAAAAACATTCCCAAAATTATCTACCGTTGCTATTTTCGCAAGGGTATCAATCCGAGCAATTTTTTGATAATCCTGAGCCTGTGCCTTGGCGAAGAAGAAAAAGCTCAAAACAACAAAACATTCAAAAAAATAACGGATACGCCTATTTTTCATCTGGTTTGAAATCTAAAAGCTCCACTTTGCCATTATCCATCATAGCATAATAGGTATAATTTACCCACTCGCCCAAGTTAAAATAGGTAGCTCCGCTACTTAAATGTATTTTCACCGGAAAATGTCGATGACCAAAAATCACAAAATCAAAATCGCCAAACTCCTGCTTTAATTCCTGATAATAGCTTTCTGCCCAAATTTTTTCACTTTCAATCAGCTTTAAACCTTCCTTTTTGTTGTTGGCAATTCTGCTTTTACCGCTCCAATAATTCGCAATCCCGATACCTAAATTCGGATGTAAACGAGCAAACAACCATTGACAAAACTGACTTCTAAAAATTTTCTTTAATAGTTTATAAGCTTCATCGCCTTTTCCTAAACCATCACCATGATGCAGAAAAACGCGTTTACCATCCTTTTCGATAATTAACTCATCACTAATTATCGTAGCGTTGAGTTCTTTCTCAAAATAATCAAACACCCACATGTCATGGTTGCCTTTAAAGAAATATAACTTTACGCCGGTATCACTCAATTCGGCCAATTTACCCAGCAAACGTACATATCCTTTCGGAATTACCGTTTTATACTCAAACCAAAAATCAAAAACATCACCCATCAAAAACAAAGCGGCGGCATCGGTTTTGATAGCCTCAAGCCAAGCCACAATTTTCTGCTCTCGGGCTTTGCTACTTTGATATTTGGGTGCTCCTAAATGAAAATCTGAAGCGAAATAATACTTTGTTCTATTCAAGATATTCGATAATAAAGTTTAAAATTATTAAATTATTTCACAAGCGCTTTATCAACTGTGCCAAGAAGCGTTTTATTTGATATTGAACCAACACTTCAAGGCTTGCCTTAGCCCCTAAAATCCCCTACATATTGTATCTTTGCAAACAGAAGGAATACGAGATGCCGAAAATAAAATTTTTTGATACGGAGATTAAACCAGAAAGGGCTGTTTTGGTGGGTTTAATCACTCAGAATGAGACAGAAGCACAAGAGAAAGAATACCTAGACGAGTTGGCTTTTTTAGTAGATACTGCTGGCGGCGTGACCGAAAAAACTTTCACACAAAAAATGCAACGACCAGAGCGAGCTACTTTTGTGGGGACAGGTAAATTGGAAGAAATTCAGGCTTATGTAAAAGCAGAAGAAATAGATTTAGTAGTTTTTGATGATGAGCTTTCGCCGATGCAATTGCGAAATATTGAAAACGAGCTGAAGGTGAAAGTGCTAGATAGAAGTAATTTAATCTTAGATATTTTTGCCCGCAGAGCCCAATCGGCGCAAGCCAAAACACAAGTTGAATTAGCGCAATTACAATATCTTTTACCTCGCTTAACGCGGATGTGGACGCACTTGGAACGTCAAAAAGGAGGTATCGGGATGCGTGGACCAGGAGAAAGTCAGATAGAGAGTGATAGAAGGATGATTCAACAAAAAATATCCTTGTTAAAAGAAAAGCTCAAACTCATCGATAAACAAAACGAAACACAACGTAAAAACAGAAAAGAATTAGTTCGTGTGGCTTTAGTAGGTTATACCAACGTGGGTAAATCTACCATCATGAATATGCTTTCAAAATCTGAAGTATTTGCAGAAAACAAGCTATTTGCTACATTAGATACCACCGTAAGAAAAGTGGTTTTAGAAAATGCACCTTTCTTGCTTTCTGATACGGTTGGCTTCATCAGAAAACTGCCTCACCACTTGGTTGAATGTTTTAAATCTACCTTAGACGAGGTAAGAGAAGCTGATATTTTGATTCATGTGGTGGATATTTCTCATCCAAATTTTGAGGATCATATCCACACCGTAAACGAAACATTGAAAGAATTAGGAGCCATTGATAAGGAGATGATTACCGTTTTCAATAAAATTGATAATTATCATGAGGTAAAAACTGAACAGGATTGGGAGGTTGAAAATGAGGAAACCCCTAAAATGACTTTAGAAGATTTTAAGAAAAGTTGGATGGCTAAACATAACAATCCGGCTATCTTTATCTCTGCAACCGAAAAAGAAAATATTGATGAATTTAGAGAACGTATTTACGAACGTGTAAAAGCCGTTAATCAACAAATTTATCCGTTTAATAATTTTTTATACTGAGAAAGTTTAAAGTGAAGAGTGAAAAGTTTAAAGACTTTGAACTTTCAACTTTAGACTTCCAACTTTTAACTCAAAAACATGGAATCCAAAAGACAACAAAAATTCGCGAGAGTAATTCAAAAAGATTTAGGAGAAATTTTTCAGAGAGAAGGGAATACTTTGTTGCCTAATTCTATGATTACCGTAACCAAAGTAAGAGCAACACCTGATTTAGGCATTGCCAGAGTTTTTTTAAGTTTTTTCAATTCGCCTAACCAACAATTGGCCTTAAATACCATTAAAGCGCACTCATCAGAGATCAGATACAACCTTGGCAAACGTATCAAAGATCAAGTAAAAGGTATTCCTCAATTAGAATTTTTTATTGATGATACCAGCGAATACGTAGATAGAATGGATAAAATTTTTACCCGTATCCATAAAGATGATGAGCAAAACTCATGAAAAAATACATCAGAGAGCCCATTAATTTCTTAACGCATGGTATCCCAGCCGTATTAGCTATTCCGGCAACATTTTTATTGGTGCATCAAGCAAACGGCCCCATTCAAATTGCGTCAGCTATTACTTTCGGCTTCGCCATGACTTTGTTGTTTAGCATCAGCGCCGTTTATCACGGATTTCCGAAACAGGAAAAAAACATCCGCTTTTGGCAAAAATTTGATCATTGCTGTATTTATTTGATGATTGCTGGTTCATACACCCCAACCACTTTAATCGTTTTTGATGGCTGGTTAAAGTGGACCATTTTTTCTTTGGTGTGGCTCATTGCAGTGATAGGTTGTTTATTAAAAATTTTTGACCGCTTAAAGAACACCGCCATTTCGCTCACGCTATACATCACTATGGGATGTTTGATTTTGCCTTTATTGCATTTGATGTTGCAAAAATTACCTATCGAAGCTTTATATTGGTTACTGCTAGGCGGCGTATTTTACCTAGTGGGTACTATCTTTTACAAAAAAGACAAGCCTTTTAAATACCTGCACACCCACGAAATCTGGCATATTTTTGTGGTTTTAGGAGCAACTGCACATTACATCTATAATTTTAATTATTTGATGAAAGCCTGATGAATGCTGCTGAAAATATCAATAATTTGCTGAGAAAGCATGCATCAACATTTGCAAAAGTGGTAGATTTTTCGCCTAAAAATGACCGCTTATTAGCATTAGATTTTACCGCAGCCAATACCGATTTAATTCCTGAAATGATAGAGGATACGCAAAAGTTTTCTGCATATATCAACCAGCAATTAGCATCGGCGAAAGCCAAATACGGTATTGGCGGTTACTTTGAACACCGCACCGTTTACGCCCGAAGTGAGCATTTTAACTCTGCAGAAGGAGAACCTAGGCGTTTGCATTTAGGCCTTGATATTTGGGGAGCGGCTCATACTCCGGTTTACGCTTTTATGGATGCTAAAGTGCATAGTTTTGCTTTTAATAACAATTTTGGCGACTATGGCGCCACCATCATATTGGAGCATGAGTTAGAAGGATCTCGCTTTTTTAGTCTTTACGGACATTTAAGTTTAAAAAATTTAGAGGGCTTAACCTCTGGAAAGCGGATTTTTAAAGGAGAAGCTTTTTGCGATTTTGGCATAGCCGAAGAAAACGGATTTTGGCCGCCGCATTTACACTTTCAATTGATGTGTGAGATGGATGGAATGTTTGGAGATTATCCTGGAGTAGCTAAATTTTCTGAATTAGAACTTTGGAAAAGCAAAATTCCTAATCCTAATTTAATTTTAAACTGGGACTGATCACACCTTTTTAGGTGCTTAAACGTTAACTCACTATGATACTTTTGTTTATAAAACTTTGGTTTTTCAGCTTCGGCGGATTCGTGATACAACATCAGCCAACTTTTAAAGGAGGTGCTGGCACTTTAAATGATTTTATCGCCAGCCGCATGATTTACCCCACATTTTCTAAGAACAATTGCCTGCAAGGCACCATTTATATTTCTTTTCAACTGAATAAAGATGGCGAGGTTTTTAATAGCCAGGTACAAAAAGGAATGGGGATAGATTTAGATGCAGAAGCTTTGCGTCTCATTCGTTTAACCAGTAAACATTGGATCATTCCTTCTGATTATGATTCTAACTCCAAAATTGTGATCCCTGTAACTTTCTCGCTAAAAAATTATAGCTGTGCTGATCGTTCTTCTGATGATATTAACAAAGCCATTGAACTTTATAAAAATCGCCTAGCCTTACAAAATGTAGTGCTTAATTATTATCGAAATAAATATGCTGGAAAAATTAACCAACAAAATGAGCTAGAGATGATTCAGATTAAAAATGAATTAGGTTTTGATGATAAGTTTATCAGCACTAAACTGCGAGAAGCTAAACAAAGATTAAAACAAGGCGACAAAGAAGGGGCTTGTGAGAGCCTATATTTTGTGAAATATATCGGTTCTAATGCTGCAGATGAAATGATTAAAGAGAACTGTAAATAGCTTATATTCGCTACCATGAAATGGGTTTTGCGAATTTTTGCCTTGCTGGATTTAATCGGCTTCGTTTATTCTTTCAATTTTGCCTTAATTCAAATCAATTCTCTCTTAAGTAATCAACCTCAAACTGGAGGTCAGTTTTTTACCAAAATTATTTTTGTACTGCTTTGGTTTAGTTTAATGGCAAGTGCTATTTCATTAATCATCCCGAAGAAAATCGGAATCATCATCTACTACTTCCAATTATTACCTCGTTTACTTTTTTTAGTCCTTTCCTTTGGATTTATTTCTTATCTCAGTTACGTTTTCAAATGGCAAGACGCTGAAAAATTTCTGATGCCCATCATCATCTTTGCGGAAATGCTAAGGACCTATTACAGCTATTTAATCTCCCAAAAACTTTTCAGAAAATAGTAATTCTCTTCAAACCGTTTTTAATTATCTGATCATTAAAGCGCTATTGGTTGATAAACAAACCTAAATTTTTTACATCATGACAGTACATGACAATGCGCTTCAAAACAGGAGTGCTCATCCTACTCAATCGGATCTTTAGGTTTTCGGCATGAGAACCGTATTCCTAACATACACATGTTGGCTTTATCAATGATAAACTGCACTTTAAGTAGCAAGATTTTCAAATTGACCTTTTATGACGAAAGCAAATAAAACGCATAAAACCTGTATTTAAAATTTTTAGGGCTAAATAAACCCCATAACCATTTATAGAAAACATTTTCTACTGTAAAAAAGCAAGCAGGTAAATAAATTAAATAGTCTTTAGTTGCATTGCATTGCGCTCAGAATCTTATACATACTTTTTCAGTACGCTCATTAATTTTAGAGTTTTTTTCTCTTCAAATGTGATTAAATAAACGATTTTAAAAATTAATCTTAAAAAATCACTCTAAATAGGGATTGATTCCTTTTGTAATAAATACGAATTTAGTTAAAAAATTAGCTCTTTATGAAAAAAGTACTATTATTAGCTTTAATATTTTTATTGCTAAAAAATGTATCGATAGCACAAGAATTCAAAAATGATAACCAAATCATTTATCATTTTTATACCGGAACTAAAAAAGTGATAACCTGTTATAGCATTCAGAATTCTTTTACTGATGCCTACGATAGTGGTCAATTTGATAACCAATTTGTTAATAGCAGGTTAAAAATTTATATTTCTTGTGTGGATTCAATCATCCAAGTATTAAAAAAGAATCCTTTATTCATTAACAAACAAAATGAGGTAATAACTTTTCAAGATGGATGGAATAAAAAAACCAAGCCATCAGTTTTTAATATAATGAACACCCGAAAGGGATATACCAAAAGTGCCTTAAAATCAATCACCAAATCAATTATTCAGTTAAATGATTACTTATCCTCCATATTTTATTCTGTAAATGATGAAAACCTAGCAAAATTTGATAAGTATAACTTAAATGGCCTTACTGCATTGCTGAATGCGCAACCCAATTCAACCATAGACACATTTACTTTTAGAGCTTATAAAATTATTAGTGAGCACCCAATCGTGTTAAATGTTTTTGATGAAATTTGTGATGAATGTTTAGAGGTGGAGTATAATGGAAATACGGAAAGTATAAGAGAGTTGTTACCCCACACTAAATCTGTGATTAAAGAAAACTCAACCGTTTTTTATACTGAAGGAAAAAACACTTTAATACTTGAAAAAATTCATAAAAATTCTAATAAAACTACTTTGGTTTTAAAAGTGATGCCTCCGAATTGATTATCTAATAGCAAATTAGCGGGTGGAAGTGACTTACTTCAAAAAACACTTCATCTCCAGCGCTTAAATTCATGAATTGAGCATCATGTACTAGGATGACTTTGCCGCCAACCACAATTTCTACTTCTTGATAAGCCCCACTAAAATGCGTACTCTTTACGGTAGCAACCTCTCCATTAAAAGTGGAAAGTTGTACATGTTGTGGGTAAACTGCAAAATATTGTTGTGGATTAGGCAAAAAAGCTTGTCCTTGCAAAATATTAGCTTTTCCTAATAAATTAGCCACATAAGCATGCCGAGGATCAAAATAGAGCTCTTGAGGTTTCCCTTCTCTGATGATTTTACCTTCTTTAATAACGATGAGATGATTGGAAAGGGTTAAACCATCGTTAGGATCATGCGTTACCATAATGATGGTCATCTTCAGAAACTTGGCTAAACGTTCGATATCATCACGTAGCTGACGCTTTAAAATCGAATCTACTTGAGAAAAAGGCTCATCCAATAACAAAACTTTAGGCTCTGTAATCACTGCTCGGGCAATGGCAACTCTTTGTTGCTCTCCTCCGCTCAATTCTACAATTTTTTTTTCGGCCAAATGATCTATCCTTAAAAACTCCATGGTTTGCAAAGTGAGCTCGGCTTTTGCGACTAAATCTGAGTTAGATAGCTGGGAAGAAATGTTATCAAAAACTTTTGCATAAAGGTTTAAAGTTAATTCCTGTGTCACCATTCTCATTTCATCATGGCCAGGAATGAGCTTTTCTGTTGGGCCTTTTATGCGTTCTCCGTTAAATAAAACTTCCCCTTCTTGCGGCACCAAATAACCGTAAATCAACTTTAAAAGCGTAGTTTTCCCACTTCCACTTTCGCCTAAAATGGTTATAATATCCCCAGCATTAAAGCTTAAATTAATATCGGATACGCCAGACGGAATACCTTCTACAAAATTTTTACTTACCTGATGAAGTTCTATTAAAGACATGAATTAAACCTGTTTTCGGGGGCGTAAAGATATAAAAAATCACCTGTCTAGAAAGTAGGGATTCAAAAAAACAAAGCCTCCAAGCCGTACGGCTTGGAGGCTTTGAGAGTATCTTATTAATTTTTAGAAACCAAAGGTCAATCCAAAATTCAAATTCTTATAATCTGCCGGGCCTTGATTTTTAGCAAAAACATCATTCATATAATATTTGAAAAACAAGCCTGCCCCACCATAACCAATTCTAAAATTAGCTCCGTACCTAAAAGGTTCAAAATTAAAATCATCTTTAACTTTTACTTTTCCAGCCTGATTACTAATTTGTTTTACTTTTCCATTTAACAAAAACCCTACTTCCGGACCAAAAACTATTGAAGCTCTTTTACCATGATTGTTTTGCGAACTTCTGTATTCGAAATACAATGGAATCCTCAAATAACGGCTAGAAAACCTGTTTTTACTATAAGAAATTGCATCTTGTGTTGCCGTTAATGTACCTTGTTTAGGTTGGATGGTTACATCATTAACTAACCTCATGTGATTCCAATCTAAACCAGCGGCTAGCATAATTTTAAAATCAGGAGTAAATCTGATTCCCATTTGGGCAAAATCAAACCCTACATTAGATGTTTTACTTCCCTTAGTTTCTAAAAAACCATATCCTGCTGGCGTTGAAAAATCCGAACCTGTATGATATTTAGCATAGCCGATATCAAAATGCTCAAAGGTTAAACCGAAGGTAAGCTTTGGATACTTCACTACCTTTTTCTTTTTCTTTACCATAGTAGTATCATTACCCACTTTAATTTCTACAGAACCTTTTCCTATGGTAACCACTGAGTTTCCGTCTTTAGATTTTTGGGTAGTTTTTGTACTGTCTTGTTCTTGTGCTTGCGAGTAGCTAAATAGGGCTAAAGCCAACACGGTTAAAAATATCTTTTTCATTTTTCTGCTTTTCTAAATTTGATTAGTCCTAAATTAATTCCAGTGATCTCGTTATCGCTTTCATCGGTTTTGCTCACTTCAATAATTTTCTCATTACGTTTATCTACTTTAGCTATCACAAAGTTCACCAAATCACCTACTGATCTGATTTTTACTTTCTTCCCAGAAATTGCGCCATCTTCAATCGGGTTACCATTTAAACTTTGCGCCAAAACCTCAGTAGGTTTCAACTTTTCATTATTTTTCTGAGCTGCTTCTTCTGCCAATATCCGTTCTGTAACTGTTTTCACTTTTACTGGCTGAACTTCATTAACCTCTGCTAAGTTTTGATCAACTGCTTTTGTATTCAAGACGCTAGATGACGAGTGAGTGGTTGCATCGGGAGAAATATTTTTTTCTGGAGTAATGCTCGCGAGCTGTTGCTCTTGATTTACCTGTTGGCTCCTTTCCTTTTGGGTAGCATTTTCCTTTTTCCTTAAAGTTTCATTTGATTTTGAAACCGAAGAAATTTCTTCTTTTGGCAAAGCCGATGAAGAAGTAGAGGGTGCGCTAGCTAGCACCTGCTCCGCAGCTTGATTTCCTTTCAGTTTGATCATTTCTGCAGGTTGCAAATAAAAACGTATTCCAATTGCTATGATAATCATCACACTGGCTGCTGCCGTCCAAATCAATGGAAATCTCCTTTTTTCTGTTTTCTGAGCTAAATTATTGGAAATTTCCTCCCAACTTTTAGCCGATGGTTCCACTTCAAAATCCTCAAAAAAGGATTTGAAAAAACCATCAAATTCTTTATCCGAAATTTCTTTCATCTCTATAACCCTCTAATTTTAAAATTTGTTCCCTTAATATCGCTCTAGCTCTTGAAAGTTGTGATTTACTCGCTCCTTCCGTAATCCCTAACTGGGCTGCAATTTCTTTATGCGAATAACCTTCAATTGCATAAAGGTTAAATACCAAACGATAGCCGCTACTTAAATTCTGAACCAATCGCATCAAATCTTTAACATTCAAATTACTCATATCAAAACTAGTTGAAGCTTCCTGCTCATGTGTTTCATCAATATCTACCAAGTTTAAAGTGCGTAAGTTTTTACGATAAAACTCAATAGAGGTATTTACCATAATTCTTCTCATCCAACCTTCAAAAGAACCCTCTCCACGATAGTCATCCAACTTTCTAAATATTTTCACATAAGCCGTTTGCATCATATCTTCTGCCTCAAACTGATCTTTAGCATAGCGCATACAAACCCCCAACATTTTAGCTGATGTAGTTTTATACAATAGCTCTTGATGCTTGCGACTACCTGCTTGACATTCTCTTACAATATCTTCTAATGTGTACTTGTGTTGCAAAATCATATAAGGTTCTGTATGCAAGATGATATAATTTCTCAAAAGGTTGCATCAGATTTAAATATTTATGCAAAAAAAACTCTTAACAATAAAATACAGTGAGTTAAGGCTCAAAAATTAAAAATAATTTAGCTAAATTGTAGAAGCTAAAGACTTTACAAAACATTCATTTTTAAATCGAGGATATGGCTAAAGCACAAATTAAAAAAGAACATTATGAAACTTTTATCAGCTCTGGCCATAAAAAAATGATTGCCGATGAACCACCTGATAAAGGTGGAACAGATTTAGGATTGTCTCCTTTAGAATTATTGGAATCCTCCTTAGCGGCTTGTGTAGCCATCACAGTGAGGATGTATGCAGATAGAAAGCAGTGGTCTTTACATGAAATCAATGTTGAGGTGAATTATCAAGAAGACCAAAGTTTTGAAAAAAGCGTAGAATTTATCGGCGATTTAAATCAAGACCAAATTGAGCGTTTGAGAGAAATTGTGGATAAATGCCCAGTTAATAAAATATTAAGCAAAGCTAATACCATCAATACCAGTATCACATGGAAGAAATTGTAAAAAGATATAGTAACCAGAACATTACCGTTATTTGGAAACCCAAGATGTGCATCCATTCACAAAAATGCTTTCATGGGCTTGCTAACGTTTTTGATCCTACTAAAAAGCCTTGGGTAAATATTGCTGGCGCAAGTAGTCAAAAGATTATTGAGCAGGTGAACCAATGCCCTTCTGGCGCCCTAAGTTGGGAATATGTAAATCAAAGCAAAAACCAAACAGTAGCTACATTAACAGAAGTACATGCCTTACCCAACGGACCGTTAATGGTTTTTGGTGATTTACATGTAAAAGATGCCCAAGGAAAAGAAATTGTTAAGCAGAAATCTACTGCATTTTGCAGATGTGGCTATTCTTCAAACAAACCTTTTTGCGATGGCTCTCATAAAACCGCCAACTTTAACGATCATTAAGAAATTAGACGATGAAAAACAACGGATGCCAGCATATTCAATCCATAGAAGAAATTAAAAAACCTGAAGCTTATGTTTGTGAAGAATGCAGAAAATCGGGCAGTCGTTGGGTTCATCTTCGCACATGCCAAACTTGCGGCACCACTTTATGTTGCGATAGTTCTCCTGGAAAACACATGACCAAACACTTTCATCAAACTGGTCACCCCGTGGTAATATCTGCTGAACCCAGAGAAAAATGGTTTTATTGCTATGTAGATGAGGCTTTTAATCAATATTAGATCCTCGTTTTTGATAAGAGAATTTAAATAATTTATGATCAAGCCAATAAGCCGCTTTGGTAGTGATAATGCCTATCCCCGCACCTGCCAACACATCACCTAAATAATGCTTGTTATTATACATTCTTATAGCTCCAGTTGCTCCTGCGGCCAAGTATCCCGTATAACTGATAATTGGATTGGTATTTTTAAATTCTTGACGCATCATCTCCGCAGCAGCAAAAGCAGTTGCGGTATGCCCAGATGGAAAAGAATGATGATCGCTACCATCAGGGCGAAGTTCTTGGGCGGTATTTTTTATGGCATAAGTAGTTAAACCCATTAAAAGAGTAGATTCTGCATATAACCTCACCGATTGCCAGTTGTTGTGTTCGCCATGAATACCTGCCAATTTCAGTGCAAAAGTAGCCACAGTGGGCGAAAATTGCAGGTAATTATCCACTGATGTTTTAAAGTTGGGATGATCTTCTACAATTTCATTTCTGGTAGTGATATTTAGGTTTCTTAAGGCATTATCGCTTAACGCGATGAAACCATAAACTGTAAAAACTGCAGGAATGAGATAAGATTTAGGCTGGCTTAGTTTGGTATTATACGTTACTAACTTAAATCCGTTTACTTGCTCGGTTTGTGCTAATAAAAACTGACTTCCTAGACAAAACCAGATAAAGAGAATGAATAATTTCTTCATTTTTAAATTTGGAAAATTTAGCATTGCTTTCTGAAGTAATTCTGAATTTAACTTAAGATGGTATCTTTTTCATTTGAGAAAGCAGTTCATCTACATATTTACGTTCATTAGCTAACCGAGGAACTTTGTGTTGCCCCCCTAATTTTCCTTTATTTTTTAGCCATCTGTAAAATGTACCGTCTGGAGCGATATTTACCTTTGGACGTTTTAATGCCATATCCTTAAACCTTTTGGCATCATAATCAGAATTTACTTCTCTTAAGGTATTATCCAAAATATCTACAAACCGATCAAATTCTTTTGGTTTTTTCTCAAACTCAATAATCCATTCATGTGCTCCAGGTTCATTCTCATTAAAATAAATTGGGCAAGCCGTATAGTCTCTAATTTGCGCACCTGTATCTAAACACGCTTTATGGAGCGCTTTTTCAGCATTATCAATAATAACCTCTTCTCCGAAAGCATTAATAAAATGCTTGGTACGTCCTGTAATTTTTAATCGATATGGGTTATTAGAAGTAAATTTCACGGTATCTCCAATCATGTAGCGCCACAAGCCTGCATTGGTGCTAATCACAATGGCGTAGTTTTTTCCTATTTCAACTTCAGAAAGCGAAATGGTTTCAGGAAATTCTTTATCCATTTCTTCCATCGGGATAAATTCATAATAAATCCCATAATCCAACATCAGCAATAGATCTGTCTCCTCACTTTGATCTTGAATCCCGAAAAATCCTTCTGAGGCATTATAAGTTTCCAAATAATACATATCTGATCTCGGAATCAGCTTTTTAAATTGCTCTCGATAAGGTTCAAAATTTACTGCACCGTGTACATACAACTCTAAATTTGGCCAAACTTCTAGCAGATTTTTCTTGCCTGTCAACTCTAGAATCCGCTTTGCTAAAACAATCGTCCAAGTGGGTACACCTGCAATATTGGTCACATTAACATCAATAGTGGCTCTCGCCATTTTCTCGATTTTTTCCTCATAATTATCCATCAAAGCGATAGAAATATCTGGTGTACGCAGCATTTCTGCCCAAAAAGGAAGATTTTTGATGATCACGGCTGATAAATCTCCGTAAAAGGAATCGGGACTGAGTTGATTAATTTGATGGCTGCCCCCCAACACCAGGCCTTTTCCCGTAAACATTTTAGCATCAGGCCGATTATTGCAATAAATAGCCAACATATCCTTTCCGCCTTTAAAATGGCATTCTTCTAAAGATTCTTCACTTACAGGAATAAATTTGCTACGATCATTGGTAGTACCTGATGATTTGGCAAACCATTTTATTTCCGAAGGCCAAAGTATATTTTGTTCTCCATTGAGCATCCGCTCGATGTAAGGTTTTAAAGTATCATAGTTTTGAACCGGGATTCGTTCTTTAAATTGATGGGGGTTTTGTATTGATCGATAATCGTATTTTTTACCCCACTCTGTGCTAATGGCATCATTTACCAAAATAGAAAACCATTCTTCTTGCACTTCATCAGGATATTTCATGAAAAGCTCTATCTGGTGCATTCGCTTTTTCATGTACCAATTTAAGAAGGAGTTTACGATGGTCATCTTTTGGTTTATTAGCCTCACCTTAAATCCCTCTCCAAAAGGAGAGGGACTTTTGGTCCGTAGGTTTATTTTAGTTTGTGTTTAATTTTTTTTCTACTCTCAGCAGAAATGGTTCATTAGTAATTTCGTAGTTTATTGGCATAATTAGACCAAGGAACTCATTTTACTATAGAACTAAATACTTAAAACCGCTTAATTTTTAGTTCAAAATGCTGTCCAAGATAAAACTTTCTTGCCATTTCATTATCCGCAATTTCTTGTGGTGTACCGGCTAACATGATGTTTCCTTCTGCCAAAAGGTAAGCTCTATCTGTGATAGAAAGGGTTTCATTCACATTATGATCGGTAATTAAAATACCAATATTTCTATGCTTTAATTTGGCTACAATCATCTGAATTTCTTCTACTGCAATCGGATCTACACCTGCAAAAGGTTCATCTAACAAAATAAATTTAGGATCTGCAGCCAAAGCCCGGGCAATTTCGGTTCTTCTTCGTTCTCCTCCTGAAAGTAAATCTCCTCTGTTTTTTCTTACTTTTTGTAAACTGAATTCGTTTATCAAAGTTTCCAACTTGTCCTTCTGCTCCTCTTTGCTCATCTCAGACATTTCTAGAACCGCCAAGATATTATCTTCAACACTTAATTTTCTAAAAACAGAAGCTTCCTGCGCTAAATAACCAATTCCCTTTTGCGCCCTCTTATACATTGGATCTTCGGTAATTTCTTCATCTTCTAAGAAAACCTTCCCTTCGTTAGGTCTTATCAAACCTACAATCATATAAAAAGATGTGGTTTTCCCTGCCCCGTTTGGGCCTAATAAACCTACAATTTCACCTTGCTCTACATGAAAAGAGACATTATTTACAACCACTCTTTGCTTGTACTTTTTAATCAGATTTTCTGCCCTTAATTTCATAGATTGTTAATAGGTTTTAATGCCTTTGATGTTTAATTGAATATTCTTTCGATCTTTCCAAACGTTTTGCTCTATTGTGTAGCACACATCGAAAGGTTTTCCTTTATTAATTTGCTCTAATTCTTCTCCGAAACCAAATGCAATACAATCAAAAATTGGGCTATTGGGTTGGCGAATTTGCATTTTTAAATGATTATTGCCTACAATTGAGCCGTAAGCATACGAATATACATTTCTACTCCTAAACACCGGCGACATATTTTGCGGACCAAAGGGCGCAAATTGGGATAAAATTCTAAAAAATTTAGGCGTAATCACTTTTAAATCGATCTCAGCTTCAATGCTTACTTCTTGAACCAGTAAATCATCGGTAATACTTGCGGCTACTACTTCTTCAAAACGCTGAGAAAAAGCTTCTACATTTTCAGGCTTCATGGTCAAACCTGCAGCATATTTATGCCCGCCAAATTGCTCTAGTAAATCACTGCACTCGCAAAGCGCTTCATATAAATCATACCCAACCACAGATCTGGCCGAGCCAGAAACCATTCCGTTAGATTGTGTTAACACGATGGTTGGACGATAATATTTCTCTGTTAAACGAGAGGCAACAATCCCAATGACACCTTTATGCCAGCTTTCATTAAAAACCACTGTAGATTTTCTATGCTCCATTTCTGGAGAGTTCAAAATCATATTTAAGGCTTGCTCGGTGATATTACTATCAAATTCTTTACGTTCGGCATTTTTTAAATTGATGATAAAACCGGCATCTTCGGCTAATTCGGTAGAATCAGCAATTAAGAGTTGAACCGCTTTTTTTGCATCATCAATTCTACCCGCAGCGTTAATTCTTGGGCCGATAGAAAATACAATATCTGTGATGGTAAAATCATCTGTTTTACCCGCCAATTCTTTTAAAGCTTGTAAACCTTTGCAAGGATTTTTGTTTAACTTTTGCAAACCAAAATAGGCTAAAACTCTATTTTCACCGGTAATTGGAACAATATCTGATGCAATACTTACTGCAACTAAGTCTAAATACGCTTCCATTTTCTCTTGCGGAAGCTTGTTTTTATCGGCGTAAGCCTGAATTAATTTAAAACCCAAACCACAACCAGAAAGCTCTTTGTAGGGATAGTTACAATCTGCTCTTTTAGGGTCTAAAACTGCAATTGCATCCGGAATTTCGTCTCCAGGTAAGTGATGATCACAAATGATAAAGTCTATTCCTTTTTCCTGTGCATAAGCCACTTTATCAATAGATTTTATCCCACAATCTAAAGCTATAATTAACGAGTAGCCCAAGTCATGAGCATAATCAATGCCCTGCGTTGAAATTCCGTAACCCTCATTATACCTATCGGGAATATAATAATTGATATTTGAATGGAATTCTTTGAAGAAAGAATAGGTTAAGGCAACAGCGGTAGTACCATCCACATCATAATCTCCATAAATTAAAATCCCTTCTTTGTTGGCTATTGCCCGTTCTATTCTATCAATAGCTTCGGGCATACTTTTCATCAAAAAAGGATCATGCAGATGACGAATATCTGGCCTAAAAAAACTTTTTGCCTCATCAAATGAATGAACTCCACGTCTTACCAGCATCTCTGCCAATACCTCGTCTATGTTCAATTCTTTTGACAGTTTATCAACCGTTTGTGCATCAGCTTTTTCCTGGGCTACCCACCTTTTTTCCATATATTTGCCTTGTATTGCCCGTAAATATACATTTTCTGTTGTTTGTTATAAACATCCAAATGGCTAAAAAAGGCAATTGTTTATTTGAAATTTTATTAATTTGAAAGCTACTGCGTTATTTGAAGGCTCCTATTCTGTTGATGCCTCTAAAAAATTTATTCCTTTTGACCCAAGCATACATCAAGCTAGCGAAAGACCCGCTTCATTATTTATATTCATTCAGCCTTTTTTAGTTAAAACCCCAAATGATTTGATATTGATTGATACCGGTTTAGGCTATAGCGATGAAGATGGCCATTTAATTTTACACCAAAATATCAGAAAAGCCGGCTATGAGCCAGAGCAAGTGACGAAAGTGTTAATGTCTCACCTTCATTTTGACCACAGCGGAGGCATGGTCCATGACAAAAATGGAAAACTTTCTGTGAGCTTTCCGGATGCTGAATATTTTATTCAAAGAGGCGAATGGGAACAGGCTTACTCAAAGCCATCAAAGTCTTACAAAACAGAGATTTTTGATGTGTTACAAAGGTCTGGTCAGGTAAATTTTTTAGATGGAGATGGTGCTATTAATGATGAAATAAGCTATGAAGTTACCGGCGGTCATACTGAGTTTCACCAAGTTTTTTATATTAAAAGCCAAGGAGAAACTTGTTTTTATGGAGGAGATATTGCCCCAGAACCCGAACAATTTCAAAGAAAGTTTATTGCAAAATATGATTTAGATGGAAGAAAATCTATGGAACTAAGGATATTCTATGGAGAACAAGCGGCTCAAAAACATTGGACTTGCTTATTTTACCATGCGAAGTCAAAGGCAATAGCTAAAGTTGTGGCTAAAGCAGACCAAATACTGATGGAAGAAGTTAAACAGTAATATCGAGGGTATTATATAAATCTTGAATTTTATTTACTGTTAGGGGCTTTGATATGAATTTGTTTACTATATGAAAAGTTTCAGCTTTGTTGATATCATCATTATAAACGGAGGATGAAAGCATGTTAATGGATATCTTTTTATTGATTTGAGCTCTAATTTTTTCAAACTCCTCTAAAAACTCCCAACCATTCATTACTGGCATATTGATATCCAAAAAGATAATGTCTGGCATTTCTTCCTGATTTTGTAGTTTAGATTTAACGAAATCTAAACCAATTTGCCCGTTTAGGCATGTATTTACAACAGCTTTTGGGGGAATCTTACCGATTAACCTGGCGGCAATAAAATTATTGATTTCGTCATCATCAATAATTAAAATCTGAAGATTTTCTTTTGTCATATCAAAACGTTATTACGAGTTCAGAACTGTATTGTTTCATAAAAAATCAACAATTTCAAATGTTTTTTAACTCGTAAAACAAGTGAGTAATAATTTATCTATACTGAATTAGCCGGCAATATTATGGATTTAATCGGTATTAATTGTTACAATTATTTTTATCTTGAAATTGTTACCGATATACTTGTTTTTTGAACTATTTAACACTTAATTAAATATAAGAATTTTATTTTAAGAAAATCAATTATTAGATTATAAGCAATCCTCAAGCAGAGACATTTTGAAACTTTATCATCTGCAATCCAGATAATTACACAAACTACTTTCTTGCCAAAAGCGTGATGTTTAATTCAAACTCATCACTTATAGCTTTATCTCCGATATCTGCAAAAAAGCTCTTAGAGCCATATCTAACATTATATTTTGCTCTATCTACTTTTACGCCATTTGCTATCGCGACTACAATATTACCTCTTTTTTTAATAGCCGTGGTGAAGGAAATTGGCTTAGTAATGCCTTTAATGGTTAAATCACCTGTAATAGTTGCATTTTCAGCATTCATATTCTTAACGGAAGTAATCACAAATTTTGCAGTTGGATATTTATCAACTGAAAAAAAATCTTCGGACTTCAACTGACCCAGTAGATTGGCTGCTGAAGATTTACTCAAGTCTTTATTCGTAATGCTGTTCATGTTTATAATAAAAGAGCCTCCTGTTAAAGTTTCTCCGTCATAATTTAAAACTCCCGAAGCTAGTTTTATTTCACCAGTGTGTTGTCCGGTTAGTTTTTTCCCAATCCATTCAATTTTTGATTTATTAACATCTACCGAATAAACCTCGGCTGCTGGTTTAAAAGCTACCACACCAACCGCAATCAGACAAATTAATAGGAGTATTTTCTTCATATTTGTTTAAACAATTAAATATGCATTAGGTTCTTGCCTAGTTTATTTTTTAAGATTTAGAAAAATTTAAGATTAGGATAGGTTTAAACTCTTAGGGAAGTATATACTAAAAGTGGTCCCTTGGTTTAATTCGCTTTCTACTTCAATCTTCCCCTTTAAAGACTCAATATGTGATTTGATAATATATAAACCTATTCCTTTTCCTTCTATCTGAGGGTTAAAACGCTGGTATAAGCCAAAAATTTTCTGCCCGTTTTTCTTCAAGTCCATTCCGATTCCATTATCTTTTACTTTTAGCAGAATATAATCTGGAATTTCTGTGGTACTCACCTCAATTTTCAATTTTCTTTCTGGCGAACGATATTTGATTGCGTTTGTAAATAAGTTCAATAAAATACTTTCAAAGTATTGCTTAGAATACCAAAACGTTTTTATTGAAAAATCAGTGGAAATATCTGCATCTACACCTCTAATTTGCGATTCTATAGAAGCAATAGTTTCATTTATCACCTGTTGAAAATCAATTACCGTAAGCTCTCCTTTTGATATATTTTGATGAGAAACGATATCTATCAAATCATTTAAAGTAAATTCTAATTTGTGAACAGAGGTGCCTAATTTATCAAGGTAAATTTTGTTTTCTGTGTCAATTTCCTCTTGATTGATTAAATCAAATAGGCTGGTAATATTTACTAGTGGACCTCTTAAATTATGAGAAACAATATAGGCAAACTTTTTAAGCTCATTATTGCTTTGCATCAATTCCTCAGAAATTTTTAGAATTTCGGCTTCCTTTCGCTTGATATCGTCTATATTAATTATAGCACCAGAGATTTTAACCATAAGGCCATTATCCATAGTTACCCTAGAAGAAGATAGCACATGAATATAATCACCATTAAATTTTCTAATCCTAAATTGGGTGGGTGTAGCGTCTCTAGAACCACTCATATTCTCTTTAAAAATGGATTGTGCCATTTCAGAATCATCAGGATGTATCAAGTTAAACGGGTCAAAATCAACAGATAAAGTGTTTGGGTCTAGACCTATTAATTGATGCCACTCGCCAGAAAAACTTTTTTGATGATCTCTTAAATCCCACTCCCACAAACCAATATTGGCGCTTTTTAAAATGAGCTCTATTTGTTCCTTGCTTTTATTAGCCATCATTTCCGCCTGTTTCCGACTTTCAATTTCTTTTTCTAATGCAATAGTTCTTAATTTTACTTGCTTTCTTAATTGCCAATTAATAATGGTGATAATCAAAAAAACAATGCCCAATAGAATTAGCGCATAGATTGCCGGCTTTATCCAATCCATAAGGGTTGAATGAGAAGGCGACTCGTACAAAAAATCTTTAAGATTTATACCTTTATCTACTAGTCCTGCATCCTTATAAATATCAAGCATATACTGCCATCTGCCTAAATTCATGTGCCCAATCTCAACCACATCTGGCATAATAAGCTTTTTAAGTTCTTGAGCTTCGTATCTTAAAAATTCCTTTTTGGTATAAACTTTCACACCTGGCAAACTATAGATATAATTAACCATTTCTTCTTGATGGGCAAAAGCATATTCCCAGCCTTTTCTAGTAGCTTCTATAAAAGCATCCGTTACTTTTGGGTTTTTGTAAGCAAATTCTTTGGTAGAGAATAAGACATCGCCATAAAAATCAATCCCATATTCTACTGGTTTTAAGATGATAGGCTGATAACCAAGTGCTCTTAACCTTTGAGGTTGCGTAGTGATGTAAGTAATTACCGCATCTCCTTTATTTTCTATTATTTCTTCCGAATCTTTTTGCCGAGGTATAATTTTAATCAACTCCGGATTGATTCCCTCCTCATGCAAAACAGCCCGGAAAATGTCCCAACCTTGATCTCCGGCAGATAAAACACGTTTACCTATTAAATCAGCAGGTTTTAAAATATGTTTATCTGGAAGTGTTATGATGGCGTAAGGAGAAGATTGCATGATGCTGGCTAAAGCAACCAAAGGTTTTTTACCATCTTTTCGAAAAATAATGTTTGGGTCGTATATCCCTATATCGGCTCTACCACTTTTTACCTCCTCTATAGGAGAAATATTGTAGCCTCCGGCTTTTATACTTACATTTAAACCTGCATCTTTATAAAACCCTTTGATTTTTGCAGCATAATATCCTGCAAATTGAAATTGATTTCGCCACTTAAGTTGCAAACGGATAGGTTGTAGGTCATCTGCCTTAGCCGGAGAAAAAAAAGCTAGTAAACCCGATGCTAGTAAAATTAGCTTAAACACCTTATTTATTTCCATTTTCTTCCTCATTGTAATTGATGTTTTTTGTCTAATAGCTTATCTAAATCATGAACAGATAATCCATAAACAGAACCTTGATTAACTTAAACATTTTGTATATTTTAATGGATATTTAAGTTTCTTTTCTTTCACAGCCTCTAAATAAAACCCTCAATTCAATTTGTTTCGGATACACTTTTCTGGTGTGTAAGAAATTTGGAAAGTTATCATTTTATAATTCAGATTTTTGTACGAAGGATGTAAAGTTTAGTTACCCATTCACCGCTAATAGAATCTATCAGTAAAGGAATGCAAATCATAATGAATTTTTCATTTTATTGTAAAATTGATGGCAAATGTCGGTAAATTTTAAAGAAAGTGATGGCTTTAGGTTTATTTTAAAGTACAAATGGTTAACTTCAAAAAATTGAAAAAGTATTTAGCCATATTATTTGCATTCACCTATCTAATTTCAATGACAGAGTTAAATCAGTTATTGAAATTTCCCCTTTTAATTCAACATTTTGCAAAACATAAAATAGAAAACCCTCAACTATCTGTCTTTGGCTTTCTTGCCATTCACTATTTTAATGGTAATCCGCATGATGAGGATTACGACCAAGACATGAGGCTACCTTTCAAGTCTGATAATACCTGTATCAATATTTTGGGTTTAAGTACTCCCTCACAGTATGGTTCAGAACTTAAAATTATACTTTATCCAAAAGAAATCAAGCTGAACTTCCCTTCAGAAACCATTTATTCTTCTAGTTTTCTACAAAATATCTGGCAGCCGCCAAAAAATAGCTAAAACCTCATTTCTTTTTTTATTTGATGTAATTTGGTTTTATCAAAACATCAACGCTATTTTATTTACAAACTATTTTTATTAAAGAAAAATATGTTAAATCGAATTATAGAGTTTTCTGTAAAGAATAAACTCATTATTGGGCTTTTTATGATTATTTTGATAGGCTATGGTGCTTATCAAGTTACTAAACTGCCTATAGACGCCGTACCTGATATCACAGATAATCAAGTACAAGTGATTACTACTTCTCCTGCTTTAGGAGCGCCTGATGTAGAGAGATTCATTACTTTCCCCATAGAGCAGGCAAACAATAATATACAAGGATTAAAACAAATCAGAAGTTTCTCCAGATTTGGACTTTCTGTTGTTACACTGGTATTTAATGATGGTGTTGATGTTTATTGGGCCCGCCAACAAGTTGCCGAACGCTTACAAGTAGCACAATCTCAAATTCCAAAAGAATTTGGAACACCCACCATGGCCCCTATCACCACCGGTTTAGGTGAAATCTATCAATATGTTGTGAGAGCCAAAAGCGGTTATGAAAGCAAATACTCTATTACACAATTAAGAACCATCCAAGATTGGATTGTAAGAAGGCAACTTTTAAGTGTAAAAGGAGTGGCTGATGTGGCCAGTTTTGGTGGCTATCTCAAACAATATGAAATTGCGGTTAACCCAGCCAGATTAGCTGCCAATAAAATTTCTATTTCTGACATTTTTGATGCTTTAGCAAAAAATAATCAGAATACCGGAGGTGCCTACATTGAAAAAGGACCCATAGCCTTATTCATCAGAAGCGAAGGTTTAGTAGGCTCTATCCCTGATATAGAAAATATAGTAGTTAAAAATCTTAATGATGGAACTCCTGTATTGATAAGAGACCTTGCCAAGGTAGATATTGGCCATGCCACCAGATATGGTGCGATGACATATAACGGAAAAGGCGAAGTAGCTGGTGCAGTAGTAATGATGCTAAAAGGAGCCAATAGCAATGAAGTGATAGAAAATGTAAAAGAAAGAATTGCTCTAATCCAAAAAACACTGCCCGAAGGTATTGTAGTAGATGCATTTTTAGATCGTACAAAAATGGTGGACAATGCCATCCATACAGTAAGTAAAAACTTAGTAGAAGGAGCGCTCATCGTTTTATTCGTCCTAATTCTTTTCTTGGGCAATTTTAGAGCAGGAATTTTAGTTGCCTCTGTCATCCCTTTGGCTATGCTTTTCGCCATTATTATGATGAATATTTTTGGGGTGAGTGGAAATTTAATGAGTTTGGGTGCGCTAGATTTTGGATTGATCATAGATGGTGCCGTGATTATTGTAGAAGCCGTATTACATAGCCTCACCCATTCTAAAAAATTCAGCCATTTAACACATCTCTCGCAAAAAGAGATGAACCATGAAGTGCAACATTCTGCTAGTAAAATGATGAATAGTGCAGTATTTGGTCAAATCATTATCCTTATTGTTTACCTTCCTATTTTATCTTTAGAAGGTATTGAAGGAAAAATGTTTAAGCCTATGGCACAAACCGTGGCTTTTGCTCTGATTGGAGCTTTCATTCTATCTGTCACTTACGTTCCGATGATGAGCTCTCTTTTCCTATCCAAAAAAGTATCTTCTGATAAAAATTGGTCGGCTAGGATGATGGAAAAACTAGAAGGCTTTTATCAAAGTTCTTTAGGCAAAGTGATGCACTTTAAAAAGACGGTTTTAGTATCTCTCGCTTTACTTTTGATGATAGCCGCTTATATTTTATCCAACTTAGGAGGAGAATTTATCCCAACACTACCAGAAGGAGATTTTGCTGTTGATACTCGAGTTTTACCGGGTAGCAATTTAAACACCTCTATTCAAGCTTTAGAAAAAAGTGAACGTATTTTATTGGCTAAATTTCCGGAAATTAAAAAGATAGTTGGCAAAACTGGCAGTAGCGAAATACCTACAGACCCGATGCCTTTAGATGCTAGTGATATGATGATCATTCTGAAAGATCGGTCTGAATGGAAATCAACAGATAATTATGATGATTTAGCTGCTAAAATGAGTGAGGAATTAAAGCAAATTCCTGGTGTAACTTATTCTTTTCAATATCCTGTGGCGATGCGCTTTAATGAATTGATGACGGGCGCTAGGCAAGATGTGGTTTGTAAAATTTTTGGAGAAGATATCGATACACTTTCCACCTACGCTCAAAAATTAGGAGATATATGCAAAAATATTGAAGGCTCGCAAAACCTTTATGTTGAACCAGTTTCTGGGATGCCTCAAATTGTGATTCATTATAATAGAGGAGCTATTGCGCAATACGGGATGAGCATATCTGAAATAAATAACGCAGTAAACACAGCTTTCGCAGGGCAAAGTACCGGTCAGGTTTATGAAAATGAAAAACGCTTTGATATGGTAGTAAGATTAGAAAATGATCAAAGACAAAATCTTGCTGATGTACAAAACTTGCTTTTAAACACTAAACAAGGTACTCAAATTCCACTAAGTGCAGTTGCAAGTGTTGAAGTCAAAAATGATATCAACCAAATACAAAGAGAGAATGCACAAAGAAGAATTATTGTTGGTTTTAATGTGAGAGATCGTGACATACAAACCACAGTTACAGATTTACAGAAAGAAGTTGATAAAAAATTAAAGCTACCTGTAGGTTATTATATCACCTATGGAGGGTCTTTTCAAAAT
The DNA here is from genome assembly GCA_014763615.1 of Sphingobacteriales bacterium. GTDB lineage: Bacteria > Bacteroidota > Bacteroidia > Sphingobacteriales > Sphingobacteriaceae > Pseudopedobacter. Next base: position 216,475 of record JACXVB010000001.1, on the reverse strand, counting down.
TTACAAGAGGCAAAAAGCCGTTTAAGTATTGCTGTTCCGGTTTCCCTCTTACTTATTTTCTTACTGCTTTATTTCGCCTTCAGTTCTGTAAAATATGGCTTATTGATTTATACAGCGATTCCATTTTCTGCCATAGGTGGAATTTTAGCACTCTCTTTAAGAGGGATGCCTTTTAGTATCTCTGCCGGAATTGGCTTTATCGCTTTATTTGGTGTTGCTGTTTTAAATGGTATTGTGTTAATTTCAGAGTTTAACCAACTTAGAGAGCAACATAAAGATATGCCTTTAACAGATATTGTGATGAAAGGCGGAAAAATTAGATTAAGACCTGTTTTGATGACAGCTTTAGTAGCTTCATTAGGCTTTTTACCAATGGCTTTAAGTACTGGCGAAGGTGCTGAAGTACAAAGGCCTTTAGCAACCGTTGTAATTGGCGGATTAATTTTAGCCACTTTCTTAACACTATATGTACTTCCAATTTTGTACATCCTTTTTGAGAAAAAGTGGAAACCTAAAAAAGCAGTAGTTTTGCCAATGATTTTCTTAGGAATACTTGGCTTTACTCAACAAAGTAAAGCGCAAAACAAAATCAGTTTAAAGGCCGCAATTGATACCGCTATCAAGAATAATTTAGCTTTAAAAAGCGAAAGACTTTATACCGAACAACTCAAACAAAGAGAAAATTCTGCTTGGGATATTCCTCAAACAACTTTTGAGTATGAGTATGGTAAAATCAACTCTAACCAAAATGATGACAAGTTTTTTGTGAATCAAAGCATTAAATTTCCAACAGTTTATCTTGCCCAAAAGCAGCTTTATCATCAAGAAACTGAAAAAGGATTAGCCAATGCTTCTTTAAAAGAAAATGATCTTAAAAAAGAAGTAAAAAGAGTTTTTGAGCAACTATTATATCTTAGAGAAAAGAAAGGATTACTGCTCAGAAGCGATAGTATCTATGCTGAATTTTTGCTTAAAGCTAATTTAAGATTACAGCAAGGCGAAGCTAATATCTTAGAAAAAACAACCGCAGAAGCTCAAAGAGGACAAATTGCAATCCAACTACAAGCATTAAATCGCGATGAAGTGAGCTTACAAATCCAATTTCAACAATTGCTGCATAGTAAATCAAGGTATTTACCGATAGAAATGCCCTTTAAATTGGAGGCGCCCGTTTTTGTGGATAGTAGTTCTATCAATCAACATCCCATCATTTCAATATTAGTTAAAGATAAGAGTGTAAGTCAAGCTCAGCTTAAATTGCAGCGGAATAAACTCCTCCCCGACTTGCTATTGGGTTATAATAACATGAGTATTTATGGCATCGGAAATCCGAATCAAAGATTCACTTCCTTTCAGGTAGGAATTGGTATTCCATTATTTTTCTCTTCGCAAAAAGCCAATATCAAAGTGGCAAAAACTGCACTCTTTATCTCCGAGAATAATTATTTAAATGGATTAGAACGCATCAACTCTGCCTATTTGCAAGAGCAGCAAAACTATCAGAAGAATCTGGAAACTGTGAATTACTATGAGCAAACTGGATTAAAAAATGCCGACACCATTATTAAAACTGGAAATCAGCAATTTAAAAACGGAGAAATTAACTATCTAAACTGGGTGATGTTGATTAATAACGCAATAAGTATTCAGAACGAATACCTTATGGCGGTTAACAATTTGAACGAAAGCATCATCAATATTCAATATTTAACGCTTAAATAAAAGAATAAATCACATGAAATATATTAGCATCCTATTATTAGCCGTCATGCTATCAGCCTGTGGCAATAAAAATCAAACTGAATCTGTTGTCACTACCGCTCAAACAGAAAGTACTATCGCTACTTTGAGCGATCAACAAATTAAAAATATCGGATTAGAAACAGGTAAATTAGAGATGAAAGGCATCTCGTCTATTTTAAAATTAAGTGGAAAAATAGATGTTCCACCGCAGAACATGATTTCTATTAGCATTCCCTTGGGTGGATTTTTAAAAAACACCAATCTCCTTCCAGGAATGCATGTTCAAAAAGGAGAAGTTTTAGCTACGCTAGAAGATCAGGCTTATATCATACTTCAGCAGAATTACCTCACTACAAAAGCTAAATTAAAATTGGCCGAGCAAGATTTTAATCGCCAGAAGGTGTTGAATAAAAGTCAAGCAAGTAGCGATAAAACCTTTCAGCAGGCTAGCACAGATTACGAGACGTTAAAAATTGCGCTCAAATCATTAGCAGAAGAATTAAAATTGATAAATGTTAATCCAAACCAACTTAAAGAGGGAAATATTTCTAGTCGGATTCAAGTTGTATCTCCCATTTCTGGCTACGTTACAAAAGTAAATGCCAATATTGGGAAATACATCAATACCAATGAGATTTTGTTTGAGTTGGTAAATCCTGATGATTTACACCTTGCCCTAACCGTTTTTGAAAAGGATATCAATCAATTAAAAATTGGTCAGCAATTAACAGCTTACAGCAATAATAACCCACAAAAGAAATACGACTGTAAGATTTTACTTATCGGGAAAGATTTTGCTGAAGATAGAAGCTTGCTGGTTCATTGCCATTTTGAAAATGAAAAAGAAACAAAAGCATTAATTCCGGGTATGTTTATGAATGCCGAGGTAGAAACAGAAACTGGGAACGTACCTTCAATCGCTGAAAATGCGACGGTAAATTATCAAGGGAAAGATTATGTTTTTGTAGCCAATGATGCTCACCACTTCGAAATGATAGAGGTACAGAAAGGTAATACCGAAAAAGGATTTACAGCAATTAAAAATGCAGAGGCTTTGCAAAACAAAGAGATTGTAACTCATGGTGCTTACGATATTTTGATGAGCTTAAAAAACAAAGAAGAATAATCTTAGCATTTCAATTATAAAAAAAGCTCGTTTCAAAATTAGAAACGAGCTTTTTTTTATGATGATTGATCTTCCTTTACACTAAAACATCAAATTCATACTCCTCAATTGGCGGGCAAGTACAAATCAACGTACGGTCTCCAAAAGTATCATTTACTCTTCCTACAGATGGCCAGAATTTGCGTTCGGCTACATAAGGCAGTGGAAAACCAGCTTTTTGACGAGTGTAAGGTTTATCCCAATCATTTCCTGTAATTACCGCAGCAGTATGAGGCGCATTTTTTAAAGGATTATTTACTTTATCTAATAAGCCGGTTTCTACATCCGAAATTTCATTTCTGATAGCGATCATCGCATCACAAAAACGATCTAACTCATGCTTAGGTTCTGATTCTGTGGGTTCAATCATTAAAGTACCTGCAACAGGGAAAGAAACCGTTGGTGCATGGAAACCATAATCCATCAAACGTTTTGCAATATCAGTAACCTCGATTCCGAAATTTTTAAAGCTTCTGCAATCTAAAATCATCTCATGAGCACAACGTCCATTAGCTCCAGCATATAAAACCGGATAATGATTTTCTAATCTGGCTTTGATATAATTTGCATTCAGGATGGCATATTTAGTTGCATTGGTTAAACCTTCTTCGCCCATCATCGCAATGTAAGCATGAGAGATTAACAAAATAGAAGCAGAACCCCAAGGGGCTGCAGAAACCGCAGAAATTGATTTTTCACCACCCATGTTTACAACTGCATGTCCTGGTAAGTAAGGAACTAAATGTTTAGCAACACCAATTGGTCCCATACCAGGGCCACCACCACCATGTGGAATACAGAAAGTTTTGTGCAAGTTGAGGTGACAAACATCGGCACCAATATTGGCTGGAGAAGTTAAACCTACTTGAGCGTTCATGTTGGCTCCGTCCATGTAAACTTGCCCACCGTGTTGGTGGATGATTTCACAAATCTCAATGATAGATTCTTCAAAAACACCGTGTGTTGACGGATACGTTACCATCAAACAACTTAAGTTTGCAGCATGTTCTTCGGCTTTTGCTCTTAAATCTGCAACATCGATATTTCCTTTTTCATCACATTTAGTTACTACAATTTTCATCCCAGCCATAGATGCCGAAGCAGGATTGGTTCCGTGTGCAGAAGAAGGAATTAAAGCAATGTTTCTGTGGAAATCACCCCTATCATGATGATAAGCCCTAATCACCATTAAACCAGTATATTCTCCCTGAGCGCCAGCATTTGGCTGTAAGCTCATGGCTGCAAAACCTGTAATCTCACTTAACCAATCATTCAGCTCAGACATGATTTGCATATAACCCCCAGTTTGATCAGCAGGGGCAAATGGATGCAAGTTTCCGAACTCTGGCCAAGTTACCGGAATCATTTCTGTGGTGGCGTTTAGCTTCATGGTACAAGAACCCAAAGCAATCATCGAGTGGCAAAGCGATAAATCTTTTGCTTCTAATGATTTGATGTAACGCAACATTTCATGTTCTGAATGGTGCTTATTGAAAACTGGATGGGTTAAGAAAGCAGATTTTCTTTGTAAATCGGCAGGGATAATAGAGGCTACATCGGCTTTATGCGAATCCACATCTATATCATTTAAGTTCTTACCTTTCACTTTGCCAAAAACCTTCACCAAAGTTTTGATATCTTCTAAAGAGGTAGTTTCATCTAATGAAATCGTAATTACTTCTCCATTATAATTTAAGTTCGCTTCGTTGTTTAAGGCTTCGGAATGAATGGGGTTTACCAAATCTCCAACATGAAATCTTAAAGTATCGAAATACACTTTATTTTCTTGTTTGTAGCCTAACTCAGCTAAAGATTTTTCTAATAAAACAGCCAAACCGTGAATTCTTTCAGCAATTAATTTAATCCCTTTCGGCCCGTGGTAAGTGGCATACATCCCAGCCATAATGGCTAATAAAGCTTGCGCTGTACAGATGTTTGAAGTGGCTTTGTCTCTGCGGATATGTTGCTCACGAGTTTGCAAAGCCATACGCAAAGCATAGTTCTCATGTGCATCAATCGTAACCCCAATAATTCTGCCCGGCATAGATCGTTTGTACTCTTCTTTGGTGGCAAAGAAAGCCGCATGCGGACCACCAAAGCCCATCGGAATACCAAAACGTTGCGTAGAACCTACCACAATATCTGCACCCCACTCTCCCGGAGGAGTTAGTAGTGCTAAGCTCATGATATCTGCGGCAACCGTTAATTTAATATCTTTTTGATGAGCTGCATCGGCGAAAGCCTGATAATTATACACCTCGCCATGGCCTGCTGGATATTGCACCAAAGCACCAAATAGATCGTCGGTTAATTCGGCAGTTTGATGATCACCAATTACCAAAGTAATGCCGTAAGGTTGCGCTCTGGTTTTTAAAATATCGATGGTTTGCGGGAAAACATCCTGAGAAACAAAATAACTTTTCGCCTCGGCTTTTTTGCGCAAACTATATTGCATAAACATGGCTTCGGCGGCGGCTGTACCTTCATCTAGTAAAGACGCATTGGCAATTTGCATTCCGGTTAAATCCAAAATCATGGTTTGGAAGTTTAACAAAGCTTGTAAACGCCCTTGAGAAATCTCAGCCTGATATGGCGTATATTGTGTGTACCATCCTGGGTTTTCCAACACGTTTCTTTGAATCACACCCGGAGTAATAGTTCCGTAATAACCCTGACCGATGTAAGATTTAAAAACTTTATTTTTCGAGGCTACTTGCTTCAGATTATTCAGGTATTCAAATTCACTTTTTGCTGCCGGCAAATCCATCGGCTTTTTAAGCCTAATATTTTGAGGTACCGTTTGTTCAATCAATTCATCCACAGACGAGACGCCAACTGTTTTCAACATAACCTGTGTATCTTTCTGATTTGGCGCAATGTGTCTGTTTTCGAATTGTTCCTGATAATCTACATTCAACTTCATAAAGGGGAGTTTTTTTGGTTTTTAAAGCTGCTTTAAATCCTTATTAAATAGCGATTTAATGAAAGGGCAAAAATAAGAATTTTTATGCTTTTGTTTAGACTAAAACAACAGGAGAATTGTAAAGTTTTTAAGGTAAAAAGAATTTATTTTGTGTGAAGTTTTTTAGAAGATAATTAGTTTTTTATTTGGGCGTAACCCCGAAGAAAAATCGGGGTCGGGCTTTTTGTTGCTCTGAAGGAGTTCCTTTGGAACAATCTTTTTGTTTGTCAGCCTGAGCGGAGTCGAAGGCAAACAAAAAGGATTTACACTGCAATCCCTTACGCAAGATAAACTTTAAAATCATTTATCCTCATAGTGCCCTTTCGTGGCAATCACAAAAACAGTGACGATTTCTTCCTCAATTTTATAGATTAGTCTTTCTGATTTATTCTTCTCGACCATAAACCTGCATAGTGATGTTTTAACATTTCCGGCTTGCCAATTCCTTCTCTTGGCGAATGGCTAACTCTACAAATATTTGTTCAATTCTTTTTATACTCGATTGATCTCCAGATTTATAAATTGCTTTTAAATCCTTAACAGCCTTAACTGAAAGATTTAGAGTATATTTTCCCATAGGTTCTTGTCGGGGTTTAAAGTGGCAAATCTGCCAGCTTTAATATCTTCTAAACCTTCTTCAATTCCTTCAATATTTTTTGGGTTATCAAAGTAATCATCTTCACTGATACGTTCTTGCTTTTTTAGCTCAAACATTTCTGATTTGCCACTTTGCATCATAATACATTTTTAGCTTAATCTAACTACTTATTTAAACCCTTTCTCCAATTTACCTAGAGTAATCATATTTTTATTTGATGAATTTAAATTCAAACTATTTTACAAGTAATTAGGCAATAAATTTATCTTCAAATCTGCTTTTCTTCCATTTCAATATTCCCCAATCAAACTTTCAGCAGGAATTCCTAAAATTTGATGTAATTTCCTAATCATCGTTAAGCTCAATTTTCTTTTGCCACTTAATATTTCTGATTGTCTGCTTCTGGCTCCTAAAATTTCAGATAGTTCTGAAACTGGTTTGCCTAATTGTTCTAATCTAAATTTAATAGCAGCAATTGGTGAAGGAGGAGAAATAGGATAATGCTGCTTCTCATAATGTTCTATCAACAAAGTAAGTATTACTAACTCATCAGCTTCTGTACTTTCTTCTTTAAAATCTTCCTGCATCAATTCGTATGCTCTAGCTAAAGCATCTTCATATTCACTTTCGCTTTTAATAACTTTTAACATACTTTACCTCTTTAACATTAACTTTGTCATAAGCTGCATGCGTACCCATCCAAACAATAAACACCAACTTTAATTTAAATTCAATATCAACAATTAACCTATAATGATTTCCTTTTATATTAAAAACAAACCTTTTACCAATAATCACATCAGCTGAGGGATAATCTAAAATTACATCTTCCGGCTTTTGCCAAATAGCATCCGAAACTTCTAAAAACCAAGCTTCTAAACTTTCTTTTGAAGAAGCATGCTTTTCATAAAATTTGACCAATGTTTTTTTGGCTGTGATTATCAATCAGTTAAACAAATATATTACCAATTTGGTAACAAAACAAATTTACTTCACCTCAATCCACTTCCCATCCCCTTTTTCAGATAGCGTTCCAAAAGAAATACAGTTCTCCTCAGGAATTCCGTTTTCTTTCAAAAGTGCTTCAAAAGTGGTTGCAAATTCAGGTTCAACAGCGACGAGCAAACCTCCGCTGGTTTGTGGATCAGCGAGGATGTGTTTTTGTCTTTCAGTAATGTCTCCAATTTTATGTCCGTAACTTGCCCAGTTTCTATGGGTACCTCCTGGTATAGACTTTTGATCTAAATACTCATCAATCACTTTCAGTTTTGGCACTTTATCAAAATCAATCTCGGCTTGTAAATTACTGCCCTCGCACATTTCTGAGAGGTGACCAAGCAAACCAAAACCCGTCACATCCGTCATGGCTTTTACCTCATCCAATTTGCCAATTACTTCTCCAATTTTATTCAGCTTAGCCATAGATTTTGGTGCCAAATCAGCATGCTCTGCTTTTAAAATTCCTTTCTTTTGGGCGGTAGTTAAAATTCCTACACCCAAAGCTTTGGTGAGGTATAATTTACATCCCGCTTTAGCGGTAGAATTTTGTTTCAGATTCTTGATTTCCACCATTCCATTTACCGCCAACCCAAAAATAGGTTCTGGGCAGTCAATACTGTGCCCGCCCGCTAAGGTAATTCCCGCTTCTGCACAAATAGAACGAGCACCCTCCAAAACTTTCTGAGCTACTTCCGGCTCCAATTTATCAATCGGCCACCCCAAAATCGCAATCGCTAAAATTGGCTTTCCGCCCATGGCATACACATCAGAAATGGCATTTGCTGAGGCAATCCTCCCGAAATCAAAGGCGTCATCCACTATGGGCATAAAAAAATCGGTAGTAGAAATGAGTGCCATTCCGTTGCCTAAATCATAAGCTGCAGCATCATCTCGGGTATCGTTTCCTACCAATAAGTTTTTATCGGCTTCGTATTTAATACCGCTATGTAAAATTTTATCTAAAACGGCTGGTGAAATTTTACATCCACAACCAGCGCCATGAGAGTATTGGGTTAGTTTTATATTTTCCATTATTTAATTTTTGCGTTTGTTTTAAGCCAATCTATTGCACCATCAATTTTGTACCAAATATCTTTTGCACCTATGCAATAATAGATTGCTTCATCTTTACTTCCGATAAAATAGGAGCTTACTGTTTCTTCAATTTCTTTTTTTGATAGAATTAAAGGAGCAACATATTTGTTTTTTTGGATAGCTGATTTTAACTTTTTTGTGGCATTTTCTGAATTTCCCTCTGTTTGATAAGCGAATAGTGCTCTATTAAAGAGCATAAATGTCTTCGTATCATCTTTGAACATGTTGTCATATTTCACAAATTTCAATGGTTGTTTATCCTCTATTAAATATAAAAGCAAAAAATCTCTAATTCCCTGATTATCATTTGGATTAAGAGAAATTAATTCTTCCATAACCGAAATCCCCTCTTTAATTTTACCTATTAAATATAGACATTCGGCATAAGCTTGCAAACACCGCATATACGGCCTAGTCTCATGTAGCCCCCAAAAATATCCTCGGTTTTCTTTAAGGTATTTACCCTCAAATTTATTTTTCCCAATAGAAATAGCTTTCTCTAAAAAAACAAGAGCGATATTTGGAAATTCTTCTGTTGCTGCTAAAAATTCATAAGCTTCAATGCATTCTTCATCAATCATTAAAGCTTGTTGAACTTTTTCTTTTGCTTCATAGTAATCATCTAATTCGTAAGACTCTTCCACTAAACTTCGAGCAATTTCACTTGGGTTTCCAACTCCATTTGGCAATCCAATAAGTTGACCGCTCATTAGTTTATCAACAAATTTTTCTAAATCCTTTTCGTTTTTTATATCATGAGACCCTATCAGTTTTAGTAGGTCTTTCGATAATTTGTTGTTCATGTTGATTATAAAATTTAAGTGGACTTGCGTATTTTTCTATTCACATCTATTGTTAGCTAAATTACAATTTATTACTTTTCTTATACTCTAAAATAGCTTTTGCGTTTTCTAAAGGATTGATTTTAGAAATTTCTAGGGTAAAAATATTTTGATGTTCTCTATTATTGATGCCCTTTGCATAAGTTTTATCGTAATAAACTAACACTTGACGAATAAAATCTTTCATTCTGCCCTCATCAATGGCTTGCAAGGTGAGTTTGGTTTCTAAAGGACCCAATCTTTTTTGAATACGCAACACAGATGTTTTCAAAAAATCTTTATCCAAATTTCCATAATCTTCATTCAAAAAATCTATTCGTTCTTCTTTTGGAATATTGATTTTAACTACTGGCGCCCTCCGCATCTGCTCCCAAATAGGTTTTGGAATTACTCTTTTGCCAATAGTTACACTTTCATCTTCTAGCCAAATAGGCTTAGAAACATCCATTTTAGCCAATTCGGTGGCTAAAAGATTTTCAAATTGCTCTTGCGATGGCTGAACAAGTTTACCCATAGAACCAAAAGCAGAACCTTGATGTTGCGCCAAATCTTCCAAATCTATCACCTGCTCTCCAAGCTTTTTCATGGATTGAAGAGTTTTAGTTTTTGCACAACCGGTACTCCCACTTAAAATTTGGAATGGGTAAGATTTAGAAAAGGAATCGATACCAAAACGGCGAAAAGATTTGTAGCCACCTTTTAAGGTATAAACCTCAAAACCATACAAATCAAAAGCCCAAGCCATAGCACCGCTTCGCATTCCGCCTCGCCAACAATGCACCATGATTTTTTTATCAGGAGCTGATTCCTCCGCTTGTCGGATAAAATCAGCCCATTTAACCCCAGTGAATTCAAAACCCAATAAAATAGCAGCTTGCCTACCTTGTTGTTTATAAGTGGTGCCTACAATTACCCGCTCTTCATTAGTAAAAATAGGAATATTAATCGCTCCGGGTATATGTCCTTGTTCAAATTCTAAAGGTGTACGCACATCAACCACGACAGTGGTTTTTGCCTTTTCTAAAAATTCAGGAAGCGAAAATTGTTTTACCATTTTTGAATCCTATTTGAGTTTTGGATTTCTTTTGGAGTGGAAGATAGAGAATATTAACACTTCATTAGTTCTTTCCTTGATTTTGTAAATTTTCAAATAAGGATAAACCTTCATTACAAATTCTCTATAATTTCTTTCTTTTACAGGATAAAATTCTGGATTATTTGATATAGATTTTAGTGACTCATCTACTTGATTAAGGAATTTTAAACTCAAACCAGATTTTTGTTTCTCATACCATTTGTAAGATTCGTTTAATTCTTTTTGAGCTTTTAAGAATAAAACAATTTTATAATTAGCCACTCCTTTCAGCTTTTAGTTTTAAGATTTCCTCTTTTACTTCTTCAAGAGTATAACCTCTGTCTAATCCTGCTTCATATCTTTTCTCTCTTTCATCTAAGTCATCTAGGAATTCTTTATCCTCCCACCAATTGTATTTTTCTTCAATATCGCTCTTCACCAAAGTAAAAATGGCTTTGATTTTTTTATCATCTGCTGTTTTGATGTAATCTTGAAGCTTTTCTCTGATTGCTTTGATTGTCATGGAGATTGATTCTTATTTTATCAAATATAATTATTTCAACTGATACAAATAACGCTGAATGGTGTTCTCTAAACCTAAATACAAGGCATCGCAGATAAGTGCATGACCAATACTTACCTCCAACAAACCCGGAATATGTTGCGCAAAATATTGGAGATTATGCAAATCTAAATCATGACCGGCGTTGATGCCCAAACCTAATTCGTTAGCCTTGTGTGCCGCATTGATGTAAGGAAGAATAGCTTTTTCTCTGTTATTTTCGAATTGCTTAGCATAAGCTTCGGTGTATAATTCAATTCTATCCGTTCCAGTCGTTTTTGCTGCCTCCACCATTTCTACATTAGGATCCACAAAAATGGAAACACGGATTCCTTTTTCTTTGAAAACCGCGATGATGTCTTGCAAATAGTTTTGATGTTTGATGGTATCCCAACCATGGTTAGAGGTAATTTGTCCCAAAGCATCGGGAACTAAAGTGACCTGAGCTGGCTCGTTATCCAAAACCAATTTTACAAATTTTTCTTCTTGACAGTTGCCTTCAATATTGAACTCCGTTTTGATTTTAGCTTTCAAATCAAAAACATCTTGATAACGGATATGACGTTCATCCGGACGTGGGTGAACCGTGATTCCTTGCGCACCAAAACGCTCGCAATCTAATGCGGTTTTTAAAAGATTAGGGTTATCGCCTCCACGAGAGTTACGCAGCGTGGCAATTTTATTGATATTAACAGAAAGTTTTGCTTGTGACATATACAAAGATAGAAATGCTAAAAGCATATTTAAGTTTTATCATCACATAAAAAAACCGCTCTGATGATCTCAGAACGGTCTTGATACTTGATACTTTTATCTTGATACTATTACTTAGTATCTATAAGCGTCTGTTTTGAAAGGACCTTCAACCGTTACACCAATGTAATCAGCTTGATCTGGTCTTAATTCTTCCAATTCAACACCAATTTTAGCTAAGTGTAAACGAGCTACTTTCTCATCTAAAGTTTTTGGTAACACATAAACCTTATTTTCATAAGCTCCTGAGTTAGTCCAAAGTTCTATTTGTGCTAAAGTTTGGTTGGTGAATGAGTTAGACATTACAAATGAAGGGTGACCTGTGGCACAACCTAAGTTTACCAAACGACCTTCTGCTAAAACAATCACATCATTACCATCAATAGTATATTTATCTACCTGAGGTTTGATTTCAACTTTAGTATGACCGTAGTTTTTGTTTAACCAAGCCATATCAATTTCATTATCAAAATGGCCGATGTTACAAACAATCGCTTTATCTTTTAAAGCTTTAAAGTGCTCACTTCTAACGATGTCTTTATTTCCAGTTGCTGTTACCACGATATCAGCTTCTTTAATAGCAGTAGCTAATCTTTTCACCTCAAAACCTTCCATTGCAGCTTGTAAAGCACAAATTGGATCAATTTCTGTTACGATCACTCTCACACCTGCATTACGTAGAGAATCTGCAGAACCTTTACCCACATCTCCGTAACCGCAAACTACAGCTACTTTACCAGCCATCATTATATCTGTTGCTCTACGGATAGCATCTACTAAAGATTCGCGACAACCGTATTTATTATCAAATTTTGATTTAGTAACAGAATCATTAATGTTGATTGCAGGAATTAATAAAGTTCTTTTTTTAACACGCTCGTGTAAACGGTGAACTCCTGTGGTAGTTTCTTCAGAAATACCTTTGATGCCTGCGGCTAATTCTGGGTATTTATCTAAAACCATGTTGGTTAAATCGCCACCATCATCTAAAATCATATTTAATGGTTCACGATCTTCGCCAAAAAATAAAGTTTGCTCAATACACCAATCAAATTCTTCAGCACTCATGCCTTTCCAAGCATAAACTGGAATACCTGCTGCTGCAATTGCTGCTGCTGCATGGTCTTGAGTGGAGAAAATGTTACAAGATGACCAAGTCACATCGGCTCCAAGAGCTACTAAAGTTTCGATTAAAACTGCAGTTTGGATAGTCATGTGTAAACATCCTGCGATTCTTGCTCCTTTAAGGGGTTTGCTTGCGCCAAACTCTTCTCTTAAAGCCATTAAGCCCGGCATTTCTGCTTCGGCTAATTCAATTTCTTTTCTTCCCCATTCTGCTAGGGAAATGTCCTTCACTTTGTAAGGAATGTAATTTGTCTCTACTGATGACATAGTTTTTAATTTTTGTGAATTGCAAAGATACCTGATAGCTTGATGAAATTCAAATGCTTAGCGTAATGGAATTGTTAAGAATGATTTATGACAAACCATTGATACGCACAATTGCCAACCAAAACATAAAAGATTAATTTTGCAAAGTTGAATTTTATACTTTCAACGTATTACTTTAAACTTTTAACTTAAAGAAATGTATCCAGAATATTTAGTTGCTCCAATGCGTACCGATTTAACCAGCGTTGGATTTGAAGAATTAAAAAATGCAGATGAAGTAAAAAAAGCCATCGAAAGTGAAGGAACTACTTTTGTAGTGGTGAATTCTGTTTGTGGCTGTGCCGCTGCAAATGCTCGCCCGGCTGCTAAAATTGCAGTTCAAGAAGGTAAAAAACCTAATAAAATTGTAACCGTTTTTGCAGGAATGGAAAAAGATGCGGTTGATGCTGCAAGAAACCACATGTTGCCTTACCCTCCATCTTCACCATCTATGGCTTTATTTAAAGATGGTAAATTGGTTCACATATTAGAGCGTCATCAAATAGAAGGCAGACCTGCGCAAATGATTGCTGATAATTTAATTGGGGCTTTTGAGCAATTCTGCTAGACATGGAAAATAAAACAAAACCGATTTGAAAATTCAAATCGGTTTTTTTATTTTCATTTTTCAGCATCCTAAAAAATTTACAAACATCGACGCATATTTTTTTCTATCTTGATTCTCTAAATTTTAAAACGATGAAAAGAATATTACTCCTCCTTACTTTGTTTGGAAGCAGTTACTGTTTCGCACAAAAAACCTACTTGCAGTGCGGACATTTAATTGATGTAAACTCGGGCAAAACCCTATCAGAAATGACCGTCATCATCAATGGAAATAAAATTGAAGATGTGGTAAAGGGATACCAAAGCGGCTCGGCATCAGATTATGTCATCAACCTCAAAGACAAAACTGTTTTACCTGGTTTGATTGACTGCCATGTACATCTAGAAAGCCAAACCAGTAAAGACGCATTCCGTGAAGAATTTACTTCTAGCGAAGCTGATGTAGCCTTCAGAGCTGCAAAATACGCCAAAACTACTTTAATGGCCGGATTTACTACTGTAAGAGATTGCGGCGGATCTGGCGTAAACATCTCTTTAAGAAATGCAGTAAATGCAGGAATTACGGTTGGTCCACATATCTACACTGCAGGAACAGCCATTTCAGCAACCGGCGGACACATGGACCCTAGTAATGGTTTAAGTTTTGATTTGGTTGAAAAGATTTATCATGGCTTACCCAAACTAGAAGATGGTGTAGCAGATGGTGATGATGAAATTAGAAAAGCCGTTCGTATTCAATTTAAAAGAGGTGCAGATTTAATCAAAATTGCTTCTACAGGCGGTGTGTTAGATTTAAGTAAAGATGGAGCTGGCGCCCAATATACAGAAGAAGAAATCAGAACTTTTGTTCAAACTGCCAAAGAATACGGAATGAAAGTAGCTTGTCATGCCCATGGTACCGAAGGAATTAATAGAGCCATTAGAGCTGGGGTATCTTCTATAGAACATGGCACTTTTATGGATGATGAAGGCATGCAGCTTGCTAAACAATACGGAACTTATTACATCCCTACTATTATTGCAGGAAAATCAGTAGCAGATTCTGCAAAAATTAAAGATTATTATCCCCCAGTGATTGCAAAGAAAGCCTCTGAAATTGGCCCAATGATTCAAAATACTTTTGCTAAAGCTTACAAAGCGGGCGTTAAAATTGCCTTTGGTACTGATGCTGGCGTGTATGCTCATGGGAAAAATGCTAAAGAGTTTGTTTACATGACAGCAGCCGGAATGCCGCCCATGGAAGCTATACAAGCTGCCACCAAAAATGCCGCTGATTTATTAGGGATTACCGCTATCGCGGGAAGTATAGACAAAGGCAAAACAGCAGATATCATTGCTGTTAATGGTGATCCGATTAAGAACATCAGCATCTTACAAAATGTAACCTTTGTAATGAAAGATGGTCAAACTGTGAAACAATAAAATCAAAAATCAATGAAATTTCTTCATCATTCTAAATTCTTGCTTGCTGCTTTAGTATTGGCAAGCACTTACAGTTTTGCACAAAAGCAAGATGCTACTCCAGATCAAACTTTAAAAATTTATCGGGCAACACCCGATAAAATCAACGACTTAGTAAACACCAAACTTGATGTAAAATTTGACTATGCCAAATGTTACCTCTATGGTAAAGCTTGGATTACGCTAAAACCTCATTTTTACGCTACAGATTCTTTGACTTTAAATGCTAAAGGAATGGATATTCATAAAGTGGCTATGATAAAAAACGGGAAAGCCGAGCCACTAAAATTTCAATATGATAGCCTGCAACTAAAAATAAATTTAGGGAAAAGCTTTACCAGAAATGATAGCTATACCATTTATATCGATTACACTTCAAAGCCAAACGAACTCAAAACTAAAGGTAGTGCCGCCATTAGCAATGCAAAAGGTTTGTATTTCATTAATCCGGATAGTTCAGTAAAAGGGAAACCCGTTCAAATATGGACTCAAGGTGAAACAGAAGCATCTTCTGTTTGGTTTCCAACCATCGATCATCCCAATCAAAAAACTACTGAAGAAATCAGTATGACAGTGCCTAATAAGTACGTCACTTTATCTAATGGTGCTTTAATCAGCAAAAAAATAAATAAAGACGGCACTAGAACGGATACTTGGAAAATGGATAAACCACATTCTCCTTATTTGTTTATGATGGCGGTTGGAGATTTTAAAATTTATCATGATAAATGGAAAAACACACCCGTTGATTATTATTTAGAGCCAGCTTATGCACCTTATGCTAAACAGATTTTCGGGAAAACTCCAGCCATGATTGATTTCTATTCCAAAAAATTGGGAATTGATTATCCTTGGAATAAGTATGATCAAATTGTGGTGCGAGATTATGTGAGTGGCGCAATGGAAAATACCACCGCAACTTTACATGGCGATTATGTGCAGCAAACCCCAAGAGAAATGTTGGATGGTAGAGGTGAAGCTGAATTTACCATTGCCCATGAACTTTTTCACCAATGGTTCGGAGATTATGTTACCGCAGAAAGTTGGAGCAATATTTCCGTGAATGAGTCTTTCGCAGATTTTAGCGAAACACTTTGGGCAGAACACGCCGAAGGTCAGGATGCAGGTGATGAACATAATTATGAGGCCATGCAATCTTATTTGGCTGATCCAACAGCTCAAACCAAAGATTTAATCCGCTTTCATTATAAAGATAAGGAAGACGTTTTTGATGTAGTTTCTTACCAAAAAGGTGGCAGAATTTTAAATATGTTGAGACATTATTTAGGTGAAGATGCCTTTTTCAAAGGCTTAAACTTGTATCTCACCCAAAATGCTTTAGGCAATGGAGAAGCGCAACAATTAAGATTAGCCTTAGAACAAGTAAGCGGTAAAGATTTAAATTGGTTCTTTAATCAGTGGTATTACGGTGCAGGAAATCCAAATTTAACCATCAATTATACATGGGATGAAGCCAGCAAAACAGAAACTGTTTATTTAGAACAAACCCAAAAAGAAGATGCTTTCCAATTACCCATGAAAATTGATGTTTATGTAAATGGTAAAAAAGAAAGACATAATTATTGGATGAGCTCAAAATCAGACTCCGTTAAATTTACGCTAAGCTCAAAACCTGATTTGGTAAATGTGGATGCTGAGAAAATTTTATTGATGCGCAAGACAGATAATCATACAATTGATGAGTATGCTTTCCAATACAAAAATGCGCAGCTTTATGTAGATCGTTTAGAAGCGATTAATGCCGCAGCAAAAGATTTGAAAGATGCAAAAGCTCAAGAAATTATACTTTCTGCCTTAAAAGATCCTTACTATGGTTTACGCATTAAAGCTATAAAAGCTTTAAAATTAGATGATGCTGATTTGGGCAAAAAAGCGCTTCCTGAAATCATTAAAATAGCAAAAACTGATGACCACACTTTGGCTAGAGCTGCAGCTATCGAGGCTTTAGCCGGATTAAAAGATCAAAGCTATATGTCTTTATTTAAAGATGCTTTAAAAAATCCATCTTACGCCATTGATGGTGCAGCCTTAAATGCCATTGCAGATTTAGATGAAACCGAAGCCCTAACTTTAGCAAAGAGTTTAGAAAAAGACAGTAAAAATGATTTAGCTGCCGCCATTATGCAAATCTATATGAGCAATGGTGATGAAGCTAATTTCCCTTATGTGATTAAAGCTTTTGGAGCTGCCAGTATTCAAAATAAATTTCAATTAGTAAATGGTTTTGCTACCATGCTGATGAAAGTGAACAATACTGATTATGTAAAACAAGGTGTTGATGAGTTAAAGGGCTTAGCCGTACAATACAAAGTGTATGGTTTAGACCGATTCATGAAAGTAATGCTAACCAATGTGATGAATAATAAGAAAACTCAATTAGCATCAGCTGATGATCAATTAAAAGTTCAGTTAAACAATCAAATTAATTACATTCAAAAAAACTTGGATGAAATTGCCCATTTATAACCCTCAAGATTTATCAAAAACAGAAAGCGCTCCCTGAAATTCAGGGAGCGCTTTCTGTTTTAAAACGAGTTTATCCGTCAAAACTGACACTGAACTGACGGAATCCAGGTACGAATTGAACACTCAGAAAATATTAAGCAGCGCAAAAAAATGAAAAAATAATAAATAGTGTACTTAATACACTATGTTAATTTGATTTTTTTATAAAAAAGGTTATTTGATATTAAATTTTTATAAAAAATTATTAAAATTTATCAAATATTCAATTATTTAATAATTTTGTTGTGTAATTAATTTATTAAATAATTTAAAATTGAAACAAAATGAAAAAGCTAATAATTTCTTCACTATTTATTTTCTTCGCTGCTTCTACAGTATTAAAGGCGGATACCAATATTGCTAAATACGATGGTGGTTCAGAGAAAATTTCTTCTAGTGTATTACAACAATTTGGTTACACTTTTTACAGAGCATCTGATGTAAATTGGACTATTAACTCATCTTATCAAAAAGCTACTTTTATCCTAAATGGAAAAACTACTTATGCTATTTACAATTTAAGCAATAAGTTTTTAGTCGCTACACAATTAGCTAATGTGTCTGACTTGCCTACTCAAGCTCAAGAAACTTTGAAAAAAGATTATGCTGATTACGATACAGCTAATATTTTAAAGGTAATTTCAAGACCAGCAGATTATGAAATGGAAGATGACACCAACGCTTTTTGGTTAGATTTAAGCAAAGGAAATGAGCATGTAATTGCCATAGTTTTTCCTAAATCTGATTTAAGAGTGGTTAAAATAGAAAGCATCAACTAATTAACAGATTAAAAACAAAGCAAAAAGCTGGCTAAAAAGCCGGCTTTTTTTGTTCTCTTAGACTTTCAAAAACAAGTTATTTTCTTTTTCAAGCAATAAACAATAACTTAGTCCACTCAAAAAAATAATAAGGATATGAAGACATCTTTCGACTTTGATAAACCTATTGCAGATTTACAGCAACAGGTAGAAAAAGTAACCCAAGTGGCAGAAAAAACTAAAGTTGATATGTCTGCTACTTTGAAAGAATTAGAAGCAAAAATAGAAAAAACCAAAAAAGAAATCTATGAAAACCTAAACGGATGGCAACAAGTTCAAATCTCGAGACATCCAGAACGACCATACACTTTGCAATACATTGAATCTATTTGCGATGATTTTATTGAAATGCATGGTGATAGAACCGTTAAAGATGATAAAGCTATTGTGGGCGGTTTTGGTAGCATAAATGGACAAACAGTGATGTTCATCGGGCATCAAAAAGGAGTAAATACCAAAATGCGTCAATATAGAAATTTTGGTATGGCTAACCCTGAGGGATACCGCAAAGCACTTCGTTTGATGAAATTGGCAGAGAAATTCAATAAACCCGTGGTTACTTTTATTGATACTCCTGGAGCTTATCCTGGCTTAGAGGCAGAAGAAAGAGGCCAAGGTGAGGCCATTGCGAGAAATCTTTTAGAAATGTCTGTCCTCAAAGTTCCTATTATTTGCTTGGTAGTTGGAGAAGGTGCTTCAGGCGGTGCTCTAGGAATAGGTATCGGCGATAGAGTGTACATGCTAGCGCATACTTGGTATTCGGTAATTTCTCCTGAGTCTTGTTCTTCTATTTTATGGAGAAGTTGGGATTTTAAAGAAAAAGCGGCGGAGTGCTTAAAGCTTACCGCTGATGATATGTTTAAGAACAAATTGATTGACGGAATCATTAAAGAACCTCTCGGTGGAGCACATCAAGATCCGGAAGCGATGTGTGCTATTGTTAAAGAGAAAATTTTAAGCGACTTAGCTGAACTCAAAAAGAAAAAAATTGAAACCCTTATCTCAGAAAGAATTGACAAATTCTGTGCAATGGGTGTTGTGGTAGAAGATTAAATACTTGAAAAAACACCTATAAAAAAAGCTTTCTGAAAATTCAGAAAGCTTTTTTTATGATTTGATTTTGGTTAAAATTTAGTTAAAACCAAATTTCTTTCCATAATCATTTAGCTTCGCATCAACCATCTTAAACAACTTATCTTGCCCGTATTTCTTCGTCATCTCAGCAAATTGATTCAGCACAAACATATTTAGCTGAATTTCCCTACTTGATAAATTTGCTTTATTTTGGATTAAGCTGTAATGGAAATTTAATTCCTCGGTTACTAAATCCGTAGTTTGTTTTACTAAATCATTGGCTTGATCAATCATACCCAATCTATAAAGCAAGGAAATGATTTCATATTTGCCTAATGCAAAATTTGGATCGTAAGTAGTCTTGATAGGAATGATTTCCAAACACTTCTTCATCACTGCTCTTGCGCTATCTAACTTATTCTCATAAACCAAGTTTTTAGCCAATTCGGTAAATTTATTTACCGATAGAAAAACCATCTTTACAGATTCAGGATCTAAATAAGGCGAGTGAGTAATGTTTCCCCAAACAAATTTATGCATCATGTTATCATACATGATACCAGCATTTACTTCATCTGTATCGCCTAAAGCATTGCTACTATCAACCACAGTTTTCTCAACCGGCATCAATCTAAGTGCAAAACCTTCGTTAAATAAATACTTATCTAATCCCATTAAATTACTTCCAGGAACTGTGAAAGCAAAGTAAATTGGTCTTTTCCAATCATTATGAACTAAGATATCCATAAAAGCTAATTGGCCTTTAGTTAAATAATTACCGTTAAACTTCCACTGCATTTCAGAAACTATTCTGTTTTGCTTATCCTTCGGAACAGTATGGGTAGCTATTACTTGGTTTGAATCAACCGCCATCTTAAAGTTCTTGGTTGGTAAGAAGTTTTCTGACCTTCCACTTTGATACTGAACTTTTGCTTCCGGATTATTAGAAGTAACAAATTCAAAAATATCCCTTAACTTCTGAGGCCCTTCTAAATTATAATCCTGATAAAAAATTACATCTCTATTTCCTGCCACATAAGCATCAGGATTCATCGTCATTGGCAATGGTTGAGATTGATTAAATGGTTTTCTTAATTGGTTGATGTACCAATCCGTATCAAATAAACTTAAGTTTACGATTCTGATATCGGGTCTAAAATTCTCCACTTCTTGTACATACCAAAGCGGATAAGTATCGTTATCGCCATAAGTAAACAGGATGGCATTTGGAGCACAGCTCGATAGGTAATCTTTTGCAAAATCCCTTGCAGTTGTTTTATGAGAGCGATCATGATCATCATATTCTTGACTAGCCATTAAAATTGGAGCAGCTAACAAACAAATTCCTGTTGCCAGAATTGCGGCGGTTTTTGGGGTCAGCACCTTTCGAATCCAACTGCTAACGGCAAACACACCTAAACCTATCCAAATGGCAAAGGCATAAAACGAACCGACGTAGGCATAATCTCGCTCTCTAGGCTGGTTTGGTGTTTGATTTAAATAGATTACAATTGCCAAACCCGTAAAGAAAAATAACAAACCTACAAATCCTGCATCTTTTTGATCATGTTTAAAATGCCAAAATGCACCTATTAAACCTAAAATTAAAGGCAAGAAATACATTCTATTATATCCTTTGTTTTTCACGATGCTTTCCGGTAAATCAGACTGATTTCCGTAAATCCAAGAATCAATAAACTTAATCCCACTAATCCAATTACCATCCGTATAATTTCCGAAACCTTGGGTATCATCTTGCCTTCCCACGAAATTCCATAAAAAATAACGCATGTACATAAAACCTACTTGATACGAAGCGAAGAACCCTAAATTGTTTCCAAAAGTTGGGCTTTCTTGTGGCCCCAAATTCATCCATTCTCTATATAATGCAGGATGGTTTGCATCACCATCATACATTCTTGGGAAGATGGTATTTCTATCATAAACATAAGATTGCTTTTTACCGGCTATTTCATATTTGTCTTTTCCTTTCCTGTAAATATTACCCTCTTCTTTACTCTCGATGGGTTTAGAATCAAAGTATTGACCATAAAGCAAGGGGCGATCTCCGTATTGTTCTCTGTTCAGATAGCCTAAGAAAGAAAATGCATCCTCAGGATCACTATTATTTAAAGTAGGATTAGCTTCTGCTCTGATTAAAATCATGGCAAATGTGCTGTATCCAAATAAAATTAAGACAAAAGAAAGCATGGCCAAATTGAGTAATGGCTTTTTCTTTTTGATGGAATAAAGCACTAAATAAATGGTTAATCCTACAAGTAAAATGGCAAAGAATATAACGCCAGAACCAAAGCCAAAACCAAAAGTATTTACAAATAACAGATCGAAATTGGCGGCAATTTTAATCATGTATTGTATAATTCCGTATTGGATGAAACCTAAAATGCCAACCCCCACCAACAGAGATATAAATATCCCTTTAGTACTGGTTTTTTTAGTCCTTTTGAAATAATAAACCAATGCCATAGCTGGGATGGTCAATAAGTTCAATAAGTGAATTCCAATGGATAAACCCATTACATAAGCGATAAATAATATCCATCTATCTGCATAAGGTTCGTCTGCATGTGCTTCCCATTTTAAAATTGCCCAAAAAACAATAGCCGTAGATAAAGATGACTGTGCGTAAACCTCTGCTTCCACTGCTGAAAACCAAAAAGAATCTGAGAAGGCATAAGCTAAAGCACCTACCAAGCCAGCACCCATTACCAATAGGATGTCTGTTTGAGAAAGTTCTGCCTTTCCTTTTAATACAAATTTTCTTCCTAAAGCTGTAATTGTCCAAAAAAGAAACAGGATAGTTGCACCACTCGCTAATGCAGAACTAATGTTAATGAAATAGGCTACGTGTTGTGGATCACCAGCGAACAAACTAAATATTTTACCAATCATTAAAAATAGAGGGGCGCCCGGTTGATGCACAATTTGAAGCTTATAAGCCGCCGAAATAAACTCACCGCAATCCCAGTAACTTGCTGATGGTTCTAATGTTAAGACATAAACCGTGGTTGCAATTAAGAATGCGATCCAACCTATAAGGTTGTTAATTTTTTTATAGGACATTGATTTTTCTCTTTTTTTAAATGCCGAAAATAACTATTTGAAATTAAATTGCAGGTAATTTAACATTTATTAACCCTCAAAACCTTAAAAATTGAAGTATTCCGAAGATTATCAAAAATCAAAATTTAATTTCTAAATAAATTTGCATCATTTAGCTAATGCGCCTATATTTGCATTCCATTTCGAGAAATGTAAGTTTCTCGAAATTTGATTGCCCGATAGTATAAAGGTAGTACAACGGTTTTTGGTACCGTTTGTCTAGGTTCGAATCCTGGTCGGGCAACATCAAAAATTCGGAAATTACGACAATTTCCGAATTTTTTATTTTTAACGAATCGAAAAGCGCATGCCCTCGACTTTCAATACCGTAAAATTATTCTCTGGCTCTGGCACAATTCCTTTGTCTGAAAAAATTGCTAAATCTTATGGTAAAGAATTGGGTAAAGTGATCTTATCTAGATTTTCTGATGGCGAATTTCAACCACATTATGATGAGTCAATTAGAGGATGCGATGTTTTCTTGATTCAATCTACTTGCCAACCTAACGATAATTTATTTGAGTTATTGATGATGATTGATGCGGCCAAAAGGGCATCGGCACATTATATAACGGCAGTAATTCCTTATTTTGGTATGGCTCGTCAAGATAGAAAAGACAAGCCAAGAGTGGCCATTGGCGCTAAGTTAGTAGCCAACCTTCTAACAGCTGCTGGAATTCATCGTATCATGACTATGGATTTGCATGCTGCGCAAATTCAAGGTTTCTTTGACATTCCGGTTGACCACTTAGATGCTTCGGTTATTTTTGTTCCGTACATTAAAAGCTTAGGACTAGAAAATTTAACTATAGCTTCTCCAGATATGGGTGGTTCTTATAGGGCCCGTACTTTTGCCAAATATTTTAATGCTGAAGTAGTAATCTGCGATAAAAGAAGAAAAAGAGCTAATGAAATCGAATCTATGTCGATTATTGGAGAGGTAACAGGGCAAGATATTGTTTTAATTGACGACATTATTGACACTGCTGGTACGCTTTCTAAAGCTGCTGGTTTAATTATGGAAAAAGGAGCAAAAAGTGTAAGAGCCGTTTGTACACATGCTGTTTTATCAGGTAATGCCTACGCAACCATTGAAAAATCAGCATTAACAGAATTAATTGTTACAGATACTATTCCATTAAAGCATAGTAGCTCTAAAATAAAAGTTTTATCCACTGCTGAGTTGTTTGCAAAAGCCATTGCGAATGTAAATGAGCATGCATCCATCAGTGAACTTTTTAAAATTTAATCATTTAAATAAATAAATAACAATGAACACAATCGCTATTAGCGGTTCTCCCAGAGAGAACGTAGGGAAACGCGACGCAAAGGAATTGCGTTACGCAGGTAAAGTACCAGCCGTATTATACGGTGGAAAAGAGCAAATTCACTTTGCAGTAGATGCCCCGGCATTAAGAGATTTAGTTTATACTCCGGAAGTAAACTTCGTTGAGCTTGAAATTGATGGTAAAAAAGCAAAAGCTATCATGCAAGACATCCAATTTCACCCATTAACTGAAAAAATTCTTCATATTGATTTTTTACAATTATTTGATGATAAGGCAGTAACTATTGAAATTCCAGTAAAATTAACTGGAACATCACCGGGCGTAAAAGAAGGTGGTAAATTGGTTCAGAAATTACGTAAACTTAAAGTAAAAGCATTACCTAAAGATATGCCTCAATATGTTGAAGTTTCTTTAGAGCCTTTAACTGTTGGTAAATCTGTAAGAGTGCGTGATTTAAAACCAGAAGGTTATATCATCACCAATGTGAAGGAAGATACCGTTGTATCTGTAATCATGTCAAGAGCGTTGAAACAAGCTGAGCAACAAGCTGCCTCTGGAAAGAAATAATTGAATCAAAAGCCCTTGCTAGAAATTCTGAGGGTACTGAAAAGGAGTAGAAATTGAGGTTTCTACTCCTTTTATAGTTAAAAATCAATTCAGAGAGACTTTTGAGATGCCCTAGTTCAATCACAAAAAACCCTCCCAAGAAAAATCCTGAGAAGGTTCACTTGAATTGCACAAAGAAAAATCTTAAAATTTAAATCCTAAACCCACTTGCCAAACTTGGTTTTTAAATGCTGGAGTGCTGGTGGTTCCGTCTGTATTATTTTTTTGAAAATCCAAAGCATATCTACCATTTAAACTCAATTTAGAGTTAAGATCAACTCCAATTCCTAAAATCCCACCTAAAATGCTTTTCTTAAACTTATTAGCATCATCTTCATAAGTGGTTTGCTGTGAACTAGAGAATGTGCCATCATATTTATTCACGGTTTTGGTTAAAAATGAAACCTGTGGGCCTAAGTAAATATTAAAACCCTTGGCAGCTTCTATATCCGCTAGAATTGGAATTTCTATCCAATTGGTGGTTTGTGTTAAAGTTCCATCGCCCAAAATACCAGTTCTATTAGATTTATAACCTTTTTGAGAGAACATTAATTCTGGCTGAAAAGATAATCGATCTACCACCGGAAGGTTTAAAAATACCCCAGCATTAAATCCTGTGTTATAATTAGTGGTGAAATTTGAATCATCAGTTTTAATGATATTACTAAAGTTTAATCCTGCTTTAATCCCGAAACTCGGTACTTTTGATTGTGCTTTTGCCTGACCTACCAAGATGAAAGCAATAGCCATTAACCATAATTTTTTCATATCTATCTTTTATTTAATTTATAGGTAGTTTAGAAATAATCATGCCAATAAATTTATCAGAATTATAGTTTCAGCCTTATTTTGTTAATTATCAGCTTTAAATAGAATAAATTATTATCATTGCAGAGCCTCATTAAAAAGAAAATCTTGTTTATTTGTATTGTTTACAATTCTGAATTCAAAGATTTAAAAATACAATCAAAGTAACTCATAGCATGCTCATTATTTTTCCGCTCATTTACATCTTGGCTAATGTCTTCTTCACCTTACTGATTAGATCATTTCTAAAGAAAAGAGTAAATGATAATTTCTCATCATGGTCTTACAGCATTTCTATCAGCCTAGGCTTAACTTTTGTTATAACTGTAGCATTTATTGTATTATTGAATAAAAATTTGTTGAATTGATGAAAAAGACAGCCTTACTTCTTGTATTTGTAATCACTTTTAATTTTATCGCGAAAGCGCAACAACATATTCCTTTTGTAGAGACCCTGCAAAATCCTAACCGATGGGTAGATTCTGTTTTCAAAAAAATGAATCGGAATGAAAAAATTGCCCAACTATTTATGGTACGGGCGCACACCAATTTGGGGAAAGCCTATGAAGATTCTGTGGCCAAAGTGATTAAAAAGCAACATCTAGGTGGAGTGGTGTTTTTTCAAGGAGGCCCAGTGAGGCAAGCTATTTTAACCAACCGATATCAATCTTTATCAAAAGTTCCTTTGATGATCGCCCTAGATGGCGAATGGGGATTAGGAATGCGATTAGACAGTACCATTTCTTATCCTTATCAAATGACATTGGGTGCTATCCAAAATAACCATTTACTGTATCAAATGGGACAAGAAGTAGCTTCTGATTTTAAAAGAATGGGGATGCAAATCAATTTTGCGCCTGATATGGATGTGAATAATAATCCAAAAAATCCGGTAATCAATTTCCGCTCTTTTGGCGATAATAAATATAATGTAGCTGCTAAAGGAATTCAATATTTTCAAGGTATGCAAGATGCGGGCTTGTTTACCACTGCCAAACATTTTCCCGGACACGGAGATACTGATGTAGATTCTCATCTAGATTTGCCCCAACTCAATTTCACGCCCACCCGTTTAGACACTTTGGAGATGTATCCTTTTAAGCAAGCTTTTGCTGCGGGTTTAAGCGGAATCATGATTGCTCACATGGATATTCCTGCTTTAGATAGCACAGCTCATCTTCCATCTACACTATCAAAACCGATTGTTACCGGGATTTTAAAAGATAAATTAGGTTTTAAAGGTTTGGTTTTTTCTGATGCAATGGGGATGAAAGGCGTAGTAAAATATTTCCCTAATGGCGAAGCTGATGTAAGAGGCGTAATGGCTGGCATGGATGTATTAGAACTTTCAGAAAATTCGAAAAGAGGAATAAAATTAATTCGAAAATCTATTCGCCATCATCGTTTAAATTGGGATGATATTGATCAGAAAGTAAAGAAAATTTTAAAAGCAAAATATTGGATGGGATTAAACCAATTAAAACCCGTGGATACCACCAATCTCATTACTGATTTAAACCGACTAGAAGCCAAAGCTTTAGTACAGCAACTCAGCGACCAAGCCATCACTGTATTAAAAAATGAAAATATCATCCCTTTAAGAAATGATTTCGTCCGTAAAACCGCTATTGTAACTGTTGGACCATCTGGAGAAAGCCTTTTAGCTAAAAAATTAAAGGAAAATAATCCGCAAAACATGCTTTTTATTCTTCCGAAAGATGCAAGTAAAGCGGATATCGACGCTGTGAAAAATGAATTAGCAAATTATAGTCAGGTAATTTTAGCAATTTACGATACTCGCATACGTCCGCAAAGCGCTATAGATTATAACCCAGAATTGAAGCAATTCATTGCCTCAACTTGTACATTAAACACCGTTTCTATAGTTTTTGCTAATCCTTATGCAATCACCACATTGCCCAACATCGAAAAAAGCAAAGGACTATTAGTAGGCTATCAAAATCTTCCAGAAATGGAAATTGCGGCTTCAAAAGTATTGTTCGGGTTAATGAAAGCTCAAGGAAAATTACCTGTTACCATCAATCGTTTTTTTAAATATGGGGATGGGATGTAGGAAATTCAAAAGGAAAAAAGTAAAAATTCAAAAATAAAAATTCTAATTTTTTGAGAATGAATCCTCTCATCAACTTCATTTTCCTCCCGCATTTCCTATCTTTAGGCTATGCAACAACATCTCGCTAAATACAATCAGAATTTCTTAGCAGCTTTAGAAAAATTAAATGATAATCAGCGGAAAGCGGTAGAACAAGTCGAAGGTCCGGTATTGGTAATTGCTGGCCCTGGAACCGGTAAAACGCAAATTTTAGCTGCCCGAATTGGATATATCCTTCTCAACACGGATACACCCGCACATAGTATTTTGTGTTTAACCTACACTGATGCAGGTGCAGTTGCCATGCGTAAACGTTTGTTTGATTTCATCGGTCCCGAAGCCTATCGCGTTAACATTTACACTTTTCATGCTTTTTGTAATGATATCATTCAAGAAAATCTTGATTATTTTGGGAAGTTAGAGTTAGATGCTATTTCTGATTTAGAGCGCATGGAACTCTTTAGAAAACTAGTAGATAGCTTTGGTTCCGACCATCCGCTGAAGCGATTTAGAGGAGATGTGTATTTTGAAGTTGGGCGTTTGCAAAATCTTTTTTCTACTATGAAAAGAGAAGATTGGCAGCCTGATTTTATCTCTGAAAAAATTGATGAGTTTTTACAGGAGGTAGAAAATGCTGATGAAGGAACTGAATATTACAAGACTTATCGTTACGTAAGAGGCGCAAATGCTGGAGAGTTTAAACCCAAATTCAAAGAGCTGCAAGAAAGTATGGAAAAATTGCGAGCAGCGGTAAATGAGTTTCCAAAATATCAGAAAATGATGCGTGATTTGGGCAGGTATGATTTTGATGATATGATTATTTGGGTGTTGGATGCTTTTAAAAGCGACCCTAACTTTTTAATTAACTATCAAGAGCGGTTTTTATATGTTTTAGTGGATGAATATCAAGACACCAGCGGCTCGCAAAACGAGTTGATTAGTTTATTGATTAACTACTGGGATAAACCCAATATTTTTGTGGTGGGTGATGATGACCAATCCATTTTTCGTTTTCAGGGAGCCAATATTGAAAATATAGAAGCTTATGCTAAAGCTTATGAAAGAGATTTATACCGAGTGATGTTAACCGATAATTATCGCTCTACACAATCCATTTTAGATATTTCTGGGGCGTTGATTGCCAATAATAACGTCAAAGTTCAATTACCTGGTTTGGATAAAAAGCTTCTTTCTAAGAATGAAAACTTAAAAGAAGTAAAAGCCAAGCCCCAGATATTAGCTTACGAAACTGCTTTTCATGAGTTTGCCGCGGTTACTCATCAAATAGAAAATTTGTTAAAAGAAGGAATAAGGCCTGAGGAAATTGCCGTGATTTATAAAGAACATAAATCAGGCGAGGAACTTGCCAGATACTTCCAAATCAAAGGAATACCGGTAAACACCAAACGAAAAGTCAATATTTTACGTGAGCCTTTTGGCAAAAAAATCATCAATATTTTACGCTATCTCTCTGCAGAGAATGATTTCCCTTACAGTGGAGATGAATTATTATTCGAGATCATGCACTATGATTTTTACGAGATTGAGCCGATGGATGTGGCAAAAATCTCGGTAGAAGTCAAGAAATTTAATAGCTCAAGCAAAAAAGAAACCACCTCTATCCGAAGAAAAATCTATGAAATTGCAAGTAAACCTCAGCAAAGTTTGTTTGATAGTCACAGCACTCAACATATTAAACGTTTAAGTGAGGATTTAGAGTTTTGGATTAAAGAAGTGAATAATTTAACACTGCAAGTGTTGTTTGAAAAAATCATGGTTCGCGGCGGTATTTTGGCTTATGTGCTGAAATCTCCAGAAAAAACTTGGCTGATGCAGGCGCTTTCTTCACTCTTCAATTTCCTCAAAGATGAAAGCCGCAAAAAGCCTGATTTAAGTTTAAAAGAATTTGTCACTTTAATAGATTTATTGGATGAAAATGATCTTTCTTTAGACCTTCAACAGCATATTTTTAATGAGAAAGGCGTTAATTTTCTCACTTGTCACGGTTCAAAAGGTTTAGAGTTTGAATATGTCTTTCTGATAGGTGCTACTACACAAGTTTGGGAAAAGAAAAGAGGTTTTGCTGCCGGAGAATACAAATTACCTGATACGATTTTCCAAAGTTCTAAAGCAAAAGATGAAAATTTTGAAGAACTGCGAAGGCTATTTTATGTGGCTTTAACTCGAGCAAAAAAGTATCTTTTTATCAGCTATCCTGAGCAAGATCATAAAGGGAAACTGCTGGAGCCTACTTTATTTATTGGAGAAATTATTTCTCAAACAGAAGTTAAAATCGAGAAAAAATCTATTCCAGAAGAAGTTCTAACCGACTTTTTCATTTTACAATTCTCTGAGGAAGAACAACCTTCATTAGGTTTAATTGATGAAGAATACATACATCACTTATTAGAAAATTATGCGCTCAGTGTTACTCATTTAAATAATTATTTGGATTGCCCACTAAAATTCTATTTCCAGAATTTAATTCAAGTGCCTAGTGGAAAAAGCGATACGCTCACATTTGGATCTGCTGTCCATTGGGCATTAAATAAACTGTTTAGGGCTTTGCCAGAAAATGACAATCAATTTAATAGTGTTGAGCAGTTTTTGAGTGATTTTTCTTGGTACATGAACCGCAATAGAGAAGCTTTTACGGATGAACAATTTAAGCGTAGGATAGCTTATGGCGAGAAAATCTTACCTGAATATTATCAGAAATATGTGAACGAATGGGAAAAAGTGACCACTACAGAATACTCGATTAAAAATGTAGAAACAGACGGTGTACCGATAAAAGGAGTGATTGATAAATTAGAATTTAACGGAAAGCAAGCCAATGTGGTAGATTATAAAACTGGAAGCTATGAAAATGCAAAAGTCAAATTTTTGCCTCCAAATGATAAAAATCCTTTAGGTGGTGATTATTGGCGACAAGGTGTTTTTTATAAAATTTTAGTGGATAGTGATGCTCGAAAAGACTGGGAAGTCATCAGTACCGAATTTGATTTTATCGAGCCAGATAAATCTGGAGTTTATCAAAAAGAGCCTATTTACATTACGCCCGAGGCTTATACCATTGTGAAAGATCAAATAAAAAGTACTTACGCTAAGATTATGAATATGGAGTTTACCCAAGGCTGCGGCAAAACCGACTGCCATTGGTGTAATTTTGTGAAAAGCAATTTCAGAAATGCTGAAGGCTTGATGAATGATTTGAAAGAAGATGAAAACGACTAATCAATCATCAAAAACAAAAAAAGCGCTCTTTGGAGCGCTTTTTTTGTTCTAGGAGTTTGTACCTGCTTTTGGTATTGCTGTTGGAATAAATTTTGGAGCTTTTCGCTGCATCGTGGCTTGCTCAAAGGCATAAGCAATCTTGATGATTTTATCTTCCTGATATGCATCAGAAATAAAAGAAATCCCGATAGGCAATCCGTGTACCCAACCTTGTGGTAAAGTAATGTGCGGATAACCTGCCGTAGCCGCCGGACCAGAAAACGAGAATCCTGTGCCATAATCGCCATTAATATTATCGATACAAGCCGCAGGTCCGTTGGAAATGCCGCAAATCGCATCTAAATTGTTCTCCTTTAATACTTGTGAAATAATCGCTCTTGAAGAAGTAGATTTAGCCAATGCTTCCTTATATTTTGGATCATCTAAACCGGCTTTCGCATCACTATCTATCAACAAATCCTGCCCAAAGAAAGGCATAGATTCTGCTTCATGCGCTTTATTAAATGCAATTACATCCGCTAAAGTTTTCACTTTAGCATTGGCTGTTGCCAAATATTTGTTCAATCCATCTTTAAATTCATATTCTAAAACATCTAACTCGGCATTGCCAGACGCTTTATAAACTTTGCTTCTTAAATCTACCTCAACAATGGTTGCTCCCAGTGATTTCATCAAGTCTAAAGATTTCTTGAAAATATCAATCACCTGTTGATTTCCTCTGGATAAGAAAGATTTCTCTACACCAATTCTTTTCCCTTTTAAGCCTGCTTTACTTAAACCTTCAGCATATTTTTTTACCTTTCCCTCACTCTCTTTGGTTACTCCATCTTTAGGATCTACCCCTGCTAAAGCTTCCAAGAAAATGGCTACATCTTTTACCGTACGCCCCATTGGGCCTGCAGTATCTTGTGTGGCTGAAATTGGAATAATCCCTGTTCTACTCAACAAACCTACGGTAGGTTTGATGCCTACCAAACCATTCATAGACGAAGGAGAAGTGATAGAACCATCTGTTTCTGTTCCGATACCGATGGCACAAAAATTAGCAGAAACTGCAGCCCCAGTTCCGGCACTAGAGCCCGATGGGTTGCGATCTAAAATATAAGGCATGCGTGTTTGTCCACCTCTACCGCTCCAACCACTGGTCGAATCGTTCGAGCGGAAGTTAGCCCATTCACTTAAATTGGTTTTTCCTAATAAAACGGCTCCAGCAGCTCTCAACTGCTTCACAATAAAAGCATCTTCTTTGGCGTAGTTGCCAACCATCGCTAAAGCTCCGGCTGTAGTCATCATTCTATCGCCAGTATTAATGTTATCTTTAATCAAAACTGGAATTCCATGCATTTTACCCCTCACTTTTCCAGCTTTACGCTCCCCATCTAATTGCTCTGCAATTTTTACTGCATCCGTATTAATTTCAATCACAGCATTAATCGCCGGACCTTTTTTATCCATTGCATCAATTCTTTTCAAATACATTTCTGTGATGGCTTTTGCGGTGGTTTTACCACTTTCCATCATTTCTTGTAACTGATCTATTGTGATTTCATTTAACTCGAATTCATCAAGAAACAAATCATTCTTAGAAATATCGGACTTCTTCTTGAGTTCGCTGGCTTGCAGCTTAAATGTTGTGGCGGCTAATGTTGTACTAGCCAAACCAGCAACAGAAGTGTTGATGAGGAATTTTCTTCTATCCATGGGGTAACAAATTTTAAGATTTAGTTGAAATCCCAATTTAAGAAGATTGTAGAGAAAAAAGTATAACCTTTTGGTTACAAAAAACGCCCGATTCCTCGGGCGTTTGATTTATATTTTAGTTTCCGTTTTTCGCGATTTGCGGATTAGAAATAAAATCTGTGAGCACTTGCATACTTTCATCCTGCACAAAATCATAATCTTCTTCTTTCGCAGGTTTGGTTTCTCCTTTTTTCAATGGAAGCAAGCCTCTAGAAACTCTTCTTTCGTTTTCACGAGCTAAATTTTGCGCCTCTAACTCATCTCTTTGCTTTTTCAAAGTGGCTTCATTTAAAGGCAATGAATCCTCAGCGTCTCGCTTTTTAAATTCAGCGATATCCTGTAACAAATAAGTATATTCTTTACTGGTCTTCATTCTGGCATCATGAGCTGTTTTCAGCACCGCTATTGCAGGCGCTAAATTGGCGTATTTGGTATAATTGCTGCTTTTAATTTCATCCCAAGGTAAAGCTGATGGTTGTGAGCTTTCTCCATATTTATCTGCTGGAAAAATTGTAGGGAATTCGACATCAGGAATAACCCCTTTATGTTGGGTTGAACTTCCGCTTACGCGATAAAATTTACCCATCGTTAAGTTTAACTGCCCACCTTTATCACCTAAATCAGGGTTAACCCTGCGCATATCTATAGCAGATTGTACCGTTCCTTTACCGTAAGTATTATTTCCAATGATGATTCCTCGTCCATAATCTTGGATAGCACCAGCAAAAATTTCGGATGCTGATGCACTAAAACGATCGGTCATTACGGCCATCGGCCCTGTCCAACTGATGCTTGGATCTTCATCCTCATCTACTTCTACTTTTCCACGATAATCTTTTACTTGAACCACCGGACCTTTAGTGATAAATAAACCTGTT
The DNA here is from genome assembly GCA_014763615.1 of Sphingobacteriales bacterium. Lineage (GTDB taxonomy): Bacteria > Bacteroidota > Bacteroidia > Sphingobacteriales > Sphingobacteriaceae > Pseudopedobacter. The sequence goes on along the minus strand of JACXVB010000001.1, from coordinate 183,011 downwards.
AATTCAATGGCTTCCATTAAAGAACCGCCGCCATTGCCACGCAAATCAATTAAAATTCCATCAACATTTTTCTTCTTTAAAGAATCTAAAACCAATTTTACATCTCGAGTGGTGGATTTATAATTTGGATTACCGGCTTGCATCTCTTTCCAATCTGCATAAAATGCTGGGATTTCAATTACTCCATAATGGTAGGTTCTGCCATCTCTGGTAACCGTTTTGATGGTGTTTTTTACCGATTGATCTTCTAAAATAATCTTATCACGCACAATAGAAACTATTTTTGGCGTAGCCGATAAGTCTTGATTTTTAGCTAAAATTTTTAAACGAACAGTAGTTCCTTTCTTCCCTCTGATAATTGACACCGCATTATCAATTCTCCAACCCACTACATCTACAAAATCATTATCGCCTTGCGCTATTCCTATAATTTTATCATCAATTTTCAGCTGATGAATTTTATCTGCCGGGCCACCCGGAACAATACTTTTAATGGTCACAAACTCATTTTCTACCGCTAAAGTCGCCCCAATTCCTTCTAAAGATCTCGCCATATCAATATTGAAATTGGCAGCATTCGCTGGATTAAAATAAGAAGTGTGAGGATCAATCGATTCTGTAAAGGCAGTCATGATCACTTGAAAAGCATCCTGATTATTAATCTTGTTAGATTGTGCTAACAAATTCTCGTATCGCTTTTTTAGGGTAGAAATAATTGAAGTATCCTTCTGATTTGCCAATTTTAAATTCACAAAATCATATTTCACTTTCCTCGTCCAAGATTGGTTGCGTTCTGCCTCATCTTTAAACCAAGGTAAATGCTCTCTATCGTAAACATAAGATTCGTTTTTAGTGAAATCAAAATGATTGTGTAAAGCTTTGATAGAAAATTGCATGTCTTCATTATATCTTTTTTGATAAACATTAAACATGTAAAAAGCAGCGGTTAAATCTCCTACTTTTAGGTCATCGTCAAAAGTGCTACGGTATTTTTCAAAATCCTTGATATCAGAAGCTAAAAAATAACTTCTGTTAGGGTCCATTCCCTTAATATAATTATCAAAAATCACAGAGCCCAAAGAATCATTCAGCACAGGTTTTTTGTAATTTAAACTAGTGATTAACTCTGCCACTTCTTTGGTAATGACAGATTGTATAGGATCTGGCTTCAAGTTGTTTGAGCCTGGCACATCAATATGAGCTACACGAGGTGCCGCAGAACAAGCAATGGTTGCCGCGATAAATAATCCTAAAAAAACTTTTTTCAGCATATCTTTAATTTTTTGGAATGTTATACTCACAGGAATCTCTAACGTTTAATTCAACTATTAATATCTACTTAAATAAAAAAAAGACAGAATAGTTCTGTCTTCTGCGTAACAAGTTTACACATAATAAATATTTATCAATATTAAATTATGTCAAAATATATTAAGGTTTTGTTTTTGATGATTTTACAGCGATAATTAAAGGTAAAGAACCTTCACTTTCATTCTTTAACCGATCTAAAGTGGTCACTACATAAACATAAGTTTTACCTTTTTCTACGTAGTTGTCTTCCCAAGACGTGATATCTCCGTAATAAATAGCTTTGATAGCAGAAGGATTATCCAAATTCACCCTTTCTCCTTCATCAAAACGATAAACTACAAATCCGTAGGCAGTGTCGCCATCTTTCGCTTTTTGGGGTAGTTTCCAACTTAGTAAAACCCTTGCATCTTCTTGCACACCCAGCAAATTTTCGGGTTTGTTGGGGGCAATAGAATCTAACCAAAGCATCACAGGAGGTAAAGCGGGATATCGATAATAATTTTCAATTAAGGTATCCTCAATACCCAAAGGATTATTTGTTAAAGATTTAGAACTAAAAAATACGCTTCCTTGTACACGTGGGTTTGCCCGATTATAGCTAATTTGTCTCCCTATTTGTGAAGCTTGTCTCCAACTAGTTCCTCTAGCAAAATTGACTTTATATGCTCCCAAACCGATATACAAATGCCTACCGTAAGTATGCTTACTCCACCAATCTACCAATTTATCATAGGGTGCGGCAGCAGTTTCAAAAGCCCAATAAATTTGCGGGTTGATATAATCCACCCAACCCTCTTGCACCCATTTTCTCGAATCGGCAAACTGTCCGTTGTATGAATCTCCACCAGCAGTTTCAGAGCCATCAATATCTTGAGAAATGTTTTTCCAAATTCCAAACGGACTGATTCCAAACTTCACATACTTTTTGTGGGCATGAATGCTATCATTTAAAGTATGAATCAATTGATCTACGTTATGCCTACGCCAATCTTTAATATCAGTTATTCCATCATTGTATTTGGCAAAAGATGCAGCATCATTAATAAATTGCCCTTTTACAGAATAGGGATAGAAATAATCATCGAAATGAATACCATCAATATCATAATTATCAACTACATTCAAAATCACTTTTATGATATATGCTCTAACTTCAGGTAAACCTGGATTAAATAATTGCCTGCCGCCGTAGGTAAAAAACCAATTTTTATTTCTTTTTGTGATGTGATTTGAACTGATACTGGATTCTTTATTACTAAATGTAGCTCGGTAAGGATTAAACCAAGCATGTAACTCCATCCCACGCTTGTGGCATTCCTCGATTGCAAATTTTAGCGGATCATAAAATGGATAGGGTGCTTTTCCCTGCTCACCTGTTAAATATTCTGACCAAGGCTCGAAACTTTTTGCATACAATGCATCTGTTGCCGGGCGCACCTGCAAAATAATTTCATTAATTCCTTCTTTATGATGTTGATCTAGTAATTTGATTAATTCGTCTTTCTGTTCTTGTGTACTTAAACCTGGTTTGCTAGGCCAATCGATATTTTTAACGGTAGCTACCCAAACACCTCTAAATTCTCTCTTTGGCGGAAGCTCACTTTGTGCATACGATTGATAGTTGAAATAAACAATGATAAAAGCAAATAAAACAAGTTTAAAAAATCTCATGAAGTACAATATGTAAGTTTATAGGGCTTAAAGATAGCTAATCTGATATAAAGTAGGATTTTTAAAATTTTACTTTCATGAAGATTTCATACAAAACGGTTGGTTCAAAATGAAGACTTTCCATAATAATTTTGACAAATTTATTTTTTAACTTTAAAAATTAAGATATCAATTAAAAGTATTAAAATTGACGTTTCAAATTTTTAAAATTATTATTGAGAAATTTGGAAAGATTACAAAGAAATACATCTCCTATTTGGAACAATTTTTGTAACGAAATTAAACACACAATAATAACACCATGGAGAATCAAGGTCAAAAGAAAAGAGACACCAACAAGATTTATTTTCTGATTGCAGTAATTGTAGCGCTTTTAGGAACTAATGCCTATCTGTTTTTTCAGAAAAATAAGTCTGATCAAAGAATTGTGACCATAAGCGATGAGAAAACTGCTTTACAAACTGAATTGGAAAAGCTAGAAACAGAGTTAGACCAAGCGAATAGCACCTCTGGACAGTTATCAACCGAGTTAAAAGCCAAAGACGATGAATTAAAAGCCAAAATTGCGCAATTAAGAGATGCCTTAAATAAAGGAAAATTAACCGCTGGCGAATTGGCTAAAGCCAAGGAAGACGTAAGGCAACTAAGGTATTTTGTGAGCAAATACACTTCTGACATCGAAAAACTACAGAAAGAAAACGCTGCCTTAACAGGAGAAAGAGACAGCTTAAAAAGTACAGTTTCTAATGTGAAGCAATTGGCCAACAATCTCAGTAGAGCTAATGATTCTTTATACAGCAAAGTGAAAGCTGGTGCTGCACTTAAAACTACTTATGTAAATATTAAAGCCTTTAAAATAAAATCTAATGGAAAAGAAGCAGAGGTTTCAAGAGCTAATCCTACTCAAAAAATTAAAGTAAGTTTTACAGTAAATACTAACCCAATTGCAGATAAAGGTACTCATGATATTTTCATGAGGATTTTAGACCCATCTGGCAATTTAATGATTGGCGAAGGCGGAACCTTTGTCGCCAACAATGAAGAATTGCAATACACTTATAAAACGGCCATAGAATTTAATGGTGATGCCAAGACTTTCACGATAGACTGGGCCAACAAAAACGAGTTTGAACCTGGTTCTTATACAGTGATTTTATACGCTGATGGAGCCACTATGGGGCGTGGAACTTTTAGTTTGAAATAGGCAATAGAAAAATAAATAAAAGCTCGGGTTATTAAAAAATCCGAGCTTTGTTTTTTAGAAATAAGCCCGCACCTGCAAACCTCCAGTATGAATGGTTCTTACACCATCAGATTTTCTTCCATCATAAGTAAAATTTAACTGAATCCCATTCGAAATGGTTCGTTGAAAAGCAGCCCCCCAAGTTAAGTTAGCTCCTGGCTGTAAGCCATCTAATAGCTCATACGCTACCGAAGAATTATTCTGACCAGTATATTGATTATTAATGAGATTAAGCTGTGCAGACAAAGTTCCTTTCTTTGCAATATTGTACCGAAGTTCTGTTCCTAGTTTGGTGTTAATATTTTTTTCGCCACCAAAATCTGCTTTGTTTCGCTGATTTTTAAAATCAAACTTTGCGGTGGCTTTAAAATCAGTGCTAAACTGATAACTAAACTCTGGCTGTAACTCAAAATAATTGATGAAATAATTTCTGGTAGAGAATAGTTGCGAAGTGTAACCTTTGGTTCCGGCGTTAACATTCATTACAAAGTTACTTTTTCTCACAAAATTCCACCTCAACCTTACACCTTGTTCCTGATTATTTCTACTATCAAAACCGTTGGTTAGCAACAATTTACTTCCTAATTTTTGAAAATTTATATCGATACCAAAAATTGGGTTTGCCCTATTGAAAAATAAAGTATTTCTGATAAAAGAATTGAGAGAAACTAGGTTATTTAAATCAATACTGGTTTGATAAGGATTAAGCTGCAAACCATTTCCTGCTAAAACCTTTTTATCAATTCTTAAAACACTGATGTTAGAAAACTTCTTTACAAAAGCTAAAAAACCTTCCTTTTGATCTCTCCATAAACTTGCCGCATTTAAGGTTAAAGTTTGATTGATATTAGTAAAGTTGGAACGAATAAATTGATTGGTGGGTCTAAATACTTTGATAAACTTGGCTTCATCAGGATATTTAGCAATCTCAAATTCATTCAGTTCTTTGATACCATTATTGTTATAATCGTTCCAAGCATAAACTCCCTGACCTGCTGCCACTTGTAGATAAATAAACTCTCTTTTGGGCTCTTGGCCGGTGCCTAATTCATAAAAAGACTGAAAATTCACAAAACCCTTTAAAGCATTAAAATTATAATCAATCCGCCCTAATAAAGTTTCTTCATTTTTACGTAAAGTATCCTTATTTAAATAGGTTACAGACCGATAAGTAGTATTTACGGCTAAATTAGAATGACTATTTCTGCTCAAAACCCATTTCGCTGTATAAGTATTTGCTCTACTAAATGCTGTAAGTTTGGTGGTATTAGGTAAATCATCTAAACGCCTGCTGTATTGTAGCGAAAAGCTATTTTTAGCCGAATCAGCAGATTTAATAAAGAAATCATACTGACGAAAAGTGAAGGATTGCAAGGATAAAGTATCCGAATTTTGACGATAGGTTTTATTAAGCTCTTGCTGAAAATTGAAACCTGATTCAACAGATTTAATGGCTTTACTGAAGGTAAAATTTTGGCGAAGAAAATTCCCTTTATTTAAATCAGATTTCGAGTTTAACAAACTGCCATGATAAGCTAATTTAAATCCTTTTAATTGATAATTGGTTTGAAAAGCTTGTTGCAATCCATTGTAATTTCCGGCTCGTACAAAACTAGAAACATTGTAGCTCAACTGCTTATCTTTAGATTTAATCAACTGCAAATTTAAGGTGCTCCAATACTCGTTGCTGCTAGGTAAGTTTAATCCTGAAAGGTTAAAATTCCGATCAAACTCTACCGGACGGTAGCGTTCTAAAGGTTTAAATTGTTTGTTGGTATATTCATAACTCAAACTACTTTTTAGTTTCCAACCTAAAGAATCTTTTGGATTCATGAGCCTTGTATCATTTAAAATGAGTTTATAAGCTATGCCCTTATTTTGAGCATTTTGCAAGCTAGAATACAAATTCAAATCTTGATTACTAAAAGCTACCTCAGAAAATACACTTGTTTTTTTATTGAGCTGATAATTCGCGTTTAAAGTAATCAATTGTTGCTTTTTGGGTGTTACTAAAAGCGTTACTGGCGCATAATCACCTTGAGGTACTCCGTTAATTGGAGGTTGAAAAACGTAAACTCTTCCGTTGGCTTCAGACGTATTATTGAGTGTATAATTTCCTTTGTTCGGACCAACATAAGTGAAGCCGACCCGATATTTAGCTAAAGCTGGATTGATGCTGTAAACATACACCCCTTGAAAACCTAAAGTATCCGCCTTTTTATATAAAATCTCATTCTCATTAAATGCCACGCTATCTGCATTAGGATAAATGGCTTGATTAATTTGATTGCCAATCCCTTCTAAAAATTGCTTCTGATTATCTGTTAAAGTTTGCAGAAATGGGCGGTTTGGATTATCTTGCTCTGAGTAATAGTTAAACCCAATTTTTAAACTTTTACTTTTGAAACTCTGATTTAGTTCATACAAACTTCTGGCAAAAGCCCTGTCAGAATATTCAAATTCTACACTAATTCTTGAGTTTTGCGTAATCAATCTTTTGGTAGTAAATGTGAGTTCGGCAGTATTATAATCCATCACATAATCATTATCCTGACCTCTTAACAATAGATTTCCATCTAAATAAACCCTTTCAGTACCCGATAAAACAATAATATACTGTTCTCCATTGTTGCCAGTTAATCGGTACGGACCTTGGTTTCCTTCTATCCCATTAAACTGATTTCTTGCTGATCTTCCCTTGGCAACCGCTCCAGCAAATTTGGTCTCAAACTGATTTCCTTTTTCATCTTTAAAAGCATTAGCAACAAAAGCTCCTTGCGTTCTTTTGTAATAATTAGCAAAATAGCTATCAGGTTTTCTTAGCTCATAATCTCCGGCAATAAAGGTGGTTCCTTTTCTTTTGAGTTGGATAAAAACCTTATCAAAATTATTGATCTGCTGCGTATTTCCATCAGGTTGAATGGGGATATTATCATCAGAAATGGCTGCCAAAATCTCGATATCGTTATTCAATTTACCCGAAATCTGTAGTACCAAATTTGAATTAACTGATAAATCCTGATTATTTCCAAAACCAATTCCACGAGAAATACTTCCACTTTTATTAAATCCTTCGAGATTAAAAATAGTATTCTCTGGTTTTGATACTGAATAGATATAAGGATTATTATTTATTACTTCTTGCTCAATTAATTTCGGATTTTTATGAAACTGCTTTTGCGAAAGCAATACAGGAAGTGTTTGATATTGAACCGTAACAGAATCTACATTGGGCTTTATTTTCCATATTAAAGTTGCGCTGCTATAATTCAGATGATATTGGTTTTGAGGAATTGCTAATACACCATCAAATACTTTAAAACTTCCGGGCATCAAGCTGAGTGTATCTAAGATTATTGAATCTTTAACAGGAATCTTTTTTAAGGCGTTAAATAAATTTTTTTGGGCAAAAACAGCTAAAGAGCAACAAACAAAAAAAATACCGATGAGAATTTTTCTAATCATGAACTAACCAAAGGCAGGATAATATGAAATGTGGTGCCTACATTAATTTGGGTAGTAAAGTAAATATTTCCGCCCACATTCTCTATCGCTTGCTTTACAAAAGCCAAGCCTAAACCTGTTCCAGAGCTTTTGGTAGTAAAGTTTGGCACAAAAATGCGCTCTCTTAAATGGTCTGGAATACCGTTCCCGTTATCTTTGATATTCACCTCAATTTTATGGTCTATTTTCTTACCGCTAATGCTAATTACACCTTCTCTTCCATCTGGCATGGCCTCAATAGCGTTCTTTAGAAGATTGTTGAAACACCTCAACAACTGGTCTTTATCTACTTTTATTTGTACATGCAATAAATCTTCGTCTTCACAATTAATTTGGATATGCTCCATCTGGCTATATACTTCAATCGCCCGATTCAATACCTCCATCAAATCAATCTCCTCTAATTTTAATTCAGGCATTTTAGCAAAGTTTGAAAACTCTGAAGCAATGTGGCTTAAGCTATCAATCTGCTCTAAAAAGGATTTACTAAACTTTCTAAATTTATCATCGAAATTGGCATCTTTTTCTCTCCAAGATCTATCCAACATCTGAATCCCAAGACGTAATGGCGTCAGCGGATTTTTAATTTCATGTGCCACTTGTTTAGCCATTTCACGCCATGCTGTCTCTCTTTCAGATTGTGCTAACTTATTGGCATTTTCTTCTAGGGTTGCAATCATGGCATTATATTCCTTAATTAAGCTTCCAATCTCATCATTCCTTTTCCACTCTATTGGTTTGTTTTTCTTACCAATCATGGTTTTAGCGATACTTTCTTGAATCAAACTTAGCGGACTGGTTATTTGATTCGCTACCACAAAAGCAAAAAATCCAACAGCCACAAAAACTAAAACGTAAATGTTAATCAGTAAGTTTAAAAAAGTCCCAATCTTCTGGTTATAATCATCTTGATTAGCGAAATATGGTAATTGCAGATAAGCCAAAACGTTATTTTGATCATCTTTAACCGGCATATATGCAGAGGTATAAGTCAGTTTATCTATATTTTCATCCTGTATAAATTCAGATTTTAGCCGCATGTGCAAATTGATGTACGCATTTGGATCCATCCTATCCGCAATCAAGCCTACCGCATAAATTTTATATTGTGTGGAGAACAGTAACTTCCCTTTAGTATCAAAAAGGTTTAAATTGGTATTGTACATCCTAGAAAATTCTTCGAAAGAAAGGTTGTCTTCTTGGCCGCTGATATTTTGTAATTCTTTAGAAATGTTATCTTCAAAAGTATCAGTAATTACCTTTATTTTATTTCTGATTAAATCTTCTTGCTGGTCTTTGTATTGAATAGAGATGTAGGAAAAGGTGATGATTCCGATAATCAGTAATGAACTCACCACCGCCAAAACCAAAGCAATTTGAATCCTGGTTTTGTAAAGCAGTTTGTTACTGTTGAGAAAATATTTGAGTCTGAGGCTTCTTAAATTGAGTTGATAAGATGAAATAACATTCCAAATCCAATTATAAGAAACCATGATCATGGCAAAAATCAGAAAGATGATGAAGAAAAAAGAGAGCGAGGCCAATTCTCTCCAAAATGTATTTGAAGGGTGGGTAATAACAATGATATTATCCTTATTGGGTTTGTAAATCACATGGTCATACCCCCCTTTTTTTAGGATAACAAAGTTTTTCACCTCTCCATTGAAATCATGATTTTTAAGATCATAAATAAAGTTTCCATATTGGTTTATTAACCTTTTATCCTGATAAAATGCGTAGGAATATTCTTCCAAATCAGTGGGTTGATCAATTTTTCCGTTCTGTAAAAGTTGAGGAAATGAGCCGTATTTTTGCAGTTCTTTTGAGCTTAAATCAAGAACTAAAGTGCCTAGTTTGCTGCTATCTCTTTTCAATGGAATAATAGCAAAATAATTCTGACTCCCGAAGGTATTATTCAGCCTGTAAAAATATTCTGAAACCTTTAAGGAGCCTTGTTCAACCTTGTCTTTATAGCTGCTTAAAGCCACACCTTGGTTAGAATTAATTAAAGAATCAGCATTGTTATAGAGGTAAACCTTATAATCAAACTTATTTAAATAGCCAGCAAAGTAAATATTGTTAAATCGGGCATTAATCTCCCTCGTATATTTTGCGGGGTTTTCTAATAAATACTTTAATCTGCTATCATACGGAATCTCATTTTCTATGTCATAAAATGATACAATAGCATAAGGATCATCCGCTACTTCAAGTTTTAAAGCCAATCTTTTCCTAATTTCTAGCTCTTTGATGTTTTCATAACGTGTTAATTTAATAGAAACCAAAGTGGCAAAGATGAGCGCTATTAACAATAAAGCCGGAAAAATTATTTTTCCTTGATAATGATAAACTAACCTCCCGATGATGAGAATTAAGGCAAAAATGAGAATGAAAAAAACCGAATAACTATCGTAAAAAATCCCATATAAATTATAGCCCACAAATAATAGTGCTAATAAAATGAGCTTAGTTTTGGTTTTGATGTTGATAAACGAGGAAAAAGTAATGAGTACATCAATGACGAGGTAATAACTCAAAATACCCAACATCAACATAAAAATTCCAAGAAAACTGAGCCAATTTAAGTTTACGAGGTTAGAGACTTTAAAATTGATATTAGAGTTGAAAATCAACCCAAAGAAAACATCAGAATAAGCGTATGATAAGAAAATGACGAAAATTGCGCCGTAAACGAGGATAGGATAACCCAACCAAGGACTTTTTATATGTCTAAATATTTTATTCTTATAGCTGTGGATGAATACAATTACCCATAAAATGGCAATGATATTTAGGCAAAAATCAGCGAAAGACGGAAAATAAAAACTAGAGGCATAAATACTTGGATTAAACAACTCTAAACTGTATAAAGCCTCCGGAAAATGATACCTTAAACCTAAATACCTAATCAGCGCAAAGCAGATGATTAAAAGCCCCGCCGCCTGCCCTGAATAGCCCTTATCCGCATAATATTTACAAATACTATTGAGCAGAAAACATAAGGTAATAAAACCCAATGTCCACATCATGATTTCAATTTTACTATACGGAATAGTAGTGCTACTATTGCTTTTCTTGATAGAAAAAAGATAACGCCCTTCCAAATTTTTAATATCGGCAACTTGCGCATCTTTTAAACTGGCAATATCAATGGTATTATCAATAATTAAATCTTCATTAAAACCATTATTGAGATACTTATTTTGATAAGGATAATTGGATTTTATGGGGATAAAAAAAGCGGCAGTAAAATCATGGTCACTTTTTTTTACCACCTCATACCAACCGTTATTATAGCCTACAAAGCTGGTTCCGTCTTTTAAACTTTGAACATTGTTAGCACTAATAATGTTATCAGACCAAAAAGTAAGTTGATTATTTTTAAATATCTGAAAGTAGATATTTTTTGTTTTAAAGTATTGGGTGGTTTTTATAGCAAGGTCTGCATCAGAACTTACTTTTTTGAGGAGATTAAAATTGTTGCTATTATTAATGTATTCATAAATAAAACGCTCTTTTTTGCCTAAATCGTTGCTGATTTTATCTGCGATATCATTTAAATTAACTAGTTTGGTGGCTGCCCACCTCGCCGTTAAAGAAGTAGCAAACAACCCAATAGTAACAACAAGTAAAAGCCAACGAATCTTAGTAGTAGTTTTCAATCAGATATTTGCTTTGGATAAAACTAATCAAAATATACGATTAAATACGAGAACCTAAAACTGAGCCAAAAAAAAGCAGGATTTTTATCCTGCTTTACATATCTAAATACTTGCGCTAGAAGTTGGCATTTGCCGATTTACTTTCTTTACCAAACCTTGCAACACGCTTCCGGGTCCAACTTCTATAAATTCTGAGGCCCCATCTTCTATCATTTTTTGCATAGTCTGTGTCCATTTAACCGAGCCTGTTAATTGTGCAATCAGATTATGTTTGATACTGGCAACATCAGTATATGGCTTTGCATCAATATTTTGATAAACGGGACAAATAGGCTCCTTAATTTCTGTGTTTACAATAGCCGCCTCTAATTCAACTTTTGCAAGCTCCATTAAAGGCGAGTGGAAAGCTCCACCAACATTTAATTTAATCGCTCTCTTTGCACCGGCTGCAGTAAGCAACTCACAGGCTTTATCAACGCCGGCAATGCTTCCAGAAATCACTAATTGTCCAGGACAATTGTAATTGGCGGGTACTACAACATCACTCACTCTTTGGCAAATATCTTCTACCGTAAAATCATCTAAACCTAAAACGGCGGCCATGGTTGAGGGTTGTATTTCGCAAGCTTTCTGCATGGCATTGGCTCTTTTAGAAACCAAGGTTAATCCATCTTCAAAAGATAAAGCCCCGGCTGCAGCTAACGCAGAAAACTCGCCTAATGAATGACCTGCAACCATATCAGGCTTAAAATCAGCACCTAAAACTTTGGTTAAAATTACTGAGTGCAAAAAAATAGCGGGCTGAGTTACTTTAGTTTCCTTTAAATCTTCCTCTGTTCCGTTAAACATGCTATCCGTTATGGAGAAACCTAAAATCTCATTAGCTTGATGAAAAAGCTCTTTTGCTAAAGCTGAGTTTTCATATAAATCTTTACCCATGCCTACAAATTGGGCACCCTGACCTGGAAATACGTATGCTTTCATTAGAATTGAATTTTGGTTTATAGAATTTTTACTAATCTAAATTAGCTGCAATTAATCTTAAAAATTCTGATCTGGTTTTTTCGTTCACAAATTCGCCGGTAAAAGCAGAAGTAGTAGTTACAGAGTTTTGCTTTTGGATGCCTCTCATGCTCATGCACATGTGTTTACATTCTATCACAACAGCCACGCCAGCAGGTTTTAAAGTACTCTGGATACAGTCTCTAATTTCGTTGGTTAAACGCTCTTGCACTTGCAATCTGCGAGCAAAAGCATCCACCACCCTGGGTATTTTACTTAATCCAACAATATGTCCGTTTGGAATATATGCGATATGAGCTTTCCCAAAAAATGGTAACATGTGGTGTTCACACATCGAATAAACCTCAATGTCTTTAACAATCACCATTTGGCTGTAATCTTCTTTAAACATCGCTGATTTTAAAATTTCAGCAGCATCCAAATCATATCCATGAGTTAAAAATTGCAATGCTTTGGCAACTCGCTCGGGTGTTTTTAATAACCCCTCTCTTTTAGGATTTTCACCAATTGAGGATAATATTTTCTCGTACTGAGCAGCAATATCATTGATTACTTCCTCATTGTAACGATCTATTTTTTGATAACCATTCTCGGCTTTTTTACTCATCTTAAATTTTAATCTCCAAAATATTCTACATAATTATTTGCCGTTTCATACAATTTAATGCAATGAAGCGCAGCACCTCTAGAACTAATTTCTGGAGCTAATTGTTTCCAAATTTCCATAGCCAACACCTCTGTTGATGCCATTTTACCTTTCATAAAATCAACATCGAGATTTAAATTTCGATGGTCGAGCTTATCTACCACCTGGTTTAAGATGATATCTTTGAGCTCTTTTAAATCGATTACAAAGCCCGTTTCTGGATTAATTTCTCCTTTAATAGTAACAAAAAGATCATAATTATGACCATGCCAATTGGCATTAGCACATCTTCCAAAAACTTCTTCGTTTTTTTCTTTACTCCAATCTTCACGGTACAGCTTGTGCGCTGCGTTAAAATGCTCTTTTCTGGTGATATAAATCATTCTCGACAAATAAAGCGCAAATATAATCAAAGGATTTACAACCATGATTCATACTTGAAAACCTTTAACTAAATTTGTTTATGAAAATTTTACTCTGTGCCGCTACTTATCAAGAGATTGAACCTTTTATCAAACATCATACTTTTAATTTTAACACAGATGAATGGATAAAAATCGATTCGAATGAAGTTAAAATTTTGATTACCGGAGTGGGAATGGTAGCTACAGCTTATGCTTTAGGTGTGGCTTTAACTAAAGAAAATTTTGATTTAGCCATTAATGCCGGAGTAGCTGGAAGCTTCTATAAAAACATAAAAATTGGTCAGTTAGTTGAAATTAGAGAAGATATTTTAGCTGAATTAGGTGCTGAAGATGATGAAGAATTCATCAGTTTAGTGGAAATGAATTTGGGCGAAGTAGCATTCTTTGCTACCAAAAACACCTCGATTACTGATGAGTTACGAAAAGTAACGGGTATTACTGTAAACATGGTACATGGAAATAGGGAAAGCATAGAGAATATACAAGAACGCTTAAATCCCACAGTAGAAAGCATGGAAGGAGCCGCATTTTTTTATGCTTGCGAAGAAGCTCAAGTGCCCTCTATACAAATCAGAGGGATATCAAATTACGTAGAAAAGAGAAATCGTGAAAACTGGAACATCCCTTTGGCTGTTAAAACCTTAAACGATTGGCTCATTGCCAATATCAAAAAAATTTAAAATGAAACTAACCTTAGGCTTTTCGCCTTGCCCTAACGATACTTTTATTTTTGATGCCCTCATTCATCATAAAATAGATACCGAAGGGTTAGAATTTGAGGTGCTTTTTGATGATGTAGAAACGCTGAATCAAAAAGCTTTTCATGCTGATTTAGACATCACCAAACTCAGTTATCACGCATTTGCGTATGCACTTAAAGACTATGTTCTGCTAGATGCCGGAAGTGCTTTAGGTTTTGGCGTAGGCCCGATGTTGATTTGTAAAAAACCTCAGGATTTAAACAACCCGAATTTAAAAATTGGTATTCCGGGGAAATATACTACGGCTAATTTTTTATTGAGTTTAGCTTATCCTAATCTTCAAAATAAAGTGGAGATGGTATTTTCTGATATCGAGCAAAAATTAATAAATGAAGAAATTGATTTAGGCTTGATTATCCACGAAAACCGCTTTACTTATCAGGATAAAGGTTTGATGAAAGTGAAAGATTTGGGTGAATATTGGGAGGAAAGCACCCAATGTGCTATTCCTTTAGGTGGAATTGTGATTAAAAGAAATTTACCTGAAGAAATTCAACAAAAAGTAAATAGATTGATTAGAAAATCAGTAGAGTTTGCTTTCGCAAATCCCAAATCGGCTTTGCCTTTTATTAAAGCTTATGCCCAAGAAATGGATGAAAAGGTTATGTATCAGCATATAGAACTTTATGTTAACAAATATTCCGTAGATTTAGGCAAAGAAGGTAAAAAAGCTATCAACACCTTATTTCAACAAGCTTTTGAAAAAGGAATCTTTAAAAAGATGGAACAAAATTTGTATTTTAACTCGTAAATAAAACATTATGGAAAATAAAAGCAGAAGAAAATTTCTTCAAAACACTTTAACTGCCACTGCAGCAATTACCATTGGTGCTCCATTACTAAAAACACAAAACCTTTTCGCAACCGAAAAAGTCGCTGATTTTTTTCAATTCGTTCAAATAAAATTACCTTACAGCTATGCCGCTTTAGAGCCATCAATTGATGCCTTAACTATGGAAATTCATTATAATAAGCACCATACAGCTTATATTAAAAATGTAAATGAGGCTATTGTTGCAGAGAAAATCAATTTCAATAACGAGCATGATTTTTTTGCCAATGTTTCAAAATTATCGGCGAAAGCCAGAAACAATGGAGGCGGTGCATATAACCATAATTTCTTTTGGGAATCTATGTCTCCAAATGCTGGTAAAATGCCGTCAGGTAAATTAAAGAAGGCTATTGAAGCATCATTTGGCACTTTTGATAAATTTAAAGATACTTTTTCAAGTGCCGCAGCCACAAGATTTGGTTCTGGTTGGGCTTGGTTAATTGCTGCTGATGGTAAATTAAAAATTACCTCTACGCCAAACCAAGATAACCCTTTAATGGATGTTGCTGCTGATAAAGGAATCCCATTATTAGCTTTAGATGTTTGGGAACACGCTTATTATTTAAAATACCAGAACAGAAGAACTGATTATATTGCCAACTTCTGGAATGTGGTGAATTGGGAGAAAGTAGCTGAACGTTTTGGAGAATAATCTTTTCTAGCTTAACCATTGTAAGTGAAATTTACTCATCAAAATTGCCATCATAAGAATTAATTAAAAGGGGTGCTACTTATTAGCACTCCTTTTTTTATAGAGCTACGGCGCCCTTAGCCTCAAAAGTTAAAACCTTTTTAACAGTTGTTATTTTATCAATATCCTCTTTACTTAAGCCACTATCTTTGGCATAATGCCTTTGGTCTGCAACAGAAATGCTATCTACTTTTGCTTCACCATCAACTACAATTTCTTTTCCTTTAATAGCTTGAGGAACAGAAAAAGAATAATTCTTAAAAGTCACTCTCATGATTTCACCATTAGGCAATTTCATGGTTAACCAACAACCTTTTTCCTTACAAACATCATCAACTACACCTTTCACCTTTAATTTCATGGTTGGATTTTTTTGCATGATGGCATACAAAGCATCTACATTCCTGATATTATTATCTAAAACAGAGTCTCCAAAAACTAAGCCTTTTATAGTTTGGGGTCCGCGAAGTTCTGTCTTTTTCCCTTGTCCACAAGCTGAAAAAAGCAAAGCGATAGGAATGATATATAGTATCAATTTTTTCATATTCTTAAATTAATTTGCAAAATTGAGTTATTTTCTCAATAAATATCCTCAAGTTTTACGAATCAATAAAAATATTACCGAATCTTAACAATCAATCATTTTGATACTTACTACGAAATAATTGGATTTTGCGTTAGCCTTTCTAAATCATTTAAAAATTGATTTGATTGATTAAACATCAGAGTTTTACTCAAAACACACCCTCAAATGCTAATTATTTTATATATTATCCTCCGCTATGAATTTCACTAAGGCTTACGATCTCCTATCAGAGAAATTGATTTCTTGGGTTGATGCCATTATTAAACTTTTACCCAACTTGGCCTTAGCTGCGATAGTTTTAGTATTGGGAATTTTTATATCCAAATTATTGAGGAGGTACTCCTTAAAAATGATTAGAAAGTTCTCTCAGCTTGAAACCATCAATAAACTTTTCGCCTCTTTCATGTATGTTGTTGGAATTGGCATTACCATTTTTACCACATTAGATATTTTAAATCTTGATAAAGCAGTAACTACAGCACTTACCGGAGCCGGAATTTTAGGTTTAGCCTTAGCCTTTGCTTTTCAGGATATTGCCGCCAACTTTATGTCGGGTATTTTCATGTCTTTTCGCCATCCATTTAATGTGGATGACTTAGTGAAAATCAATCAAGAAATTGGTAAAATTGAAGCGATTAATCTAAGAGATACCACCATCATTACTTTACAAGGGCAAAGATTAATTATCCCCAATAAACAGGTTTTTCAAAACACTATTGAAAATTATACCTCAACAGGTAGAAGGCGTTTGGATATCAATATTGGCGTTTCTTATGGTGATGATTTAGAAAGAGTTAAAGAAATTACCCTTAAAGCTGTTGAGCCTTTAAATTTAAGAGATATAAGCAAAAAAATAGAGTTTTTTTATGACGAGTTTGGAGATAGCTCTATCAATTTTAGTCTTAGAATATGGTTGAAATCTACCGAGCAGATTAATTATTTAGAAGCCAAAAGTCAAGCTATTATGATGATTAAGAAAGCTTTTGATCAACATCATATTACTATTCCATTCCCGATCAGAACTTTGGATTTCGGCATTAAAGGCGGACAAACATTATCAGAAATGCAGGTTAATCTTCAGAAAACAAAAGAAGATTAAAATTGATAAATTTTCAAAATCATCCCGACAGAAAGAATACTGCTTTTTAAGTTGTTCAACTGTTTGATGCTTTTAATTGTTGCATTTTCAAATCGCTCTGCAATTTCAGAAAGCGTGTCTCCAGATTTTACTTTGTAGGTATAAAAACCAGATTTTTGTTTAGGTTTAGCAATTTCTTTTGCGGCTGAATGTTCAGGTAAGATTTTTACCACTAATCTTTGACCGGGTACAATCGTGGTAGATTTTAAATGATTCCAAACTTTTAAATCTTGAACCTCTACGTGAAATCTGATAGCAATACTACCTAAGTTTTCTCCTCTTTTAACAATGTGTGTTGTTGTTTTAGGCAACACAACATTCGGAATTTCAGAAGCTTTAAATATTTTAACGGTTTTATCAGCAGTTTCAGAATTCATGGCTTCAAAAAATTGCGGGAAATTTTTATATGCTGAAACAGGAATGATTAAACGCTTTGGAGAATTAATTGAGCCATTAATTACATCTTTCTTATAAACCGGATTTAGCTCTCTTAAAACTTCTGGGCTAATTTCAATCGCTTTTGCAATTTTACTGATTGATAAGTACTTATTCACATAAACAGAATCCGTTTTTATTCGATGATCATGATTAATTATAATATCATCATAACGATCGTAATAGTTCATCATATAATTTGCAGCAATAAAAGCCGGCACATAATTTCTAGTTTCGCGAGGTAAATAGCGCTGAATTTCCCAAAAAGTTTTCTTTCCTCCTCCTGCTCTTTGAATCGCTCTGGTAACATTACCTTTTCCGCAATTGTAAGATGCTAAAGCCAAAAGCCAATCGCCCAAATCGTTATAAGCATCTCTTAAATAAGCTGCGGCCGCATAACTAGCCGCTATAGGGTCTCTTCTTTCGTCTTGATAATAATCTATATTTAAACCATAAATTTTTCCTGTTGTGTACATAAACTGCCATAAGCCTGTTGCGCCAACTCTTGAAACTGCAAAAGGATTCATAGACGATTCTATAATTGGTAAATACTCAAACTCTTTAGGTATTTGATAAGATGCTAATGCTTTTTCAAAAATCGGGAAATAGTATTTTCCCAAGGAGATCATTTTCGAGATTTGATCCTTACGCTTGGTAAGAAAAATATCTATTTGCTGTTGTACATCATCATTATAGTCTAAAGAAACTGTACTTGGAATGGAATCTAAACGATATTTATAAATGAGATTTGGATTAAATTTATAAATCTCGGCTTGTAAAGCGGTATTACTTGATAAACGAACTGAATCTGATTTCAATAGGTTCTTGATGATTTTCAATTCTTTAGGACTGATTTTCCCCAATCTAACAGAATCTGATTTTATTTTTGTTTGAGCGTTGGCAGAAAAGTGGAGTGTTAAAAATGTGCAACAAATGAATACAAGGATTCTCTTCATTTCTTTTAGTTTAAATTTTTATTTATTCAAATTTATGAGTCTGTGTTAAGGTGATTAAAATAATTTGAAAATGCTAATAATGCGGTTTCATTAAACCTTTTACCAATTACTTGTAAACCTAACGGTAAACCTTCGCTATTCTTACCTGATGGAATAGAAATTGCGGGTAAACCTGCTAAAGAAGCGCCAACAGTAAAAATATCCGCCAGATACATCACTACCGGATCGGTAATTTGCTCTCCGATATTAAAAGCAGGAGTAGGAGTTGTTGGCGTAATGATAAAATCAAAATCTTCTAAAATTTTATCCATTTTTTCCTTAATCAATCTCCTTACTTTTTGTGCTCTTGAATAATAAGCATCATAATATCCAGCACTTAGAACAAAAGTGCCCAACATAATTCTACGTTTCACTTCATCGCCAAATCCTTCGGATCTGGATTTCTTGTACGTAGAAATTAAGTCTTTTGATTCATTACTTCTGTATCCGTAATGAACGCCATCATATCTCGCCAAATTAGAAGAAGCTTCTGCGGTAGTCAAAATATAGTAAGTAGCTACCACATAATCTAAATATTCAAAAGAAACAGGCTCTACGCTATGTCCTTCAGCTCTTAATTTTTCTATTTGGCTTAATACGTTATTTTTTATTTCCGGATCAAGCCCTTCTGAATGTAATGTTTCTTTTATATAAGCGATTTTCTGTTTTTTAGGATGAACTAGCTTTTGAGAATACGCAGGTACTTCTTCTGAAGATGAAGTAGCATCATGAGGATCTCTTCCGGCTATCACTTCTAAAATTAAAGCGGCATCTTCTACTGATTTAGCAATAGGACCAACTTGGTCAAAAGAAGATGCATAAGCTACAACACCATATCTAGAAACACGGGCATAAGTAGGTTTTAAACCTACTACACCGCAAAATGCAGCCGGCTGGCGGATAGAACCTCCGGTATCAGAAGCTAAGGAGGCATAACACAAATTAGCTTGCACAGCAACCGCAGAACCGCCAGAAGAACCGCCAGATACTTTTCTTTCATCGGCAAAGTTTTTTACCGGCCCGAAATAGGATGTCTCGTTGGAGGCTCCCATCGCAAATTCATCACAGTTTAATCTGCCTATAATGATGGCATCTTCTGCTAAAATTCTTTCAACAACTGTGGCTGAATATACTGCCTGATATCCTTTTAATATTTTGGAAGAGGCGGTCATCTCATGACCTTTATAAGAAATATTATCTTTTATACCAATGATCATTCCGGCCAGTTTACCGGCAGTTCCATTAGTTATTTTCTCTTGAATTTCAACAGCTCTTTTTAAAGCTTCCTCTTCAAAAACTTCTAGAAAAGCATTAAGATGCTGATACTCTTTTATACGAGCAGTATAGTAATGGATTAAATCTTCTATAGTAACTATTCCACTTTTTAGATCAGATTGTAAATCTGAAAATCTAGAATATGATTTAATTTTCTCTGTGACCATTTTACAAAACAAAACCTTGAGTGCCCGAAATTAAACATTTCGATCATTCAAGGTTAATAGAATCCCATTTATTTAGGATTAAAAGAACATTTAATTACTTATCTTCTGATTTTTCAGACTTGTCCACACCATTTTGGGCATCTTTAAATTCCCTTACACCTTTTCCTAAACCTCTCATTAATTCTGGAATTTTCTTACCGCCGAACAAAAGCAAAATTAATGCTGCGATTAAAATAATTTCTGGAGCACCTAAACCCATTTTCTATTGATTTTGATTGTTTAAAATTTCTGACTTTTCCTTTGATTCAACAACTTTATTTTCTGCTGCTTCCTGATTATCAGGCGCAGATAATTTATTTTGTTGTCTCTCTCTTTCTAATTCCTCATTACGTTTTAACTCCTCGTCTGCAGTTAACTCGTTAATATTTCTATGAATTTCTCTTTTTACGCCATCCGATGCATCTTTAAATTCTCTAATTCCTTTACCCAACCCTCTTGCCAATTCTGGTAATTTTTCGCCTCCAAAAAGAAGTAGGGCAGCGAGTAAAATAAGAATAACTTCTGGAGTACCCATATTTAGAAATAATAGAACGCTGCTGTGCATCATCGTGTGTTTAAAAAAGAATGTAAATATAAGTATTTTTATTTTCTTGCTCTTTTTTAAAAAAGATTATTCTTCTGGAGCTAACCAAGATTTGGGATCCAGCTCTTGTTTATCTTTATAAATATGAAATTCAATCTCTGCTTGGTCTCCTGCTTTACCAATGATTTGTTTAACTTTTACTTTATCTCCTTTTGAAACAGAAGCTGAACCATGAAATTTGTATGCAGTGAAAAATTGACCATGCTGTATGAGTACTAAATTATATCCATAAAGGTTTAAAACGGTTCTTACTTCGCCGCTAAACACAGAGCGAATAGCTGCACTCGGATTGGTTTGAATGGTCCATCCGGTATTTTCAACAGTAACATTCTGTATCTTTTGCATTCCGGCATATTGGGTCACCACGCCATTGGCTACAGGCCAAGGTAATTTACCTCGATTACTCACAAAATCAGCAGAAAGTTTTAAAGCTTCCGGGGTCGAATTTAGAATAGATCCGGTATTATTCTTTGAATTAGGGGCTGTTTTGCCTTCAGATTTTGCTTTCGCAGCGGCGGCTCTAGCTTCTTCCTCAGCTTTTTTTCTTGCCAATTCAATCTCTCTTTGTATTAATCGATCTAATTTTTGAGCTTCCCTTTGCTTTTGAGCAAGATTTTGCTTTAATTTTCTTTCTTGCGAGGTTAAACTGCTCACCACTTTAATCTGTTTTTTTTGAGCAACACCTAAAGTATTTTTTTCCTTTTCTTGATCTCCTAATAAATGATCCTTTTCCTGCTTATTTTTATTGAGTAGAGCGATTTTATTTTTTAAAGATGCTTGAGTATTCTCAATGTATTTTGCTTGCTTTTGTCGGTATTCGCCAAATTGCTGCAAGTATTTCATCCTTTTATAAGCCTGATTAAAATCCTTTGCGGCAAAAATATACATGAGTTTACTGTAAGCACCCTGATTTTTTTGTGCAAACCTAATCATGGCTGCATAATCTTCTTTTAATTGTTTTAACTGAGCTTGTAAAGACCTTACTTGATTTAAATTTTCATTAATCTGCCCATCTAATAACCTAATCTCAGAATTAATGGTATTAATTTTTGATTGCCTTAACCTAATCTGAGCTCTCAAAGCGTTCAACTGTTTTAAGGTTACTTTTTTATTGTTAGCAGTTTTAGATAAGGTATTGTTAATCATCTCAATATCTTTATTCAACTGCGCTTTCTTCCGCTCTAGCTCTGCTCTGCTTTGTGCAAAAGCCTGAACTCCCGAAAACAAAATAAATAGGATAAAGATAATTCTGAGTTTTTTCATTCAATCAAATGTTTTAAAGGCTTGAACGCATATTAGGGGCAAAGGTATTTAATTTAGTCTATCACTGAAAATCTTTTCGGGACATTAAAAGGAAACTCAACCGGAACATCTAACTGAATTTTATTATAAACCATTTCTACAGAAATTTGTTGCTTGCCTGCTTGCGAGGCCAAACTGATACTCTTAGGAAACAATTGCTCTTCGATTTTTTCAAAATCTGTGACCTTAACTTCTAAGCTTTGTTGCGCTTGGTTGTCACTTAAATCTGTTTTAAAAGCTTTAAAACTTTTATTGAGTAACAACGCGAAATTTAAAGCTCCGTTACTTCCTGCTAAATTTAACCCTTCATTATTCATTAAAAATTGATTGTTACTATTTAAAGCTAGCGGAACAATATTACCCACCAACAAAGATTCTAAAGTGGCATAATCAACCTGCGGATTGGTAAAAGTTTTAAGGTAACTAAAAGGCTTTTGCAAATACTCGGTATTAATCCGGTCCATCACCTGCAAACTATCTGGGGTGATTAGAGCTCTGGCCACTTCTAATCCGGCAATTGCCGTAATAGAAACCCAAATTCCTTCGCCTTTTTTGATTCTGATGTTGAGGGTCACATCAAACTCCTTGCCGTCTAAATTTAATTTAGTGTTTGCTTTAGTAATGAAAGTTTTAAAATCGTTTTGATGTAGCTGGATAGAATCTACATATTGAGCATTGGTTTGTTCAGGAGATTTTATTGTTGATGAGGCGTTTAAAACTGATTTCTTGGCTTTACAAGAGAATAAAATCAGACAAAAAAAACAGATAATTAATTTACTCCAAATATTTCTTTTCATTGATTTTCTGTTGAACTAATGTTTTTGATGGATTTAATTCTAAAGCTTTTTTCCAGTTTTCTAAAGCTCCATCCAAATCTCCTAATTGATATAAAATATCTCCCAAATGCTCAAATTGTGTGGCACTTTTAGGGTTATTGGCAATGGCTTTTTGAATCCAAACTTGAGCGTCTTTGTACTTTTTTAGCTTAAATAAAACCCAAGCATAGGTATCTTGAAAAGCAGCGTTGTTAGGTTCTAACTGATTAGACTTTAAAGACATCATTTCAGCTTTATCCAAATGCTCTCCTCTTAACGATAAAAAGTACGCATAATTATTTAAGGTGTAAGCATCTCTAGGTGCCAAGTCTAATGCTTTTTCATAGGCATCATCAGATTCTTTGTATTTCTTTTGGCTCTGATAAGCCTCTGCTAAATTACTGTATATCTGAGATTTAATATTTTTATCATCAATATCAAAAGCTAAACATTGATTAAAATAACTAATAGCTTTTTGATCATTTCCTTTTTGATGATAAGCCAAAGCGGTATAAAAGTAAAGCTGATACTGGTTTGGGAATAAAGTTAAAGCTTCTTCACCGGTTTGAATTAAACCGTCTATATCATTCAAAGAAAGCTCAATTCTACATAGCTGATCCCAAATGGCAAACACATTTTTATTGAGTGCTAAAGCTTCTTGGTAAGCAATCTTAGCATTCTTTAAATCATTTTTTTGATAAAGAACATCGCCATAAATAGAAAATGCTTTTGGATCATCAGGATGAACTTTCGTTAAGATCTGAGCCAATTGCTCTGCTTCATTCGTTGCTTTTGCATCAGGAAAAGCCTTAAAGTATTGAAGTACGATTTTAACTTTTTGATCAATATTTAGCTGCGGAGACTGAAATGCATTTTTAAATTCATCAAAAGCTTCCTCATTTTTCTGCTCACTTGCCAAAATTTGCGCAATAGCTAAGCTGGTAAAAGGATTAGAAGAGTCTAAAGCTTTTGCTTGCTGATAGACTTTTAAGGCGTCATCAAATCTTTTGTTAGAATAATATAAATCACCCAAATAAAGCAGGTAACGCACATCTGAAGGATTATTGAGCATCAACTGATGTAAATCGGCGGCAGCCTTATCTATTTCTCCTTTTTTTAAGTAAATCTTTTGCCTGCCACGTAAAATGTCATCTGTTAAGCCAATTTGCTGTTCCAGATGCTGATAAATATCTAGTGCCTCATCATCTTTACCCAACATCTCTAACGCTTCTGCTTTATCAAAAAAATATTCAACTTTATTAGGAGAAAGTTTTATCAACTCATTTAAAGCATAATTCAACAAATTATAATCTTGCTGCTGCTGATAAATATTAGCCAAAAGCAACCAATACCACTCATTATCAGTTTTTATGGTAACTGCTTTTTGCGCATTTTCTTTAGCTTGTTGCTCATCGCCTTTATTATAATAAATTTGAGCTAACTGATAAAAGGCATTATGGTTTGAAGGGTCAATTTGTAAAATCTGATTAAAATAATCTATCGCTAGCACTGTATTCTCAATGATTTTTTCTTTGATGGCCTCGTAATAGAGTTGGGTTACTCTGCTGCTATCTTCTGCACTAAGTACCTTACCAGCAACAATCACCACTTCTTGGTTTTTAGCCTTATTTTTTTGAGCAAACACCAAACTGCACCACAAAAGTATTGGAAAAACTAAGCAAAAGCGATAATTGAATTTCATATTATTTCACCCCCGTATGTCCGTAACCGCCTACTCCTCTTTCTGTTTCTGATAGCTCATCTACTTGTTCCCACTCCGCTTTTTCATGCTTTGCTATCACCATTTGTGCAATGCGGTCTCCATTCTGGATTTGAAAATCTTCTTGAGAAAGATTCACCAATAAAACCTTGATTTCGCCACGATAATCGGCATCAATAGTCCCCGGAGCATTCACAATACTAATCCCAAATTTATAGGCCAAGCCACTTCTCGGTCTAATTTGAGCCTCAAAACCTAAAGGTAATTCTATAAATAATCCAGTCGGGATTAATTTTCTCTCCATCGGCTTTAGCCTAATCATTTCGTCTAAATTGGCTCTCAAATCCATCCCCGCAGAAGCTAAAGTTTCATAAGCAGGTAAGGGATGTGATGATTTATTGATGATTTTTATTCTCATAAACTGGATAATATTTTTTTGATTTGATGACGCTCGAAGTATAAAATTACTAATCCAAAGCCGATAAACAACCCATTACCAATGATTAAATTTCTATGGAAGAACACAAAAGAAAACCAAACAATAACAATAGAAAGGATGAGATAAGCGATATTTCTTTTCAAATCATAAGGAATGGGATAGTTTCGTTTCCCTAAGATATAAGACAAAATCATCATGCTGGTATAAGCAATTAAAGATATCCAAGCCGATGCCATATAGCCATATTTTGGTATAAAAAGAACGTTTAAAATAATGGTTAAAATGGCACCAACTCCAGAAATATACAAGCCAAACTTGGTTTGGTCTGATAATTTATACCAAATGGAAAGATTCATGTAAATACCCAAACTCACATAACCAAATAATAAAATAGGGACTACATCTAAACCTACCCAATAATGATGGTCTATAAATCTTTTCAGGATTTCTATGTTAGCCACGATACCCACAAAAATGATACTTATGGCCAACACAAAATAATTCATGATGATGGCATAAGTTTGACCAGAATTTTTGCTTTTAGCGTGATTAAAAAAGAAAGGTTCTGCTCCTAGTCTGAAAGCCATGATAAAAATGCTCAAGAAAATCGCGATTTTACTGCATGCTCCATAAATACCCACTTGGGCATTACTGATATCTGCCGGCAAAAGCTGACTCAAAAATATTTTATCAATATTTTCATTGATGATAAACGATAAGTTAGCGATGAGTACTGGCCAACTATAAGAAAACATCTCTAATATTAATGATTTGTTAGGCGTCAATTTAAGTTGCAATAACTCAGGTATCAATAATAAGAAGGTTAAAATACTGGATATAAGGTTAGAGATAAAAACATAACCCACCCACTGCGGCCGATACCAAGAGGCCAAAGTTTGGCTAAAAATTAAGTGATGTTCAATGAGGAACGGAATCAAAAAAATGAATACCAGGTTGAGCCCAATAAAAGTTAAAACGTTTATCAATTTGATAACGGAGTAACGTCCAGGTTTTCCTTCTGCCCGCACTTTGGCAAATGGGACCACACTTAAAGCATCCACTACCAAAATCCAAATAAAAAATTTGATGTAAGTGGTGTAATTGGCTAATGAAGTATCTTTTCCATCCTGCATCCACACAGCAATTGGGTGGATAAAAATTAAACTACTGATGAGAAAAAGGGTACTTGTAAAGGCAACTACCAGAAATGTATTGCTATAAATTAACTCCTTTTGTCCTTCCTTTTTATTCAAATACCTAAAGAAAGTAGTCTCCATCCCAAAAGCCAGCAGCGCATTTAAAATGGAGGCATAGCTGTACATTTCGGTGAAAATCCCATAAACCTTTGGAGCATAAACCCTTGTATAAATAGGGGTTAGGAAGAAATTTAAAATACGGGAGGCAACGGTGCTAATTCCGTAAATGGCTGTTTGACCTGCAAATTTTTTGAGTGTCGACAAATTACTTTTTTAAAATATTAAAATTACGATAGTTTTTAGTTTCTATCTCCTCGATAGAAATATCATCTACTCTAGCATCATCCGGACCATATTTACACCAATCCAAAAAATCTTCCATTAAAAAATCTTCCCCTTCTGCTTCTATAAAAACCGTACCATCAGGCAGGTTTTTTACTATTCCTTTAATCCCAATCTGATCAGCAACTGCTTTGGTAGAGGCTCTAAAGAAAACCCCTTGAACTCTTCCAGAAACAATAATTCTTAATGTTTTCATGTGATTAATAGTTGCTAAAACTAAACATTTTAGAAGTTTAAATTGGTCAATTTATCTTTCTCTTGCATAAACTCCGTCCAGATTTCTTCTACTATTTGTTTGGCGGGTAAAATTTGATGAAAATTTGCTGCAACTTGTCCTATTTCTAATTCTCCGTTTATCAAATCACCTTCAAACATTCCTCTTTTAGCTCTGCCTTTTCCTAATAATTCTATCAATTTTTCTTTTCCCAACCCCTGCTGTTCAGCTTCAAAAACTTGATGAGCAAAATCGTTTTCTAACAATCTCACCGGAGTGATCGCTTTCATGCTCAACTTTGTTGAACCTTCTTTTGCTTCAATTATTTTTTGTTTAAATGATGGATGTGCCGATGATTCTTCTGAAGCTGCAAATCTACTTCCTATTTGTACTGCCTGGGCACCTAAGGCAAAGGCTGCCAACATACTTTTCCCTGATGAAATTCCACCTGCTGCAATCACTGGAATATCAACTGTATCTACAATTTTAGGGATTAAACATAAAGTGGTGGTTTCTTCTTTTCCATTATGACCGCCGGCCTCAAAACCTTCTGCCACTACTGCATCTACGCCTGCCTCTACAGCTTTTAATGCAAATTTAGAATTGGCAATTACATGGATAACCTTAATACCTTCCGCTTTCAGAATTTTAGTCCAAATAGCCGGATTTCCAGCAGAGGTAAACACAATAGGTACTTTTTCTTTGATGATCGTTTCTACATGCTGATTGATATCAGGATATAAAAGTGGTAGATTTACCGCAAAATGATGAGAAGTGCTGGCTTTAGTTTTTTGGATATGATGCTTTAAAATATCGGGATACATAGAGCCGGCACCAATAATACCTAATCCTCCAGCATTTGAAACTGCGGAGGCCAACTCCCACCCACTACACCAAACCATCCCAGCCTGTATGATAGGATAGCGAATGCCCAACAATTCACAAACTCTATTCATTTTAGGTAAAAATGGAGCTTATTTAGGAAATCACAAAATGAAACTTAGATTAACTTTTGCACTGTTGACTTTTCAGTGAGCTTACCCTTTTTAATATTCGTGATTAAATTTAATCCTGGGGTTTTACCATTAGCAATACTCCCTAATTCTTTATCAAAACCTAAAAACTTAGCCCCATTAATGGTCGCCCATTTTAACAGTTCTTCCAAAGAAATATCTTCTATTTCTTTCTGTAGGAGTTTCATCTCTTGCAGCATACTCAATTTTTGATTAGAAGCTAGGCTATCTGTACCAATGGTAATTGGGTAATCAGTGTATTTAAAAAACTCGAAGGTAGGCAACTTATCTTCAATATATAAATTGGCACTAGGACAAAAACACCAACTAATTTTACGATTAAAACGTTTGGTAAAATAAATATCCTTTAAACTGGTATAGGTATTATGAACCAATAGCATGTGCTGGTTTTCTGGTAAAAAAGGAATAATAGTTTGTAAAGAGTTTTTTGATTGCGCTTTAAATCGATCGGTATCAATATTCATCTCTTTAAAGAAATCCATAAACGGACCATCTTTATATCGATACAAGAAATTCTCATCATCGTTTTCTTGGTTATGTATAGAGATTTTATTCTCGGTTTTCTTACAATACTTGGTTAGTTTTTTTAATAAATCCTTTGATAGCGAATAGGGCGCATGAGGGGTGATGGAACTTGGTGTTTTAAATGCCGATTTTAGTGCATTTGCATCATCTATTACCTGAGATGATTTAGCAGCATCAAAAGCTATCATTTCAATAAAAGTATGATACTTGATTTTGCTTTGCTCTTTGATAGATGCAGAAATTGTTTGATTTGAAATATCTCCCACCGCTACAATACCCTCTTGATACATTTCTTCATCGGCTTTTTTCATCGCCTCTAATATTACTTCCTCATCTGCAACACGTTTTTTAATCACCTCCTTTATAAACGGAATAAGACCTGTACCTTTACTAATTTTCTTATGAAGATGCGAAAGCTCTAAATGACAATGGGCATTCACAAAACCAGGAACAATTACCCCTTTAAAACGCTCAATATTAGGATCTAAAAGAGCCTTCTCGTCTGTAACTGCTAAAATTTTTCCGTAATCATCTGTTACTACGATTCCATTTTCAATCACCCCGTCATCAAGGGTATAAATATAATCAGCACTAAATCTTCTCATAAATGCTTCCTGTGAAAATCCGAAAAATAGGTATGCTATAATAATATTAACGCTATAACCATTTAAAAGTTTTCGATAGTGTTAATTATCTGAATAAAAAATTAATAATTATAACTTATATCAGAATAAAATGCTTAGCCTAAGACTTCGAAAATAAATTTTTCAAGCGCACAACCGTTTTAGAAATTTGTTAAACACAAGTAAATCAATTACTTAATTTAATAAAAATTCCTTTTTAAAATGTTAATTTTGCATCATTATCATGGAAAATAAAAAGAAAGATATCAGATCTTACGCTTTAGAAGATCTTAAGGGATTATTTACCGAGATGGGAGAGAAAGCTTTTAGAGCCAAGCAGGTTTATGAATGGCTTTGGAAAAAATCTGCTAAAAGCTTTGAGGAGATGAGTAATCTTTCTAAAGAATTGAGAGAAAAATTGAATCAAGATTTCTCCATTAATGCTGTAAAAATAAACAGCTCACAATTTAGTGCGGATAAAACCATCAAAAGCACTTTTATTCTTCATGATAAACATTTGATAGAAGGTGTGCTGATTCCAACCTCAGAAAGAATGACTGCCTGCGTATCTTCGCAGGTGGGTTGTAGCTTAACCTGTAAATTTTGTGCTACCGGTTATATGGACAGAAAACGTAATCTGAACGCCGATGAAATTTATGACCAAGTTGTGCTCATCAACCAACAATCTATAGAAAATTACGGAATTCCGCTTTCAAATATTGTTTACATGGGTATGGGTGAACCTCTGCTAAACTACAATAACGTTTTAAAATCTGTGGATAGAATTACGGCGGAGGATGGTTTAAACATGGCCTCTAAAAGGATTACTGTTTCTACGGCTGGTATTGCCAAAATGATTAAGAAATTAGGTGACGACCAAGTAAAATTTAATCTAGCACTTTCTTTACATGCCGCAGATGACAAAAAACGAAATGAAATTATGCCAATTAACGAGCAAAACTCATTAAAAGCTCTGGCAGAAGCACTGAAATACTACTTCGCAAAAACTAAAAACCCTATCACCTACGAGTATATTGTTTTCAATAATTTTAATGATGGGATTGAGGACGCCATGTCTTTAGCAAAATTCTGTAAACATGTGCCTTGCAAAGTAAACATCATAGAATATAACCCCATATCTTTTGCAGATTTTGTAAATGCAGACGAAGATAAAATTGATGTTTTTGCTAATTATCTAAAGAAACAAGGTATCACTACTCATATTAGGCGCAGTAGAGGTAAAGATATTGATGCCGCTTGTGGCCAATTAGCAGTCAAAGAAACTGCATAATTTTTTACCTATGAACATGATTGCAACCTATTTAAAAGATTTTGTTCAACTGATTTTTCCTGAGCTTTGCCATTCTTGCGGTAACTCTTTAGTAGATGGCGAGCAGCATTTTTGCACCACTTGTTTGTACGAGTTGCCTTACACTCAATTTCACTTAGATGCCGAAAATAAATTGGCCAAACAATTCTGGGGGAGAGTTCATGTTAAATCTGCAGTAGCATTTCTCTATTTTACAAAAGGCGGAAAGGTTCAGAATATTATGCACCAACTCAAGTACAATAAACAACCTCAAATTGGTGTTGAGTTAGGAAGAATGTATGCTAAAGAATTAAGAAATCACGATCATTATCAAAAAGCTGAGGCTATCATTACAGTTCCTCTACATCCAGAAAAACTTAAAAAAAGAGGTTATAACCAAAGCGAGCAATTTGCTTTGGGCTTAGCAGAGGTATTAGAAATTCCGGTTTTAAATGATATTTTATTCAGGGTAAAATCGGCAGAAAGCCAAACTTCAAAATCAAGAGATCAACGTTTTGATAATATAGAAGCTGTTTTTGAAGCTAAAACTCCAAATTCAACCTTAAAAAAGGTGATTTTAGTAGATGACACTATTACTACTGGCGCAACACTTGAAATTTGCGCAATCGCTTTACAGAATATAGGAATTGCAGAGATAAATATTGTTGGGATTGCTTTTACCGAATAAATTATTTAAAGCATATTTGCTGTAATGAAGAATTTCTTTCCTTTCATCCTTTTTTCGGTTTTGATATTTGTGGCATGTAGAAAGAACGAGATTATTGATTACAACCCAAATCTTAAACTTCAATTCTCTACGGATTCTATTTTATTTGACACCGTTTTCACGGATAAAGGCTCTACTAGCAGAAGTTTAAAGGTTTTCAACTACAATAAAAACAGCATCATTATTTCTGATATTAAATTGTTAGGTGGCAGTCAATCAGCGTTTAAAATCAACATCAACGGTGTCGCAACTGATAATTTAACCAATATAAAAGTGCAAGGAAACGACTCTATTTATGTTTTTGTGAAAGCATTTATAGACCCTACAAATAGCGATAGCCCTTTTTTAGTGGAAGACCAACTT
This sequence comes from Sphingobacteriales bacterium, assembly GCA_014763615.1. Lineage (GTDB taxonomy): Bacteria > Bacteroidota > Bacteroidia > Sphingobacteriales > Sphingobacteriaceae > Pseudopedobacter. The sequence goes on along the minus strand of JACXVB010000001.1, from coordinate 151,394 downwards.
ACCTTTAGTTTAAATGGCAGAACAGACACCATTCCACTAATCGCTTATGGCCAAAATGCTGTTTATTTAAAGGATGCCTATTTTACTCAGAACACCTCATTAAGTAAAAATAAACCCTACTTGTTTGTAAATGATGCTGTGGTTGGTGCCAACACCACATTAAATATTGAAGCTGGCTCAAGATTATATTTCCATAAAAATGCAAAGCTATATGTTGCTGGTAGTTTGCAAGCAAATGGAACTTTACAGGACAGCATTACCATAAGCAGCGATAGAATGGAACGCATTTACAGTGATGAAGCCGGACAGTGGGGCGGAGTGCATTTATTAAGAACCAGTTTTGATAATCAAATCAACTATACTACTTTAAAAAATGCTATTGTAGGCATTAGAGTAGATTCTTTAAGTAATAACAGTAATCCGAAATTATTGCTCACCAACAGCATTATCAAAAATCATGAAGTGGCTGGCGTTTTGGGTTATACCGCAAGTATTACGGGTATCAACAATTTAATGTACAATTGTGGTCAGTTTTTGGTGATAGGTTTATATGGCGGAGATTATCGTTTTTATCAAAATACGCTAGCAAATTATAATTATAATTTTCCGAGGCGATCTCCTTCGGTATATTTTAGTGACAATTTAGAAGATCAATCTGCATCAAGTAAAGCGCTTCAGGCAATTTTTGTCAACAATATTATATACGGAAGTTTGATTAGAGAAGTAGATTTTAACCAAATTGGAACAAACCCTTATACGGTTAATTTCGAAGATAATCTGATAAGATCAGATGTGCAAACTTTAGGAAATTCGAATATTTATAATCAAGACCCACTATTTCTAGATTCGAGAAAAGAAATTTATCAGTTACCCAATAATAGCCCGGCAATGGGAAAAGGGCAAGATTTAAGTGGAAATTCGTACTTCAATATCTATTTAATGAAAGATTTAGTAGGAAAAGCTAGAACATTCCCATCAACTTTAGGATGTTATCAATAAATAATTAAAAATAGTTGAAACTTTTTTACGCTTAGAAAAGTATAAATATCCGAGAGCGTTAATTTAGATTAGAAAAAGCGGGGTTCCTATTATGGACTTCGCTTTTTCGTTTTTAGTCAGCCTTGATGTATTTTGAGATTTTGCCTATCAGCTCATCTGGTTTAAAGGGTTTCAATTGAAAATCATTCATACCATGGGTATAAATTGTTTCAAGGTCATCGTTCATTACAGATGCGGTTAAAGCTATAATCGGTAGGTTTTTGTAATATTCATCGTCAATGGCTCTCAGTTTTTCTGTAACTTCATAACCTGTCATCTCAGGCATGTGGATATCCATCAGAACAATATCAATATCTTTTTCTTTCAATCTTTCCATAGCTTCCATTCCTCCATCTGCGGTAATACATTCTATTTCAAATTTAGAAAGAACTTTTTGAGCTAAAATCCTATTGATTTCATTATCATCAACTACTAAAACTTTAGCTTTCATTTTTAATTTCTGTTCAGCAACCGGGTTATTACTTTGCTTTTCAGCATCTATAAAGTTATCAAATTTTAAGTCGAAATAAAATGTAGTACCTACTCCTAGTTCACTACTTAAAGCAATCTGACCTCCATAAAGTTCAATTAATTTCTTAGCAATACTTAAACCCAAACCTGTACCCCCATATTTCCTCGCGGTGTTTGATGCGGCTTGAGTAAAGGATTCAAACACCTCATCAAATTTGTCTTTCGGAATTCCTATTCCTGTATCTTCCACCTCAAAATGCAGAAAAGTATGGCATTCTTCTATTGATTTAACCTTTACACTAATTTTTACATGACCCTGTTCAGTAAACTTTATAGCATTATTTATTAGGTTAATCAGGATTTGATACAAACGGGTTTTATCTCCTCTCACCAACTCCGGAACATCATTCGCTACAAAATATTTAATGGCTATGCCTTTTTCATTTACTTTAAAAGAGAGTGAATCTGCAATATCTTTAACCAGTTCTTTTACATTTAATCGTTTACGCTCTAACTCCATCTTACCCACTTCAATTTTTGAAAAATCAAGAATATCATTAATGAGTGTAAGTAAATTATCTGATGAAAATTTAAGCAGATTTAAAGTCTGTAATTGATGATCTAGCTTTTCTTCATCTAGTAATATGTTGGTTAAGCCAATAACGGCGTTTAATGGCGTTCTGATTTCATGACTCATTACCGAAAGAAACATTTCTTTAGCTTTACTCAGTTGCAAGGCTTGCTCTTTAGCGGCTAAAAGCTGTTCTTCTGCTTGTTTACGCTCTGTAATATCGTTTATAATCTCTATTTCTCTGTCTATATTTCCATTTTCATCATACACTGGAGTGTTTGAAACAGAAACCCAAACTGGTGTTTTATCCTTTTTATAAACTTTAAGCTCTATGTTGTACGGAATACCCCGTTTAGCCTTAGCCCTCGCTTCATTTAATTTTTTAACGTCCGTATCCGCTCCTTTAACAATATCACCAATTCTTCGTCCTTTAAGCTCGCTGAAACTATATCCCAAAATTTTAGTCAAAGATTCATTTAACCAAGTAGCTCTGCCGGTTTTATCACTTATGGCAACTCCATTTTCGGTTTTACTTGCCACCAAAGAGAGTAATTTTAATTGTTCTTCGGTTTTTTTCCGTTCGGTAATATCGATAACAATTTCCACTAAACTTTCTACTTCTCCCTTTTTATCTAAAATAATGGTATTGAAAATAGAAAGCCAAATGGGTTGTCCATCTTTACGATAAGCTAATAATTCTACCGAGAATGACTTTTTGTTATGTGTTTCATGCCTAGCCTTCTCAATAATATCTATGTTGCTATCTGCACCTATAATTACATCTCCTAATTGCTGAAATTCTAAATCTTCTATGGTATATCCGGTAATAGCAGTAAAAGCGTTGTTTACCCATATTACCTGATTATTAGGGTCAGAAATTACTACTCCGTTGTTAATTTTACTGGCAACGGTTGATAATTGGTTGAGTTGAGAAAGCGTTTCTTTATCTTGAGTAATATCTCTACCAGTGATAAACCAAACTCTATTTTTTGTCACCACATTCCAATCCATCCATTTAATGGATTTATCTTTAGTGATCACTCTAGTTTCTATGTTAAACTTCTTAACTTTCTTTTTCAGATTGCTTGTGGCTGTTTTCACCGCAACTTTTATGTCCTCAGCATGAATAAATTTAGAGATGTTTAAGCCTATACATTCTTCTTCTGCATATCCTAAAATATCCTCAACAACACGATTAATCCTGATGATTTTAAGATTTTCATCCAGCATACAAATTAAATCAGGAGAAGCGTTGAAGAGATGATTAAATTCTTCGCTTTTGCGAATTGGTGCTACTTCTTTTAGATTGATTAGCCTTCTTAATTCAAGGTTATTCACTACTTGGGTTGCCAGAGCTTTCAAAGCCAAAATCTGGTTGGCACTCAAACTTTTTTCTTGAGTATCACATACACATAGTGTCCCTAAAACTTTATTATCGACTCCAATTAGAGGAACGCCTGCATAAAAGATAAAATCAGGTTTATTTTCAATAAATAATTTACTGGTTTTAGTGTTCTTTAAAACATTGGGAACTTCAAAAAAATCCTTTTTGATAATGGTAAACTGACAGATAGTTTCTTTTAATGGAAGTTGTTTTTGCGTTGTGCCAGAAGTATAACGAACTGATAGCCAAACATTGTCAACAAAAGCAATGTAAATAATTGGGCAATTACAGATAATTTTCGCTAAATCAAGAATTGGTTCAAAGTCTTTATCTGAAGAATGGTCATAGAGATGGTAATCAACCATGACCTGTATTTCATGAGGATGATCATCTAAAACATCTACTACTTCCATTCAATTTGTTTTATAATCAACTCTTGTATAGCGGATGCTTTTCCATGAGTTCGTTTACTTTATTACGAACTTTAGCTAAATAAGATTCATTTTCGTGATTTTTTATCACTTGATCTATCAGATCAACAATTTTCTCCATGTGCTTCTCCTTTAAGCCTCTGGTTGTAATTGCAGCGGTTCCCACTCTGATACCTGAAGTTACAAAAGGAGATCTTTTATCAAAAGGAACCATATTTTTATTCACCGTAATATCGGCTTTCCCTAAAGCTTCTTCGGCTAATTTACCAGTAATGTTTTTATTGCTTAAATCAATCAGCATCAGATGATTATCTGTTCCTCCAGAAATTAATTGATAATCTCTAGCTACAAAAGCCTCTGCCATAGCCTGTGCATTCTTTTTTACTTGCACTATGTAATCCATGTATTTATCGCTTAAAGCCTCCCCAAATGCGATAGCTTTGGCAGCGATAATATGCTCTAATGGGCCACCTTGCGTACCCGGAAAAACGGCTCCGTCTAACAAAGCCGACATCATTTTTAGTTCTCCTTTTGGAGTTTTATGTCCAAACGGATTTTCAAAATCTTTCCCCATCATAATCAATCCTCCTCTAGGACCTCTTAATGTTTTGTGCGTAGTAGTAGTCACTACGTGGCAATGCGGGAGTGGGTCATTCAACAAACCTCTGGCAATTAATCCTGATGGGTGAGAAATATCAGCCAAAACTAATGCGCCAATTTTATCAGCAACAGAACGGATAAAAGCATAATCCCAATCTCTAGAATATGCAGATGCACCACAAATAATTAATTTAGGTTTCTCTTTTAATGCAACTTTTTCTAATTGCTTATAGTTGATTAAACCCGTCTCTTCCTCTACACCATAAAAAAAAGGTTTATAAATTTTCCCTGAAAAATTAACTGGCGAGCCATGAGTTAAATGACCGCCATGAGACAAATCAAAACCCAATATTTTATCGCCTGGATTTAGTAAGGCTAAAAACACAGCAGCATTAGCCTGTGCACCAGAGTGTGGCTGTACGTTTACCCATTCTGCACCAAATAACTCTTTAGCTCTATCTCTAGCAATATTTTCGATTTCATCTACCACTTCGCAACCTCCATAATATCTTTTACCCGGTAAGCCTTCAGCATATTTGTTGGTTAAAACAGATCCTGCTGCTTTCATTACCTGCTCACTTACAAAGTTCTCTGAAGCAATAAGCTCTATTCCGTTTTCCTGTCTTTCTCTTTCTTTTTCAATTAAATCGAAAATTAATTTGTCCTTTTTCATGAATGTTTTAGAATATTTTAAATATAATTGACTAATATTAATCGTGATGTCAATTAGTAGGGATTTGGATTTTATTTCGCCTCTAAAATAAGGAATTTGAACCACTAATAGAATTAAAATTTGATGCGTACAATAAGCTTTGTGATTGTTGGTGTTGGTAATATCGGAGAAAAATATGCTTATCTACTGAAAAACATCGCTCAAGCGGAGTTAGTTGCCGCTGTTGATATTGATTTCTCAAAAAGAAAGCGGATTCAAAATCTTATTCCTTTTTTTACCTCATTAGAAGATTTTCTACATGCTAAGATTCCGGCAGATGTGGTTTGTATATGTACCCCAAATGGGCTACATCCTCATCATACCATAAAATGCTTAAACATGGGTTATCATGTAATTTGTGAGAAACCTGTAGCCATCCATTCAGAAGATGTTATTAAAATGATTGAGGCTGAAAGAATCTCCGGTAAAAAAGTATTTGCGGTGATGCAAAACAGGTACAGCCCAGTGGCTATTTGGCTTAAAAAATTATTAGATAGCCAAAGATTGGGCGAATTAAAATTTCTGCAAATCAATTGCTTTTGGAATAGAAATGAAAGATATTATTCTGATGCACCATGGCGAGCAACCAAAGCCATTGGCGGTGGACCACTTTATTCCCAATTTAGCCACTTTATAGATTTGATGATATGGTGTTGCGGTACTATGTATAATATTGAAAGTGAGTTTTTCACCTTAAACCCATCATTAAAAACAGAATTTGAAGATAGTGGCATTATCAGGTTTGATTTACCAAATGGCGGAAAAGGGATTTTTAATTTTACAAATGCTGCTTTTGAGCATAACATCGAAAGTAGTTTAACTATCATTGGTACTTCTGGAAATGTGAAAGTTGGCGGGCAATATATGGAGAAGTTAGAGTTTGTAAACTTGGACGAAAACTTTGAAATTCCAGTTTTCGAGCAAATCACTCAAGCTAATCATTATCAATACTTTAGAGGATCTGCCGATAAACACGACGTATTTTTGCAAAAGGTGATAGATTGTTTAACGCAAGATTTGAATCCAGAAATTGGCTTGGAAGATGAACTCAAAGTAATTCAATTTATAGAGAAGGCAATTATTTATGCTGAATCCAAAAGTTATTAAAACCTAATCCAATTTGGATTTCTACAAGCTGTTGCTGCAACATTTCTAAAACAGCTAAAAAGTTGTACACAAACTGAACTTTATCTTTAGAAATCCCTACTAAATTTTTAAAATCCAATTGCTTGTTGAGGTGTAATAAACTGGAAATTTGTGTTTTTTGCTCCTCAATACTATAAGGATATTTTTCTACCTGATGTTTTACATCTTCAGACCTGATCTGATAATGATTCATTACCTTATGATAAGTCTTTAAAAGTTGATATAAATCAAAAGAAGAAAAACCTTCCATTGGTTCTGCATCATTTAATAAATGATGGATATCCTCAGTAATATTGCCTCTTTTCTCTTTAAAAAATCGTTCCTCTTCTAGTAGTTTAAACTCCTCCGTAATTTCCTTAAAGCGCTTGTATTCAATCAATCGTTGAACCAAATCTTTCTTCAAATCAATTTCATCCCCATTTTCATCCAACTCTGGCCGAGGTAAAAGCATTTTCGCTTTGATTCTCATCAGTGTGGCTGCAACAAAAATAAATTCGCTCGCTAATTCAATGTTTAAATTGTTCAATTGATGAATATAATTTAAAAAATCATCGGTGATTTTTGCAATAGGGATGTTATGAATATCGAGTTCATCTTTTTCAATAAAGAAAAGTAAAAGATCAAAAGGACCCTCAAAAACCGGTAATTTGATGGCAAATTCTTCTACTTCATTCATTAGTTATGAGTTGCTGATATCCTCCAAGGTCATCGGGACGAGTTTTTTTGTTTTGAGCCATGTAACACCAGACACGACTAAAGTCATGCAGCCCCCAAAAACAACCGCAGGTACTGTGGTCATTAATCTGGCGGTTAAACCTGATTCAAACTGACCAATCTCATTAGATGAACCTATAAACATAGAATTCACCGCTGAAACCCTACCTCGCATTTCGTCAGGAGTTAAGATTTGTAAAATTGTAGATCTGATGATGACACTTACACTGTCAAAAGCTCCTTCTAAAAATAAAAAGAAAAGTGTGAGATAAAAATTCTTTGATAAACCATAACAAATGATGGATAAACCAAACCCAGTTACAGCAAAAAGTAGATTTCGCCAAGGTTTGTTCATCGGAGAGAAGCGAGTCATGAGTAGCATGGTTATTACTGCTCCGGCAGCCGGCATCGCTCTCATAATTCCAAATTGTGTGGCTCCTACATGTAAAACTTCGGTCGCAATTACAGGAATAAGCGCTACTGCACCACCAAAAAACACCGAAAATAAATCTAAACTCAATGCTCCTACCAACATTTTTGTCTTAAAAACAAATTTTAAACCTTCAGATAAACTCTGAAAAATGCTTGTTTTTCTGACATAAGTAGCCGGTCTGCTTTTGAAAAAGAAGGTCATAGTGAAAGAGAGCGCAAGGCAAATCAAAACAAAAATAAAAGTGTGGTTGATGCCTACAAAACCATAAAGTAATCCGCCTAAAGCCGGACCAACAATTGCCGCCGTTTGCCAAGCAGAATTGTTCCAAGTAGAAGAGTTTGGATAATGTGCTCTCGGGATAATCATCGCCATTAATGAAAAAGCTGTAGGCGCATAAAAACCTCTAGCAATTCCATTTACAAAAATCATGACATAAATAATAGAAATTAGCCATCCCTGATCAATTTGTGCTGTTACAGATGGAAGTGTGACGGTAAATAAAACGGTTGAGGAAACCAGGATTAAGCCTACAACCCTATGAAGTAAAGTCTTTTTATTTGATTTATCAGCGATATAACCTCCATAAAGTGCGATTCCAATTGCTGGTATGGCTTCTGCTACACCAATCAAGCCTAATGAAAGTGGATCTTTAGTGAGGTTGTAAATGTACCAACCTATTACTACACCTTGTACTTGATAACCTATGGTGAGGAAAAACCTCATCACCAAAAAATACCTAAACTCTGGAAACCTTAAAGCTATATAAGGATCCTTCTTAAAATCGGATGCGTCTTTTTCCACAAAGGATAGTTCTATTTAATTCCGTATTGATCTATTAAGTACACTAAAGAAGTCATAGCAGCAGCACCTAACTCTAATTCTCTTTTATTCACGTTTTCAAAAACATCTTTTGCAGAATGATGGATATCAAAATAACGTTGAGAATCTGCTCTATAACCAATTAAAATTGTATTTTCAAAAACAGATAGTGGCTCAATATCACTTCCACTACCGCCAGCATCTAAATGGTCTGCTAGGTAGGGTCTCAATAAATTGCTCCAATTTTCATTGATAGATTTTAATCTTTCTGACGATAAATCCTGAAAAGTAAAACCTCGAGGTGTAAATCCTCCACCGTCTGATTCAATTGCTGCCAAATGAATTTCGCCATTTTGTTTAGCTAATTCCGCATATTTATCGCCTCCTCTACCTCCGTTTTCTTCATTCATAAACATTACAGCTCTAATAGAATGCTTAGGTTTCATCCCTAAAGACTTGTAAATACGCAACACTTCCATAGCTTGCATCACGCCAGTTCCATCATCATGTGCTCCTTCTGCTAAATCCCAAGAATCTAAATGCCCTCCAACAGTAATAAACTCATTTGGTTTTTCTGTACCTGTAATTTCTCCAATTACATTATAAGATTTTGCATCAGGTAATAATTGGCAACTTTGCTTAAAGTAAAATTGAATCACTGGCAATTTCTTCAATTTTAATAAGGCACTTAATTGATTGGCTGCTTTAGTTGAAATAGCTGCCGCAGGAATTTTTTTAGCTCCTTCTGGAAAAACTGTAGTTCCGGTATGTGGATAATCATCTAAACTTTCGGTTAGCGACCGCACAATTACGCCAACAGCTCCATATTTTGCGGCTTCAGCCGGGCCTCTAAATCTTTGATCGCCAGCCGCACCATAAGCCCTTCCTGTTTCTATATATCTAGGATCAAAAGGACGGTTAAAGAAAACTATTTTTCCTTTTATTACGCTTTCCCCCAACTTTGCCAATTCATCTAAACTTTTCAGCTCAATCACAGGTGCTCTTAATCCTTCTCTTGGGGTTGCGGGCGACATTCCTAAAGCACAAATAGGAACATTTATCTCCTTTTTACCATCGATGATTTTACCTATTTCTTTCTCCCCACGAACCCAGTGTGGAACCATACATTCTTGCAAAAAAACTTTATCAAAACCATACTTATCCATAAGGCTCTTGGTCCAATCTACTGCTTTTTGTGCATGGGCAGAGCCGCTTAAACGTGGGCCAATTTCTTTACACAAGTATCTTAAATTTTGATAGGATTCGCCGTTTACCAAGGCTTCATCATAAATCTTTCTTAAAACCAATACGTCTTGAGCATGGGCCCCAAACACCGATAAAAAGAGGGATAGAACAAGTAATTTTACCGCTTTCATAAAATGAGTTTTAAAACCAAATGTATAAGATTAAAGATAAATATTAGGATATTTTATTTAATGCGATGCCATTTTCTGCTTTTGTAACAAAGGTTTTTAAAATGGCATGTTCAGGTTGTTGAAGTTCTGGGTCTTCTTCAAAAATTTTCACTATACTTTTCCTAGCTTCCTGTAATATCTTTTGGTCATGAGTTAAATCGGCAATTTTTAAATCCATAATGCCACTTTGTTGCTTTCCTTCTATATTTCCTGGGCCACGTAGCTGCAAATCTATCTCCGCAATTTCAAAACCATCATTTGTCTTAACCATCGTTTCTAATCTGATTTTGCCTTCTTTACTTAATTTATGACTAGACATTAAAATACAATAGGATTGCTCCGCTCCACGACCAACCCTACCTCTTAATTGATGCAGTTGTGAAAGCCCGAATCGTTCTGCATTTTCAATAATCATTACTGATGCATTAGGCACATTTACACCAACTTCTATTACCGTTGTGGCCACCATAATTTGTGTTTCGCCTTTCACAAAACGCTGCATTTCAAACTCCTTATCGGCAGCATTAAGTTGACCATGAACAATGCTGATTCTATAATCAGGTAACGGAAATTCCCTACTCATCACCTCTACACCATCCATCAAGTTTTTTAAATCAAGTTTTGCACTTTCTTGTATCAAAGGGTAAACCACATAAACTTGCCTACCTTTTGCAATTTCTTGTTTCATGAAACCAAACATTCTTAAACGTTGGTTTTCATACATGTGTAATGTTTCAATAGGTTTTCTGCCAGCGGGTAACTCATCAATAACCGATACATCTAAATCTCCATACAATGTCATGGCTAAAGTTCTTGGAATTGGCGTGGCGGTCATGACTAAAATATGTGGAGGAATCACATTCTTTTTCCAAAGTTTCGCTCTTTGCTCAACTCCAAATCGGTGTTGTTCATCAATTACAGCTAATCCAAGATTTTTAAAAACTACAGGATCTTCAATCAAAGCGTGGGTGCCAATGAGTATAGAAAGCTTACCTGATTCTAGCTCTTCAGCTATGATTCTTCTTTCCTTTTTCTTGGTTGATCCTGTAAGCAATTTCACAGAAACAAAATCATCTAGCAATAAAGCTTTAATAGAATGATAATGTTGTGTTGCCAGAATTTCTGTAGGTGCCATTAAACAAGCCTGAAAACCATTATCAATGGCTAAAAGCATCGTCATCAAAGCTACTACCGTTTTCCCAGAACCAACATCTCCTTGTACTAAGCGGTTCATTTGGATGCCCTTCTGGGTATCTAATCTAATTTCTTTGATTACCCTTTTTTGGGCATTTGTGAGTTGAAAAGGCAAAAGATTTTGATAGAAATAATTGAACTTATCTCCTACATTTTCAAAAAGATTCCCTTTAAATTTTCTAGTTCTGAGCAATTTAGACCTCAACATTTTGAACTGAATGAAGAATAGTTCTTCAAATTTCAAAGTATTTTGCGCCTTTTTTAAGGATAAATTATCTGTAGGAAAATGAATATTCTGAATAGCAACTGCCCCTGTATTCAATTTATATTGATGAATAAGATAAGATGGCAACACTTCTGAAACATCATTAAGGCAAACATCTAACAAGTTGGCTATTACCCTTTGTAAACCTTTGCTATCTAAACCATGCTGCTTTAACTTCTCGGTAGAAGAATAAACAGGCTGTAAAGTTAAATTCCCGTTGTTTTTAGTTGCTTTATTGAAAAGTTCCATTTCTGGATGAGCCATCTGAGCTTTACCATTGAAATAGGTTACTTTTCCAAAGATGATGTAAACCTGATTCAGTTTTAGATTCTTTTGCACCCAATTAATTCCTTGAAACCAAATCAATTCAATCTCGCCAGTATCATCTAATGCCGAGGCAATTAATCTCTTTGCTCGCTTTTCGCCGATGACTTCAAAGGATTTTAATCGAACTAAAATCTGGATATAAGGTAAATCTGGATTGGCATCCTTAATTTTATAGAACTGCGTACGATCAATATATCGGAAAGGATAATAATGCATCAAGTCTCCATAGGTAAAAATGGATACTTCCTTTTTAAGTACCTCAGCCCTTTGTGGACCAACGCCTTTTAAATATTCTATCGGAGTTTTAAATATTTGATCATTCAAAATCAGCGAGCAATATCAATTTCATTCTTTCTTTTAAGCTTCTTCATGAAAATCTCTTTGAGAATTTTCCAATTAAAAACCACCACAGCAACCAACAATAATGCATACGCTAATAATTGAGTGAAAACTATGGGTTCATGAAAATAGAAAAATGCTATGCTAAAAGCAACTATTGGATTAATATAAAGTAAAATCCCTACGGTTGAAGAAGGTAATTTTCCTAAAGCGAATAGACTAAGTAAGAGAGGAATAAGGGTAAATAATAGGGCTAAAACAAAAATTAATGCCCAAAAAGAGAAATCAACAGGTATAGCTTGTGGATGAAAAACCATTAAAGGAATAACCAAAATTAGCCCGATTAAAAGCTGAAAACCTAACATATTTAATCGATCAATCTTTTTTAATATCCTTTGTATCAACATAAAGGTAGCATAAAATGAAGCAATTAATGCAGACCATAATACATTTCCAAAAAATTCCGTAGCTAAAATAGCAATTGATATTGTTGTTAGTGCCAAGGCAAAAAACTTTAAGCGGCTGAGCTCTTCTTTCAATAAAATAAAACCACCTAAAGCTGTAATGAGTGGACAAATCATATAAGCGAAGGCCCCTGATTTGATATTAATATGATTCACTACATAAATAAAAGCAAACCAATTTCCAGTAATTCCTATACCCGATAAAACCAACAGCATCCAAAATTTAACTTTTGGCATTTCTCTATTAAATCGAATACTTTTAAGATCTGCTATCAGCTGTTTCCGTTTGTAGATGGCTATAAAGAGCCAAGTTACCATGAATGCAATGATAATTCGATAGGTGAGAATTAACTCTGTTGGATAGTTAATGAGAGCTCTAAAAATCAATGAAACAAAACCCCAGATAATATTTGCCGATAAAGCGGCTATAAGCCCTTTAGCCTTATCACTCATTTATTACCGCAATTACTGAAATTTCGACATTCACATTCTTTGGTAATGTTTTAACGGCAACGGTTTCTCGGGCAGGAAAATCCTTCTCAAAATATTTACCATAGGTTTCATTCACTTGCCCAAAGTAATCCATATCACTCAAAAAGATAGATGTTTTTACGATATGATTAAAGGTCATACCTGCTTCAGCCAAAACAGCTTTGATGTTTTTCATCACTTGCCGTGTTTCCTCTTCAATAGATTTATCTACAATCTGTCCACTTTCTGGATCTATAGCGATTTGACCTGATACATATAAAACACCGTTAATAAATACGGCCTGACTGTAAGGACCAATAGGCTTTGGTGCATGGTAGGTTTTAATAATTTTTTTCATCAAGTTTACTTTCTAAGAATTAGGATATCAATTAATTTCCAAATCACCCCAACTAAAAATACAATTATTGAAATTCTATTAATCCAGTGCATCACCCTTAAATTAAAATTATCAGGACGATTTGGGTCTTTTTTTCTAAAAAAATACATAATCCAACAAATTTACAAATAAAAAAAGGGAGTCTTTGGAACTCCCTCTTTTTATTAACATTTATGTTTAATTATTGTTGTCTAAATTCTACACGACGATTCAAAATTCTTCCAGCTTCAGTAGCATTTGAAGCAATTGGTCTGGTTTCTCCAAAACCTTTAACTTCAATTCTCTTAGCATCAACACCAGAATTAACTAAATAAGTTTTCACAGCATTTGCTCTGTCAATTGATAATTGCATATTGTAGGCTTCAGTACCTTCTGCAGATGCATTACCATCTAACTCAATCATCATATTTGAATTTGATCTCATTAAAGATGAAACTTTATCTAAAGTTGGGTAAGAAGAAGTTTTTAATACAGAAGAATTAAACTCAAATTGAATGTTGGATACATCTTTTAAAAGAGTAGAGTTATCAACAGCAGGGCAACCATTTAATTCAGCAGTTCCTTTTTCTGTAGGACATTTATCTTTCCAATCTGGAATACCGTCTCCATCCACATCTAACTCACAACCAGCACCATCCACTTTCGCTCCAGCTGGAGTATTAGGGCATTTGTCTAAGTAATCAGCTACCCCATCTCCGTCAGAGTCTTTTTTCAAATCTTCAACAGATTGCTCTACATTAGAAACACGAGTTTTTAAAGCTTCAACTTCTTGACGTAATGAATTATCTTTTAATTCATCATACATCATAGCAATAGGATTTGCCCAGTTTAAGTCTGGTTTTGCTTTAGAACCCAGAGAAAATTCTAGACCAGCATGTGTGTATGAAAATTTATCATTTGAAGGATAATTATCAATTCTGTACAAACCATCAAAATTGTCAGCATCAATATATTTCATGGTATATCCTAAATCAAGAGCTACTCTATCACTTAATTTAAACTTAGCACCAATTCCTACAGGAATATAACCTTGCTTAACATACTTTTTATCTCTATTAGATCCAGCAACGCCAGAAAAATCATATACTACTTGATTGTTTTTGTAAGAGGTATATCCCTTTGGAGCATAAGCTATTAAACCATAACCTGCAGTTAAATAAAAATTAACTGAGTTTTCTCTTTTCAAAAAGTTAATAGTTGCTAAATTAAATACACCAGACAAACTAGCGTCGTATCCAACTTTGGTTTCATAAGAATTGACCCCAATAATAGGTGCTCCACCTCCGTTAGTTCCATAGGTAAGAACGCCCTTGTTGTATCCAAGAACTTTACCAAATTGTAAGTCACCTTGTAAACCAAATACGTGTCCTAACTGCTTTCTTAGGTTTATACCGTAATAAGGTTTAAAAGTGTATTCTCCTAAACCAACTCCTCTATTAAAGTCGTTAGTTCCACCTGTTATTACAGCAGGAACGGTGAAACCACCGTTAATTCCGAAGGTCCAAGTTCTGTATTGTGTTCTCCCTCCAAAAGTTTTGGCAGAAGAAGTAGTAGCAGTTGGCTTAGTATCCTGAGCGTTTGCTACTACGGCAAATGCAGTGGCTAAGGAAAGAGCTACTGTTTTCTTTAATGTAGAGTAATTCATCATTTTCTTTTTTTAAGGTTAACAATTTTTAATTGTATAATTATTTGTAAAATTAATTATAAGTTTGATATCATCAATAGTTCAAACTTCGTTCCAATTCTTTTATACGACAAAAATAACCATAAAAGGTTTATAAATTTAAAATTTTTAATAAAATAAATGAAGTATCAAGTTTCTAATCAACAACTTTTCAAGAAAAACAGAGAAAATTTCGCTTCCAAACTGAATAAAAACGGCGTAGCTATCCTAAATTCTAATGATGAATTCCCAAGAAGTGGAGATCAAATTTTCAGTTTTAAACAAAATCCAGACCTATTTTATCTCTCAGGAATTGATCAAGAACAAACAATTTTGCTGATTTTTCCTGATTGTCCTAATGCTGCGTACAAAGAAGTCCTTTTTTTAAGACAGACGAATGATTATATAGCGATTTGGGAAGGACATAAATATACGATTGATGAAGCTAGAGCAATCTCTGGAATTCAAACTATTTTTTGGGTTGATGAATTTTGGAACATTCTTACTTCGATTATCCATTATGCTGATTATATCTATCTAAATACGAATGAAAATGATAGATATATTCATACTGTACCTTACAAAGACTACCGTTTTATCGAAGAAATAAAATCAAAATATCCTCTCCATCATTATGAAAGGGCAGCTCCTATTTTCAGGGCTTTGCGTCCAATAAAATCAGAAATAGAAGTTTTATACACGCAGAAAGCATGTGATATTACCGAATTGGCTTTTAGAAGAGTTTTAAATTTTGTTAAGCCAGGAGTTCAAGAATATGAAATTGAGGCTGAAATTATTCATGAATTTATCAAAAATCAAGCTTCTGGACATGCGTATTCGCCAATCATTGCTTCAGGAAAAAATGCCTGCGTTTTGCATTATAATGACAACAAAGAACAATGTAAAGATGGTGACGTAATTTTATTTGACTTTGGTGCAGAGTTTGGAAATTATAATGCAGATTTAAGTCGCTCTGTTCCTGTAAACGGACGTTTTACCAAACGTCAAAAAGATGTCTATAATTCAGTTCACCAAGTGATGAAAGAGGCTACAAAAATGTTGGTTGCAGGAACTATTTGGAATGAATATCATGAAGAAGTAGGAAAAATAATGACTAGCGAATTGATTAAACTTGGTTTGCTAGATAAACATGATGTCGAGAAACAAGATCCAAAAATGCCTGCTTACAAAAAGTATTTTATGCATGGAACTTCTCATCATTTAGGTATTGATGTTCATGATTTAGCAAGTAGATATGAACCTTTTGCAGTAGGAAATATTTTAACCTGCGAACCAGGAATCTATATTTTAGAAGAAGGTTTAGGAATTCGCCTTGAAAATGATATCCTCATTACCGAGAAAGGCCCAAAAGATTTAATGGCAAATATTCCTATTGATGCTGATGAAATTGAAGAGCTTATGAATGCTTAAACTTTTCTATAAATTGATACAGATTAAATGAACTATTCAAAGCTTCAGAAATTTCTTTCTGAAGCTTTTCTTTTCCTATATCCTGCATTCTGAAATTCTGTATCAAGCGCCAAGCTTTTTCTGCTAATAGATATACTTTTTTAGGATTAGCTTTCAGGTTAGTAGATTGAATTAAAGCTATTAAATCATCTATTCCTTTGGCTTGGTGTGCAACCGTTTGAATTACCGGAAGCGAGCGCTGTCCATAAGTCATTTTCTTAAGATGATTTGCAAAAGCGTCTGCTCCCTCTCTATCGGCCTTATTCACCACAAAAACATCAGCAATTTCCATCAAACCAGATTTGATACTTTGGATATCGTCGCCAGCTTCTGGCACCAAAACTACTATGGTTAAATCTGCTAAACCTGCAATTTCAATTTCAGATTGCCCAACACCAACAGTTTCTACAAAAATGAAATCAAAATCCGACGCTTTCAGAACATCACACATCTCTATCGTTTTTGCAGATAAACCTCCTAATGAGCCTCTGGTTGCAACAGACCGAATAAAAACTCTTTGATTGTTAAATTGAGAAGTCATCCGGATACGATCTCCTAATAATGACCCCATATTAAATGGAGAAGTTGGATCAATAGCTAAAACAGCAATTTTAAACGCTTTTGATAGTTCATCAATTAGCGCATTAACTAAAGTACTTTTTCCCGCTCCCGGCGGACCTGTAACTCCGATAACTGGCGTTTCCTTAATTTTTAAGTTTTTAAGAATCTCCTCAGCACCTTCCAAATCATTTTCAACCCAAGTTAAAACTCTGGCTAATGATTTAAAATCTCCTCCTTTTAATTCTCTAATCATTGGATTATCCTTATCTAACATTAAAAATTAACTTTGTTTACTAAGTAAAATTAGAATTAAATATGCGCAAGCCGACAAGTTATGCTAAGTATTTATCATTTTTTAATGAAAAAGCCTTTGCTTGGGCTTGCTATTTTTTAGTTATTGGGCTTTTTCTTTCCAGAGCTTTAGTTTCTATTAGCTGTGTTCTGATAGTAGTTTTTGGACTTTTAAATTACTTTAATCAGGAAGTTAAAAAGCGTATTTCACTAGAATTTTTATTTTTTCCACTGATTTATTTTGTATTGTTGATCAGCTTCTTCTGGACAAGCCATTTTATCATTTGGCAAAAACTCATTTTTGTAAATAGCATTTTTTTACTCTTGCCTATCGGGATGTATTTTGGTCCGGATTTCCTCAAAAAAGAAGTTAAAAATATCTTCCTTTTATTTTCTGGCCTATGCTTTCTCTTAATTTTATCTACGGCATTTAAAGCAATTCTAAATTATCAGCAATTTATTGATGAAGTGGAGAGGAGCAAAAATTTAATGCTTCCAATTGGTCCAGATCATTCTGAGATGAGTGTTTTAAGTGTTGTGGCCTTCTTTATAGGCATTAATTTGTATCAAACAGAAAAAACAAAATGGTTAAAGACTTTTTTCTTGATTGCCTTAATCAGCTTTTTTATCGCATTAAATATCATCGCATTTAGGTTTAGCTTAATCTGCATCTATTTAATGCTTATGCTTTATTCACTTTGGTCTATTAAAAAAGCTCCAAAAAGATCTTTGATCTACCTATCCAGCTTATTGATGATTCCAATATTAGCTTTTTTACTTTATTTTACTTTACCATCAATACAAAAAAGAGTTCAAAATACTTTAACTGATTTACGTTCTGTTACCTCGGATAGAAATCCGAATTTCCAATCGCTTGGGCAAAGATGGGCAGCCATGAAATGCAGTTGGGAGGTGATTAAAAAACATCCGTTTTTAGGCACTTCTCCAGCAGATGCTGAGTTTGAAATTCAAAGACAATACGATATTAATTCCTATTTACTGATACCTCAGAACCGAATTTTCATCCACAATCAGTTAATTTATTATGTATTGGTTTATGGCATCCCTTTCGGGTTGGTTTTCATCTTTTTGCTTAGCAAATTATTCATCAAACTCTATCAGCGGTCTCCATTTTACATCATGATTTTACTACCTTTCATTTTTCATATGCAGATAGAAAATACTTTAGAAAAGCAGATTACTGCTAACGCATTCCTTTTCTTGTTTTTTTTATCGTTTAAACAAATTAAAAAAGCTGCTTAAAAATGAAAGTTGCCGGATTTACTTTTATCAGAAATGCTGTAAAAAACGACTATGCAATAGTTGAGGCCATCACCTCCATTTTGCCTATTTGTGATGAATTTGTGGTGGCCGTTGGCGATTGCGAAGATGAAACAAGAAAACTAATTGAAGCTATCGATTCTCCAAAAATTAAAATTATTGATACCGTTTGGGATAGGAGTGTGCGAGAAGGCGGGAGAACTTTCGCATTGGAAACAGATAAAGCTTTTAATTCCATTTCTAAGGATGCGGATTGGGCTTTTTACATCCAAGGAGATGAGTGTGTCCACGAAAAATATCTCCCTACCATTAAAAAAGAAATGGAAACGAACTTAAATCAGCCAGAGGTGGAAGGTTTGCTTTTTAAATATCTTCATTTTTATGGTTCTTACGATTATTATGGGCAATCCAGACGCTGGTATCGGAGAGAAATTAGAGTTGTCAAAAGGAATTTAAACGTACATTCTTATCGAGATGCACAAGGTTTTCGTATTGATGATCGGAAAATTAAGGTGAAATTAATCGATGCTTACGTTTATCATTACGGTTGGGTAAAACCTCCGAAAGGCTTGGTAAACAAGGTCAATAACTTCAATACATTTTATCATGATGATACTTGGCTAAACGAAAACCGAATGAGCACCGAAGAATTTGATTATGGCAATGCTGATATATTATTAAAATTCGAAGGTTCTCATCCACAAGTTTATCAGAAACGAATTCAGGCGATGAACTGGAAATTCAACTTTGATCCCACAAAAGCAAATAAGAAATTAACGCCTAGAAGGAAATTTTTAGCCTGGATTGAGCAGCAATTTGGAGTGAGGCTATTTGAATATAAAAACTACAAACAACTATAAAAGCAGCTAAAATTAAAAGGATTATCTTTGCCACTTTGATTTTAAAATGAAAACCTATTTTAGATTACTTTCTTTTGCTAAACCGATAGGCAAATTTGCAGTGCCTTATTTCATTTTTACACTGCTTTATGCTTTATTCAATACTTTGGTTTTCTCTTTATTGATTCCGGTAATGCAAGTTTTGTTTGATCAAACCAATGCTGCAAAAAATACCATACAATTAACAAAACCTGTTTTCAACGGAGATCCAGTTTATTTCAAAGACTTATTTAATTACGAATTACAGCATTTTGTAATATTAAATGGTGCAAAAGGAGCTTTAGTTTTTGTGGCTATTTCCGTGGTACTTTGCGTTTTCTTTAGTAATCTTTTTAGATATATTTCTCAAAGAATTATGGAAAATCTAAGGATTTACACACTCCATAATTTAAGAAAAAGCTTGTTTGAATCGGTTACTCAGCTGCACTTAAATTTCTTTAATAGCGAGCGAAAAGGTGATATCATTTCAAAAATCACTTCTGATGTACAAGTAGTTCAATTTTCCATTACCAACACTTTGCAAGTCATTTTTAGAGAGCCCATGCTCATGATTGGATATTTTGTGTTGCTATTTTCAATTTCTGCAAAGCTTACTTTATTCACGCTCTTAGTTATTCCTATTTCGGGGTTAATCATCGGCAGAATTGTTAAAAGATTAAAAGCGCAAGCACTTGAGGCACAAAATACTTTTGGCGTAATGGTTTCTCATGTGGATGAAGCCATCAGCGGAATGCGAATTGTAAAAGCTTTTAATGCTTTAGGATACATCAGAAAGAAATTTAATATCGAGAATGATAAGTATGCTGATATCAGCCGAGCCATGGTTCGAAGGCAACAATTGGCTTCACCGGTATCCGAATTTTTAGGAGTTTTAACCCTTTCGGGGATTTTAATTTATGGAGGATCATTAGTTTTAGACAAAGATGCTAGCATTACTGCTGCTGGTTTTATCACTTATTTAGGTGCTTTTTCTCAGCTTTTGCGCCCAGCAAAAGCGATTTCTGATTCTTTTAGTAACATCAATCAAGGATTAGCTGCCGGAGAAAGAGTTTTAGGTTTAATGGATACTCCTTCTTTGGTAAATGATTTACCTGATGCAAAAGAAGTATCAGCATTTAAATCAGCTATAGAATTTAAAAAAGTAACCTTTGCTTATGGCGAAAAGGAAATCTTAAAAGAGATTGATTTAAAAGTGGAAAAAGGAAGTACAATGGCTTTAGTAGGGCCATCAGGAGGTGGAAAATCAACCTTACTAGACCTCATTCCTCGTTTCACAGACCCAGCTTCTGGAGAAATATTGATTGACGGGCAAAATATCAAAGAGCTCACCCAAAATTCTTTAAGGAGTTTAATGGGCGTGGTAAATCAAGAATCTATTTTATTTAACGATAGCATTTATAATAATATCGTTTTTGGCAGAACTGGATTTTCTCAAGAAGAGGTAGAGAATGCGGCAAAAATTGCCAATGCACATGAATTTATTCTAAAAACTGAAGAGGGTTACCAAACTAATATTGGAGATAGGGGGATGAAATTATCCGGCGGACAAAAACAGCGTTTATGTATCGCAAGAGCAGTTTTGGGGAATCCTCCATTAATGCTTTTGGATGAAGCTACCTCTGCTTTAGATACCGAATCAGAAAAATTAGTTCAAGAAGCTTTGGATAAATTGATGATGAACAGAACTACCATTGTAATTGCACATCGTTTAAGCACTATCCAGCATGCTGATGTCATTGTAGTGATAGAATCAGGAAAAATTGTTGAGCAAGGAACGCACAGCGAGCTTCTCCAGAAAAATGGACTTTATAACAAGCTCATCAGCATGCAAACTTTTGAAAGTTAAAAGATATTTGTTAGCTCGCCGTTAATCCAAAAACTTTTGAGTTGTGCTTTTTTCAGTTTTGCAATCGTCTGAAGATACTTTTCATTTACCTCAATGAGCTTGGTTTCTCTTGAGTTTACTTTAAACAATGAGCTATCACCTAATTTGAATTTGATTTCCTCACCTTTCAATAAAGTTTCAGCGGCACTTAATTGCTGTTTCATTAAGTTTAGTTGATTATATAGTGTTTCGTTTTCTGCACTAATCTGGTTTTGTTTATTTCGAAGTTCTATATTCACCAATTCACGTTCAATTTCAGTATTTCTAATTTTCATCTTCGTTTCTGCTAAATCTCCTCTGGCTTTTGCCAAAAAGAGCGGAAAAGAGAACTTCAGATTTATTTTATTATTATCCGCCCAATAGTTTGAATTTATATTCTGCAAGGCGTTTCTTCCGCTATTTAGTAAGCCCAAACCAACGCTAATTTCTGGTCTTAAACTCTCCGCTTTTAATCGCTTCTCAATTTCTAAATCTTTAATTTTAAATTGATAACTTAACAATTTAGGATTATTCATCGCATCTGATGGCTGAACTAAAGAAACCACAAAATCAGAATCGGGAACAATATTTAATAAATCAGGATTGGTAGGTTGATTATTCTCTAACCAAAGAAAATTACTTAATAAATATTTTGCTTCCTTTAATTCATAATCAGCTTGTTGCAATTGCACTTCTCTTTGCTGTAAGTTTAAAAAAGCCTCTACCGTATCTATCGCTGGTTGATCTCCGCCTGCAAAACCATTTTTAACCGCCTCAAAACGAAATTTTGCTAACGCTACAATATTTTGATAGAGCTTCAAATTTTGATATTTATTGTACCAATTGATATAAGCCTCGCCAGCATCTTTAAATAAATCATTTAAAATTTGCTGCTGCTGATTTTTACTAGCTTGAGCAAAAATCTGAGCTTGTTTCAGTGCTGCTCTCCGCTCGTCCATTAACAATCCTTTACCTAACTGAAAAGATAAGCCAGCATAGCTTAATCCCTCTTTCGGTAATTTATTTTCTGGATTTAAATACGTTCCTTCTGCCTCAGAATAAGAGCCTTTTAGCTCTAAACCATACCAAAGTGGTATTTTTAATTCTGGAGTTAGAAACTGATAATATTCAGTTCCATCATAAATTTTTCTATCAAAATCAACTCCTAATTTAGGTTCAAAACCGCCTAAAGCTTTGGTCTTTTTTGCCTTTGCCAAATCATCTAAAAGCCTAGCTTGTGCTGTAACTGGGTGATATTTCTTAACCAAATTTCTAAAGCTAAGCCAATCTAAGGTATCTACTTTTTGCTGCGCTTCTGTCTTGATACCAAGAGCAAAAATCAATAAAAAAATAAAGAAAAGTTTATTTTTCAAGTTTATCTCCTTTCTTTCCAGAATCAACCGTTTGTTTGGGTTGATAATACTCGGGTGGAAAACCATTCAATTGTCTCCAAAGCTCGTAAACAATCGGAACGTCTTTTAGCAAAGCGATACTTTTCACTCCTCCACCATATTTAAGTCGCTTTGGCCAAGGTTTATTTCCAATTGGTTTCACCCAAATCCTAAATTTACCACTAGCTTGTATAGATTGGTCTATAGCTGAAATTTCACCTGAAAAAACACCATAGGATGCAGCTGGCCAGCCAGAAAATACAATCGCAGGAAAACCATCAAACTCCAGTTGCACTTTCTGTCCTAGGTTTATTAATGGCATATCCATCGGATCAACTTCAATTTCAATTGCTGGATCGAAATTTTTCGGCACAATTTGTAGTAAAGTTTCGCCATCTTTAACAATCTCTCCAATTCCTGCGGCATTAGATCTTAGAATTTGTCCGGCTTGCGGTGCTGTAATTACATAAAAATTTCTTCGCTGTGTATAATTTTCTAATTGATTTCTAAGTTTGGCAATTTCTCCATTGGTACTAGAAGCTTGAGATAAAGCCGAGAACTGCTCTCCATTTATTTTGGATATCTTTTCTGCATATTCTTGCTCAGCATTAGAAAGGTCTAATTGGATATTAATTAATTCATTTTTGCCATTATAATATTTATTTTCAGCACTCATCTTCTTTGCCAAAGCATTTTGAAAATACTGTTGTTTTTGCTCTAAATCTGTTAACGATTTTAAACCTGCTTTATACAGTTGTTGCTGCCTTTTTAACTGTTCGTCAGAGATAGCCAATTGTGATTTTGCTGCTTCAAAAGCAATACTATCTGATTGCACTTGCAGTTTATATTGCTTTAATTTATTTCTAAGTTGTGATTTTTTCAATTGAAGCGAAGCAAGTAAAGCTTTTTCTTGTTGGGTAGAGGTAACGGCCTTTTGCTTATAATAATCAACCGCTTCTTCTTTGGCTTCAATTTGATCTGTTACTCTACTTAATAAAGATTTATCTAAATAATCTTCTTTTATTTCTCCCAAAAGTAATAAAGTATCCCCTTTGTTTACTTGTTGCCCATCTTGTATATACCATTTTAATATTCTCCCTGGTATAATTGAATTCACCTTTTGAGGTCTTTGGTCTGGATTAATAGATGAAATCACCCCTTTTGATTGGATACTCTGTGTCCATGGTAAAGCTAAAATCACGATAAAAACCAACAAGCAAATCAGGAATATCTTTCTTAAACTCTTCTTAGGAGTTTCTAATACAACTTTTCTGAATGAATCAAATTGTAAAAATTTTTCTGAGTGTATATTTTTATCTAAAAACATGATTCCTTCTAGTTTAAAATTTGTCCGTCTTTCATCGTCAAAACTCTATCGCATTGATCAAATAGTATTTGCTCATCGCTGATGAGAACGAGTGTGAATTTTTGGTTTTTCGCAGTCAAAAAGTCTATAATTCTTTCTCTATTAAGCTTTTCAATAGCTAACCATCCATCTTCTAATAACAAAAGTTGCGGCTCTTTATAAAAGCATCTGGCTAATAATATCTTTTTTGCAATGCTAGAGGATAATCTTTTTCCTTGAGGATCTATATGATAATCCAACCCTTGTGAATTATTATTTAAAAAATCAGACAAACTCACTAAATCACAAACATCCTTTAGTTTTTTATAGTCGGAAATTTCCTTTTTTAGGGTAATATTTTCTATAATGGTACCGCTAAAAAGCTCATCTTCATCTAAAAAGAAAGCTGTTTGCTCGTAAATTTTATCAGGATTATAATTTTTAAAGGGAATTTGGTTATACAATAAATTCCCCTCAAAATCAGACCACATCCCAGATAAAAATCTCAAGAGGGTAGTTTTTCCTGAACCTTCCTCGCCTCTGATACAAATTTTCTCACCAGATTTAATCGTTAAATTAATATTCTTCAATATTTTCTTATCGGGTTGAAACCCAAAACTAACATCCCTTAATTCAATCTCCAGTCCTTTGTTTTTATCAATTTCTGTGATCAGATTTCTCTCTACATCTAGATCTTGAGGCTTATCTAATATCTTATTGATTTTCTCCAAAGAAGTGAGTACATCATAAACAGTTTCTAAACTTACAATCATTTTCTCAACGGCATTGATGATGGTGATGATGATGATTTCTGCCGCGATAAACTGCCCCAAGTTTATTTGCTGATTGATAAATAAAACTGCTCCGATAATCAACATTGCCCCTGTAATTAAAACTTTAAAGGCAATCATGACACGATATTGGAAAACTAAAACTGAGAAATGCTCATCTCTGGCTTTTAAGTAGCCACTCACTAACTCATCAGTTTTATTGAGGTGCAGATCATTATGTTGGAAAAATTTAAACGTTTTTACGCTTCTCCCAATTTCTTCTAACCAATGGGCCACATGATATTTATAATCAGACTCTCTAATACTGGAGCTAAAACCTTTAGGGCTGGTATAGTAAAAAATCGAGTAAACCAAACCACTGAGTAGCATGCCGAATGCAATAAAAACAGGATGATAAAAAGCGAGTAAAATTAGTCCGAAAACTATTTGAATACTTGCAACCGGAAAATCAAGAATTAATTTTGATAGACCTTTTTGCAAATTCACAGTATCAAAAAAACGGTTCACTAATTCTGGCAAATGGTAATCGTCTAAACTTTGCAGTTTTAATTTTGGAATCCGATTGGTGTATTCAAAGGTTAATCGAGTAAAAATTCTTTGTTGAATTCTTTCTGTTATTCGCATTTGTTTAACCTGTAAAATACCGTTAAACAGCGTTCCCATAATTACCAAAATAATTAAAACCACCAAGGAAGTACTAATCACTGCCCCAAACATTAAATTAATGATGGCTTGTATTCCTAAAGGTAAGGATAACATAATTACACCACTGATGATGGCGTAGATATATATATGTTGAATCTCAATTTTTTCGAGATTAATTAGTTGAAAAAGCTTCCTAATGGCTGCTCTAAGTGATGGCATTTCTGTCATTTGAAATCAATATCTTACACCAAAAATAAAAATTACTTTTTATATTGATAGTAATACTATTACTTTGTAAAGTAAATGATTTAATAATGACATTGCCCTTATTAATAACTGCTAAGTTTTTTGCTATTGTTTGGCATATGCAACCTAAAATGAATGATAAGCTTTTTTTAAAAGATCCAGAACAAAGTGACATTGGAAAAAACATCTTTAGAAAAAGCATAAAACTGATGAAAGAAATTGGTTTTGAGTCATTTACATTTAAAAAATTAGCCGATGAAATAAAATCTACCGAAGCTACAATCTATAGATATTTTGAGAACAAGCATCGCTTGCTAAACTACGTGGTATCTTGGTATTGGCATTGGTTAGATTATCAAGTGATTTTTCAAACAAATAATTTAACTCATCCAGAAGAAAAGTTAAAAAGAGTCATCAATATTTTAACCTGGCAAATTGATGGAGAATTAGCCGATGATCAAGAAATTGATTTAGAAGACATGCACCAAATTATTATCAGAGATGCATCAAAAGTATTTCTGACAAAGCATGTAGCAGAAGATAATACTGATCAATTTTTTAAACCTTATAAAAGTCTTTGTGAGCGCATCAGTAATATCATGAAAGAATATAATCCAGACTATCCTTACACTAAATCTCTTTCGAGCACCATGGTAGAAAGTGCTCATTTCCAGGATTTTTTTATGGAAAATCTACCTGCTTTAACAGACTTTGAGGATAATGGAAAGTTAACCGACATCAGAGATTACTTAACCTCACTTGTTTTTTCAGCGTTGAATCAACATAAAAATCAATTAAATTGATTTAACCAGCCAAACCTATCTTGAATAATGGCTTCCTTTTGGCTTTTGATAAATTGGAGATAGGCCTTTGCCATCGGAGAAAAGTTCTTGTTTTTCAGCCAAATTAAATTCCATGACGTGGTAATTGGGAAACCTTCAATCTTGATGATTTGTAGGATTTTACTCTTCAATTCGTTTCTAATTCCGATTAGAGGCAATACAGAATATCCCAAACCAGCAATTACTGCTTGCTTTACGGCTTCATTTGTTGTAAGCTCAAACTTTTTCTGAACTTTTAGCTCATTTTGCTTAAAAAATTGCTCCATCGAATATCTAGTTCCAGACCCTTGCTCACAAAATATAATTGGTAATTCTTAAAGCAATTATTGCTCATGAAACTTATCCACAAACATTTGAGAAGTATTTTCGATGAGGAGCAGTTGATTAAACATTAACCCTAAATTCTTAAAGCCCACATTATTAGGCAAAATAGAAACTCATGCAAAATCAACCGCTTTTTAAGTTTTACAAACTGTATATTTTACAATTTTCGTTTTACTTCAACTTGTTCATAAGCTTCAACAATATCACCTACTTGTATATCATTGTAACCTTTAATGTTCAAACCGCACTCGTAACCTCTGTTTACCTCTTTCACATCGTCTTTAAAACGTTTTAAAGATTCTAACTCACCAGTGTAAACCACCACACCATCTCTGATAATTCTAATTTTAGAGTCACGTTTGATGGTTCCGTCTAGTACCATACAACCTGCAATAGTTCCTACTTTAGTGATTTTAAAAGTTTCACGAATCTCTACGTTAGCTACAATTTTCTCTTCAAATTCTGGAGCCAACATCCCTTCCATCGCTGCCTTGATTTCATCAATGGCTTTGTAAATTACAGAATACAATCTTACGTCAATTTCCTCTTGCTCAGCTAATTTACGAGCTCCCGCAGATGGACGAACTTGGAAACCAATAATGATAGCATCAGAAGCAGTTGCTAATAAAACATCAGATTCTGAAATTGGACCAACCGCTTTATGAACAATTTTAACTTGAATTTCTTCCGTAGATAATTTCTGTAAGGAGTCTGATAATGCTTCCACAGAACCATCCACGTCACCTTTGATAATGATGTTCAACTCTTTGAAGTTACCAATTGCTAAACGACGACCAATCTCATCTAAGGTGATATGTTTCTGAGTTCTTAATCCTTGTTCACGCTGTAACTGTAAGCGCTTATTAGCAATTTCACGAGCTTCTGGTTCACTTTCTACGCCGTTGAAACGGTCTCCAGCTTGTGGCGCACCTTGGAAACCTAAAACTTGCACTGGTTGTGCCGGACCAACTTGTTCTACTCTGGCGCCTCTTTCATTATAGAGTGCTTTTACTCTACCACTGTAAGAACCTGCCAATATTGGGTCGCCAACTCTCAAAGTACCTGCTTCGATTAATACGGTGGCTACATAACCTCTTCCTTTGTCTAATTGAGCTTCGATTACAGTACCCACTGCTCTTTTATTTGGATTTGCTTTTAGCTCTAATAATTCAGCTTCTAGTAATACTTTTTCTAATAATTTATCAACATTTAAACCTGTTTTAGCAGAGATTTCTTGAGTTTGATATTTACCACCCCATTCTTCTACTAGAATATTCATTGCTGATAATTGCTCGCGAATCTTATCTGGATTAGCTCCTGGCTTATCCATTTTATTGAAAGCAAAAACAATTGGCAAATTAGCTGCCATCGCATGGTTAATGGCTTCTGTGGTTTGCGGCATCACCGTATCATCAGCTGCAATCACAATAATGGCAACGTCTGTTACCTTAGCACCACGAGCTCTCATGGCGGTAAACGCTTCGTGACCCGGTGTATCTAAGAAAGTGATTTTCTTATCCCCATCAACTATTACTTCATAAGCCCCAATGTGTTGAGTAATACCTCCTGCCTCACCAGCAATTACATTTGCTTTACGCACAAAGTCAAGTAATGATGTTTTACCATGATCTACGTGACCCATTACAGTAACAATTGGAGAGCGTGGCACTAAATCTTCTTCACGATCCTCTTCTTCGAGATTTATTTCTTCCTCCTCAGCTCCAACAAATTGAACTTCATAACCAAACTCATCAGCAACAATAGTTAGGGTTTCTGCATCCAATCTTTGATTGATGGATACAAATAAGCCCAAACTCATACAAGTAGCAATAATTTCAGTTACCGCAACGTCCATCATATTGGCTAACTCGTTAGCAGTAACAAATTCTGTTACTTTCAATACTTTAGACTCCATTTCTTGTGCTGCTGCTAATTCCTCAGCAGTTGCCGCAACATCATCACGTTTTTGACGACGTAATTTGGAACGTTGAGCAAATTTTCCAGACTTTCCTGCTCCACTTAATCTGGCTAAAGTAGCTTTGATTTGATCTTGAATTTCTTTTTCGGTAGGCTCAGCCTTTGGAGGTACAGGCTGACCTCTTTTATGTGGAGGTCTTCCGCCTTTATCATTTCTATTTTGATTTGGCGCTCCGCTTGGTCTATTTTGATTTTGGCCAGCCGCTTGTCCTTGCTGCCCTGTCGCACCTCCACCTCCTGGACGATTTGCTCCTGGAGCAGGTTTACGCTTACGTTTTCTCTTATTATCTGCAGTATTCGGGTTAGAGGAAGAAGCTACTGGTTGATCTTTTTTTCTATTTACCGGTAAATCAATCCTTCCTACTACTTTAGGACCACTTAACTGTTTAGCTTTTGCTCTAATAACATCTTCATCTTCATCATTTGCTGATGGAACTCCAACTGGTAGCTTAGCACTTACTAGCTCCTGAGGCTTTTCTGCAACAGGCTGCTCTTGTTGCTGCTCTTGTTTCTTTACTACTTCCTTAACCTCTTCTTTTACTTCTATTACTTTTTCTTTAGTTTCTATTATTTTCTCTGGTTCAGGCGTTTTTTCTTGAACCGGCTCAGGAGTTTTCTCCTCAACTTTTTCTTGAACTGGCTCTTGTTTTACTTCTGGTAACTTTTCTTCTTTAGCTTTTTTGTCAGGACGAGTTTTTGAATTTAGACTATCAAGATCGATTTTACCAACAATCTTAACTCCAGGATTAGATTCTACATTTACTACAGGTTTAACTTCTAGGACCTTTTCTTCTGGAGCAACAGCAGGCTTTGCAGAACCTGTATTCTTTATTAAGATTTCTTCTGGCTCTTCGTCTTGTTTTGATGGCGCTGGGTGTGAAACATCGCTACTTTCAATAACAGTATTTGCGTCATCACGACGAATTTTCCCGATAACAATACTCTTGGCTTCCTCTTTAAGGATTTTATCTCCTTGATACTCTTTTAAAAGCTCATTATACATATCACCAGTTAGCTTTGTATTTGGACGGGCTTCTACTTTAAAACCTTTTCCGTTCAAAAACTCAGCTATCGTACCGATACCTATGTTCAGCTCTTTTGCAACCTTTAATATTCCTAAATTTTTGTCTTCTGACATTTAATCTTCTCTTTCTAAGCTATATTTATAACAAAAGTACGTTTAATACTACAAAACAAAAATTATTCGAACTCAGAACGTAAAATTCCAAGAACTTCTTCTATTGTCTCTACTTCTAAGTCGGTACGCTTTACCAAATCAGAAGCTGAAAGTGCTAAAACACTTTTTGCGGTATCTAAACCTATCTTCTTAAATTCATCGATAATCCATCCATCGATTTCATCTGCAAATTCTTCCAAATCAACATCTTCTTCCTCTTCAGTAGATTCGCGATAAACATCGATTTCGTAACCAGTCAATTTTCCCGCCAATTTGATGTTATGACCACCACGTCCGATGGCTAAAGAAACCTGATCTGGTTTTAAATAAACGGCCGCTCTCATGGTTTCATCATCCAATTTAATGGAGGTGATTTTTGCTGGAGATAATGCTCTCTGGATATATAAAGAAATATTGTTAGTGAAGTTAATCACATCAATATTCTCATTTCTTAATTCTCTCACAATTCCGTGGATACGAGATCCTTTCATCCCCACGCAAGCTCCAACTGGGTCAATTCTATCGTCATAAGATTCAACCGCAACTTTAGCTCTTTCACCTGGTTCTCGAACAATTTTCTTGATGGTGATTAAACCATCAAAAATTTCTGGAACTTCTAGCTCAAACAATCTTTGTAAGAATTCTGGAGCAGTTCTAGAAATGATAATTCTTGGATTGCTATTTAACATTTCTACCTTGTGAACCACAGCTCTTACAGAATCCCCTTTTTTGAAATAATCTGCTGGAATTTGCTCTGTTTTTGGTAAGATTAATTCATTTCCTTCATCATCTAAAACCAAAGTTTCTTTCTTCCAAACTTGATAAACTTCGCCAGTAACAATTTCTCCAACTCTATCTTTATAGTTTTTGAAGATTTCATCCTTCTCTAATTCTAAAATTTTAGAAACTAAAGTTTGACGAGCGGCCAAAATTGCTCTTCTTCCAAAACTCTCTAAGGTGATTTGCTCAATAAAATCATCTCCAACTTCTAAATCTGGATCAATTTTACGAACCTCAGCCAATTCAATTTCTAAATCGTCATCCTCAGAAAAACCATCTTCCATTACGGTTCTGGTTCTCCAAATTTCTAAGTCTCCGTTATCTGGATTCACGATCACATCACAGTTTTCATCAGTACCAAAACGCTTACGTAACATGCTACGGAAAACTTCTTCCAAAACACTGATTACCGTTGGTCTGTCGATATTCTTGAAGTCCTTAAACTCCTGAAAAGAATCAATTAAATTAATGCTGCTCATTTTGTGCGATTGATATTTTCTAAATTCATGCCTTTTTTTATTTGAATGATACTCCAACTTTTACCTCAGAGATTTCATTTCTATGGATTGTTCTTTCAACTTGTTTGGCTTTTTTGCCTTTCTCTTTCACCATTTCTAGGATGACCATATTTGCATCATCATGATCGATTAACTCTCCCTCTACTTTTTTACCATCATTTAATTTGATGATTAATAAGCGGCCCATATTTTTTTTAAACTGCCGATCAAGTAACAAAGGAGTATCTAATCCTGGCGAGCTTACTTCTAAATTGTACGCTTGATCTATCAGATTTTCTTCTTCTAAATGAAAGCCCACATGCCTACTCACCATAGCGCAATCTTGAATCCCAACACCTTGGTCTCCATCTAATAAAATGATGACTTTAGCATTATTCACCATTTTGATATCTACAATAAAAAGATCCGGACGGTCTGCTATTTTCTCTTCTATCAGCTCCCTGATTCGCTTTTCTACACTCATCATTCGATTTTTGATAAAAATAGAAAGAGGGGACAATGTGCCCCCTCTTTCAAATCTGTGCAAATGTAGTAAAAATATATTTATTTTCAAGCCCTTTAAAGAATAATTACATCACTAATGAGCACAATTAGTGAGATTTATCTTTTAGAAAATATTTCCTCTTAAACCTTCTAAAAATATTTGAATAACTTGTGGATAAAGCGCAACGGTAATTACCATGCCAACCATCGCTCCATAGAAATGTGCATCATGATTAATTCCATCGTTCGCCTTTCTGCTTGAGTAAGAAGAATAAATCAAATAAAGTACACCAAATAAAGCGGCTGGAATTGGGAATGGAATCGGGAAAATAATCAATTTAGATAGCGGAGAAAATAAAATGTAGCTAAATAAAATTCCGCAAACAGCACCCGAAGCTCCTAAGCAATTATACCAAAAATGATCTTTGTGCTTAATCACAGTTGGAATATCGCTCAAAATCAAACTTCCTACATAAATGAGCCCAAACTGCCAATGCCCAACCATTGCCTCTAACTGAAAAGCAAAGAAATAATAAGAAAGCATATTAAAAATCAGATGCGACCAATCTTTATGAACCATACCGCTTGTTAGCAGTTGGTATAAATTTTTTCCTTTGGCTACAGAGTAGGGATGAAGCATAAACTTCCCGTAAGTATCAGCATTGTAAAATGCGTAAATACTGGTGATTACCGTGAAAATAAATATGATAGTGGCTACGGGTGTAACCTGTAAATATTCTTCCATTTTAATTTAAATCTAATTTTGTGCCTTCTGCTATTCTTGCAACTGGATAACGCAAGTAAGTTTTTTCAAAATAGGGTGAATGCTGATAAACCCAGTTTAATTGAGCCTGACCACTGTTTTTTAATTTCTCATCTGTTGCAATTGCTTCATTCAACTGTTTTCTTAAATCTGGATTTTGCTTCAATAAGTTAGCGGCCAAATCCTCAAAAACATAAGTAGAGAAATACTCCTTTTGGCCCAAAATACTATCAAAAAAATTCCAAGCAAAGAAAGAATCTGTTGCTTGAGGTTCTAAAGTTTCAATGATATATCTATTGCTAGTCTGATTTGGATAAACGATATAATCTCCTTTATAATATTTGATTTTATTTTTCACCAAATGCACCTTAACGCTACTATGTACATAATGTCCTTCAAAAGGTTTAGGAAGCGTTTTATAATCATCAATGTAATAAGATTGAACTTCTAAAGTGGTATCATGAGCTAATCGAGAAATTTTAACTTGATTAAGCACTAACAACTTCGCCACTTTATCCCACGCTTGTGGAATGAGGTAAGCAAAAGGTTTTTCAACCGTAATATTGGGTTGATATAAATTAAATTGATGAATTTCTTTAGTGAAAGGTTCGTTTCTATCATAATATAAACGAGGAAAACCGCTGACTTCGCTTGGTTTATGTTTTCCTTCATACCCTTTAAAATTGATCATTTTAAAGGAATCTTGACTCAACTCCCAACTAATTGGAAATACCTTTTGATTTTTCACAGCCTCATCTGCTTGATGCTTTGTCTGGATAATCAAATTCGCATCATGAGCTACTTTATTTAACATGATATTTAGAAAATCATAAGTTGCTTCCTCTCTTTTTGCAAAAGGCTTCAGCATGTGCGTTTCGGTAATAAAACCGATGGTATTATGCAATGTGGTATAACCTGTGGCATAACGCGGAGTTTCTAAAAAACCTACAATACCAGCATCTGGAGTTTCGGCTATGTGATCTACGTAAGGAGTCATTTCAAAACCAACTTTCTTCATCTCTTGATAAAGATGCGGAACCAAATTATCAGACATGTAGTGGTTTAAAATTGGATTAAGTTTATCTTTCTGTGTTTCTATCAGCGTCATCACATATTGATAATCCGCCCCATTACTCACATGGGTATCCACAAATATTTCGGGATTCCAATCATTATAAATTTTCTGAAAAGCAATAGAATTTTTAGA
This sequence comes from Sphingobacteriales bacterium, assembly GCA_014763615.1. Lineage (GTDB taxonomy): Bacteria > Bacteroidota > Bacteroidia > Sphingobacteriales > Sphingobacteriaceae > Pseudopedobacter. The sequence goes on along the minus strand of JACXVB010000001.1, from coordinate 117,685 downwards.
ATCTGTTTTGATGAAATCTCTATTTAAATCTAGATTTTGAGCATTTCCTCTAAAGCCATAACGCTCTGGGCCATTTTGATTAGCCCTTGAGAAACTTCCACGGTTTAACGCTCCTCCAATATTATACAAAGGAATAATAATGATGACTACATTCTCTGGAATGGTATGGTGCTTCAATAATTCACGAGCCATGATCATACTCGCATCCACGCCTTCAGGCTCTCCCGGATGGATACCATTATTAATAAAAAAAACAGCTTTATGAAGTTGATGAATTTTTTGAGGATCAAAAATTTTATCTTTTGAGAGCACAACCAAATTCAATGGTTTGCCAATATCGGTTAAGCCGTAATCTAAAATCTTGATCTGATCATATTCTGAAGCAAGTTTTTGATAAAAACTGATGCACTCAGCATAAGTAGCCGTTTCTGCTCCTTTACTTTTTTCAAACGGTGTTAACTGAGCAAAACAGTAAATATTTAGAATGAGCAGTAAAGTGGTAAGTAATGATTTCTTCATGAAATTTGTCTTGTTCACAAATATAACCATTAAAGTAATTGGTCTATTTTTTTGGCTAGTTCACGGTCTAAATCCGTCACTGTATTTCCTGCGTCATGAGTGGATAAGCGGATGCTTACCTTATGATAAACATTTGTCCAATTAGGATGGTGATTCATTTTTTCTGCCACGATAGCGACTTTACTCATGAAAGCCCAAGCTTGAATAAAATCATCAAAAACAAACTCTTTGACTAACTCATGATTCTTTTCGGTCCAACTCATCATTTTTAATTTCTTCTTGTTTGATTTTTGGCAAGCTCTGGAACACTAGATCATAGGAGTGATTTATCATTTCTTTTAACTGATGATTGGTTAAACTCCCATTATAAAAAACGGTGTTCCAATGTTTTTTATTCATGTGATAACCTGGTGTAACTTCTGTATAAAGTTCTCTTAATTGAATAGCTTTTTCTGGAACACATTTTACATTAAAGCTTATAGGATGGTTAAGACTTGTGAGCAAGAAGATTTTTCCGCCAACTTTAAAAACTAAGGTGTCTTCACCAAATGGGAATCCTTCAGTTACTCCAGCTTTAGAAATACAATATTCTCTAAGGCTTTCAATATTCATTAAATTCTTATTTGTAATATAAGCCTTTTGGGCCAAATAAATACTTTATAGAAATACCAAATGTGGTAAAAGCATCTTTATTTTTGTTTAGAAAGAAATTAGGATTATCGTTAAATCCATCAATATCATCAGAAGTAGTAAGAACCACTTTATAATCGGCGCCAATAACAAATTTTGGCTCTTCATACACATTATAAATATTGATAAAATAACCAATAGAAACTGGAAAAGATACCACGCCACTAAACTTACTTTTACCTAGATCATTAGCATGCATTCTTCTTGGGAACGGAGTAGTAGCAGTTTGTGGCAAGCCTGGCACATAGTCCGCAACATTATTAGTTCCACTAATAAAACCTAGTCCTAATCCTGCATTTACATTTCTGATATTATACAAAAAGTTTGAACCAGAAAAGTCTATAAATTGCCCTAGAGCTACCTTGCCTCCTATTTCAATTGAACTAAAATTAGAAATAAAAGCTCTGTTGTATTTATCCGTTCCGTCTTTAAGGAAGATACTGTTATAAGCTATGCCCCCTGTAATGAATGGAGTAAAATTGTAATCTAAGGTGACACCAAAAAATTTATCCTTATTGATGGTGATTGTTTTTCTAGGATCAAACCCTGCAATATCAGGACTTAGACCGTAAGAAAGACCGGTAAATGCAGCCGTTAATCCAGTATTAATTCCAAAGGCAATTCTACTAAAATTAGCCTGAGCAAACGTCCCTAAGGAACTAAAAAGTAAAAGAATAAAAACTAATTTCCTCAAAAGTTATTTAAATTGCGTAAAATCATAGTTAGAAATTAAAAGTCAAACTATCTTTTACTTTATTTGTCCTCAATAATTTAGCCCTAAAATATTTTAAATAATTCGCTTATCAAAATTCAAAATTTAATGACTATCAAACATACAGTAAAAGATCGTTTTTTACGTTACGTAAAAGTTAATACTCAGTCTGATCCAACTTCCCAATCTGTCCCATCTACAGAAAAACAGAAAAATTTATCTAAAATTTTAGTGCAAGAATTACAAGAAATGGGCATTTCTGATGCTCATTTAGATGATTTGGGATACGTTTATGCTACCCTACCTTCCAATTCTACCAAAGCAGTTCCTGTAATTTGCTTATGTTCTCATGTAGATACTTCTCCTGATTGCAGCGGAGAAAATGTGAAGCCCATCATTCATGAAAATTATCAAGGTCAGGATTTGGTTTTGCCTGATGACCCTACAATCATTTTAAGAAAAGAAGAACATCCTGATTTAGCTTTTCAGATTGGGAATGATATTATCACCGCATCAGGGACTACTCTTTTAGGTGCTGATAATAAAGCTGGAGTAGCTGAGATTATGGACGCTGCTCACTATTTCCTCACTCACCCTGAAGTTAAACATGGAGATATCAAAATTCTTTTCACCCCAGATGAAGAAATTGGTAGAGGGGTAGATCATGTAAATATTAAAAAGCTTGGTGCTGATTTTGGTTATACCATTGATGGGGAAACCTTGGGTTCTTATGAAGACGAAACTTTTTCGGCAGATAGCATGAGCATCATCATTCATGGCGTAAGTTCGCATCCTGGTTTTGCAAAAGGTAAAATGGAAAGCGCCATTAAAATTGCGGGGGAAATTATAGCTGCGTTACCCAAAGACAGACTTTCACCAGAAAGCACTACTGATAAAGATGGCTTTGTACACCCAGTAAATGTGAGTGGGCATGTTGAAAAGGCTCAGATTGATTTCATCATCCGTGATTTTGAAGATGAAAAATTAGTTGCTCATGAAAATGAATTGAAAGGAATTGCGCACCAAATCGTAAAAAATTATCCAAATTCAACTGTAGAATTTAAAATAAACGAGCAATATAGAAACATGAAAAAAGTGATTGCTCAATATCCTCTGGTGAGTGAATTTGCTTTAAAAGCGATTGAAAAAGCAGGGCTTAAACCCAAACAAAGAAGCATAAGAGGAGGAACAGATGGCTCAAGATTATCTTTTATGGGCTTGCCTTGTCCTAATATTTTTGCCGGAGAGCATGCTTTTCATGGCAAACAAGAATGGGCATCTGTACAGGATATGGAAGCTGCCGTAAGAACCATCATTAATTTAGCAACGATTTGGGAAGCTGAAACCGTTTAGTATTTATATTTTTTCCAAAGACTTCTTAAATAATCTCTCAGTTTATTTTCTGAGGGATTATTTTGTGGGTCATACAATTTAGTCCCCCTCAACTGTTCTGGAAAAAATTCTTGATCGGCAAAATTCCCTTCAAAAGCGTGGGCATATTGATAATCCTTACCATAATCCATATTTTTCATGAGTTGGGTTGGCGCATTTCTGAGATGTAACGGAACGGGTAAATCACCAGTTTGTCTAACCAGATTTTGGGCTTTTCCTATGGCTTCATAAGCTGCATTACTTTTGGCTGATGATGCTAGATAAATAACGGTTTGTGATAAAATAATCCTCGACTCGGGCCAACCGATGACATTTACCGCTTGGAAACAATTATTAGCTAATAATAACGCATTAGGATTTGCATTCCCGATATCTTCAGATGCTAAAATCAACAATCTTCTGGCTATAAATTTGGGGTCTTCTCCTCCTTCCATCATTCTTGCGAGCCAATAAATCGCAGCATTTGGATCGCTTCCGCGGATAGATTTGATGAACGCTGAAATGATATCGTAATGTTGTTCCCCAGCTTTATCATACAAAGCCATGTTTTGCTGAACATTTTTGAGCACAAAATCATTTGTAATTTTTAACTTTTTTTGGTCTGATGCATTCACCAATAACTCAAAGATATTCAGCAGTTTCCTTCCGTCTCCTCCTGATAACCTTAATAATGCTTCTGTTTCTTTTAGTTCTATTTTTAGAGTTTTTAGGATTTCATCTTCCGCTATGGCTCTTTTTAACAAACTAATAAGTTCATCTTCAGTTAAATTTTTAAGCACATAAACCTGACAGCGAGAAAGCAAAGCCGAAATCACCTCAAAAGATGGGTTTTCTGTTGTGGCACCAATTAAGTTTACCAAACCTCGCTCAACAGCACCTAATAAAGAATCTTGTTGGGATTTAGAAAAACGATGAATCTCATCAATAAACAACACCGGAACAATTCCTCCTTTTCTATATTGCTCAGCCTTTTCAATCGTATCACGAATATCTTTTACCCCAGAATTAATCGCACTTAAAGAAAAGAATGGACGATCTAAGCTTTTAGAAATGATAAATGCAAGTGTAGTTTTCCCAACACCCGGCGGACCCCAAAAAATCATGGAAGGAATTCTACCACTTTCTATTGCTTTTCGTAAAACGGATCCCTCGCCCACCAAATGTTGCTGACCAGTATATTCATCCAAAGTATTTGGACGCATTCTTTCTGCTAAAGGATCTGTCAATGCCAAAATGATTTAATTTTTTTTGCGATTAGAAAGTTACTTCTTTTCTAATGATTTTTGGTTGTAAAGGTTCAACTTTTGATCTCAATTCTTCTAAAATTGAAGAATGAGGTTGTTGGATATATAACTCAATCAGATAATTTTTTCCTTTTTCAAAAGCTTGTTCAGGTTTAAACAAAATATCCCCTTTTTGAATCTCATAATCACCTTTTAAAGGTTTTTGCAACTCCTGAACATCTTCATCAACTTTTGGGTAAATGGCAAAATAATGCTGCCAAGTTGCATCTGTTAAAGAATCAGCGCTAAGCTCTTTCAAAATAAATGGATATATTCCCGAAAATAAAATAGCCGAAGAATCTCGGCTTATTTTTACCCTAATTTCATCACTCAGTTGGTTGTTTGATTTTGGATGACATGAAGTTAAAAACAACCCGATAATTAAAAAAAATGCTACTTTTTTGAAGTAGCAATCAAGTTTTAATTTTTTCATTGATGATTATTTCTCGGCAATCAAATCGTTAATCAACTTTTCAAATTCATTACCAAATTCTATATAATGTTTTCCTGTACCTGGCCCACTAAAACCAGTATGAATTTTTCGCACATCTCCTTTTTTATCAATGATAATCATGGTTGGAAATGCGATTACTCTATTAAGCATAGGCAAACTTTTTAAAGCATCATCCCTATTATTTGTATAGCCTGTAATTAATAATGGGTATTGCACATCAAACCGATTTTTAAGTCGCTCAATGTTTTTCTTTGAGCGATCAAAATCCTTTGTTATTTCATAGGCTAATCCAACAATTTCTACTCCCTTATCTTTATACTGATTATAAAACTTGGATAAATAAGCCGTTTCATCCATACAGTTTGGACACCAAGAGCCCAGCATTTGAATAATGACTACTTTATTTTTGAATTTGGCATCAGACAAAGAAACCATCTGATGATTTAAATCAGGAAAAGTAAAACTAATTTTATTATCTCCTTTTTTCAAAAAGGTTAAGCTGTAAGCATCAGGTAGTTTTGCATTAGCATCTTTTTTTGCAGTAAAATCATCGATTGAAGAAAAACCGGCATAAAATTTACCATTTTTAAGCAAACTATCTCCTGCAATATCGGCTGTAAACAAAAATGCATGAGAACCATCAAAAGTAGATAAGGAAAGATGATTTCCTTCTATGATACCATCTAAAAAACGATAATCTCCAGTGGTAGTTAGGAATGTTCCGGTAACCCTTGATTTATCTTGATGAAATTCGCCAACGGCAATGGTAGTATCTTTACCATCTCCACTGATAAAAGAAGTCATCCATTTTCCATTTACGTTGGCAGTAGGCTTTTTTACCTTCTCTTTGATGCGCCAAGGAGCATTTGCCTGAGCGTAAAAGGTCATGGTTTGATCTTTATCTGCTAAATGCTTAATCCAAACACCGTTAATTTTTCCATCCCTTAAAGTTCCTGCAATTTCAGAATCAAACAGCGGCATTTGGATATGGATAGAATCTCCCTCTATTGTGATTTCATTCACCCTAAATCTATCTGTACTGTTAATGATATCCAAATAGGGCTTTCCTAAACTATCATTCACTTCAAAATTGAACGGAATCTCCGCTCCTGATTCAGTAATTAAGCTTCCACGCCACATACCATCACTAAGTTGATAACTAGGAGGATCGCATGAAAAAAATAGGATACTTATTATCAAGAAAAGGCAAGAGAGATAAATTGATTTTTTCATGCCTTAAATATTCAAAAATAATATTGTATTATTTCAAAATTTCCCTTGAAATCACAACTTTTTGAATTTCTGAGGTTCCTTCGTAAATCTGCGTAATTTTCGCGTCTCTCATCAACCTTTCCACATGGAATTCTTTTACAAAACCATATCCACCATGTATTTGAACTGCTTCAACTGTTGTTTTCATGGCCACCTCAGACGCATATAATTTAGCCATAGAACTGGCTTGCGCATAAGGTAATCCTTGATCTTTTAACCAAGCAGCTTTTAAAACCATTAATCTTGCAGCCTCAATTTCGGTTGCCATGTCTGCCAATTTAAAAGCTATAGCTTGATGATTAGCAATTGGTTTCCCAAAAGTTTTACGCTCTTTAGCATATTGGGTAGCCAATTCAAAAGCACCAGAAGCAATCCCTAAAGCTTGTGCAGCAATGCCTATTCTCCCTCCTTCTAAAGTTTTCATGGCAAATTTAAAACCAAAACCATCCTCACCAATTCGATTGGTTTTTGGCACTTTAACATCAGAAAACATCAAAGAATGCGTATCCGAACCTCTAATGCCTAGCTTATTTTCTTTCGGACCGATGGTGAATCCTTCCATTCCTTTCTCCACAATTAAAGCATTAATCCCATGGCTTCCTTTTTCGGGATGGGTTTGAGCAATCACCAAATAAGTGGAAGCATTTCCTCCGTTGGTAATCCAATTTTTTGTGCCATTTAAGAGATAATAGTCTCCCATATCAACAGCTGTTGTATGTTGTGAGGTAGCATCAGAACCAGCTTCTGGTTCTGATAAACAAAAAGCTCCGATTTGCTCGCCAGCGGCTAAAGGCTTTAGATATTTTTCTTTTTGTTCCTCAGATCCAAAATATTCTAAACCATAACAAACTAAGGAGTTGTTTACAGAAACCACTACCGAAGCAGAAGCATCTATTTTAGACAATTCTTCCATCACCAAAACATAAGAAATGGTGTCCATACCTGCCCCATTATATTTCGGATCAACCATCATCCCTAAAAAACCTAACTCACCCAATTTTTTGATTTGCTCAGCCGGAAATTTCTGATGTTCGTCTCTTTCGATTACTCCTGGTTTAAGTTCAGTTTGGGCAAAGTCTCTTGCCGCTTGCTGAATCATTAAGTGTTCTTCAGATAATTGAAAATACATAGTCTTAATTTCTTATTAATTGGTTTAAAGTATTGGAAATAAAAATTTTGTTTTGCTAGAGCAGCAAAAACAGCCAAATATAAGAAATTATTATGCAAGCATAGTAAGTTGATATAAAATTATTGATGTGCTTTTAAGATCTTTTTTTCAATGGATGATGTAGAATATCCTTCTAAAAAACTGATGGTTTTTACTTCGCCTCCATTTTCTAAAATCTCTTTAGCACCCACAATTTGATCTATGGTATAATCAGCACCTTTCACTAAAACATCAGGCATAATATTTTGGATCAGATTTTTCGGTGTGTCTTCATCAAATAAAACAACCGCATCTACAAAAAAGAAAGAAGCCAATACGCCTGCCCTGGAGGCTTCCTGATTAATAGGGCGAGTTGGGCCTTTTAAACGTTGATTAGATGCATCAGAATTTAAACCAACCACTAACTTTGTGCCTAAATCTGCAGCTTTAGAAAGATAATCTACATGCCCCAAATGCATGATATCAAAACAGCCGTTGGTGAAGACTATTTTTTCACCGTTCTCTTTCCAAGAATTTAAAAGCAAAGAAAAATCAGAAAATGAAGCGAATATTTTATGTTGAATGATTTGATGCTTTTGCTCCATAAATCTGAGGAATTTTAAATTTGAAACCTAAAATTAAGCTTAATAATCCAATTATGATGACTATTAAAGTTTGGGAAGCATGAATTAAAGTAGCGTATTCCAAACCAATTTTTGCATTGATATTTAGAAATTTCAAACACTCGGTTACTATAAAGTGATATGCCCCAATCCCTCCTTGTATAGGTACAATCATCCCGATACTTCCTCCACTAACCATCAGAATGGCAGCTTGCCAATCTAAGTGTCGGGTGGCTAAAAATACCTTAAAACCCAACCAAGAAGAAAGGATATAAAATATCCAAATAAGTGAAGTATAAACAAAGAATAGTTTTGGATGATTCACATTTTTTATACTTAATACACCAGATTTTACTTGATTGAACAAATGTTTGATTTTATTAAACAAAGTCCACTTCTTATCAAAAAAAAGAAAATAGGTGAGTAAAAGCACAGCAATGATAAAGAGAAAAATACCATAAACGAGATATTTTTCTGAAGAATGATCTACCACTTTCAATTGATTAAAAACAGTTAAAACCTTTTTCGAATAAATTGCAAAGGCCATGAAAATAAGTATAAAAAGCATGAGTAAATCTAACAACCTTTCGGCAATTACAGTCCCAATTAATGCGGCAATAGTGACTTTTTCTTTTTTTGACAGTATGGCACATCTGGTTAGCTCTCCAACCCGAGGTAATAAAAGATTAACGAGGTAGCCTACCATTAATGCATTGAATACAGAAAAGAATTGCATCTGATGTTTTGCTAATGGCTCAACCATCAATCGCCATCTTAAAGCTCTGAAAATGTGAGCAATTAAAACCGCAAATCCGGCGAAAATAGCCCAAACCCAATGAGAATTTTTTACATCTTTAAAAAAATTAATTTGATTGGGTTGATGGCGGAAAAGAAGATAAACAATAGTTATCCCTAAAGTGAACAGTAATGCGTATTTTAAAAAAGATACTAGCTGAACTCTCAATATGTTTAGATAATTAATCTGTTGTTCTCATCCGGAAAAACCAAAGTTGGCTCAAATTTCTTAGCCTCTTCAAACTCCATCTGAGCGTAAGAAACAATGATAATTATATCTCCTATTTGAGCTAAACGAGCACAAGATCCGTTGAGGCAAATTGTTCCGGATCCTCTTTCACCTTTGATGATATAAGTTTCAAACCTTGCGCCATTATTATTATTTACCACCTGAACTTTTTCATTGGGTATCATATTGGCCGCATCTAATAAATCTTCATCAATGGTAATACTACCAACATAATTCAACTCAGACTGAGTAACTTTTACTCGATGGATTTTAGATTTTAAAACTTCTATAATCATGCTGCAAATTTAGAAATTGATATGAAAATTAATGTTAAGGAAGAATCACATTATCAATTAATCGAGTTTGGCCAACTGTACAAGCTACTAATGCAATAGCTGTTGCCGTTTTTTCATTTAATTCTTCCAAGGTATTGACATCGCAAATTTTAAAGTATTCCAAATTTAAAAGTCTATCCTTCTGATAGAATGCTTGCGCCTTTTCTAATAGTTCAGATAAACTTAATTCTTGATAATTATCTCTTACAAATTTTAAAGATTGATATAAGGTTAAAGCACTTTTTCTTTCTTGACTGTTTAAATGGATATTTCTTGAGCTCATGGCTAAGCCGTCATTTTCTCTAACAATTGGACAAGCTTTTAATTCTATACCCATTTTAAAATCTTGATTCATCTGACTAATGACCAGAAACTGTTGATAATCTTTCTGACCAAAATAAGCCCTATCAGGTTTTACCAAATCAAATAATTTATAAACAATCTGCGTAACCCCTTCGTAATGCCCCGGTCTAAAGGCTCCTTCTAAAACGGTATTTAAAAATCCAACTTGATAGTTCCAACCCTCATTTTTTTGATACATTTCATCCACATCAGGATGAAAAAGCACATCACAACCTATTTCATTTAACATCTCCATATCTTTTTCAATAGGTTTAGGATATTTTAAAAGATCATCAGGATTGTTGAACTGCGTAGGATTCACAAAAATACTAGCTATTGTAAGATCACAGTTTTTTTGAGACGCTTCAATCAAGGATAAATGCCCTTGATGCAAAGCTCCCATAGTAGGTACCAAGCCAACCTTTACTTTTTCTCTGTTTAAAGAGTTCAAATAACTTTTTAATTCAGATTGGGTTTTAAAGTTTTTCAAAAAAAATTAATTTAGGGTTGCAAAAATGTACAATTCCATCATATAAACAAAAAGCATTTGCGTATTCCGTTGAATATTCATATAATTTTCTTATATTTGCCTCTTCAAAAATACTTCTTATTAACAAAAACTTAACACAGATTAGGAGATGGCAAAGACCAAGCTTTTGTTTATCACACATGAAATGTCACCATTTCTAGAATTAACAAAAATTTCAAAAATCACCAGAACACTACCACAAGCCATGCAAGAAAAAGGATTCGAAATCAGAATTCTGATGCCAAGGTTTGGAAACATTAATGAAAGAAGAAATAGATTACATGAAGTAATTAGATTATCTGGAATGAACATCGTTATTGATGAAACAGATAATCCATTAATTATAAAAGTAGCGTCTATACCGGCTGCAAGAATGCAAGTATATTTCTTAGACAATGAAGACTATTTCCATAGAAAATATGTTTTCAATGATGCTAAAGGGAAATTCTATGCAGACAATGATGAAAGAGCCATATTCTTTTGCAAAGGCGCATTAGAAACTGTAAAAAAATTAGGTTGGGCTCCAGACATTATTCATTGTCATGGATGGATGAGTGCTTTAATTCCCACTTATCTGAAAACAAATTATAAAGACGATCCAACATTTAAATATGCGAAGATTGTTTACTCTATCTACAACAGTAGCTTCAATGCTTCATTAGGAGAAGATTTTGTTAAAAAAGCTTTAATTAAGGGGATGGATGCCGCAGATATGGAAGAATACAATGAAGCCACTCATTTAGCACTCAATAAAGCCGCTATTAAACATACAGATGGTGTGGTAATTGGAGACGATAGCGTAGATGCAGAACTGTTAAACTATGTTAAAAAATCAGAAAAAGCAGTTTTAGATTACGATTCTACATTAGATTTAGAAAATTATTACAATTTTTACCAAGAAATTGCGTCTGATGTATTAGTATCAGTTGCTTAATTATTGAAAAATCATATATGAGATTTATAAAAACAGGCTTATTAACTATGTTAGTAAGTCTTTTTATTTTAGGTGGATGTAAAAACCCGAGTGGGATAGGTTTGAACATTGACCCCAATACTGATATAAATACGATTCTTGTTGATACCAGCACCGTCATAACACAACTCCAAAAAATGGATAGTGTTCGGTCAAATTTTAATCCTACAAGCGTTTTGGGATATTTTAAAGATCCTATTTTTGGTACTACAACAGCTAATATGGCTGTTTCTTTAACCTTACCATCTTCAAATTATAGCTTTGGTACAAACCCTACGCTAGATTCTGCTGTTTTAGTACTCCCTTTCGTAAATTTCTATGGCGATAGTACCAACACCAATTATGCTGTAGAAGTAAGACAATTGAATGAGGAAGTATTTAATCAAACATCAATAAGTTACTATGATAACAAACATTGGAGTGCCAGCCCCACAATTATCGGCTCGGCAAATTTCTCAGCGGCATATAGAGACAGCATCACCCTGCAAGATATTGTTGCGGGGGCAAAAGACACTGTGAAAAGAGTTCCTGCTCAATTGAGAATCAAACTAGATCCTAATTTTATCACTAATAACATTATAAATTTAGATTCACTCAAAAAAATTGATAATAAAACGTTTAATGATTATTTCAAGGGTTTGTATGTTTCACTAAATAAAAATAATACCACTAATAATGGTGGGCTATTTACATTTGATACCAACACCTCAGGAGCTGCTCGTTTAGATTTATTTTATAAAACAACCTCAACAACTGGTACTTTAGATACCATTTCAACATCTTTTAACATAGATGGCGCTTCTGGTTTTGCCGCCTCTGAAATATCTTGGGATTTAAGTGGTTCAGCTGTCGAGACCGCTCTTCAAAATCCTTCTACTAACGATATACTTTATCTTAATGGTTTAAACGGAACACAGGTTAAATTAGATTTTCCTTACATACAAAGAATAAAATCTTTAGGAACTAATGTTGCGATCAACAGAGCAGAATTAGAATTAAAAATAGTGAATGGTACCGATGCGCCTTATGCGCCCATTCAACAATTGAAAATATTTAGATGGGATATTGCACACCGACCCAAATTTGTGCCTGATGAAGATCCTTATGATGCTCGTTATATTGGCGCAGGATATATTGGCGGCTATTACAACTCAGTTACAAAATCTTATTTGTTTAATTTAACTGGCTATATTCAAGATTTGATGAGTGGTAAAACTCAAAATTATGGTACATTTATTACTACATCAAATACCAGTTTACCAAGTGGTTTTGGAGGGGAGTTAGCCTTTGATCCATTCACTCTTGGAAGAGCTGTTACCGGAAGCGCAAAAAACCCCACTTATAAAGCTCGTTTAAAAATTTATTATACTGATTTAAAGTAGCTTATGGCTAATAATTTCTCATTGAAACTATATTTTGTAGATTAGCACTTTACTCTTCAAAATATTTTTTTTATGTGCGGAATTGTAGGTTATATTGGTAATAGAGATGCCTATCCTATTATTATTAAAGGTTTACATCGTTTAGAATATAGAGGTTATGACAGTGCGGGTGTTGCACTTTTAAATCCAGAAAAAGAATTAAACATTTACAAAAAAGCGGGAAAAGTAAGCAACCTAGAAGATTTTATTGCAGGTAAAAATCATTCAGGTAAAATTGGGATGGGGCATACACGTTGGGCAACTCACGGTGCTCCAAACGATAAAAACTCTCATCCTCATCAATCTGGAGATGAAAACTTAGCGATTATCCACAATGGTATTATTGAAAATTATGGCCCTTTGAAAGAGGAGTTAATTGCTCGTGGACATCAATTCAAAAGTGATACAGACACTGAAGTTCTCATTCATTTAATCGAAGATATTCAAAAAGAAGCTAATCTTGATCTAAGAGAGGCCGTAAGGGTTGCGCTAAACGAAGTAGTTGGAGCTTATGCCATTGTAATCATGAGTAAAAAAGATCCTGATCAGCTTATTGCAGCAAGAAAAGGAAGCCCAATGGTTATTGGGGTTGGCGATCGTGAATACTTCGTAGCTTCAGATGCTACTCCAATTGTAGAATACACCAAAAACGTGATCTATCTAAATGATAATGAAATCGCTTACCTCAAAAGAGACGAAATCCTGATTAAAACTATAGATAATATTGTTCAATCTCCTTATGTGCAAGAACTAGAACTTAAACTAGAGCTATTAGAAAAAGGTGGATATGAACATTTTATGTTGAAAGAGATTTACGAGCAGCCTCAATCTATCCATGATTGTATGCGTGGCCGTATTTATCCTTTAGAAGGTAAAGTTCAATTAGGAGGAATTAAGGATTATGCAGAGAAATTCAAAAATGCAGATAGAATCATCATTGTAGCTTGTGGAACTTCTTGGCATGCCGGTTTGGTTGGAGAATATCTAATTGAAGAATATGCCAGAATACCTGTAGAAGTAGAATATGCTTCAGAATTCAGATATAGAAACCCCATAATTTCTGAAAAAGATATCGTTATTGCAATTTCTCAATCTGGAGAAACTGCTGATACCATGGCTGCCATTGAATTAGCAAAAGAAAGAGGAGCTACTATTTTTGGAATCTGTAATGTAGTGGGTTCTTCTATCCCAAGATTAACTCATGCTGGTGTTTATACCCATGCCGGACCAGAAATTGGCGTGGCTTCTACTAAAGCATTCACCGCTCAAGTAACCGCCTTAACGTTGATGGCCTTTTACATGGCACAAACCAAAGGAACTTTAGCGCAAAATAGATTAATCGGTTTATTAACCGAGCTAGAAAAAATCCCAGATTTAGTTCAAAAAGCACTTTTATCAAATGATTTAATTCTAGAGATTGCTAAAAAATTCCAAAATTCTAGAAATGCCTTATTCTTAGGTAGAGGAAGTGGTTTTCCTGTTGCTTTAGAAGGCGCACTCAAACTAAAAGAAATCTCCTACATTCATGCAGAAGGATATCCCGCCGCGGAGATGAAACACGGCCCCATTGCTTTAATTGATGAAGAAATGCCGGTGATAGTAATTGCAACTAAAAATTCTTCTTATGAAAAAGTGATTTCTAATATCCAAGAGGTAAAAGCCAGAAAAGGTGTGGTATTAGCAATAGTGACAGAAGGAGATACAGAAGTAAAAGCGATGGCTGATTACACTATCGAAATTCCACACAGCGACGAAGCATTTCTACCCTTGTTGGCAACCATCCCATTACAATTACTATCCTATCATATAGCCGTTTTAAGAGGCTGTAATGTTGATCAGCCTAGAAACTTAGCCAAATCGGTTACAGTAGAATAATAGAGAAGGGGGCTTTAAAAGCTCCTTTTTTATTTCTGATTATTGGTGTTCGTTAAAAAAGTAACAGGACAGTAAAAACTCGTCCTGTTTTCATAATTTAGAATCACTACAATTTCAAGTATGCTCAAAAGTACAAATTTCCCTTGACAGCCGATATGCAAAAAGGGGATGCTGAAACGAGTTCAGCATGATGAAAAAGGATTATTTACTATACCGTCTAGGTTGGATTCTCTCCGAGAGACCTTGCTTGAACGAAAGGTTCATTAACCGGAGAAGAGTTGACAGCTTTTGAGAATAGAGGCGTTTTCTTTAAGGGTTTCTGGTACGATAAATACTCTTCCTGATCAGCATTTAGAATAGCTATAAATACTTAACTTTAACCTATAATAACCTTGCACTTATTAAGAATAATGAAAACTTACCTTACCCTCCTTATTTTCTTTTTTAATATACCTGCATACTGCCAAACAGATTCTATCATTTTTTTAAAAGCCAATTGGGAAACTCAAAAAATTGCTAATGGTGTAAAATTGAAACAACATCAATTTGAGCAGCTTTTTGGAAGAAACAGTTACCTCAGTATTTTAGAAATTAAGAACAGAAAAAACCTTAAATTCAGTTTCGATTATGAGCCTCATGAATTAACATTAACCAGTGAATTTGGAAAAAGGAATGATGCACTTGCCGCAATAAATGGTACTTTTTTCGATATGAAAATTGGTGGTTCAGTTGTGTTCTTAAAAGTTAACGGTGAAGTAATTAATCAAACAAAAAAGAATAAAGATGGCAAACGCTATTTCTATGAAAATGCGGCTGTTGTCATCAATAATTCAAAAATTGGAATCGTAAATTGGAATGAAGTAGATGGGTGGGAACAAAAACTAACAGATGAAAATGTGATGTTATCTGGTCCTTTAGTAGTTTACAACCATAAAGAGGTGCCAATAGATACGGCCTTTTCCTTCAATAAAACTAAACATCCACGCTCATTACTTATAACCACAGCCAGTAAAACCTATCTCATTGCTATTGACGGAAGGAGTGAGTTTGCAGGAGGGATGAGCATGTCAGAATTGGCTAAAATTTCTATGTGGCTGAAAGCCGATGCCGCTTTGAATTTAGATGGTGGTGGTTCAACAGGCTTATACGTAAAAAATTTAGGAATTGTAAATCATCCATCAGATAATAAAAAGTTTGACCACGAAGGTGAAAGAAAAGTAGCTAATGTGATTATACTCAAAAATTAATTTAGAAATCTTGAAAAGGAATAAGAACAGCTCCTAAAATTGTTTAAGCATTTTTCTAGTTCCTCCCCAACTTGATGTTCCATTATGGAATATCAAGTACACACATCAAAATGAATATCACAAATTGTGATTTCCAAAATCCAAACAAAAACTTATCACTCCAAAACAATCCTCCTCAAAATCTTCTTTTCTTATGGCTAACATGAATGGAAAAGAAAACCCTAATCGAGAAAAAATTAATGTAGTTTGGTTTAAACGAGATCTTCGTTTTACCGATCATGAAGCGCTCCATTCTGCTCAAAAAAGTAAGCTCCCACTTTTATTGATTTATTGTTTTGAACCTTCGGTAATGGCTTATCCAGATAGTGATGTACGGCATTGGCGTTTTGCGTATCAATCTTTAATGGATATGCAAAGCAAGTTGAAAGGCATCCAAAGTCAGATTTATATTTTTCATCAAGAAGTAGAAACCGTATTTAAAGCATTACAAAATCACTATCAAATTGATACCATTTTTTCTCACGAAGAAACAGGAAACAAAATCACTTTTGATAGGGACATTTGGGTGCAAAAATTTTGTGATGTAGAGGGAATTATTTGGAAGCAATATCAGCAGTTTGGGGTCATTAGAGGATTAAAATCAAGGAAAAATTGGGAGCAAAAATGGGAAGAGAAGATGTGTGAATTCCCGAAGTTGGTGGACGAAAAAAAATGGAATATCATCAAATTAGAAGATGATTTTTACGAAAGTTTAAAGGGCGAGAAATTGTGTAATGAAATCATTCATCCAGATAAAAATTTCCAGCCCGGAGGCGAAACTTCTGCATGGCGTTATTTAGAATCTTTTGTAAAAGAACGTCATCAAAATTACAGCAAACACATTTCTAAACCTGCCTTGAGCAGGAAAAGTTGCAGTCGCTTATCACCTTATTTGGCTTACGGAAACATTTCTATGCGGATGGTTTATCGCTATACTCGGCAGCATTATAAAACATCAAATCATAAAAGAGACCTTTCTAATTTCATTTCTCGGCTGCATTGGCATTGCCATTTCATTCAAAAATTTGAGAACGAATGTAGGATGGAGTTTGAGCATGTGAATAAAGGTTACGATGCTTTAATTAAACCTAAAAATCAGCAATACATTAGGGCTTGGGAGCAGGGAAAAACAGGTGTCCCGTTGGTAGATGCTTGTATGCGCTGTTTAGTGGCTACAGGTTATATCAATTTTAGGATGCGGGCCATGGTGATCTCATTTTTCACTTTTAACCTTTGGCAAGATTGGCGAGAGCTGCGTTTTTTTCTAGCCCGGCAGTTTTTAGATTACGAGCCGGGTATTCATTATCCACAGATACAAATGCAAGCTGGGGTGACTGGCGTAAATACAATTAGAATTTACAATCCTATTAAAAATGCCGAAGAGCATGATGCTGATGGTGCTTTTGTGAAACAATGGCTCTCCGAATTAAAAGATATTCCCGCTCATTTGCTTTATGAGCCTTGGAAATTAAGTGCGATGGAGCAAAAGTTATATCACTGTAAAATAGGAGAAGATTATCCTTTTCCAATTGTAGATATGGAGGAAAGCAGAAAGTACGCAAGCGATTTAATTTGGGCTTTGCGTAAAGATGGAACAGTGAAAAAGGAAGGCAAGCGTATCTTGAAAAAGCATGTGAATTTAGGTGATGCCAGTCAATCAAATGAAATCAGGAGTTAATTTATTAGAATTTACTGGTTTTTAACTGGGTCAAAATTTTCATTTGACATAATTTTTACTTCTATTTGTTATTAGGCTTTAATTTATGGCATCTCTCAAAAATATTATTCGTAATTGGCAAACTTTTTTCCCCTTTCTTCACGATTTTAGGTTCGACCTTCAGTTTGCTTATAGAAGAATATTAAAAAAAACTCATGATCCTGATTTTGAAGTTTTAAAACACATCAGTATTCCGCCTCAGATGGATATTTTAGATGTGGGCGCTAACAGGGGAGAAGCCTTACAATCTATCTTGATATCTGTAAAAATTAAAGACCATCAAATTTATAGTTTTGAGCCTAATCCTATCGTTTTCAAAAGTTTAAGTAATAGATTTGGGAAACGTAAATCAGTAAATCTAAGGAATTTTGGTTTGGGAGAAAGTGCAGGATTTTTTGATTTATATGTGCCTTTTTACAGGAAATGGATGTTTGATGGTTTAGCCTCTTTTGTGAAAGAAGAAGCTGAAGGTTGGTTGGCCACATTTTTATGGAACTTTAAACCTGAGGCTCAACATTTGGAAAAGATAGTTTGTAAAGTAGAAACTTTAGATGATCAGAAATTGAGTCCGTTTTTTATCAAATTAGATGTTCAAGGATTTGAGCAGCAGGTGTTAAACGGCAGTAGGAAAACCCTAGAAAATTTTAAACCTATTCTGCTCATAGAAGCATTAAAAGAAGAGACAAAGGATTTTTTAGCCGATTTAGGGTATCAGTTCTTCAGGTATGAAAATGGAAAGCTGGTTAAAGGCAATGGCTGGATTAATACTTTTTGTATTCATCTTGAAAGGATGACGAGTTTTAATCATTTAATAGAAGATTGATATTTTATCGCATTTTATTTATTTGAGAAATGGATTTTAGCGTTGATTATTTGATTAAAAAATTAGAAATGCTACCTCACCCTGAAGGTGGTTTTTACAAAGAAACTTATCGTTCTGCGGATTTTATTCCTAACTCAGACGGGAATCAAAGAAATGTTTCAACGGCTATTTATTTTTTGTTAGAGAAGGAGAATAAGTCTCATTTTCATCGCATCAAATCAGATGAACATTGGTTTCATCATATTGGTGAACCATTAGAGATTTTATCCATCCAAAACGGAGAATTGGTATCAATTTTTTTAGGGAATGATTTAGCAAACGGAGAAGTTTTGCAAGCCACCATCCCTGCAAATACTTGGTTTGCCTCAAGGATGAAAAACTACGAAGGTTTTGGTTTGGTAAGTTGTACCGTTGCACCAGGTTTTGATTTTGCCGATTTTGAGATGGCTAAAAAAGAGGAGTTACTTAAGGAATTTCCTGACTTGACAAATATTATTTTGGAGATGAGTTTAGATTAATAAACTAGCCAAAAGCTAGTTTCAGCTTTTGGCTAGTATCATTAATTAATGGTAACGCTAATTTCATATTCTTTACCTGAAGACAAAATGTTGATGATTTTAAATCCACCGGCTAAATTTCCTTTTTCAGCATAAACACTGTAAAGTTTATCCCCTTTCAGAGAAAATGTAGCTTTCCCATTAGAATCTGTATATTTTTCAGATTCAGTTTCTAAAGTTAATTGATCAAAAAGTTCTACATATACATCACTTTGAGCGATACCTGCCGCATTTTTAACCGTGACATTTAGTTTTGCAACTTTCACTTCATCTTTTTCGCAAGAAATGAAGCTGATCATCGATAAGATGACAAGAGAGAATAATAGTTTTTTCATCATGTTTTTTTAATGTAAAAAAGCTATCATTCAATTAAATCAATACCCCTGTGGGGGGATTTTGTATCTTGTCGTATTTCTTAGAACTAAAATCAATTCCTATCTAAAGGTGTTCCTTTTAAAGGGAACTCTTTTGGATGTTTTTTACCCATTAAGTTCTCTACAAAATAATCCCATCTGCGGCGCATCATATAAGGACCAAAAGCTCCATAACCATGACGACTATTAGGGAAAACTATTAAATCATAGTCTTTATTGGCTTTTTCTAAGGCATCAACCACTAAAAAAGTATTAGATGGAGGTACATTATCATCCATTAAACCATGGGCCAACAATAATTTTCCTTTTAAGTTTTTAGCATAGAGCTGATTCGCTTGCGCTGCATAATCTACATTTTCTGCTAAACCATCATATCTTTCGCCCCAATCATCCTCATAATTCCTATTGTCATGATTTCCAGATTCAGAAATACCCACTTTA
The DNA here is from genome assembly GCA_014763615.1 of Sphingobacteriales bacterium. Lineage (GTDB taxonomy): Bacteria > Bacteroidota > Bacteroidia > Sphingobacteriales > Sphingobacteriaceae > Pseudopedobacter. Next base: position 97,896 of record JACXVB010000001.1, on the reverse strand, counting down.
AAGAAATCCGGATATGTAAACATCGCACAAGCGGTAGCAAAACCACCTCCAGAATGTCCCCAAATGCCTACTCGGTCTAAATCCATTGGATATTTTTCTGCCAATTGTTTAATGCCCGCAATTTGATCAGGCAAGGTATTGATAGACATATTTCCGTAGCTCATGTCATGATAACTTTTTGAGCGCAGTGGATTGCTAGTTCCTTCAATTACTACCACAATAAAACCTAACTCGGCTAAAGCCTGATGATCACCACGAGAAGCGATGAACGACCAAGAACCTACGCTTCCACCTTGTGGACCGGGGTAGATATAATCAATCACAGGATATTTTTTGCCAGCAACCATTTGTGTTGGCGTGAAAATCAAACCGTAAATATTAGTTTTGCCGTCTGCAGCTTTTAAAGTAACAGGAGTTGGGGCTTTCCAACCAGATGCAATTAATCTTGATATATCGGTTTTAGCCAGATTAATCAAAAGTTTCCCGTCTAAATTCTTTAAACTACTAACTGTTGCAACGTCTGGCTGAGAATAATTATCAACGAAGTAATTTTCTGATGGCGTAAAAATAATCTGATGATTTCCAGTTTCAGGAGTCAAATCTTGAAGATTTTTTCCATCAAAATCAACTTTTAAAAAGTGTTCGAAATAAGGGTTTTTAGCATCTTTTCCAGTGGCTAAGAAATACAAAACTCTTTTTTTCTCATCTACTTTAAGTAACTGCGTAACTACATAATCACCCTCAGTAATCTTATTTTTTAGCTTTCCAGTTTCAGAATCGTAAAGGTATAAATGCCCCCAATTATCTCTTTCAGAATACCAAATAATTTCGTGGGTTTGAGCTAAATAACGCCAATTGATGGCGCCCTGACCAGATTCATACTGCGTAGGAACTACTTCCTGAAATACTTCACGAACGGCTCCGGTATTGGCATCTGCAATTCTAAACTTCTCAATTTTATGGTCTCTCGAGGTAGAAACAAAAGCCAATTCATTGGCAGACCAATCTACATCATCAAAAGTGCCACTACTAGAAATGTTATCACTCAAAGTGGCTCTGTGAGGGTCTGGCGCAACTTGAAGCGTAATCACTTTAGGTTCATCTACCTTAATCACCACTCTGGTAATCATTGGGATATGTGCATCACCAACTAAAGGATATTTCCAAGCTTCTAACTTCGGATGACCAACGTTGGTGGTCCATAAATACATTTCTCCTACTGCTCTTTGGTCTTGCTTAAAGGTGGCTATCTTTTTAGAATCTGGCGACCAACGTAAAATGGCGGCATCACTATGTACCCAACCTGCATTATCTGTAGCGTAACCAAAATCTTTGATGCCATCAAAAGTGAGTTGTTTTTCAGTACCTGAAGTTAAATCACGCAACCATAAATTATCCTCTTTTAGGTAGGCTAGTAATTTCCCATTAGGAGAAACTACCCCATTTTCTGCTCCTCTTCTTCTGTAAGTTGAGTTGGATGCAGCTTTAACCGTTTGCTCTAAATCGGGCGCAAGTTGATTAGATTTAATTTCATAGCGCCAACTTTTGCCATCATTAAAAAAGAATACGGTTTTTAAATCCCCAGAAAACGCCACTTCATTAAAAGGAAGATTTGCGGCATCAATAGTTTTACCCGTAGCTTTTGCTAATGCAGCAGCTAATTTAACCTGATCAAAAGCTTTAACTTTTGATTTTTTTGTTGGATTAATGATGAAAAAATCTTTTTCAGAAGGTTTTTGGTCAATCATCCAAAATAAGTCTCCTGTTATCCAATTCGGGCGAACATTGCCACCATCTACCAGTTTTGAAGTATGGTAATTCAAAAAACTTTCAGCATGTTGATAATCTTTATAAGTTACGGAATCTTCTTGTGCGTTTGCTGTAAGGGCCAAAGGCAACATCAGCAGTGAAAATAAATAGTGTTTCATCTTAAATTTTTGAAAAATTAAATTTAAGATAGTTTTTTGAGATCAGGACTTTTAGTGACAGGATTAATACAAATCAATTTAAATAAAGAAAGCCCCGAACAGTTCAGGGCCTTCAAATTTTGTCTCGGTGCATCCTCAGTTAAAAATACCTCAAATTCAATATTTTGTTTGCGTAGGATTTAAAAATTATTTTCCCCAAGAACCCATTTTTCCACTTCGGTAATCTTGATAAGCTTCCATAATTTCTTTTTCCGTATTCATTACAAATGGTCCTTGAGATACAACCGGCTCATTAAAAGGCTTTCCATGCCCAAAAAGAATGTACGCTTCTTTCAGAGCCTCAACTTCTACAGCTCCATCTGTAAAATCAAACTGAACTAAATTATGCATAGCTACTTCTTTACCATTTACCATCAACTTTCCTTTAGCCACATAAAAGAATATCTGATTTTCTTTTGGGATATCAAGACTGATTTTCCCATCTTTTTTCATGCGGATGCTGGTCATGGTTAAACCACTTAGCGAATCAATCGGTCCTTTATGACCTTCCATTTCTCCCGAGATTAAATCAACAGTCACTTTTCCATCATCTAAATCAAAATGATGAATCTCATCATAATTTAAACCTACATAATGTGGTTTCACCATTTTATGCTTGGCCGAAAGGTTCATCCAAAGCTGCAAAATTTCTTCTTCACCGCCGTTTTTGATGAAATCTTCGGAAGAAACTTCAGAATGAATTAATCCGCTGCCGGCAGTCATCCATTGCACACCGCCATCCACATTTACATGCTCGCCTCCGCTAGAATCTTGATGAGCGATATCTCCTTTGATGATATAAGTGAGCGTTTCAAATCCACGATGTGGATGCGGACCAAATGGCAAACCGGGATTATTTTTCTCAAAAATCTGCGGCCCATGATGGTGCAAAAGCAGAAAAGGATCAAGATAATCTAAGCTTCCAGTAGGTAAAGCCGTATAAGTATTTAGATAGGCGATAGGTGTATATGCTGCTGGATGTATTTTTTTAATTGTTCTCATTTTCTTTTTGATGATTTTAAAATTAAGGATTTAGCCTGACTATTGTTTTAAAACACGATTTGAAATCGTCATCCTCGTAACATTTTTGTAGAAGAACTTTGTGCCATTTAATCCAATAGTTAAAAAGCTCATTGAGTTAAAAAAGGATAATTGGCAACTAGCGGTTTTCCCGGTAGAAGATCATGGCTTTGAGCAAGCCACCAGTTGGCGTGATGAATTTTCGAGAATTTACAAACTGTTTAAAGAGAATTTGAAATAACCACCTTAGCTCAGTCTCAAAAAAAAGAGCCGGAAGTAATTTTACTCCTGGCTCCTAACCTAAACCTAAACACAAATTATTAAATAGAAAAGAAAACCTTAAAATTGGTTAATTCGCAAGCATTACGGCAGTTTAATTTTGCCAAAATATTCTTTCTATGAGTTTTCACTGTTTCTACAGAAATAAAAAGTTGATCCGCAATTTCAGCATTGCTCAAACCTTTAATCACCATTTTTAAGATTTCTCTTTCCCTATCCGTTAGCATATAAAAGTATTGGGCATGTGAAATACTAAACTTTCTATTTTGCAGCATTTGCTTAAATAGTGTTACATATTCATGAAATTCTTCGGCTGCTATCTCTAAGGCTAATTCAACCTTACCGTTTTTATTTTCTTTGAAATGAATATCTGGAACTTTTAAATGTTTTGCCTCATATTGTGACTTTGCCAACCAATTAAAGGCAAGTTCTTTGTTTTTAAAAAACCTAAAATTCATTGGATATTTTCCTTGTTCATAGAGCTGATCAAGACTAAAAGCCGAAGCCATATTATGCCCAACATTAATGCCTACTTTACCATGAAAACCTTCTTTTGCTAAAGGTTGATGTAAAAAACTATCTGTCCATTTTTGCAAATAATCATTTAAGGGCAATTGAAAATCTTGATGATCCCAAAAAGTATTTTTGGGTTGAGTTTTATAAAAAGCTTCTTTAAAATTTTTAATCCCAGAAATGTATTGATCTGGATTTTGGCAGTTATTCCAATTTCCTGATAAAGTATTAAGCTCAGGATAATGAGCAATGGTGATGACCTCATCTGTATAAATAGCTTCCATAATTCTATTTTTTTATAAAACTAAGCTAAGGCGAAGGGTTGATTTTTTTTCGAGTGGAAGCACCCAAATTGGCACCGTTAAAACACCTTTTAAAAAAAGTGTAATCACAGTTTATATTTAGTTTCTTAATGGTTAATTTTAAATTCATTAAAATCTTAAAATCATGGATAAAAAAACTAATTATTACTTCTTAGCTATTTTAGTGGCTTTATTTTTTACAGCTTGTACATCCAATGAGGATAAAATGAAAATTGCCTTTTATGATCAATATTTTAGTAAGCAAAAAGGCGCTGCCCTTGATAAACCTGTAGATAGTAAAGTTGCATTAGCTTGTGTTAATCTCTATAACTTTAAAAGAGAAAGAGTAAAGTTTTATAGAGTTGGAGAAATTAAGGACATGATGAAAACAGATGCTGTTGGCTTTAAATTAGATAGCTTAAAAAAATGGCTAGAAAGTTTGGATGTTAACGAAGTTGACGCTATAAGAATTCGTTTTGGCGCTTATACCCCAGAAGCAATTGATAATGAGCATAGAGCAAAAGATTTGGAGAATAGATTAACCGTATTTTTATGGCCTTATTATAAAGGAGAAATGGCTAAAAAATCTAGAGTAAGGACTAATCAAGATGGCAGCGAATTAATTAATCCTTACAACATAGGGACTCTTTATCCATGATTAGTACTTACTATTTAGAGTTTTCAGCATTCTTGGTAGCATTATTTTACTACCGAAAGCTTAAAAATACTTTTATGGTTTGGTTTATTCCGTTTTTACTCTTCACCTCTATTTGTGAATTGAGTTCAACTATTATTTATGAAAACTACGGGACATCTACCTACTGGATTTTTAGTATACTGTTACCTACAACAAATTATTTTTATGGCTTTATATTTTTTAAACTAATTAATAGCGAGAAACTAAAAAACATATTTTTTGCGGTCGCACTGATCTATTTAGTTTTAAACATCCTATTTGTAATTCTAAGCGAAGGCTTTATTGTACCGTTATTACTAATTTCATCAATTATGATGGTTATTTTAGCATTGTATTACTTTTATAGGTGCTTATTAGATGATGTTGATTTGAATAGTCCAATAATTAAAAGCGGTTTATGGTTTGCGTCTGGTATTTTAATCTTCTACTCGGGGATATCAATTACATTCTCCTTATTCAATTATATTCACGAGCATCACTTAAATATTGGAGGAGTATCATTGTATAATTTTGTTCCTCGCTGTTTAAGCATCATACTTTATGCCTGTGTTTCAATAGCTTTGATAAAATGGAAAAAGCCTCAGGAGATATAATTAGCGCCATTATCATTGCCAGTATCATTTTGGTGGTTATTGTAGTTTTTGTGCTATTGTTTTTCCTGCTTTTTATTAAAAAGAGAGCGCAATTGAAACAGCAAAATGAGAATCTAAAAGTGGCTTTTCAACAAGAATTGTTGCAAACTCAAATAGAAATCCAAGAAGAAACATTTGCTTATATTTCTGAAGAAATTCATGATAATATTGGTCAGGTTTTATCTTTTCTCAAACTTAATTTGAGCCTCAACAAAACACTCGAGCCGAGTGAACTGGAAGAAAAAATTAGGAGCAGCCAAGAATTGGTAACCGAAGTAATTAAAGACCTTCGCAACCTTTCTAAAAGTTTAAGCTATGAGTTTATTAAAAAGTTTGGCTTAGCAGAGAGTGTTAAAAATGAGTTGAACAAAATCAGCCAAAGTAAAACTTTAGAAGTTGTTTTTTTAAAATATGGCGAAGAACGCAGCTTTTCAGACCAATTTAATCTATTGATTTTTCGTATTTTTCAAGAGAGCATCAATAATATCATCAAACATGCCTCAGCAAGTAAATTGGAAGTGAGTTTAAACTATACCAATCGGTTTTTAGCGTTGCAAATTAAAGATGATGGTTTGGGTTTCGATATAAATGAAGCCAAAGCAAAACGAGGTTCTGGATTAATCAACATCCAAAAAAGAGCAAAATTGCTAAACGCAACTTTGGATATTTCATCTACTCAAAACCAAGGCTCTATCATTAATTTACAAGTACCTTATCACCCAATCAATGAAAAAAATTAAGGTAGCATTAGCTGATGATCATCAACTTTTTAGAAGTGGTTTAACCGCACTTTTAAAAGATTTGCCCGAGTATGAGATTATTTATGAAGCCAGCAACGGAACCGAATTGTTGGAGCGTATTGCAGGTAAAATCAAACCAGATATTCTCCTTTTGGATATCAAAATGCCAGATAAGAATGGTTTTGAGGTAGTAGAATTTTTAAAAGTCCATCATCCTGAAATAAAAATCGTTATTCTTTCTATGTTTTCTGATGAACCTACCGTGATGAAAATGATTAAAGCTGGTGTTGAGGGCTACATTTTAAAAGATGCTAATCAGCAAGAATTTATTGATGCACTCCAAACGGTTTCAGAAAACGAAGTGTACTATTCTAAATCTATCAATAAAGTAATTCAGAAAAGTTTTTCAAAAAAACCAATAGCCGGAGTGCAGTTGAATGATAACGAGATTCAATTTTTAAAACTCCTTTGCCAACAATTAAGCAATAAAGAAATTGCAGATAAAATGTGTTTAAGCGTGAGAACAATTGACGGTTACCGAGACCAACTTTTTGAAAAATTGGAAGTAAAAAGCAGAGTGGGTTTAGTGCTTTATGCCATTAAAAATAAAATTGTTGATTTGTAATTCTATTGCTTTTCTCTCACCAAATTCTCATCAATTCTGAGCTTAAGTATTAAACTCTTTACATTTCTCCTGAATAATATTTTTTATTATTACAAATAGAACTTGGGTTCTTTTCTAATTACCTTACTAAACTTAACAAACATGATCAGAAAGTTTTACGTCACACTTTTTGCTTTTGCTGTAACATTAAGTGGCGCCATGGCGCAAGATTACAGTACTTATGCAGCACTTTCAAACAGAGTGCAGGCTTTGGCAAAGCAGTATCCTTCATTAGTGAAAGTAAAATCCTTAACCCAAACTTTAGGGAATAAAGACATTTGGATGATTACCATCGGCACAGGAAATACCGCAGAAAAACCAGCTATTGCCGTGGTTGGCGGTGTAGAAGGAAGTCATCTTTTAGGTGTGGAGCTAGCCATGGGTTTTGCCGAAGATTTATTAGCACAATCAACAACAGATAGCATCAAAAACTTACTCAATCAGCAAACATTCTATGTTTTTCCTAATATGAGTCCGGATGCTACCGAGCAATATTTTGCTAAGCTTAAATACGCCAGAAGCGGAAATGCAAAAGCTACTGATGATGACCGCGACGGAAAAGTGAATGAAGATGGTTTCGAGGATTTAAATGGGGATGGAGAAATTACCATGATGCGAGTAGAAGACCCCACCGGCGAATGGATGACCTCTGCTGAGGATCCTAGAATAATGGTAAAAGCGGATGTAAGCAAAGGGGAAAAGGGTAAATATTTATTATTTACCGAGGGAATAGATAATGATCATGACGGAGCGTTTAATGAAGACGGAGAAGGCGGTGTAGCTTTCAATAAGAACATGAGTTATAACTACCCCAACTTTGTGTCAGGTTCTGGAGAGCACATGGTTTCAGAAAAAGAAAACAGAGCTTTGTTAGATTTCCTTTTCAATGCATACAACGTTTATGCCGTAGTTTCATTTGGTCCTTATAACAATTTATCTAAGCCAGTCAGTTTTAATAAAGCAGGCGTAAGTAAGCGGATTATTAGTAGTTGGTACCAAGATGATGTGGATGTGAATCAGTTGGTTTCTAAAACGTATCATCAAATCATAAAAGAGAAAAATGCTCCTGAAACACCAAATTTACACGGTGATTTTGCCGATTGGGCTTATTTTCATTATGGTAGATTTAGCTTCAGCACTCCGGGTTGGTGGGTGCCACAAACCAAACCCGATACCACTTTAAAACAAAAAGCACTCACCGACAAAAATGGAGAAGCCAATTATTTAAGATGGGCCCAACAGCAAAAAATTGAAGGTTCTTTTACCCCGTGGACAGTGGTTAAACATCCTGATTTCCCTAATCAAAAGGTAGAAGTTGGAGGTGTTGATCCTTTTGTGATGATGAACCCGCCTTATAAAATGGTTCCAGAATTGGTGAAAGAGCATACCACTTTTATCGAGGCTTTAGCTAAAATGGCTCCTAATTTAGATGTTGCTCATGTGAAGACGGAGAAGTTGGATGATGGAATTACTCGCATCAGTTTAGACGTCATCAATACGGGTGCTTTGGCTACACAAACCAAAGTTGGGGAAAAGACCAATTGGGTAAAGGACATTCATGTTACGTTGCAGAGTAATGGACAAGTTTTGGCGGGTAAAGCCAACCAAACTATTGATGCCATTGTGGGTTACGGAAGCGAGCCCTTAAGTTGGTTGTTAAAAGCCAGCGGCAAAGTAACCATTACCATAGAGAGTCCGGCAAACGGAAAGAAAACCATTTCGTTAAACCTTTAATCTGTAATCATGAAAATCAATATCAAAAAACTCATCAATACCATAGTGATTTCAGGTTGTGTTTTAACCGCATCAGCACAAGAACCTGGTCAAATTTTTAAAGCTTCTGGAACGCCAGAACATCCAAAAGTAGAAATAAGCTGGAATAGATATTACGACTATGAAGGCCATGTAGAAATCGCAAAAAAACTAGCAAAGGCTTATCCTGATTTAGTGAAATTAGAGGTGATAGGTAAAACAGCACAAGGCAGAGATTTGATTCTTTTAGCCATTACCGATTATAAATCGGGCGGAGACCCAGACAGAAAGCCTGGAATGTACATCGATGGAAATATCCATTCTAATGAAATTCAAGGAACGGAATTCGCTTCTTATACGGCTTGGTATTTAGCCGAGTCTTTTGGCGAGAATAAGTTCATCAGAGATTTATTACATGATAAAATCTTTTACATCGTTCCTTCCATCAATCCAGATGGCCGAGATAATTTCATCCATCAACCTAATAATGCTAACTCGCCACGGTCTGGGATGATTCCGGTAGATAACGACCGAGACGGAGCCGTAAATGAGGATGGATTTGATGATTTGGATGGCGATGGAAATATCACCATGATGAGAAGAAAAGATCCAAATGGACGATATACGATAGATCCTGACAACCCAAGAAGAATGATTAGGGTAGGCCCGGATGAAAAAGGTGATTACGATCTGTTAGGTTGGGAAGGTATTGATAACGATGGTGATGGTTTAGTAAATGAAGATGGTGAAGGTTATTATGACCCTAACCGTGACTGGGCTTGGAATTGGCAACCGAATTACATCCAAAGCGGGGCTTACAAGTATCCTTTCTCCTTACCCGAAAATAGAGCAGTGGCTGATTTTGTGATGAAACACCCAAATATTGCCGCGGCGCAATCTTACCATAATAATGGTGGGATGATTTTACGTGGCCCGGGAGCGGCAGAAGATGAAGGAACATATAATCGTGAGGATGTTCAAGTATATGATGCTTTAGGTAAAAAAGGAGAGGAATTAATTCCAGGATACAAATATTTGGTGGTTTATAAAGATTTGTATTCTGTGTTTGGCGGCGAGTTGGATTGGTTTTACGGAGATAGAGGAATCTATACTTTCTCTAATGAGCTATGGAATAATTTCTTGATGTATGATAAGCCAGATGATGAAGGGCGTAATAGCGCCACACCTTATCAATTTAATAAAGATTTATTGTTTAACGATGCTTTTGTAGATTGGAAACCTTATCATCATCCGCAATATGGCGATATTGAAATTGGTGGTTTCAAAAAGAATTTTGGCAGGATGCATCCCGGATTTTTGTTAGAATCGGATGCGCATCGTAACATGGCCTTTACTTTTTATCATTGTTTCGAAACGCCTAAACTAGAAATTAGTGACGTGGAAGTGAAAGATTTAGGAAGTGGTTTAAAGCAAGTGACCGCCACTGTAGCCAACGTAAGAATGATGCCTACACATGCTTCCCAAGATTTAAAATACCATATTGAAGTGCCAGATGTGATTTCACTATCGGGAGCAAAAGTAATTGCGGGCATGGTGGTAAAAGATAAAGATTTAAATATCGCTACCGAGCAAAAGAATGATCCTGCCCATATTAAGGTAGATAACATTCCTGGTATGAATAAAGTGGTGGTAAGATGGATCGTGAACGGAGGATCTAAATACACCATTACAGTAGATAGTAAAAAAGGTGGATTAGTTAGCTTAACCAAATAAAATAAATCTTTCAGGAGCGATGAATCATCGCTCTTGATTTTTTTACTTAGCGTACTTATTCATTAGAGCAATAATAGCTTCGTAATCATGAGCTATCACATTTTTTGCGATGATTAAATCTGAAGGATTTTCAGTTTGATATCGATTAAATTTATTGATTAATCTGATCAGCGTTCTTAAAACAAAATTGTAGCGTTTCAAATACTTTTCTGGATTTTTTAAACCAACGCAAATCACAGCTCTTGGAACTACTTGATGTGCACCTGCAAAAGTTGAATACATAATTGTACTTTCTTTTACGGATGAAACATCATCCCAGAGTACCATCCCGTATGACATCCCAGCTGGATTATACAAAAATCCTTTTTCCGAAATGGCAAAATAGGGTTCGTCTTTAAGCATCTTAAATCCAAAATAGATAAACAGAAAGTGACTTAAAAAGTAAAAGAAGCCAAAAATTAATCTGTCATTTAAATCGAAAGTTGCAATTTGAACGGCATCAAATATGGTATCTGTTTTAAAAAGAATGAGGTTTACTAAAGTCACAAATCCTGCCGAAATTAGAAAAAAGACTAAGCTGCCTGTTTTACTTTTATCTCTAATATCAAGAATGATTTTTCCATCCACCTCTAAGTTACTTATGCCATAAACTGTTTGCATTTGGATAAAATGGATTAAGAAGCCCGAAATCATAAAGCTGAAGAATCCAATCATAATTACTACTACCACAGAGCCTAAGACAGTTAAAAACCAAAATATGGAGTCTATTATCGAGGTTGGAATAAGGCCACTGATTGATAGAAAAAAGATAATTCCGATAGCTGCGAAAACATAAAAGCTATAGTTCAGATATTTAAGAATCTTGTTTTGTGAGGAGTTAAAAGGCAAAGCACTTTTCTTTTTTGTAGATTCCATGTTAATTTTCTTTAGGTAGCGGTTTCATTCTAACATCAATTTTCCATTGTCCATTTTCTTTCTCTAGTTTCATCATTGGAGGAGAGCTTAGGGTTACACTTGCTTTGTTTCCTTCAATTTGAACATCTTTAATGGTAGGAATGGGGTTTTGTTTTGCATTAGGGTCTTTAGAGAAATGCTCCATCATTTCAAAAAACTCTTTGTTGTCTGGTAAAGTGTATTTTTTTGCTTCCTCGAAATTAAAATCATGTAAAGCAGTCAAAAATTTCATCACAACAGATTGGATAGCATCTTTATCATCTGTATAAACAAGATGATTTTGGTGATTTGGAAGTGCTTTTGCCGAACTATTAAAATTTAATAGCAGTAAAGCAGCACAAATGAGCAAAATTTTTGGATTTAGTTTCATGAGTTTAGGATTTTAATATTGCGGGTAAAGATGATGCACAGTTAGCAAAAAGATATTGATGATTCCTAACTCAATTTAGAAAAAAGAAGAACTCCAAAAAATACCTAGTTCTTGGTATTTTTTATTTGATTAGTGTGAAGTTGTAACGGAGAGAAGTTTGAATAAACTTGGACAGTAGGGTAAATTTTGTGGAAAGATTATTCCACAAAAAATAAAATTTAATTTGCTTTAGAGCAAGTTAAATTGTTAAATTCGTAGTAAGGTTAATCATCCCTAAAAGTTCATTCTTTTAGGATTTAATAGGTTTTAATTGTTAATTCCAAAGCCGCTTCATCATCAAAGCGGCTTTGGTTATTTATGGTATCTAGTGTGCATCTACCGGAATAGCCGCATTCTTCTTGAATTTTTGTAAGAATAAAAGAGGAATACAACTCACCATAATAATTCCCACTAACCAATAAGCATCTAAATAGGTCATCAGAAAAGTTTGCTTTAAAACTTCTCCATCAATGGCTTTCATGGCGGCATGTTGTGCGTCTAAAACTCCATATCCTTTAGCAATAAAGCTTTTGGTCATCATCTGAAATCTTTCTACAAACGCACTATTATATTCATTGATGTTAGTCAATAAGTTGTTCCTATGCATCCCTTGTCTTAAGTGAATAATGGTGGTTAATGCGGCAATTCCAAACGAACCACCTAACTGACGGCCCATATTATTCAAACCGGTACCTTGTCCAATTTCTCGTCCACGTAAATCTTGTACAGCTAAAGTGGTGAGTGGTACAAATAGGAATGCCAAACCTAAACCTCGGATAATGAGCGGCCAGAAGAAATCTCCTGTTCCGGAGAGTAAAGATGAATTACTCAGCATCATTAGAAAGATAAAGAACAAGAATAAACCTAAGGTAGCCATTAATTGAGCAGGAACTCCATTTTTCAGCATTTTCCCAATAAATGGCATCATGAAAATAGTTGCTAAACCTCCTGGTAAAAGTATCAGTCCCGTTTGTAGCGGGGTAAACCCAAGCAGGTTTTGGCAAAAGACGGGAAATATAAATACGGAACCATAAAGCCCAAATCCTAAAATAAAACTTGTAAACATCCCTATGGAGAAACTTCTTTTCTTGAGAATATCAAAGTTCACTACTGGGTGTTCTACAGTGGTTTCTCTCCAGATAAATAAGAAAAATCCAATGATACTAGCTACAGTTAACAAAATAATATATCCCGTTGCAAACCAATCTTCGCTCTCGCCTTTCTCTAAAACGGTTTGTAAACTTCCTACGGTAACGGCCAATAATATGATGCCCCACCAATCTACTTTTCTTCCTTTTGCTGCTTTTGGTGTTTCTTTTACAAACAAGTAGGTGGAGAATGCCGCGATAATTCCAACTGGAATATTTACATAGAAAATCCAAGGCCATGAAAAGTGGTCTGTAATGTAACCACCAATGGTTGGTCCTAGGGTTGGTCCAACTACGGCACCTAAACCAAACATCGCGGTAGCGGTTCCCACTTCTTCCGGAGGCCAAGTTTCTAATAAGATAGCTTGTGCGGTAGAAATTAATCCTCCACCAGCAAAACCTTGTATCACTCTAAATAAAATCAATTCTTCTAAAGAAGTGGCATTACCACATAAAAAAGAAGCTATGGTGAAGATGATGATAGAGGTGAGGAAATAATTTTTTCTTCCAAATGTTTCTCCCAGCCAGCCCGACATGGGTAATATGATTACGTTTGCCACTGCATAGCCGGTTGTTATCCATGCAATATCCTCTAAAGTTGCGCCTAAATTACCTTGAATTTGAGGTAAAGAAACGTTAACAATAGTGGTATCAATCAGCTCTAAAAGTGAGGCGGTAATTACGGTGATGGTAATTACCCACTTTTTTAATCCTTTTTCGGCCATAAAATCTTTTATTTAATATGCACAGATACATTAACACTCATTCCTGGTTTTAATCTATTCATGATGTTGTTCTTGTCTATTTTAATCTTTACAGGAATACGTTGGATTACTTTTACGAAGTTTCCACTGGCATTGTCTGGAGGTAATAAGGAAAATTTAGCCCCAGTTGCTGGCGAGAAATTGTAGATATGTCCGGTTAGCTTTACATCAGGGAAGGCATCTACTATGATATCTACCAATTGTCCTTCTTTTAAATCTTCTAGCTGGGTTTCTTTAAAATTTGCAGTAACATATAAACTACTATCATTTACAATTGCAAATAATGACTGTCCGGGTTGCACTAACTGACCAATTTGGATATTCTTTTTAGAAGCAATTCCACTGGTTGGTGCAGTAATTCTGGTATAGGATAGTTGCAATTCCGCGAAATCAATATCTGCTAATCTTTGATCGATACCGGTTGTTGCCGCAGCAACTTGAGATTCACTAGTATTTACCTGGCGTTGAGCCGCTTCATATTGTGTTTTTGCAGCTTGTAAGTTAGCATCCGCAGCATCTTTTTCGGCTTTAGCCTGATCAAATAATTGTTGTGGGATTGAACCGTCTTTAATTAGATTTTGGTAACGAGCAAAATCTTTATTGGCTTTATCTGCTCTTGCTTGTGCCGCTACTACATTTGCTCTTGCAGTGCCGATACTGGCAGAAGTTGTACTTACTACACTTTGGCTCACACCCACATTGGCTTGCGCCGATAATTTACCTGCTTTAGCTTGTTCTAATCTGATTTTAAAGTCTCGGTCATCCAACTTTACCAAAAGTTGTCCGGCTTCTACGTGTTGGTTTTCTTCGAAGTATATCGAATCTACATAACCGCCCACTCTCGCCACTACCGGGCTGATGTCGCCATCAATTTGGGCATCATCTGTGTCAACATGATTATTATAATAGATATATTCTTTGATTCCGAAAAAACCACCTACTAAGATGATCACCGCTAAAATAATAGGGATAACTTTATTTGATTTTTTCTTTGGTTGCGTATTTTCCATGTTATTGATATTGAAGGTTTTTTAACGAGTTAATTTTTGTCCTGATGATTTTAATAAGTTATAGTAAGCCAATTCAGCATCAGCTTTAGCTATTTCTAAATTGATTTTTGCTTGATAAAGCTGAGTATCTGCATCAATTCTATCCGTTACAGAAGCGATGTTATTATTGTATTTTGATTGAACGATGTCATCATTTTCTTGCGCTTGCTCAATCGCGGTGTTTAACACCTCAATTTTGTCTAAGGCTTGCTGATAGTTTTGGAAATTTCTATTGATTTCTAACTTCACTTGATCTAGCAAAATGCTTTTGCTGATGTCGGTTTCACGCTTCTGAATAGTAGCTTCTGCAACTTTATTCTTACTTGTCCATAAGTTGCCGATATTCCAAGAAAGGGTTAAACCTAGAGTTACTGGCGTAATAAATTGGTTTTGGGAAGGGATAAAACTACCACTCGGGTTTACATAATAAGCGCCAAAACCTGCACCTAATGTGGGTAATTTATCCGCTTTAAGCGAAAGGATATTTTTGTCCGCAATTTGTGAACGATAATCGAGCTGTTTTAACTCCACCCTGTTATTCATTGCGCTATCAATAAACGTGGCAAATGAAGTAGCTTGATTTGGATTTAAATTTAAATCGGTGGTTTCTATCTCTGTAGCTTCTGGTAAACCTAATAAAATAGCTAAGTTATAATTTACGATATGCAGATTTTTATCGATATCTAAACCGGTTAAAGCAATATTTGATTTTTGAAGCTGCAAACGTAAAACATCATTTTTGGTCACTAAACCTTGATCAAAAAACCTTTTGGTTTGTTGATATTGTTTATCTAAAGCATCTAAATTTTGCTGAACTACCTTTTTGCTAGCGGCTAATTTGTACAAATTGAGATAAGAATTGATGATGGAAAGCGTAACCTCTTCTTTGTTATTATCTACATCTAATTCGGCAATTTTCTTGAGTAAATCGGTACTTTCTTTTGCATACTTTAACTTGTTGCCAGCAAAAATAAGTTCGTTGACAGATAAAGTTCCTAAATAAGCATCAGCACTTGATGGTAAACGAATTGGGTTTCCACCGCCTAATTGCAAAGTGTTGTTAGGTATTTCTGCATGATTGTAAATAGCACTTGCTTTGGCACTAGGTAAAGCTTTATCTAAAGTTTGATGATAGACCGAAACAGCTTCTTCAACCTTAGCTTTTGAAAGTTGTAAAGTCTTGCTATTGGCTAAACCCAATTGGATAGCTTCATCTAAACTTAAAACCTTTTTTTCTTGTGCATAATTGATTAATGGGGCGGTAACTAATAAAGACATGATTCCGTATTTACTTATCATGCGAACCATGTATTTGAAGATGATGTGATTTATGGTATGATTAATTTTCTTCATTACGATTTTGTTAAATAAGCTTTGAACATTTTTTTCATGTGGTCTTTTAAACGAGGTTTTACCTCTTCTTCTCGCACTTTTGGGTCAGTAATATCTTTACCGATTAAAAAAGAAGCCATTTGAGAGGAGTTAATGAGGTAAGATTTGGTACCAAACATGGTGGCAATCAGCATATCTACATCTACTTCAGCAAAACTTCCATTGGCAATACCATCCAATAGAATTTTTTTTATTTCAAGTGCATTTTCTGATAAAAGCTGGATAATCTTATCGGTAACTGATGATCTTTGTGTAAGGCTCATTTCTCTGTAAATGATTTTCTGAAAACAAGAGTTTGCCATCATTTTATCCGCATAGTTTTCAATACACTTATTCAACTTTTCAAAAGAGGATATGGCTTCATTATTTAAGGATTGTAGTTGAAGTTTAGATTCTCCAATTCTTTTCTCAAAAATTGCCAAATACAAACCTTCTTTACCTCCAAAGTAATAATTGAGCATAGCCATGTTTACACCTGCATCCTGTGCGATGAGACGTGTAGAAGCACCGTCATAACCTAGTTCAGAAAATAGCTTTTCTGCTATTTCAATAATGTGGTCTTTCTTTTCGTGTTTTTCTTCTGTTATTGTCATTTCGGCTTCAAAACTAATTAATCGATTGATTAACGACTTTCATTTTATTGTCAGCTTTTATAATTAGCTGATTATCAATAGTTAAAAATTAATCAAACGATTGATTATTGATAAACTTCTATGCAACAAGAAAAAATTTAAAAGGTTTTAGCGAAGATAATTTTTATTTAAATGGCGTAGATTAACCAAAAAGAAGGTTAAAAACTTCTTCAACTTTAGAGACGGTTTTAATCTCGATTTGATACTTTTTGAGATCTAGACCTTTTTTGTTGTACTTAGAAATGAAAATTTGCTCGAAGCCTAATTTTTCTGCTTCAGCAATACGTTGTTCTATTCGGGTAACAGCTCGTATTTCGCCAGATAAACCTACTTCTGCAGCGAAACAAACTTTATAAGAAATAGGCATATCCTCATAAGAGGAGATAATGGCAGCAATTAAGCCTAAATCAATACTTGGGTCCTCTACTTTAATTCCACCCGCAATATTTAAGAAAACATCTTTTGCACCTAATCTAAAGCCACATCGTTTTTCTAAAACAGCCAACAGCATGTTCATTCTTTTGGTATCAAAACCAGTAGCAGAACGTTGTGGAGTGCCATAGGGCGAAGTGCTTACCAAAGCCTGAGTTTCAATCAACATCGGGCGCATACCTTCCATCGTTGCAGAAATGGTGACACCGCTCAAAGCCTCTTCTCTCAAGGATAAAAGAATTTCTGAAGGATTAGAAACTTCTCTTAATCCGCTACCCAACATCTCATAAATTCCTAATTCAGATGCTGCACCAAAACGGTTTTTAATAGCTCTTAAAATTCGGTAAACATGATGGCGGTCTCCCTCAAATTGTAAAACGGTATCTACCATGTGCTCTAAGATTTTCGGTCCGGCTATCATGCCATCTTTGGTGATATGACCTATCAAAAACACAGGAGTGGAAGTTTCTTTGGCAAAACGAAGTAACTCGGCAGTACATTCTCTTACTTGAGAAACACTTCCGGGAGTAGATTCTATATGGGCAGAATGTAAAGTTTGGATAGAATCAATAATCACCAAACTAGGTTCTAGAATCTCAATTTGTTTAAAGATGTTTTGGGTAGAAGTTTCGGTTAAAATATAGCAATCTGAAACTGGGTTAGGTAAAATTCTTTCGGCTCTTAATTTGATTTGTTGCTCGCTTTCTTCTCCAGAAACGTATAAAATTTTGAGTTTTGGAATGGTTAAAGCCAATTGCAACATCAAAGTTGATTTCCCAATTCCTGGCTCTCCGCCAATTAAAACTAAAGATCCGCCTACAATTCCTCCTCCTAAAACTCGGTTTAGTTCTTTATCAGGAGTAACCAAACGATGGTCCTCCGTATAAACAATTTCCTGAACTCTGGCAGGTTTGTTGGCTCGGGTTAAACTGTTGCTTGCTGTTTTCCAATCAGGCGCACTATTGCTTGTCTTTTCTACCACTTCTTCTAC
This sequence comes from Sphingobacteriales bacterium, assembly GCA_014763615.1. GTDB lineage: Bacteria > Bacteroidota > Bacteroidia > Sphingobacteriales > Sphingobacteriaceae > Pseudopedobacter. The sequence goes on along the minus strand of JACXVB010000001.1, from coordinate 79,825 downwards.
AAAAGTGTTCCATTGCTGGCAAGATGGGCATTTACCCAACCACTTTGCAGATTCATGTCCGCAACTTTGACAGAAATACGCAGTTTTAGATTTAGCCAATTTGATTTTGGATTTTAGACTTACGAAGTACGATTTTTATTAGTGAGATTGCAAATCAAATGAGGAATTAAAGATTCCAATTATCATTTAATTAACAAAAAGCCTTCGATGTGCATATCGAAGGCTTTTTGTTATAATTTTATCTCTTCATCTTTACTACTCAAGAATCGAAACTCAGTGAGGTAGTAGCTCGACATGGCTTTTACTTTAATCCACTGGTTGTATTTAAAAAACCATTTCCATTGCTGGTTGATGATTCCTTTTTTGATATAAGCTTCTACATAGGGATGAACACAAAGTGTGATTCCTTTTTCGGCTTGTTCATTTAAGATGTAATCTAAGTTGCTCGTAATATCATCTAACAAAACAATACTCGCTTTAATTTCTCCAGTTCCATCGCAAGCAGGGCACTTTTCATTGGTTATAATGTTCATTTCTGGGCGAACTCTCTGACGAGTAATCTGCACCAACCCAAATTTACTTGGAGGTAAAATGGTGTGCTTAGCCCTATCGTGATTCATTTCTGATTTCAGATAATCAAATAAATCTTTACGATTAGGAGCTTTGTGCATATCAATAAAATCAACCACCACAATGCCGCCCATATCACGCAAACGCAACTGACGAGCAATTTCTTTAGCGGCTTCTTTATTTACCATAAACGCATTTTCTTCCTGATTTTCAGGACTAGCATTCCGGTTACCACTGTTTACATCAATTACGTGTAAAGCCTCGGTATGCTCAATAACCAAATAAGCACCTCCAGCCAGATTAACCGTTTTTCCGAAGGAACCTTTGATCTGTTTCTCAATCCCAAAATGTTCAAAAATAGGTTCTTTGCCTTTATACAGTTTTACGATTTTCTCTAAATCAGGAGAAATTTCATGTACATAAGATTTTATTTCTTCAAAAATTGAAAGGTCATCAACGTGAATATTTGTGAATTCATCATTCAAAATATCTCTTAAAATAGTTGATGTCCGGCCCATTTCCCCTAAAATTCTTTTAGAAGGTTCGGTATGAGGTAATTTCTTCATGAAAGTTTCCCATTTAGAAATTAAATCATAAAGATCTTTTTGGATTTCGGCAACTCCCTTTTTTTCAGAAACTGTTCTGATAATTACACCAAAATTTTTGGGCTTAATTCCTTCTACAATTTTCTTTAACCGAGAGCGCTCTGTGTTACTTCTAATCTTTTTAGAAATAGAAATCACATCAGAAAAAGGAACTAAAACCACAAATCGGCCCGCTATTGATAAATCAGAACTTAAACGAGGACCTTTAGTAGAAATAGGTTCTTTTGCAATTTGAACCGGAATAAGTTGATTTTTATTGAGAACAGAAGATATTTTCCCAGCTTTATCTATATCGGCTTCTTTTGTAAAATGATCTAATAACCGATCTTTATACGAGCCTCCTTTTACTTGTTTGCTCAGTTTGAGCAGTGATTGCACTTGTGGACCGAGATCCAAATAATGCAAAAAAGCATCTTTCTCATAGCCAACATCAACAAATGCAGCATTTAATCCAGGCATAATCTTTTTGATTCTACCTAGATAAATATCTCCAACAGCATAACTGTTATTGATTTGCTCTTTGTTTAGTTCTACAAGTTGCTTGTCTTGCAGCAATGCAATAGTTACCCCACTAGGGGTCGAATTAATGATTAACTCCTTTACCAACAGCTACTTTTTTAGAAAAAGATGATGAACATCTTTTATATCAACAGAGGAATAAATGAAATTGCATAAGAAAGTGTTTATCCCTTTTAAAAGGGATAAACACCTAAAAAATATCAGCTTAAATCAGCTTATTTTTTCTTATGTCTGTTTTTTCTTAAACGTTTTTTACGTTTGTGAGTAGCCATTTTATGTCTTTTTCTTTTTTTACCGCTTGGCATAATGTTAAATTTTTAATGTTTTTATTTATTTAATTCTTTGATTTTTCGATCTACAAAATCGCTTAAGCTAGGATCAGCGGCTAATTCTTTACTTTTTTGATAAGCAAGAATAGCTTCTGGTTTCATACCTAAGTTTTCATAGCTGGTAGCTAAGTAAAACCAAGCTTCCGGCGTTGGTTTTTCAGCAATTACTGTTTTAAATCTGTTTACAGCTTTATCAAACTGCCCTGATTTCATGGAGAACAAACCTAAGCTCATGTTGGCTTTTACGTTTTTAGGATCTTCTTTTACTACTCCTAACAAAAGTTGAATGCCCTGCATCGGATTTTGTGTTCCTGTTACGTAAGCAACTCCTAAACCTGTTTTAGCTTCTAAACTATTTGGATTCAATTGTAAGGCTTTATTATAAGCATCTATGGCTTTATTTACTAAGCCTAAAGTGGCTGTAGTATCTCTAAAGTTTTGATAACCATCAGTGAAACGATCACCAGCAATTAACCAATGCTCATAAGAAGGTTGGGCTTCTGCAATAGCTTCATAAGCAAATCCTGCAGGAGCAGGCTGATTCACATCATCCCACTTTTTTGCTAATTCTTCATTCAACTTTAAAACCTCATCGCCCGAAGCTCCTTTTAGCTGATTCTCTATTTTTTCAATGTCTGCCGCAAGGTTAACATTTATCATTTGTTTAGCAACGTCAGAAACGCTTTTTGCGGTAACAACTGCTGATGCTGCCTGCCCATCAGCACTTGCGGTAGCTTGCATACCTCTGTTTTCTTTCGGTTTGACTAAACCTTTAATATCCAAACTGTACAAGACTACCATCAGTATCGCTACTAATCCAATGAGAATGTATTGTTTGGGTTTTAACATGATGATTATGCTTTATTTCCTGTTTTTACTTTATCAACAAAAACTTTTGCTGGCTTAAAGCTAGGAACAAAATGTTCAGGAATAATTATCGCAGTATTTTTTGAAATATTTCTTGCGGTTTTCTTTGCTCTTTTCTTAACTACAAAGCTACCAAAACCTCTAACATAAACATTCTCTCCGCTCACCATAGAATTCTTCACAACTTTAAAGAATGCCTCTACCGTTTCTTGTACATCTACCTTTTCAATTCCGGTTTTACTTGCAATTTCTGCAATAATTTCTGCCTTTGTCATTTTCTATATTTTCTTTTATAATTTATTTGTTATCAAAAGATTTGGGGTTGCAAAAGTATTGCTTTTAGTTGAATTTGGGAAATAAATACTATAATTTTTATAACAATCGCTTATCTTTCAGTCATTAAGTAAGTTTTTGTATTTGTATATGACCTTTTCACAACAGTTAATTAACTGGTATAGAACGCATAAAAGAGATTTACCTTGGAGAAATACCACCGATGCCTATCTAATTTGGTTATCAGAAATTATTTTGCAACAAACCAGAGTGGAGCAAGGAATGCCTTATTTTTTCAGATTTGCCAATGCTTATCCAACTGTTAAAAGTTTTGCTGTCGCAAGCGAAGATGATATCCTCAGAATGTGGCAAGGTTTAGGATATTACTCCAGAGGTAGAAATATGTTAAAGACAGCAAGAAAAGTTGTGGAAGATTTTGATGGCGTTTTTCCTAATCGATATGATGATTTAATTCGACTTACCGGAATTGGAGAATATACTGCCGCAGCTATTGCTTCATTCTCAGCCAATGAGGCTAAAGCAGTTGTTGATGGGAATGTTTATCGTTTTTTGTCTCGTTATTTTGGTGTAGCTACTCCTATCAATACAGGAATAGGAAAAAAGGAGTTTCAAGCCTTAGCCGATGAAATATTAGACAAAAAGAAGGCAGCAGAACATAACCAAGCCATGATAGAGTTTGGTGCTTTGCAATGCAAACCCAAGAACCCAGACTGTGAAGTTTGTCCGTTTAACGGATCTTGCCTCGCTTATCAAAAGCGAAAGGTGGCAGATTTACCTGTAAAACTCAGGAAATTAAAGATTAGAGAGCGTTTCTTCTTTTTCTTTTTGATTTTGAATGATAACCGAATTTTGATTAAAAGAAGATCAAATGAAGATATTTGGGCGGGTTTGCATGATCTCCCTTCAATTGAATTTACAGAAAGAACGTCTTTAAAGCAGTTAATTGCTCACCCAGATTTTAATGCTTGGTTTAACAAAGATAGTGTGATTCATGCTGTCTCAGAAGAAGTTAAACATGTCTTAACACATCAACGATTATACGCTCGCTTTATACACATTGAAAATTTAAACGAAACTTATATCAAAAAAAATAATTGGTTTTGGGTTAAAGTAAAAGATTTACATCAATACGGACAACCAAAATTAATTTTTGAGTTCTTGAAAAAATTCCTAAATTGATTTAAAAATTAGCCGATATGTCAGGAGTAAACAAAGTTATTTTAGTTGGTCATCTCGGGAAGGATCCTGAGGTTAGACACTTAGATGGAAATGTCACCGTAGCGAGTTTCCCCTTAGCTACTTCAGAAAGTTATAATAAAGACGGGAAAAAAATAGAACAAACAGAATGGCATAACATTGTGATGTGGAGAGGCTTAGCCGATGTTGCTGCCAAATATTTGCAAAAAGGCAAGCTGATTTATATAGAAGGTAAATTAAGAACACGCTCTTTTGAGGATAAAGAAGGGCACAAAAAATACAGTACAGAAGTGGTGGCAGAGAATTTTACGATGCTCGGTCGTAAAAGCGATTTTGAACAAAATTCAACAACTACTTCAGAAAATAAAACATCGGATCAGGAGGATTCAAATGATTTCTCTTTAGATGCTGACGACAATCTACCATTCTAAACCTAAATTAAAAAAGCGGCTGGCCAGCCGCTTTTTTATGTTTCTTACCTTCCTCCCGGAGGACAATTCTCTTTTAAAAATTTGGTATAAGTTGATGCCAAGTGTTTGCTGGTTCCAGCACCTTCTGAAATGGCATGCGTTCTATTTGGATAAATCATTAGCTGGAATGTTTTATCGTATTTGATTAACTGATTAATCATCTGCTCACAATTGTTGTAATGCACATTGTCATCACCCGTACCATGAACAATCAATAAATTACCCTTTAATCCTTGAGCGTGAGCAATAGGAGAACCTTCTACAAAATAATGCTTGTCTTCGGGTAATAAACCCATATAGCGCTCTTGGTAAATGTTGTCATAATTCAACTGATTATCTACAGCAGCGATGGAAATCCCAGTTTTATAAATATCAGGATATTGCATTAAGAGGTTAAGTGTAGATGAACCTCCACCGCTCCAGCCCCAAACAGCTACTCTAGATGGATCTACAAAATCCCATTTCAAGATTTCTTTGGCAGCCATGGCTTGGTCTCTGATATTTACGATACCAATTTTATGATAAATCGCTTTTCGCCAAGCCCTTCCTTTTGGTGCGGGAGAACCTCTGCCATCTACAGAAATATAGATATAACCATCATTGGCCATATTACCGATATATAATCGGTTAAATCCAGTCCCAAATCTATCTACTACGGTTTGTGCCGCAGGTTCGCCATACACATAAAATACAACCGGATATTTTTTGTCAGGGTCGAAATTTTTAGGTTTTACCATCCAGCCATCCATTTGTACACCATCTTCTGTAGTAACCTTAAAGAATTCTACTTTCGGAATTGGATAGTATTTTGCATTAGGATTTTCTTCACCGCCACTTAATATTTTATGAGCAGGCAAAGAAACTACATCACTAATAGGGAAAACTGTGGCGCTGGAATAATCATGAAAAGCTAATTTTCCATTTGGAGAAATATCATAACTATGGGTGCCAGGCTCATCAGCAGGAGTCACTCTTACAGATTTACCTCCTTTAATGCTTACGCGATATAAATATTGCTGTGTAGCATGATCTGGCGAAGCCATAAAATAGATATTGCCTCCTTTTTCATCCACTAAGTTCAAAGCAATCACGTCAAAATTATCTTTGGTGAGCAAAGTTTCCTTTCCGTCTAAACCGATAGCATAGATGTGTCTCCAACCATCTTTCTCACTCAACCAAATAAATTTTTTCCCACCTTCAATCCATGTCCATCCAGTAGCTTCGGCTTTAGCATCTACCCAAGCGCTATCTGTTTCATCATAAATGGTTTTTGCGCTGCCATCAGATGCATTTAACAGCATGATTTTACTTTCATTCTGACGTCTGTTTAATTGTTGAATGATGAGTTGAGCGGAGTTATTTGCCCATTCCATTCTTGGGATGTAATGTTGAATTGGGTCGCCCGGAACATTCATCCATTTGGTTTTAACAGTTGAAATATCTACCACGCCTACTTTGCAGGAGCTTGGATCTTCGCCTACTACCGGATATTCTACCGGAACGGTAAAGGGATAAAGAGAATCGGTAGTGTTTAACATCAAATAATTTTTGATTTTGCGAGCATCAATTTGCCAATAGGCGATAGACTTACTATCAGGCGACCAGCGGAAGCCATCGCGGCAATCTAGCTCTTCTTCATAAACCCAATCAAACGTTCCGTTGATGAGCTTTAAAGTACCATCAGTGGTTAAAGCTTTTGTTGCACCAGTTGCTAAATCTTCTACATAAATATTATGCTCACTTACATAAGCCACTTTTGTAGCATCAGGCGAAAATTTGGCAAACATTAAAGATGATGCCGGTTTGTCTTTTCCAATTTGCTTTAAGGTTTTTGCTTGTAAATCATATACCCAAAAGTCTCCACGAGTATCATAACGCCAAACTTTTTTGGTGTTGGTATTGATGAGCACTTTTTGATTTCCATCAGCGAAAGCAAAACGAACTACTTTTAAAGGTTCGCTTCCTTGCGGAGTTAACATTTCTTTGGTGATGAGTACAGCTGTTTTAGAAGGATCTAATGCGTCTTCTTGTACAATGGCGCCATCTTTAACCCGCATAATTTTGTTTCCATCCGCAGACCAATAGGTGCCTTGACCCCACTGAGCAAATGCGCTAGAAATGAACAAACAAAATAATGCGCTGAGTAAAAATTTAAGTTTGAATACAGTTTTCATTTTTTTGATTTTGATTAAAAATTGAACCTTATTGTACACCCGTAACTCTTGTAGGTGTGTCTTTTCCTTCTACAATTGAAGTAGAACTGATAGCAATTGCCTTAATAATTTCTGTGATGTTACTGATGTCCATCGTTTCAAACTCGTCATCCACAGAATGGTATAATTTATCAGAATCGATTTGATCTGAAGAAATGGTATGAGCCGGAACGCCAACTCTGGCTAAGGAGGCGTTATCAGAACGATAGAAAAGATTTTGTTTTGGATAAGGGTCTGGATAAAATTTGAAGTCAGTACCCTCTAAATTCTTTTGTAAGATTTTGCCAAAGTCAGATCGTTCATAGCCTGTAATGAAAGCATTATTCTTTCCGAATTTAGAATCTTTGCCAATCATTTCGATATTAAACATGGCCACTACTTCATCAGGATTTACCTGTTTTGCAAAATATTGAGAACCGTATTCTCCAATTTCTTCCGCCGTAAAGGCTACAAAAATTAAAGTACGTTCATTATTTTTTTTCTGAGCAAAATACTTGGCCAACTCTATCACAGCAGTAGTTCCTGATGCGTCATCATCAGCACCATTGGCAATAGAATCTTGATTTACAGGTTTGATGATTCCCAAATGGTCATAATGTCCAGAAAACACCACGTATTCATTGGGTTTTGATTTTCCGGGAAGTACACCCACCACATTAAAAAGTGGAACAGTAGAGATTTCATGAGTAAAATGTGCGTTGATACTTTTTGGTTCCTGATTGCCTAATACAAAAAGTTTAGAACCTAATTTCTTTCCATCAATGCTGCTCGTACCTCTGTTTAAATAAGCTTTTACCCTTTTAAATAGATCACTTAAAGAAGGATCAACCATTACGATTAGATCCCCAGGTGTTTGTGTTATACTTTGAAATTTAGCCAAAAAATTAGCATCCTTGCCAATCATTTCTGTTTTAGGCAACCTAGTCCAGTTTACTTCTTTAGCGGTAGAGGATAAAACATAGTTTTGGGGATTAACTTCTTCTCCGTTGATTTGCAATTTACCTCCTGTGAATTTGCTGCGTGACAGTTCAAAATTTTGGCGATAGCTATTTGCTCCATCAAAATATTTTAAGCCAGCTTGTTTAAATTCGTTAGCGATAAAATCTGCTGCTTTGGCAATTACTTTTGGCTTTAAAGCGCTTCTACCATACATGTCATCAGCAGAAAGTGTTTTAATTATTCTGCTGACATCTGCTGCTTTGATTTCTGGTTTTTGGGCCAAAGTCGCTTGGCAGCAAATCAACACCAAGTTTAAAATCAATACCTTTTTAATATTCATCATCCTTAATTTTTAACTTTTGAATTGAGCCAAGCTGCTCTAAATTTTGCGATTTCTGGAGTAACTTCTTTTCCTGCATTTTCATAGCTCACTACACTGATAGTGGGATCATTTGCCAATTTAATAGTGGTAGTTTTATCTTGTCCGAAACTTTCGAAATAAACTTTTACTTCATCTCCTGGCTTTTTACTTTTTAGGAAGTTATTTAAATCATTCACATTCGTGATTTTGGTATCATCCATTTGTGTGATGGCATCTCCGGCATCTAAGCCTGCAATGTAAATTGGTGTACCTTGAATGGCTGGGGAGTTGATCATGACTTTACCATCGCTAGTAGTGAAACGATGGTTTCCAATCCAAGCCTCATCAGCTTTAGCTCGGGTAAACACGAAGCCGGCATGTGCTAATAAACTGCTATAATCTGCTTTTTCTGTTCCGTAGATATATTTTGAGAAAAAGAATTTTGCAAAATCAGGGCTCTGAGTAACCTCACCTAAAATTTTCTGTAAATCTTTTATTTGATAAGGAATCTCTGTTTTACCATGTGCTTTCCAAACGGCTCTCATATAATCATCCAATGTTAAATTGAATTGATAGCGTAAGGTAAGGTCTAATGCTAGTGCGGTAATATCACCATAGAGGTAATAAGAGCTGAAAATATTGCTGTTATTAGTTTCATCAATGGCTACCCCGGCATCTACAAATACGGCTCTTTGACTCATGAAAATTGGAGAATATTTATTTGCTCCAGGCGAGTTTAAAACGGCGTTTAAGTAGTAGCCTTGTGTAGTGATAAACTCATCCATAGATTTGATGTTAGAGCGTTCTAAAGCCAAGTTGCCATAATACTGCGTAAAACCTTCGGCAAACCAAAGTCCATCACTCATGTTAGCGTGTTCAAAATTAAAGGGTTCAATGGTTTTTGGTCGCATGCGTTCTACATTCCAGCTATGGAAATATTCATGCGCAACAGTACTTAAAACGCTAGCTTCGGCTTTGTCTAAGCTTTCACCTTGATTAGTGATACAGGTAGAATTACGGTGCTCCATCCCATCACCATTATTGGTGGGTAAAACATCAATTTGAAAGCGATATTGACCATAATCATACTTAGGCAATTCGCCATAAACGGCTTGCTCTTCATTTACAATCTTTTTTACTTTACTTTCAAAATTGGTATAAGCCGCATCAGAATTAGCACCATGAAAAACTATGCCTACACTTTGTTTTAACCCATCTGGATTGGCTACTTCCCAAGCACTTGTTCTATAATCTGATAGTTCAATAGGGCTATCCATAAAATACTGCAGGTTTGGTGCGTAGTAAAAACCATTATCTGGTTTTAACTGGGTGGCTACTTTCCAAGTGGGAGCTAAGATAAATTTCACTTTTATGGGGCGCTCTTGCATACTTGGAGCCCAAAGAAAAGTGGCAGGCATATTCAAATGTGCATGACGATGGTCAATTCCATCATAAGTGCCATCCACTAAGTTGCCAAATAATATATAAGTGATTTTAACTTGATCTTTATGTTTTGGGATTTCATAAACATCACCTTCTGTTTGGTGGATATCAATTTCGGTTCCATCGGCATCATAAGCATGTACATCGTAAATGTTTTTACCAAACTCATGAGTAGCGTAGCGACCGGGGGAAGAACGACTCATTCTCACCTTTAATGGTCCTGCTGGAATTTGAGGAATCATCATACTGATAAAAGCTTCATGATGAACGGCATTTTCAAAAGATAGGGTGTATTCTATCGCATCTTGCGCAAGCACTAATCCACTAATAAAAAATAAAGCTGTGATTAAAAATAATTTCTTCATTAAATCTCATTTTAAGGAAATGAAATTAGTATAAATATCGCGGAAATGAAGAATGTAAGCGAAATGTGATGAATTTATTTAAGGATTTTCTTCTAAATCTTTTTTCACCTTTCGGTGGATGAGTGTTTTATGCTTTTCAGTTTCAGCATCATTTTTAGTATCCTGAATATTATCCGTAACTACAATTTGATGCTCTTTAGATTTCTCGCTTTGATGAACCGCTAGCTCTTCGATATCTTGTAAAGCAACATCATAAGGACCTTTATCGCTCATTAATTTCACAAAAACTGGGAGACATTCTAACAAGATGAACAAGAAGGAAATAAAAGATATGGCTAAATAAGTATCCACATCTCGTGTTCCATCAGGGTTAAAGGAAAGTTGACCCAAAGCATAGTTTTTATCGGCAAAGCCGGCTACATTGGCTAAGCTGTCTAGCTCGTGTTCGTTAAAAAGTTTAGTACTGTTTAAACCATCCATCTCTTTACGCAAATCAATGATTTTATCTAGTTGATCTAAATCTTTTCTTACCTGATTTAATCTTTCTTCCTTTTGTGCTAAAACAGCTTCTTTTTGCTTGGCGTAGGTTCCAAAGCCCATGATGCCACTAGTTTGGTTGGTTTTATCGCCAAAAACTTCTTGATTTAAAATATATCTTGAGCGATTAATATCCTTTTCTAAGGAATCTTTCTCGGTTTTTAAATCCTTTTCTTTGGTGAGTTCTAGGTTGTATTTTTTACTGAAAGCATTATTTAAGGTGTCAATTTTGGCTCTTTGTCCATTCAGATAGTTGGTTTTCAGTTTTTGTCTGATTTCTTTATCAAAGATTTTTAGCTCCAAAGGCCGAGATATCACCACACCAATCATGATAGCCAGTAAAATTCTGGGCATCGCTTGTAGAATTTGATGATTTGTACTACCCGTTTTTTTGATGCTAGACACGATATATCTATCCATATTAAAAATGGCTAATCCCCAAATAACCCCAAAAGTGATGGCAAATAAAACGGCGGCTGTACTTCCAGAAAACACAAAATACATGGCGTAACCGCCTGATAAAGTTGCGAATAAAGCGGTGAAAAATATGGTAGCACCAATCCCAACAAACTTGTTATGCTCTGTTGGAAATTTCTTAAGCGTATCAACATGAACTCCAGAACAGAACCAAAAGAAATCGGTGATTTTTTTCATGTATTTAAAAAGTCAATAACTACGTCACAAAGAACGCATTTTGTTTCTTAATGGTGTGATTAGGATAAGGAAAATGCAAAATACGTATTTCTACGTATATCAACAGCCTGAAACATTCTTCATATTTACGTAAATAAATTAATGAAAATGAAAACTTCTCCAATCTTCAAATTCACATTTTGCATCCTTTTATTAACTGCAAGCTTTACATCTTTTGCACAACAAAAAAAAACGCTAACGGATGAGGAGCAGGTGCAAGAGGCTGTCAGTCAAGAAATCGAAACCGTTTTTAAGAGTAAAGATTTTTTAAAAATAAAGGATAAAAAATTTGCAGATGTAACAGGTTACATAGTTACCGATATATCTGTTGTTAAAAACGGCAAGATTGCTACTTTCTTTAAAGTAGATTCTGACATTAAAAATAACGACTTCTTTGAATTTTTATCGGATTATCTACTCGATTACAAATTCAACTTTAAGCTGCCTAAGCAACAGAAATACAAAATCAGACAAACAATTCAGTTATAAATTATAAACAAATCACAAACAAATCAACAAAAAAATGAATAAAAAAATTATTGCATTCTTTCTGCTACTGGTAAGTAGTGGGTTTGCGGCCAATGCACAGTTTGGTAAATTAAAAGACAAACTAGGTGGAATGGTAGCCGGTAAAGGAAGTAAAACTTCCGGAAATTTTAAAACCGTTTGGGAATCTGAATTTGCTAATAAAGCTGATTTTTTAGCTGTAACAGGTGGAAAGGGAGATGGTTTGGTGTTAGGAACTGATGATAACTCGGCCACGGTAATGAACAGCGAAGGTAAAATGGTTTGGGAAGGCGATTATAAAACCCTAACTACTAACAAAACCAATAAAAGCGAATATCAATATGTTATTTGGAAAGAAGGAGGTAAAGGTGGCTATCTTTTCTTATTCGATTCTAGAAAATTAGGTACTGATAGAATTGCGGTAATTGATGTTGCAAACGGTAAAGAGCTTTGGAATAGTGAAAACTATCAGAACTTAATTCCAAAAGATAAAGGAAACTTAAATAGTGCCGGCGATGAGATAGAAACAGTAAAGTACATTTCCGAATTGGACGCCTTTTTAATTGCCCAAAAAGATGGAATGAACATGGTAAAAGCCACCACCGGAGAGAAAATGTGGGAAACCAAATTGATTAAAGGTGCTGTTGCTAAATACGTTTATGATGCGGCAAAAAACGAAATTGTAATGCTAAACTTTAAGCCAACCGCTTTAGGGGCATTAATTTCTGGTTTTAAGAATCAATTATTAAAAATAAACGCTTCTAACGGTGAAATTTTATGGGACGCTTCATTTAGAGGAACGATAGAAAAAGAATTAGTCACCCGTAAACCAATTCTTGATTTATGGTTAAGAGGAGACAAACTTTTCTTATGGTTAGATGGGATACAAGTTTATAATATCAATAATGGACAAAAACTTTGGGAAGTAGCATATGAAAATGATATCAACGCAACCAACAATAGTCTTTTAAATAATATGGCTGGCAGAGGGGGTAGTCAAAAGAAAATTTACAGAACGCTGGCTGATCCACTCTTTACTGATGATGCGGTTTATATTGTGATTTTTGCTACCAGAAGCCGAACTAAATATGTAGAAAAACATGATATCCAAACCGGAAAATTGTTGTGGGCATCTGAAAAAATTACAGGTGCTTTCTCGATGCCCAAAATTTACAAAGCAGGCGACAGAATTATGGTACAAGTAGGTGGTAAAGTACAGGTTCAAGAAATTGAAAGGCAAACCTCAGGCGGTGGTTTAGGCTCATCTGGATTTTCAGGCACCACAATTACTTATAAAATCTACTCAGATTACGTAAATCAGAAAAACGGTTTATTGGCATTAAATGATAAAGACGGAACTACTGTTTGGAGGTCAGAAAGGTTTGATAAGCGCATTACCGATATGATTATTGATAAAGACAAAACCGTTTTTGTTGGCGATGGTGACGAGTTTTACTCTTACGATATTGCATCCGGAAAGCAGCTTTTTGATGTTAAACATCAAGATGCTAAAGTGGGCAAAGCTTTTGATGTGATTGATTATGGTGATAACGTAGTTGTAGTTTCTGAAAAAGGGTTGGCTAGCTACAAAAAAGGCGATGGTAAAAGAAACTACGCTACCGATAAATTAGCTGGAATTGATTTTTGGTATGATATAAATGGAAACTTCTTTTTAAGAAACCAAAAAAACAAGAAAAATATTATTCATGGCATCAACATGGAAACCGGCGAAACCAAAGGAACAGTAGAATCTAAAGGTAAAGGAGGAAGCCCAGTTTATGGAGATGGTATTGATATTTCTGATGATGGCGAATATATCTACGCATTTAAAGGTAAAAAATTAGAAAAAATTAAAGTAAACAACTAAAGACTATTGCTTAGTGGCAATTGTTTGTGGTACGGTTGCAACTTAGGTTGCAGCCGTTTTTTTTAACTCGTGATTATGAAAAGAATAATATTTGCATTACTTATTTTATCTGTATTACAGGTACATGGCCAAGAAATTCAATGGGTTTCTAGAGTAATAAAAAGTTCATCAGATTTAGGAGGAAAGCAATATAGCAGTAGAAGGATAGTTGGCAAACCAGATGTATTTCCGCAAGCTGGAGACAGCCCAAATGCTTGGGCACCCAAAAATGCACAAGATGGACATGATTTTATAGAAGTAGAATTTGAGAAAGCACAAACTGTAAAACAAATAGCCATTTTTGAGAACCTAAATTCTGGCTGTTTAGTAAAAGTTATGGTGGGTAATGGTAATGGAAAATACAAAGAGATTTTTAGAAATAAGCTGGATGTTACCTATTGGAAAGAAAAAAGTAAGGAGTTTAACCGAAGCTATTATTTTAGTAAAAAGCGTAGAAAAGTGGTTAAAGCACCTGAAGTTAATATCAACCCAGGTATAGAATACGCCATTTTAGAGGAACCACAAGAAAATGTAAAAGCGCTTAGAATTGTATTCAATTTCAAGAAAACTGAGGGAGATAAGCAAATTGATGCAGTAGGGATTTCTGATAACGACACTAAACTTTTACCATTAATCAATTCTACCCAAGAATTAGAAAATTTGGCAGCACCACAAAGTGTGTACTCATCGCCTAATAATTTTAATTTAGATGCTTTGGTAAAAAATAAAATATTCATCAGTATGTATGATGAAACCGAAAATTCTAAAATCTACACTTTAGAACAAAAGGATAACCAATGGACAAACCTAAATTTGGTTTCTCCTAATTTGAATAAAAACACCAGCTACAATTACATAGCAGCCATCACAAAAGATCAATCTAAATTAATACATGGAGGAAAACCTTATAATAGAGGCAAAACAGAAACAGGTTTTGAGTTTTTTAAATATGATGGAAGCGATTATGTTTTTGATAAAAATTTGGAAATTGTTGCCTATAACAACTTTGAAGATATTGCTACGCTAAGTTCAAATAAAGATGCCAGCATATTAATTCTAGGAGTAGAATCAGACATTACACAAGGTGCTTTAGACCTTTATTACAGCAAAGTGAAGGAGGATGGCACATATTCCTTTCTTCAAAATTTGGGTAAAAATATCAACTCGGCTAATGATGAATCTTCTCCTTTTTTATGTGATGACGAGAAGGTATTATTATTTGCAAGCAATGGTTTTAGTGGCTATGGAGATTATGATTTATTTTATACCATTAGGCTTGATGATACGTGGAAAAAATGGAGCGATCCAATTAATCTTGGTGCAAAAATCAACTCAAATAGTTCTGAAACTTCGATGATTTACGATTCCGAAACAGAAAATCTATACTATGTAGGTTACAAAGATGATGCGTACCATATATTTAAAATTAACATTCCTAAAAACTTATTTGTTGCCAAATAAAAAGTAGATCAATAAATTAAAAATCTAAAAAAGTACCTATTTGATAGATTAGCGTTAGCCATTATTTTTTTCTAATTTTGATTTCAAAAAATCATAAAAATGAAAGAAATCACCGTTTTAGAATTAAAGCAATGGCAAGCAGAAGGCAAAGTTTTCCAATTGATTGATGTTCGTGAGCCTTTTGAATATGAAATGTCTAACCTAAACGGCGAGAATATTCCTTTAGCAGGAATTTTGATAGAAGCCGATAAAATCTCAAAAGACAAACCCGTAGTGATGCAATGTAGAAGCGGTGCTAGAAGTGCTGCCGCTATTGGTCAGTTAGAGAGAAATTTTGCTTACACCAATTTGTACAATTTAAAAGGTGGGATTTTAGCTTGGAAAGCGGAGGTTAATCCAGAAATGCCGGTTTACTAAACCATAATGGGAAAACATATTATTTTTAGCGTTTTGCTAAATGTGTTGCTCATCGGAACAGCCATTGTAGGGATTTATGCCTATAAGAATTATAATTTATTTGTGATGATTTTGTGTGCTTCGGCTTTTGGCTTGAGTGTTTATTACAAAATAAAACATACTCAAGTAGTTCGTCAGGAGATGAAACAAAAAGCAGAAGAGAATGTCAAAAAGAAGACGAAAAAGAAGAATAATCCTAAATAAATAAAATCATGATATTAATTTTTATTGGTGTAATTGCGTTTGTTTTAGGTTTCATTATTAGTAAACAAAGGCAAGCGCAAACAGAAAAAATAGGCAAAGTTTTATATTTGCTAGGACCTGCATTTATAATAATTGGAATTTTAACTTCCTGCTTTAAAATTATTCAGCCTGGAGAGGTAGGTGTAAAAACCTTATTTGGAAAAGTGGATAGCAATGTGCTTTACAGCGGATTAAATTTTGTGAATCCTCTAGTAGATGTGACCACTTTTGATGTAAAAACGCAAACCTACACCATGTCTGCCGACCATGATGAAGGTCAAATTAAAGGAGATGATGCTATCCGTATTTTAACTGCGGATGGCTTAGAAGTAGTGATAGATCTTTCGGTTTTATTCAATGTAAAAAGTTCTGAAGCTCCAAGAATTTTGAGAGAAATTGGTAGGGATTATTTGGATAAAATCGTTCGTCCGGTTGCCAGAACAGCCATCAGAGATAATGCCGTTTCTTACGATGCAGTGGCACTTTATTCAACCAAAAGAGATGAATTTCAAAACAAGATTTTTAATACAATAGAAAAAAGTTTTGCTAACAGAGGCTTACAATTGCAACAATTACTAATCAGGAATATTTCTTTGCCGGCATCTGTAAAGGCAACTATAGAATCAAAAATCAATGCAGAGCAAGATGCACAAAAAATGACTTTTGTGCTTCAGAAAGAAAGGCAAGAGGCCGAGCGTAAAAGAGTAGAAGCACAAGGAATCGCAGATTATCAAAAAATTTTATCTACTGGCTTATCAGAAAAGCAATTGCAGTATGAAAGCATTCAGGCACAAAAAGCCATTGCTACCTCGCCAAACACAAAAGTAATTATCATGGGGAGTGGTAAAAATCCAGTAATTATTGGTGGAAATTAAGATATTAGAAAATGAATACATGGCAGCAGGGAATTTACTTCCTGCTGTTTTTGTTTCTTGAAATCTGAAATTGATTTTTAATATTTAACTTGGCTTCTTTCCAAATTATTTCAATGATCAATGAATCCATACGAATATAAGCGGCGATGGAAATATCTCTTGCTCTTTTTTGCAATAGTTATTGCAGCTTCATCGCTGTGGTACACTGATTTTCTGGTCAAAGGCATTTCTAAATCAGAGCGAGCGAGAGCTGAAGTTTGGAGTCAAAGTTTTAAAAAGCTTTTTGATACAGACAATGATGAGATGATGAATTATCTCTTCTCCATTAGGGCTAAATTGGTAGTTCCGGTAATCGTTACCAATTTGCAAGATTCTATCATCACCTATGCCGCCTTAGATTCAACAAAAACATTCATTAAGCTAGAAAAAGATAAGAAGTACGATCCGAAATATTTCTCAAGAGAATTAAGAACAATGAAGGCACAACACGAAGCTATTCCTATTGATTTTGATGGCAAGCCTAAATATTACGTTTATTATAAAGATAGTAATCTGCTCACTCAATTGAGGATTTTTCCTTACATACAACTTTCGGTAATTGGGTTGTTTTTAATTATCGCATACACCACCTTTAGCTCTTCAAGAAGATCAGAACAAAACCAAGTTTGGGTAGGTTTAGCAAAGGAAACAGCACATCAGTTAGGCACACCAATCTCGTCTTTAATGGCCTGGATGGAATTATTGAAAGATAAGTTTAATGCTGAGCGAGACCCTCTGATTTTGCAAATGGAAAATGATGTGAAACGTTTAGAAATCGTGGCCGATCGTTTTTCTAAAATTGGTTCTACACCAATTTTAACACGCCATTCTGTATATGAGGTAATTTCTGATTTTGTAGATTATTTCAAGGTTAGAGTAAGTGATAAAATTCAGTTCAACATAAACGGAGATCAAAATCAAGAAGCTTTAATTAATATTCCTTTATTTGATTGGGTAATTGAGAATATCTTAAAAAATGCAGTGAACGCCATTGAGGGAGAAGGTCAAATTACAATCAATATTGAAGAAAACATTGCAAAGGAACAGATCTTTGTAGATATTACCGACACCGGCAAGGGAATTCCACGCTCCAAGTTTGATGCTATTTTTCAGCCTGGATTTACTACTCGTAAAAGAGGCTGGGGCTTAGGGCTTTCTCTTACCAAGAGAATTATTGAGAACTATCATAAAGGGCAAATTTTTGTCAAGGAATCAGAATTAGGAAAAGGAACCACATTTAGAATAATCATAAAAAGTAGTTTAAATTATGTACCAACCACTTAGTAACGAATACGCTCCATTTTATCAAGGATATATTGATTTAGCATCAGCCAAAAGGCAACCGATTTTAAAAATATTGAAAACTCAGTTAAATACTATTGATGATTTTTTAGCGGATATTCCAGCAAAGAAGCATGATTTTGCTTACGCTGATGGAAAATGGACTGTGAAGCAGGTTTTGTCTCATTTAATTGATACAGAAAGAGTGATGACTTACAGAGCCATGCGTTTTGCCAGAAATGATCAAACCGATTTACCAGGTTATGATCAGGATGCAATTGTAGCCCACACTAATATTGATCAATACAGTTATGATGATTTAGTAGATGAGTTAGTGATGTTACGCCAAGCCAATTTGTTTTTCTTTAAATCTTTATCTGATGAAGATTTAAAGAAGAAAGGAACAGCAAATGGTAATACCGTTTCTGTTGGAGCTTTATTATTTATTATATATGGACATGTAGAGCACCATTTCAATATCCTCAAAGAAAAATATTTAAAAAAATGATTTGGTTTAAACAGCCTGAACTTGCAGAGTTAAACGGCAGACCATCCAATCATATTGGAGCTTTGTTAGGGATAGAATTTACTGAAATTGGCGAGGATTATATTAAAGGTAGAATGCCAGTTGATGCAAGAACTCATCAACCCATTGGGATTTTGCATGGTGGCGCTTCTGTGGTTTTGGCAGAAACTTTGGGAAGCGTGGCGAGCAATTTAGTGCTTAACCCAGAGCGTAACATGGGCGTAGGTTTAGAAGTAAACGCCAACCATTTACGACCTGTTAAAGAAGGTTGGGTTACTGGAGTTTGCACTCCCATTCATATCGGAGGTAAAACCCATATTTGGGATATTAAAATCTATAATGAAGCAGGAAAAATGACTTGCGTCAGCAGGTTAACTGTTGCCGTTGTACCCGCAGTGATAAAATAAAAAAAGTCCTGATTTTAAAAATCAGGACTTTACACCTATCCTATTTTACTTGATTTTTTTATTTATTAAGCGTTTCTTTCTTCTCAATTAAATAAGAAGTAAATAAGCCTAATCCTCCAAAAATGGCAATTAACGAGAAGTAGATAGGAACGTTTCTATCACTATTTCCCCACTCATCTGCTGCTACTTTGAAAACTGTATGGTCTAAAGTAAAGGCTAAAAACAAACCTAAACCGGCACCAATTAATAGTAAACCCCATTTTAAAACCACAAATGGCTGCGGTTGAGATTTTCTCATGCCAGGGTCAAGGCCTTTTTCTATCATAGCCATTTTTTCTTTGTTAGTCATGTACCTCAATCCGAAAATTACTGCTGCAGTACTTACGAAAAGGGTTATTGGTATTAAAGTTTCAGGTCCGCCACTCATTTTTTTATATTTTTTAGTTAACAATATTTTAAACATCAATCATTTGATATGTAAGCTATGACCACCGCTTTTTAAAAGAGGTTACACTCATCCTGAAAAATTTAATTAAAGATGATTTTATCATTTATAGCACAAGGTTTAGCGCAGGAATTATACGAGCCCTTAACCAAAGACCGTCCTATCAATTCGCCAACTTGTTCCATTCAGAAACATCACATCTATTATGCTTTTGCCTAGTTCAGAATAAGGTTATTTGGATGGTATAGCATTAAAACTTCTAGAAGGGGGCGCTCTATGCGTAATAGGTCGTAGGAACACTAAAGCTTAACCTACTCCCAGATGGTTCATAATAAGAATATAACAAATCTTGCAATTATTTCATATCAAAATGACACACCATATTTTGATAATCAATATTTTAGGTAATTATTAAAGGACTGCTATTCAGACACAAAATATTCACTCCATCTAAAATAAGGGCAAGAAGATTGAAAAAATGATGATTAAAATTTAATTAAATACTCATCTTATTCATGACAACCGCACTCCTTTGAATACTCTCAAACGGATTGATCTCGAAGTTTTCTTGTTCAACCAAAGGATATTTTAAGCCAGCCAATCTGGCTTGTTTAAAAATCGGTTTAAAGTCGATTAAGCCATTTCCAACTTCAGTATTCAAAGTTTTATCAGATTTTCGCATGTCTTTAACATGCCACATGGTAAATCTGCCTTTGTGTTCTTTAAAATATGTTAAAGGATCTTTATTTGCTCTAACTACCCAATATAAATCCATTTCAAAATCAACCAAATCAGGGTCGGTTTCTTGCAATAGAATGTCGTATCCAGTAGTTCCATTTAAATCAAAAAATTCTATATTATGGTTATGATAAGCTAGTTTTAGTCCTTCATCTTTAACAATTTTACTAGCTCGGTTTACTTTTTGAGTGAAAGCCTTTGTGGTTTCAACACTTTTAAAAATCTCGGGATTGATATAGGGAATGGTCACATAATCCTGCTTTAAAATTTTTGCAGACGCGATATAAGATTTAAGAATATGGTCATCTTGTGATTTTTCCCAACCTCCAAAATCAAAATGAGCGCTTGGAGAAGTTAAACTGTATTTATCTAAAAGGTCTTTAAATTTTTCTGAACTTAAACCAAAATAACCATTCTTATCAGAAAAGCCGAATCCTTCTATGTATGAATATCCCGCTTTTGAAATTTGAGCTATTACATTTTCAACCCCTTTCGGTATTTCATCTCTTAAAGAATATAGCTGAATGCCAAACTTTTTATTTTGTTCCATTGCTACGGAACCCGTATTTGGAAGTACAATTGCCCCAGCAGTTGCTAATCCAATTTGTTTAATAAATGATCTTCTTGAATTATTCATCTTATAAATTTTTAAACGTCACAAATTTGTATTGCCTTAGCTAATGAGGCTATTTTATCTTCTTTTTTAGGAATAAATTCCTGAGCTACATAACCTTTAAAACCAGTGGCCAAAATGGCTTTCATAATGGCTGGGTAGTATAATTCTTGTTCTTCTTCAATCTCATTTCTTCCTGGTACACCAGCAGTATGGTAATGCACAATATATGGATGTGAAGTTTGTATGGTTCTTATCACATCTCCTTCATCAATTTGCATGTGATAAATATCATAAAGCAATTTAAAATTCTCTGAACCTACTCTGTTGCAAAGTTCAACTCCTAAAGGCGTTTGATCAGCAAAGTAATCTTTATGGTTTATTTTACTGTTTAATAATTCCATCACTAAAGTCACCCCGTGTTTTTCAGCCAAAGGCATCAATTTCTTTAAGCCTTGCGTACAGTTTTTTAAGCCAGTTTCATCATCCATTCCTCTGCGGTTACCGCTAAAGCAAATCAGATTTTTATAGCCAGCCTTAGCCACCATCGGTATCATTTCAGTATAATTCTGAATCAATTTTTCATGAAATTTTGGCTCTACAAAACCATCAACTAAATTAATTTCGGCGCCGTTACACATGCTAGAATCTAAACCATGTGTTTTTAAAACAGCCCAATCTTTTGGACCAACTAAATCAATCGCTTTAATACCGATACTTTTAGCGGTTTTACAAAGCTCCTCTAGGGTTAAAAAACCGTAAGTCCATCTGCAAACGGCATGGTTAATATTCCCTTTAAGTAGATAAGGTTGGTTTTTATGAGAGGGCGAAAAGGAAGAAAGCATACCAGCGGTTGAAAGTGCTGCAGAACCTGCAATGATGTTTTTGATGAGTTCTCTTCGATTTTGCATCATTAAACCTCCTTAATTTGTTTATTTTCTTTAAAGAAAACGGCGAATATCACCATCACAACTGCTGCAATCCCTGCTGGAATTAACCAAATGGTTTTCCAATCAAAACTGGTTTCACTTATTTTATAAGCATCGGTAATTTTACCGGCAACCCAAAAACCAATCAACATGCCCACGCCATAAGTTGCTAAGGTTATTAAACCTTGAGCTGCACTTTTAATGTTTTCACCTGCTTTTGCATTGGTATAAATTTGGCCAGATACAAAAAAGAAATCATAACAAACACCATGTAAAGCAATACCTGCAATGAGCATAAAAGTTAATTCACCAGCATTTCCATAAGCAAATAGCGAATATCTAATTACCCAAGCTAGCATCCCCACCAATAAAGTGTATTTAAAACCGAATTTCTTGAAAAATATCGGAAGCGAAAGCATAAATAACACTTCAGAAATTTGCCCTAAGGTCATTTTACCCGTAGGATTTTCTAAACCTATGTTTGCTAAAAACGGATTGGCATTTTGGTAGTAGAAAGCCAATGGAATACAGATTAATATCGATGATAAAAAGAACACAAAGAAAGCCTTACTTTTTAGCAGTTTTAAAGCTTCGAGACCTAAAATATCTGATAAAGTTACTTTCTCGTTCTTATCAACTTTTGGTGGAGTTTTAGGTAAAAAGAAACTCAATAAACCCAGAAATACCGATGCACCACAAGCTAGTAAAAAAGTGTTTTTCAGTAAACCTGATTTGATATTTTCTGTAGCATCCCAATGGAATAAATAACTGATGGATAAACCCGCCACTATCCAACCCACCGTACCCCAAACTCTAATGGTTGAAAACTCTTTTTCGGGGTCTTTCATTTGATTAAATGATATCGAGTTTACTAAGGCCAAAGTAGGCATATAAGCAATCATGTAACCTAAAACATAAGGATAAAAGGTATCAAAACCGGTTGAATTATACATTTGATACATCAATAATGCACCAATTATATGCAGAATGCCTAAAATTTTCTCGGCATTAAAATACCTATCGGCAATAAGTCCAATAATAAACGGAGCGATGATAGCGCCAAAAGATTGGGTTGAAAATGCGGCTCCAGTTTGTGCGCCAGTAGCATTTAAATTGTTGCCTAAAAATGTTCCCAAGGTTACAAACCATGCCCCCCAAATAAAAAACTCGAGGAACATCATAAGCGATAATTTAGAGCGATTTAAGCTGTTCATTAATGTATAAGGTTTAGGTTGGCTTTTTTTATAAGGTTTTAATCATGATGTTTCTGTACCAAACTTCATTGCCATGGTCTTGAAATACGATTTTCCCTGATTTGAATTTTCCAAAATCTGGCATCGATTTAAACTTACTACCAGCTACCATTTTATTCCAAGCCTCGTCCCACATGGTAGTTTCTACAACTTTTACTCCGTTTAAATGAAATTCTAATTTCCCTTTATTCACAATAATTTCTGCCTTATTCCATTCGCCAACGGGTTTTACAGTTTCTTGGCTACTTGGGATTAAATCATATAAATCACCTGCTCTGTGTTTAAAAATCTTAGCATCTGGGTGTCCATCATTATCCAAAACCTGCATTTCTGGACCAGTTAAATAAGGTTGAGGATATTTTGTAGCATCATCCTTTACATTAAACATTACTCCACTGTTTCCGTTCTTAGAAATTTTCCACTCGAATTTTAGGTGGAAATTTTCATAATCAGAATCGGTAACTAAATCACCTTTTTCAGACTGTTCTATTTCATCTGGATTGAAATGGAGGGTTTGGTTCTCAACTGTCCAAGCTTTACCAACGTAGGTTTTTCCATAAGTATGCCAACCATCCGTACTGTTTTTGGAAACTAGATTTTTAAAACCTTCTTCCTGGGTCGAGCATGATGTAGTTAAAACTACTGCTAGGATTAACATTATTGATTTTTTCATGATTTTACTTTAAAGTGAAAATATATTTAACCATTTCTTCTGCATCTTGCTGATTAATTTGTGGGTGTGCCGCCATAGGGACTTCCCCCCAAACGCCTTTCCCACCTTTGATAATTTTAACAGCCAACATGCTTATATTTTCTGGTGTGTTATCATATTTTTTTGCTACATCTGCATAAGCTGGTCCAACTAATTTTTCCTGCTCTTTATGACAGCTCAAACAATCAGAAGCAACAATTAATTGCTTGCCTTTCATGCTGTTTGTTTCTGTAGCAACCGTTTCTTTTGCTTCTGATTCCTGCGTGTTTTGTGATCCTCCACAGGCCACTAAAAATGCGCCTATCAAGCATAATCCTAGTTGTTTTTTCATGTTACTAATTTTATAATCCTAAAAGTTTGTTGTTAAAATTTTGATTTCCGCCTGCTTGTACAAAATCATCAAAAGCTCTTTCGGTTACTCTGATGATATGATTTTTAATAAATTGAGCACCTTCTTTTGCTCCATCCTCTGGGTGTTTTAAGGCACATTCCCATTCTAAAACTGCCCAACCTTCAAAATCATACTGTGCCAATTTGCTAAACACCGATTTAAAATTTACTTGCCCATCTCCTAAAGAACGGAAGCGGCCTGCTCTATCTACCCAACTTTGATAGCCGCCGTAAACACCTTGTTTGCCGGTTGGATTAAATTCAGCATCTTTCACATGCATCATTTTAATGCGCTCGTGATAAATGTCTATGAACTCCAAATGGTCTAAACACTGAATGATAAAATGCGAAGGATCATATAAAAGATTGGCTCTTTTATGGTTTCCAACTTTGTCTAAAAACATTTCAAAACTGCTGCCATCATGTAAATCCTCACCGGCGTGTAACTCATAACAGAGGTCAATTCCGTTATCGTCAAAAATATCTAAAATGGGCTTCCATCTTTTAGCTAATTCATCAAAACCTGTTTCTATTAAACCTGGAGGCCTTTGCGGCCAGGGATAAACGTAAGGCCAAAGCAAAGCACCGCTAAAAGTAACGTGGGCTTTTAAACCTAAATTTTGAGATGCTTTTGCCGCATATTTCAGTTGTTGAACCGCCCAAAGTTGACGCTCTTTTGGGTTTTTATGCAATTCTGCGGGAGCAAATGAATCAAACAAATCATCATAAGCGGGATGAACCGCAACCAATTGCCCTTGTAAATGGGTAGAAAGCTCGGTTATTTCTAAGCCAGCGTTGTTAACTTTTCCTTTTAATTCATCGGCGTAAGCCTTACTTTCTGCTGCTAATTTAAGGTTGATGAATCTATCATCTAATGTGGGCAATTGTAATCCTTTAAAGCCTAAATTTTTTGCCCAAGAACAAATGCTATCCAAATTATTGAAAGGCGCTTCTTCTCCTATAAATTGAGCAATAAATAACGCAGGACCTTTAATTGTTTTCATTCTTTTTATTTAGATGTGAGATATGAAAAATGAGAACTTATCATGTAAATTAAATTATGCTTTATTAATAACCATATTCGCTTTCTGCCTTTTGCTTTTAGCCTTCAACTTTTAGTAAATCCAACCATTTTTGTGATGATTTGCCAGAGGCGATAACCGTTTCTATAAAAGCCATTCCTCTAATTCCTTCTTCAATACTTGGATAATCTAAAGATTCTTTTTTGGGCTTCGCCTGATTTTGAATGGCTAAAATATGCTCTGCAAAGTTTTTATAAATATTTGCAAAAGCTTCTAAGTAACCTTCTGGGTGACCTGATGGTGTTCTGGTATTGTGTTGAGCAAATGAACTTGTATAGCCGCCACCTGTTCTAAAAGTTTGAGCAGGTTCATCCAACCATTTAATAGTTAGCGTATTGGCGTCCACTTGTTGCCATTCTAATCCTCCTTTTTCGCCGTAAACTCTAATTTTCACGTTGTTTTCTTCGCCAGCAGCAATTTGTGTAGCCATTAAAACACCGCTTGCTCCATTATCAAATTTCAATAAAACCGCTCCATCATCATCTAATCTTCTGTTTTCTACCACGATGTTGATATCAGCGCAAAGCTTTTGAACTGCTAAACCGCTCACATATTCTGCTAGGTTAAAAGCATGTGTTCCAATATCGCCCATGGCACCAGCAATACCACTTTTTGAAGGATCAGTTCGCCAATCAGCTTGTTTACTTTCAACAGCAGTACTTAACCAGCCTTGTGGGTACTCTACATAAACTTTCCTGATTTTACCCAGTTTGCCAGCAGCTATTTGTTGTTTAGCTTCTTTAACCATCGGATAGCCTGTGTAAGTATGCGTTAAACATAAAAGATTTCTGGTTTTATTTTGAATCTCTTTTAAAGCAAGTGCTTCAGCTAAAGATAAAGTCATCGGTTTATCTAAAACCACATGAAAACCATTTTCTAAAGCCATTTTTGCAGGCTCAAAGTGTAAATGATTTGGAGTAACAATAGCAATAACCTGAATTTTTTCGTTTTCTGGTTTTTGTTTTTCTTTTACGATGAGCTCCTGAAAAGTGGTGTAAATTCTACTTTCATCCAAGCCTAATTCTTTACCTGTTTCTAAAGATTTTTCTATCGAACTACTAAAAGCACCACCCACCAATTCGTAGTAGTTATCCATACGGGCTGCAATGCGATGGATGGCACCAATAAATGAACCTGGTCCACCGCCAATCATTCCTAATCTTAATTTTTTCATTAAATAGAATTAAAAACCATTATAGATATACAGGATCACCTTTTTTGTATGGGATACAAGCATCATACCTTCCAGGCACTTCTACATATTTAAGAACTTTTGTACCGCCAACTTCGGAGGTAAAAAACCCTAGAAGAGTGAGCTCTTTTAACATTCTAAAATAATGCGGCTTTTCTTTATTTGCTTCCTCTTCTGAGTATTTCTTTTGCTCTGCATCTAAAGCGGTTAGCATGGTTTTTCTTTGCTCTGCATCTAAATCCATAAAAGATGATTTGTATTGATTTTGCGCAGACTCTTTGATGGTTTTTAATCCGGCAGTAAATATTTTTTGATGTTCTGGGGTGTAGCAATCTTTTACCATTACAGCCATAAAAGCACCAGTTTTTGCTGCTTTTGCACCTGGAGTTTTTGTTTCAGGAATAATGGTTTCGGCAATTTCATCCATCATGGCTACATCATCGCTATTAAATAAATCATTCACCATTTCTGGAGTTGATTTACAACCAGCTAAACTAAATATTTGACCACCTATTACGGTTCCTCCGAGTAGTAAAGCGACTGAGGAAAGGGCTTCTCTTCTGTTCATTTTTTGAGTTTTTTATTAAACGCCTAATGTCCAGCCTTGTCTGTATTCTCTTTTTACAAACTGGTTAACATCATCAAAATTGGTTACTTTCATTTGTTTATTGTCCCAAAGTAATTGAATATTTCTACCTGGGAAAGTGGTTTTTCCTTCTGTTTCTTTTTTAATATCATGCGCTCTGATGGCTAAGTTTGCCATTAATAAAGCTTCGGTTAAAGGAACCGCTTTTTCAAAAGGAGAGCTCAATTCTTTATGGCCATAGCCAGCAATACAAGCTTCAACCCATTGTGCATAATGTCCATCCATTTGGTTGGGTACTCTTGCCATGGTTTGTTTCACTTTCACTTCTTCATTTCTTGATAATGGTAAAAGCCTAGCTTTTAAGTTATAAGTATCGGCCATCATTTTACCTTTAGTACCAATAAATAACATTCCGTTTCCCCCATCGCCAAACATTTCATCAGCACCTAACTCTTCAGGTCTTTCAGGCTGTATTCCACCATCCATCCAATGTAAAGTCACTTTGCTTTTATTCTTTTTTGTTTCAGGAAAGTTGATAATCACATGGCTTGATGGTGGGCAACTTTCAGGGAAATAACCTCTTTTAAATTCATCCACATAAACACTACCTACACTTGCCTCAACTGATGTTGGATTTTGTAAATCCAAAACTGAAAACGGACCTTCCATTAAATGGCATCCCATATCGCCTATAGCACCAGTTCCGTAATCCCACCAGCCTCGCCAATTGAAAGGAACTAATTTATCTACATAATTTTTTTGCGGGGCAGTACCTAACCATAAATCCCAATCTAACTCTTTTGGTATAGTAGCACTTTTTGTTGGCCATGGGATACCTTGAGGCCAAACGGGGCGGTCTGTCCAGCAATAAACCGTATGAACTTTTCCAATTACATTAGCATTAAACCATTCTTGCATTTGTCTAACGCCATCATTTGATGCGCCTTGGTTTCCCATTTGTGTAACCACTTTATATTTTTTGGCAGCATCCCCTAAAACTCTCGCTTCATAAATATCATGCGTAAGTGGCTTTTGTACATAAACATGTTTACCCAATTGCATGGCGGCAAGTGTGGTAATCGCATGGTTATGATCGGGGGTAGAAACACAAACAGCATCAAAGTTTTTAGCTTGTTTATCTAAAAGTTCTCTCCAATCTTTAACATATTTTGCTTTCGGATAATCTTCTCTAGCTTTTTGTGATCTTCTATCGTCCACATCACAAAGAAAATTGATAACCGCCTTACCAGTGTCATGAAAGCTTTTTAAATCGCTGTAACCTTTGCCACCTACACCAACACCAGCAATGTACAATTTATCACTTGGGGCCAAAAAACCCTTTCCACCTAAAACATACCTTGGTACAATGGTAAAAGCTGCTGCTGCAAAGCCTGCAGTTTTTAAAAAGCTTCTTCTCGAGTTGTCGTCTTTAATTTCTTCCATAACAGTTTTTTAGGTTACAGATTCATTTTCTTTAATTCTGAAACAGCGTGATCAACCGCCCTAGCCGTAAAAGCCATATAAGTTAAGGATGGGTTCACGCAGTTAGCTGATGTCATAAAAGAACCATCAGTTACATAAACATTTTTAGCATCCCAAACCTGATTGTACTTGTTTAGCACTGAAGTTTTAGGGTCTTTACCCATTCTGGCAGTACCCATTTCATGAATGCCTTGCCCAAAACCATAACCGCTATCATTAGCTTTAACATTTTTGATTCCAGCTTTTTCAAGCATTTCTTTAGCATCCTCCATCATATCTCTTCGCATATTAATTTCATTCTGCTTAATTTCCGCATCTAAAGCTAATACAGGCAATCCCCACTTGTCTTTTACCGTTTTGTCTAAGAAAGCTCTATTTTCATGATAAGGTAAAATCTCACCGAAACCTGTCATTCCAATGGTCCAATTTCCTGGTTCTGATAAAGCTTCTTTTAGGTCTATGCCAATGCTTAACTCTGCAATATCCCTATTCCAACCTTGTCTGCTCGCACCACCTTGGTAGCCAAAACCTCTGATATAATCTCTTTTCTCTAACTTTAAATTTCTAAATCGAGGAATATAAAAACCATTAGGTCTTCTCCCATAATAATATTTATCTTCATACCCCTCGACATCACCAGATGCCCCTGCTCTAAAATGATGATCCATTAAGTTATGACCTAATTCACCACTGCTGCTTCCTAAACCACCTTCCCAAACATCAGTTGCTGAGTTCATTAAAACCCAAGCCGAGTTTAAAGTAGAGGCACAAAGGAAAATCACTTTGGCTTTATATTCGATTGTTTGATTCGTTTGTGCATCTAATACCTCAACGCCTGTTGCTTTTTGAGTATCCTTGTCATATAATATTTTGGTAACGATAGAATAAGGTCTAAGGGTAAGATTTCCGGTTGCTGCTGCCGCTGGTAAGGTTGAAGATTGTGTACTAAAATATCCTCCAAATGGGCAGCCTAATTCACATTTATTTCTATATTGGCAATTGGTTCTGCCTAGTAAAGGACCAGTAACATGGGCTACTCTACCAATGATCATGTGCCTTTGATTTTTATATTCACTTTTGATACGAGCGGCAACATCTTTCTCCACACAGTTTAAATCCATTGGAGGCAAAAATTCGCTATCAGGTAAATGTTCTAGACCTTCTTTTGAACCGCTAATTCCAGCAAATTTCTCAACATGACTGTACCAAGGAGCAATTTCATCGTACCGCACTGGCCAATCTACCCCAATACCGTCTTTTGCGTTGGCTTCAAAATCCATATTGCTCCAACGGTAGGATTGTCGGCCCCATGTTAAAGACCTGCCTCCAACGTGATAGCCTCTAAACCAGTCAAAACGTTTTATCTCCGTGTAAGGAGATTCTTTCTCGTTAACCCAGAAGCTGAGGTTTCTTTCTGATAAAGGATAATCTCTTTTTAAAACTGGATAGTTGCTGATCATTTCTTGCGTACGCCCACCACGATGAGGAAACTCCCAAGGCGCTTTGGTAGCATTTTTATAATCTTTAACATGTTCTATGTTTTCTCCACGCTCTAGTAGGATGGTTTTTAAACCCTTTTCTGTAAGTTCTTTGGCTGCCCAGCCTCCAGATATACCGGAACCAATCACAATGGCATCGTAGTTCTGTTCTGACATTTTTATGAATTAGTTTATAATTAGGTTTTTGAAAGTAGGATTAATATTACTTTATTACAAGGAAATAATAGAAAATATTTTTAAATTGATTTTTTAAAATTGATCACAATTTTAAAATTTACATATTTTTACACCTAGTTTAATACACTAAGTATTTATGAAATGCCACTGAAACTTTATTTTTTATTATTTTTAAAGAATAAAAAATATCGTGATTACACTTAGATATAGATTGCAACAAGTTTGATAGATAAATTATATTTGATCATTCTATTAGTGAGATAGCAAAAACAGCTTCTCTCTCAAATTTTGTTTCTAAAGATATAGTAATCAATTAAGTTCACGAGATAATAATTTTAAAGTAATGCTATATAGCGATTTAGTTATGTCTTTAAGACTGGAATCAAATTCTTAAACCAAACTGTCAAAAAGAATATAGATAGGTTTACTGAAGATTTTATGTTTTCGCTTTAAAAAATTTACTTGTTAAATTAAAAAGCTTTTTTAGAAGCCAACCTTTTATAAACCCGGTAGCAGCGGATACCTGCCTCGAGCCTAATGCCTTGAGCAGTAGGAGCGAATGACGGGACTATCGGAACAGAAGCACCACGGAATTTGCTTTTCAAAAATTAACAAATCATAAGTATCAAGATCTCATCAAATTAGACTTACTGCCTAAAGCTTATAATCTTCCACCCCAAGCTTGACCTTTCAACAAAATTACTTCATCCAACTATTTGATATTTAAATTGATAATTCTATCTTTGCAGTCCCCAAAATATGGGGATTATATTTTATTAATTATTTAAATATTAAGCAAGTGAATACGTTAAGTTACAAAACTGTCTCTGCCAATAAGAAGACTGTTGACAAACAATGGGTAGTTGTTGACGCTGAAGGCGAGATTTTGGGGCGCTTGTCTTCTAACATCGCAAAGATTATTAGAGGAAAAAACAAGCCATCGTTTACCCCACACGTAGACTGCGGAGATAATGTAATTGTTATCAATGCAGACAAGGTAAAACTGACCGGAGATAAAATGTCTGATAAGACTTATATCTCTTACACCGGATACCCAGGTGGTCAGCGTTTCATTTCTCCAAAGGAGTTAATGGCAAAGCACCCAACTCGTGTAATCGAGAAGGCTGTTCGTGGAATGTTACCTAAAAATCGTTTGGGAAGAGCAATCTTCAAAAACCTGTATATCTATGCAGGAAATGAGCATCCACATGCTGCACAAAACCCTAAAGCAATTAAATTTTAAATTTAAAGGAGAAAAGAAATGTCAGTTACAAACACTTCTGGAAGAAGAAAAACTGCAGTTGCCCGTATCTATTTAAAAGAGGGTAACGGTACCATTACCGTAAACGGTAAAGATCATAAGGAATATTTCCCAACACTTCCTTTACAATACATCGTCAATCAGGCTTTTATTGTTGCTGAGGTAACAGGCCAATTTGATGTAACTGTAAATGTTGCAGGTGGTGGTATTAAAGGACAAGCTGAGGCTGTTCGTTTAGCGATTGCTAAAGCTATTGTTGAATTAGACGCGATTAGGAAACCAGCACTTAGAGCTAAAGGCTTAATGACTCGTGATAACCGTATGGTTGAGCGTAAAAAACCAGGTAGAGCTAAAGCTCGTAAGAAATTCCAATTCAGTAAACGTTAAAATTCGGAGGACACAACAATGGCAAGAACAACTTATCAGGACTTATTGGATGCAGGTGTACACTTTGGTCACCTTACCCGCAAGTGGAATCCGAAAATGGCGCAATATATTTTTATGGAGCGCAACGGAATCCATATCATTGATTTAAATAAAACTTTAGTAAAAGTGGAAGAGGCCGCATCTGCAATTAAGCAGATTGTGAAATCTGGACGTAAAGTGTTATTTGTATCAACCAAAAAACAAGCTAAAGACATCGTTGCAGAATACGCAAAATCAGTAAATATGCCTTACGTAACCGAAAGATGGTTAGGTGGGATGTTAACCAACTTTGCAACTGTTCGTAAGTCTATCAAGAAGATGACTAACATCGACAAGATGACTAAAGACGGCACTTACGATGTACTTTCTAAGAAAGAAAAATTAATGATTCAGCGTGAGCGTATTAAATTAGAAACCTTATTAGGAGGTATCGCTGATTTGAACCGTTTACCAGCTGCATTATTCTTAATTGATGTGAAGAAAGAGCATATTGCTGTTACTGAAGCTTTAAAGTTAAACATCCCAACCTTTGCAATGGTGGATACTAACTCAGATCCCTCAAACATCGATTTCCCTATTCCAGCAAATGATGATGCTACAAAATCTATCTCTTTAATTACCGGAATTATTGTTAACGCAATTATCGAAGGTTTAGAAGAGCGAAAGCAAGAGAAAGATGCTGAAACAGATAAAGAAGCAGCAGCGGAGAAAGCAAAATTAGATGCTCCGGCAGCAGCAGCTCCTAAAGCTGAGAAAGCAGCACCCGCTGAGACTGGAAAAAGAACTAGAAAAGGTTCTGAAGCTAGTGCGTTAACAGCTGAAACTGAAGAAGGAAAAGCCGAATAATAGCCTCACCCAACCTCTCTAAAGGAGAGGAGTAATGATGGCTTTGCATATTTAAATTATTAAACAAAATATTCACGCCCAAATCTTTCCCCCTTATGGGGGAGAGGGCTTAAAATTTTTAAAATGTCTACAGTACAAATTTCTGCAGCAGATGTAAATAAACTTCGTCAGCAAACTGGCGCAGGTATGATGGATTGCAAAAAAGCTTTGATGGAATCTAATGGAGATTTTGAAGCTGCAATTGATTATTTACGTAAAAAAGGTGCTAAAGTAGCAGCATCTCGTTCAGATAGAGATTCTAACGAAGGAGTAGTGATTGCAAAAACCACTGCCGATGGTAAAAAAGGAATTATTGTTGAAGTAAACTGCGAAACAGATTTCGTAGCTAAAAATGCAGATTTCGTAGCTTTTGCTCAAGCTATTGCTGACAAAGCGGTTGAAACTGGTGTTACTTCTATCGATGAGTTAACAGCACAAGAAATTGGCGGTTCTAAAATCTCTGATTTAGTAATTGATCAAACTGGTAAAATCGGTGAAAAAATCGGTGTTTCTAAATTCGAAACTATTGCTGCTGATAAAGTTGTAGCTTATATCCACGGAAACTATCGTTTAGCTGTATTAGTTGGTTTTAACCAAACTGTTGATGGTTTAGACGAAGCTGGTAAAGACGTAGCCATGCAAATTGCAGCCATGAATCCAGTAGGGATTGATAAAGGGGATGTAGATGCTAGAATTATCGAAAGAGAATTAGAAATTGCTAAAGAGCAAATCAGAGCTGAAGGAAAACCAGAAGAAATGGTAGAGAAAATCTCTTTAGGTAAATTGAATAAATTCTACAAAGAACAAACTTTATTGAATCAAGAGTTTGTGAAAGATTCTTCTAAAGATATCCGTAAATTCTTAGATGAAACTTCTAAGGGTTTAACCGTAACGGCTTTCAAAAGAGTGGCTTTAGGCGCTTAAGTTAGAAGTAAGATTATAGATTTAAGATTTAAGACCTTATATTAGGATTATAAAATCCTCATCTTTAATTAGATGGGGATTTTTTGCTTGATAGGAATTCTGGAATCAATGATCTTCTTTTCTAATCATTATTATCCGATAAAAATTTACGGGGTTTTTAATCAGACAACTAAATCAAGATAAAAATATGGGCATTTTAATGTTTCCTTAAAAAAACAGCTTAATTTTAACTTAAATAAAGTTTTGTGCCAATTAGGATTTGAATAGGGTACAACAATAACTTTGAATATGAAAATTGCTATTAAAGCCGAAAGCATCTACAATAACCAAGAAATTTATCAAAATCAAATCATCTTAATTGAGGGTGGCATGGTGATGAATATAAATGCTAGGGAAATTCCTTTTGATTATGTAAAACTAGAGGCTGAAAAAGTATGCCTTGGCCTTTTAGACTTACAGATTTATGGCGCTGGAAATACCTTATTTTCGGCCGATTTAAATCATGCCTCTTTAGAGGAGATGGAGCTCATACTCATAAAGCAGGGATGTACGGGTTTTTTAGTAGCATTGGCCACAAACGCTGATGATGTTTTTCTAAAAGCGATAGAGGTAGCCAAAAGCTATGCCCCAAAAATTGGGAGTTTTTTAGGATTACACTTAGAAGGTCCGTTTATTAATCCGCTTAAGCGAGGAGCTCATATCGAAGAATATGTGAAAGTCGCCACAAAGGAATATGTAAAAGAAATCATTCAAAAATCTGAAGGAATAGTGAAGATGATGACTATTGCCCCTGAATTGCAATCTGAAGAAATAATTGACCTTCTCAATGAAGCCGGAATTATCATTTCTGCTGGACATAGCATGGCGACTTTTGATGAAGCCTCAAAATTTTTCAAAAAGATTCCTGCTGCAACGCATTTGTTCAATGCAATGCCCCCTCTTCAACATCGGAGTCCGGGCTTAGTTGGGGCTGTTTTCGCTAAAAGACCCTATACTTCTATTGTTGCAGATGGGATTCATGTTGATTTTGAAATGATCAAGATTGCTAAAAGGTTAATGGAAGATCGGCTGTTTCTCATCACAGATGCAGTGACAGAATGCCATAAAGGTTCCTATCAGCATGTTCTTGGTAATGAATGCTACCTCATGCCAGATGGAACTTTATCAGGTTCTGCATTAACGATGATAAAAGCGGTCAAGAATTGTATTCATGAAGTGAATATCCCAATTGAAGAGGCTTTAAGAATGGCAAACACCTATCCTGCTGAACTGTTGAAACAAACAAAGCTTGGAAAAATTGAAGTTGGTAACAATGCCAATTTATTGTTAATGGACAAAGACTTAAACATCAAACATACAATTTTTAAAGACTCGGTTTACTAATGGGAATTGCTAGGAAGTATCATTTTTAAAAACACCTCTCGTATTATAACAGAATTTTATATTTTTGACAAACTTTCCCAAAATGAAATGTAAACGCAATCATATTTTTATCCGATTAAAAGCGTCACTACATTTATTCAAATCAAAAATATTAGCCAAAACACATGAAATATAAGCGAATACTACTCAAATTAAGTGGCGAATCCCTAATGGGTGAACAATCCTACGGTATTGATAATAAAATGGTATTACAATATGCAGAAGAAATTAAAGCGGTTCAGAAAACAGGTGTTGAAATAGCCATTGTGGTAGGCGGAGGAAATATTTTCAGAGGTTTAAGTGCTGAAAAATCTGGAATGGACAGGGCACAAGCTGATTATATGGGAATGTTAGCCACGGTAATCAACGCTATGGCTTTACAAAATGCGCTAGAAACTTTAGGCGTTTACACCCGTTTATTATCTGCCATTAAAATGGAGCAAATTTGCGAGCCTTATGTACGTAGAAGAGCGATGCGCCATTTAGAAAAAGGAAGGGTAGTGATATTTGGTGCAGGTACCGGAAACCCGTATTTCACCACAGATTCTGCTGCAGCATTAAGGGCCATAGAAATTAAGGCAAACGTGGTTTTAAAGGGAACAAGGGTAGATGGCATTTATACCGCTGATCCTGAAAAAGATAAAAATGCCACTAAGTTTGAACATTTAAGTTTTGATGAGGTTTATGATAGAAATTTAAATGTGATGGATATGACTGCCTTTACCCTATGTGATGAAAATGATTTACCGATTATAGTTTTTGATATGAATAAAACAGGTAATTTGATGAAATTAGTTGAGGGTGAGACGATAGGAACTTTAGTAAAATAAGATCAATTACAAAAGAATAGTACCATGAATGAATTCATTAAAATGGAATTAGATGAGGCAAAATCCTTAATGGAAAAAGCTTTAGCTCATACCGATTTAGAATTTACAAAAATTAGAGCGGGAAAGGCAAGTGTAGGAATGCTAGATGGAATTATGGCTGAATATTATGGAGCACCAACACCGCTAGCTCAAATTGCCAATATCAATACTCCGGATGCTAGAACCATTGTAGTACAACCTTGGGAAAAGGCGATGATTAATCCTATTGAAAAAGCAATTATGGAGGCGAATATTGGTTTAAACCCTCAAAATGATGGTATCGTTATTCGTTTAAACGTACCTCCTTTAACAGAGGAAAGAAGAAGAGATTTAGTAAAAAAAGTGAAGGAAGAAGCTGAAAGCGGACGTATTGCTATCCGTAACATAAGAAAAAACACCAATGAGAGCATCAAGAAATTAAAAAATGATGGAGCCTCTGAAGATGAAATTAAATTAGGTGAAGCCGAAGTTCAAAAATTAACAGACAGCTATATTGCCAAAGTAGATCATCTAGCAGAGATCAAAGAAAAAGACGTAATGACTGTTTAAAAAGTCGTTTCATCATGACCTAAAAAGGGAATGAGTGTTCAACTTATTCCCTTTCTTTTTCTGAAGAATAGGCGTTTAAATAAATCGATCCACAAAAGAATATAGCTTAGCCAAGTTTTAACTTTCTAAGCAATTCATTAATTTTTCAAAAGAGAAGACCTAATTACGGTTAAAAATGATGCGCTTACTCAGCCTCAAGAAATTTTAAGGAATAGGGACAGAAATTTATTTTATAATAGGATAACGTTTTCAAACAAAAAAACCCTCAAAACAATATAATAAATGACAAAAATAGTTTTAATCGCTTTGTTTTTCCTTCCTTTATTGGTGAGTGTGCTTAGCATCAAAGATATTTTTGAAAACAAAAGCTTAGAAATGAATAGAAAGTTGATCTGGATATTCGTAGTGATTTTAATTCCTTTATTCGGAGCAATTGTTTACTTTTTTTTCGGAAAATCAAAGAAACTTTAATACCTTATAGAATCGTATATTTTAAGAAAAGATGGAAAATCATAATTATCCATTGTAAAACATTATTTGGCTTAAATTGTCATGATATTTAATAAAGAATAATTTAATTTGTAACTAACATCCTAAACGTAAAATGGAAGTACAGGCGGGGCAGCTTTTATCTCAAATTAATTCTCCTAAAGATTTAAAGAATTTTAAGGAAGAAGATTTAGAGGCGATTTCTAAAGAGCTAAGACAATATATTATAGATGTGGTTTCTGTTAACGGAGGTCACTTTGCAGCAAGTTTAGGTGTGGTTGAATTAACTGTTGCCTTGCATTATGTGCTCAATACTCCTTATGATCAATTGGTTTGGGACGTAGGTCATCAGGCTTATGGTCATAAAATTCTTACCGGCCGTCGCCAAGTTTTTCATACCAACCGCATTTACAAAGGAATCAGTGGTTTCCCAAAAAGATCAGAAAGTGAATACGATACTTTTGGAGTAGGGCATTCTTCTACCTCCATTTCTGCAGCTTTAGGCATGGCCGTAGCTTCTCATTATAAAGGAGAGAATGATCGACAACATGTAGCCGTAATTGGCGATGGAGCGATGACAGCAGGAATGGCTTTTGAGGCATTAAATCATGCAGGGATTGAAAATTCAAATCTTTTAGTGATTTTGAATGATAACTGCATGTCTATCGATCCAAATGTGGGTGCACTTAAAGAATACCTAACAGATATCAGCACTAGTAAATCTTATAATAGATTTAGAGATGATGTTTCTGCTGTTTTAAGTAAGATATCAGAGTTAGGTCCAAATGCCCATGAGATTGTTAAGAAAATTGAAAAGAGCATCAAAGGGACACTTTTAAAGAAAAGTAACCTTTTTGAATCTTTAAAATTCAGATATTTTGGCCCTATTGATGGACATGACGTGAATCATTTAGTAAAAGTTTTAAATGATTTGAAAGATATTCCTGGTCCGAAATTGTTGCACTGTGTAACCATTAAAGGAAAAGGATTTGCATTTGCAGAGAAAGATCAAACCAAATGGCATGCCCCGGGTTTGTTCGATAAAATAACTGGTGAGATCAAAAAATCAGTATCAGATAAACCTCAACCACCAAAATATCAAGATGTTTTTGGACATACGATGGTGGAGTTGGCAGCGCAAAATGATAAAATCATGGGAATTACTCCAGCTATGCCTTCAGGGTCCTCTTTAAATATCATGATGAAAGCCATGCCTAACAGAGCTTTTGACGTGGGCATTGCAGAACAACATGCGGTTACTTTTTCTGCAGGCTTGGCTACACAAGGATTGATTCCTTACTGCAACATTTACTCTAGCTTTATGCAAAGAGCATTTGATCAGGTGGTACACGATGTAGCTATTCAAAAATTGCCTGTTGTTTTTTGTTTAGATAGAGCAGGGATTGCTGGTGCAGATGGGCCAACGCATCATGGCGCTTATGATATAGCTTTTTTCAGGTGTATTCCAAACATGATTATTTCAGCTCCAATGAATGAAGAAGAGTTACGTAATTTGATGTACACCGCTCAGCTAAAAAATCATGGAGGACCTTTCTCTATTCGTTATCCGAGAGGAAACGGAGTGATGCCTGATTGGAAGCGACCTTTTCAAGAGATTGAAATAGGAAAAGGAAGGAAAATTTCTGATGGAGAAGATATTGCGATTTTAACTATTGGTCATATTGGAAACGAAGCGGTAAAAGCTTTATTGGAATTAAACGCTGAAGGCTATCATCCAGCACATTATGATATGCGTTTTGTGAAACCTTTAGATGAACCCATGTTGCATGAGGTTTTCTCTAAATTCCAAAGGGTAATTACTGTTGAAGATGGTTGCTTACAAGGTGGTTTTGGTAGTGCAATTATAGAGTTTATGGCCGATCATCAATACCAAACTCAGGTGGTTCGTTTAGGAATTCCAGATCATGTGATAGAACATGGGGAGCAAAAAGAGTTGTGGCAAGAATGTGGTTATGATAGCGGTTCTATTATCGAAGAAGTGAAAAAATTGGCTATTGCCAGGCCAACTAAAGGGATGGTGGGTTAGATTCTTCCAAACCTTTAATAAGCTCTATTAGTTTATTAGCGATTTCAGATCTAGATAAGCAAGAAAAATCTCCTTTTCGGAGTGTGATATCTTCTTTATTTAAAAACCCCTGAAATTCATTTTCTAATGTGTTTACAACTTCTAAATAGTTAGAACAAACATAACCAGCTTTATATTTTCTGATGGTTTCTGCAATATCACCATCATCTGAGATAGGAAGTAAAATGGGCTTCCTAAACATGAGGTAGTCTGCTATTTTTGAAGTAATAATCTTAGATCTTCCTTTAAATCGTAAATGTAAAAACAGAGAAGCATTTACTAAATATTTCAGCAAATCTTCTTGCTTTAATCTTTTGGTAATAACAGTCGCTTCGTTTAAATCATATTTCTTAATCAATAGCTTAAGTCTATCATTCTTATCACTACCGATAAAATTTAATCGAATATGATTTTTATAATTATCTGCTTTATCATGATAGAATTGAGAAAAGGCCTTAAAAAAGTCTTCTTCAAATAATTGTTCATGATAAATCGTTCCTAAATAGGTGATATTAAATTTGGATGGAGTGGGATTGATTAAATCTATAATTTCATCCTGCTCAAAATTACTTCCGTTCTCAATTACAGTAATTTTATGATGATATTTTTTTGGGAAAAAGCTTTTTAAACTTTCAGAAACTGTGGTGATGTGATGAGCATATTCTAGAATTTGGAGTTCGGTTTTTAGCATTATTTTTCTCTTAAATTTGTTAATCCAGCTACCGGTCTCCAGCAAATTATATCCTAAATTCCAAGGATCTCTATAATCGAGGATTAATTTAGAGTTACTATTATTCGCTAATTCATAGCCCATTCTAAAAACACTTCCAGGGCCACCACTTGCGATTATAATGTTATCTTCTAAATGATTGATTGTGTATGATTTAAAAAGAGGAACATACCATAAATCTATTTTATACAGTAGGATATTTAAAGCGTATAAAATTTTAATTAATATTTTACCAGAAGTCAATTTTTGTAGTTTTGTAGTTGTATTCTGAATTAGATTACTTTTCGGCTTGATAATAATCAATGATTTTTCTGGGATGATATTGATTTCTTTTGAAATGCCTTGATAGTAGGTTTCAAATGGATAAAGAATATGAGGAATTTTGACTTTTAAACCGTTTAGCTCTAAAGCATTTTTAAAGGATTTTATTCGATGAGTAAAAGTACCATTTCCTTTAGGGTGTGAAATAATTATATGGACTGTAATATGCTTAGAAATCATAATAAAGGTTTCTAAA
Source organism: Sphingobacteriales bacterium (assembly GCA_014763615.1). Lineage (GTDB taxonomy): Bacteria > Bacteroidota > Bacteroidia > Sphingobacteriales > Sphingobacteriaceae > Pseudopedobacter. Next base: position 39,466 of record JACXVB010000001.1, on the reverse strand, counting down.
AGAACTTCTTAAACCAATGGTAATCCACTTACTGGTATTGTTAAACTGAACGTTTTTTTCGTTTCGGTAAGCGCCTGCTAATTCTATTCTTAAATTATAGTTAGGATTTAGAAGAAATGAAGTTTTAAAATTCACATAAGTCAAATCGGTTTTTAAACCTTGACTGATTTTATTATTAAGGTCTGAGGCTCTATTATCGTAAGATTCAAAGATGTTTTTCCCATAATTGAAGTCGTTTTCATCCAATCCATATTGTGCAATTTCTGTTTCTAAAGAGAAGTTCCATCTGTTAACAGCATAACCCAATAAGCTCACCCACTCTTTAAAATTAGCTCCAAGAGGGTTTGCCAAAGGTTGGTTGTAATGCCCAAAGTTGGTGAGTGAACTTCTCTCAGAATAGGTATAAGGCCGAGCTGAATTATACTCGGTTAAATACCTAAAATTCTTGATACCTAATAAATCGTACCCTCTAAAGCCAATTTGATAACCTGTTTTATTGGCCCAGTATCCATCACCTGAAAAAGCGTATTTGGCAGAAAATTCATCTATCAATAATTGCCCATAAACAGTAATTCCATCAAACTTATAGCTAGCATTAAAACCTATAATGGCATTATCAGGGGAACCATTTTGGCGTTCAACCGGACGTAGAAAGGCTAAAGGATTAATGTAGCTCATATCAAAACCTCGTTTCCCTAGAGAATCGGCATCTTGCCAAATAACAGCATCAAAAAAACCTAGAGAAAATCGTTTGCCCATGTTCCAATCTAGATAATGAAACACTCCCCATTTTTTACGATAGCCATTATCATAACTAAATTGAGGAGCAGTTAAATCTTGAAATTGAGCCCACATACTCATGTATTTTACATGACCAAGTGAGGCAGTGAGTTTTAAAAATGGGTAATTAGTAGCTACATCAGAAAGTAGCATCGATCGGTAACCATCTCCAATAAAGTTTTTATCCTGCCCAAGGGTAACGTTTAGATACTTGATAGGCGTATAAGATAGTGTAGTGACTACATAACTGTAATCTTTAATTTTTTTAGTGGGACCAAAATTATCATTAGTTTGGGAAGGAATTATATTATTTTGGTTGATAAAGTTATTTAAGTATGTGGGAAAAAGTGCTTGATTTTCATAGGCACTCGTATAAAATGAAAATTTAGAACCAATATTTCCGCCTAGCTGAAAGCCTCGGGTATTGAGCCAAGTATTTTTTTGATCCGTTAAATCTTTTCCCAATTGTAAATCAGGCAGAAAATCTGCGTAAACTCGATATTCTTTGTTTTGATAATTTAATAAATGTTCCTCAAAAAGTTTTCTTCTCAACCATGAACTTTTCTTAACATTCATCCCAATATTGAGCATAGAGTCTGTAGATAAGGCAATTACAGAATCATCAGAAAGATATGGTTTGATACTGCTATGGAACCTTTGGCCAGGCTGATAAACTTTATGATCTAGTTTTTGGTTATAATAAAAATCATAAGGTAAAATCTGGTTAGGAGTTTGACTAAATCCAATAGAGGAAGATAAAATTAGCATCAAAGAGCTGAACAAACTTTTTGGCATATCAAAACGGGCTTTTATCTCGTAAAAATGATAAATAAAATTTAGGAATTATATTTTAAATGGTCTTAAAAGATGATAACACATTTGCTAAGCTTTCCGACATCAAAATAAATGATAATTTTGGCAAATAATAATTCTCAAGAATTGAGCAGATTTTTCGAATTCATCAAAAGCCTCGTAAAAACAAAATTCTTTTCAAATTTTCTAAATCTGGGAAGTATTCAGGTAAGCAATACTTTATTGATGATACTGATGATTCCTGTAATTACAAGAGCTGTTGGTGTAGAAATGTTTGGTCAAGTGATGGTAGCAAACTCATTTGCTACACTTGTGGCTGTTTTAGTAAGTTATGCCACTTCACAAACTAGTGTAAAAGATATAGCAATAGCCAAAAACGATACTCATCAACTTTCTAAAGTATTCAGTGAGACTTTATTGGTGAGATTCTTATTTCTGTTTTTAGTGCTTATTTTAATGATGATCTGTAAGCCGGTTTTTGGTAAAGATTATCTACTTTATATCACCGCGATTCCGCTGATATTAGCGGAAGCACTAAACCCATTATTCTTTTACCTTGGTCAAGAAAATCTTAAACTTTTTAATTTATCTAATTTATTTACTAAGATATTAACCATAACTGGGATATTAGTTTTTATCCATGGAGAGCAAGATGGCATTTGGGTAAATTTTATCATCGGCGGATTAAATGTTCTTAATTATTTTTTACTTCTTTTTTATGGCTATTTGAAGAACAGATTGTACTTTATAATACCTAATTATGATAGGTTAAAGCAGATTCTTTTTCAAAATTTTTATTTAGTTTCCAATAATTTTTCTGTGTATTTGCAACAATCCTTAATGCTTTTTGCTTTAAAATTAGGAGGTTCTGGTGTTATACTGGGTGCATATTCTGTTTGCGATAAAATTATTTGGTCAACTAGGATTTTAATCATTGCCATTGCAAACGCAATTTTTCCATCAGCATCAAAATTATTTAATGAGGATTTTTTAAAATGGAGAAACTTTAAGCAAAATGTTAAGTTAGCAACCGGAATAATTTTTTTATTAGGCTCCATCATTTTATTTATTTTCCCCAACTTCATTATTCATGTTCTAGCAGGCAAGGAAAATGAAACTGCCGCAATCTTTTTAAGAGAAATGGCATTTGTGCCTTTTTTAGCATCACTAAACTCTATAAATGTAGTGGACAGATTGGTACATGAAGATCATTATACCATTTTTAAAATAGCCATCATTATATTATTGTTAGCCTCCCTGCTTTCTTTTGGATTAGTAAAACTGCATCAATTTAACATGCTTGGTTATTATACCTTATTTATAGAATTTAGTGCTCTTATTTTATACGAACTTTTTATTGCTAGAAAGCAAAAATTAAAAACGAATAACAATCATTTATGACAAAAAGTACTCTTCTTGTTTTAGTTAACTGGAATAGTTTTGAATTTACCGATCAATGCCTTGTTTCTTTAAGCTATTGTAATCAAAGTTTATTTGATGTTGTTGTAGTTGATAATGGCTCTAATGATGGTTCTGGAGAGCAACTCAAAAAACAGCACCCAGAAATTATTCTAATACCCTCACTTAGCAATTTGGGTTTTGCAGGAGGTAATAATTTGGGAATAAAGTATGCCATTGAACAGCAATATACCTATGTAATGCTGCTAAATAATGATACTTTTGTTGAACCCGATTTTTTAGATGTGCTGGTAGATTATATGAATCAGCATCCTGAAGCCGGAGTTATCCAATCTAAAATCTATTTTAATCATAATAGAAAACTCCTTTGGAATGCAGGCTCCTATTTTAACAGATGGATTACCTTGCCGGTTACCCTAGGATACATGAGAACAGATAAACCTAAATACAATAGCATTAAAGAGGTGGATTGGATAACCGGTTGTGCATTCTTTGCAAGAACTGATGTAATAAAACAATCTGGTATGTTAAATGAAAAGTTTTTTATCTATTTTGAAGATGTAGATCTTTCCTTTAGGATTAAAAAGTTGGGCTATCAACTTATTTATCATCCTAAATCTGTAGTTTATCACATATCTGGGATGTCTAATAAATCAAAAACCAAACAAAAGGAAGGATACGTTCATCCTTATGTTCGTTATCTTAATCAACGAAACCGGATTTGGTTTGTGAAAAAGTATATCCATCCATATTTTATACTTCCAACTATTTTTTATCATACACTTTACAGTTTGGCGGTAATGGTTTATTTTTTGTTAAGAGGAAGGTTTAAAAAATTAAGTGCATTTTTGCAGGGGACAAAAGAGGGGATATTAGATTCTCTTTAAGGTTAAAATAGTATATGAAAAGCATATTAATTACCGGTGTAGCTGGTCTTTTGGGTTCTAGGATAGCAGATTGGCTGATTCAAAATCAACCTGATTATACCATTTTAGGTATTGATAATTTAAGTGGAGGATATCTAGAGAATATCCCTAAAGAAGTCGTTTTCTATCAAATGGATATATCTAAGGATGATTTAGAACCCATATTTAAAACCTATGAAGTGGTTTATGTATATCACTTAGCAGCCTATGCTGCGGAAGGACTGAGTCCTTTTATCAGAAAATTTAACTATACTAATAATTTGTTGGCTACGGCTAATGTGGTAAATGAATGTATCAAATTTAATGTAAAAAGACTTGTATTTACTTCGAGTATGGCGGTTTATGGGGAGGGGAATCCTCCTTTTCACGAAAGCCATAAGCCGTCCCCTATAGATCCTTATGGTGTAGCTAAATATGCCTGTGAGTTAGATATAAAAATTGCCGGAGAACAACATGATTTAGATTGGTGTATCATCAGACCTCATAACGTTTACGGAAAAAATCAAAATATTTGGGACAAGTACCGTAATGTTTTGGGGATATGGATGTATCAAAAGTTGAATGAGCAACCCTTCACAATTTTTGGAGATGGTTTGCAAAAAAGAGCGTTTAGTTATATTGATGATTGTTTACCAGCATTTTGGGGAGCTGCAACTTCGACAAAGGCATCCAAAGAAATTATTAATCTTGGCGGTATTCAAGAAACTTCTATTTTAGGAGCTGCCGAAATTTTAAGTGAAGTAGTTGGCGGAGCAGAAATCATATTTTTAGAAAGCAGACATGAAGTGAAGTATGCTTACCCAACGCATCAAAAATCAATTGATATTCTCCATTATCAAGATAAAACCAGCCTAAGAATAGGTTTAGATAAAATGTGGCAGTGGGCTCAACAGCAACCTCAAAGATCTCAATTCAAATGGGAAACCTATGAATTGGAAAATGGGATTTATCAGTTCTGGAAATAATTAAAAAGTAAAATAATTGATTTCAATTATATTTACAGATAATAGTAGATTTCTAAGAAACTGAAAATCAATTACTGAATGTTTATTTTTCCACTTGTTTATATTGTGGCTTTTCTGGTAACCATCAGAAATTTCTGGAAGGGAAAAATGCAAACATTTTTTGTTTTTCTCATTTTCGGCCTATCCATTTATATGAATGCCATGTCAGTAACCTTTAAAATGGGTTTTGCTGATGAAATTCCGTTGCTACAATCGTTTAAAGAAGTTTTTGTATTGCTGTTTTTAGGATGGAATATCTATCATTTTGAAGGGAAGCTGAAGATTGATTTTATCGATAAAGCAATTATTGCTTATTTCCTACTCACGCTGCTTTATGCTTTATTGCCATTGGCTGGGATGAGTTTTACCGAAAGATTGGTTTCTTTTAAAAGCACCTCTTTTTTTGTCTTGGTTTATTTTGCTGGTCGTTTATATCCTTTTGACAAAATAGAAATGAAGAGGTTTTTTCTCTATATTTTGGTCTTAGCAGTTATTGCTGGTGCCGTGGTGCTCATAGAGGCGATTACTTACCAACACTTGCAAACACTCACGGGTTATGCAGATTATAATTTTTACTATTTTAATTTTGAACCTAGCGGACATTTTGGCCTTTCATGGACTTTTGAGTCGGCTGGAGGATTTAAACGCTTTGGAAGTATATTTGCCAATCCCTTAGAACATGCCGCTGCTACCCTTATAGCATTATCTGTACTTGCAGCGTTTTATACTTCTGAAGATTATCATTTTAAACCAGATACTTTTGGAATGTTTGCTCTTTTTGCAACATTAGTGAGTATCACTTTTGCTTTCTCAAGATCTTCATTGGTAAGTTATTTTTTATTGATTTATGCTTATGGATGGATTACCAAGAAAAAATATATCAATAAAACCATTCACTTCTTGGTCATCGTTGGGCTCAGCTACTTTTTATATATCCTCATCAAAGGCTTGTATGAAAACAATGGTTTGCTAGAAGTTATTGTAAATACTTTTAATTTTACAGATCCTTCTAGCATAGGTCACGTGGTAGAATGGATGCAGGGATTAACCGCCATTTATCAGCATCCTTTGGGTTTAGGCTTAGGAACATCGGGCAGAATTGGGGGGTCTTTAGGGGAGAATGTAGGCGGAGAAAATCAGTTTATTATCATTGGAGTTCAAGTGGGGATCATTGGCTTAATGCTGTATTTTGGTATATTTATTCAACTTATTAAAAAATCAAAATATTGGTATTATCGATTAAGTGGAAAAGAAAAAATGCTATGCTTAGTCATTTTTTTAATGAAAATTGCTTTTATCATCCCCATGCTCACTTCAGAAGTAGATACCTCTTCTTATATTTCTTACATGACTTGGTTTCTAACAGGTATTTTTATCAATATGATTGCTAATAAGGAAACGATTTATGGGTCAGAAGTTAGTAATAGCCATTGATATTAGAGAATTAAAAGTAGCCAAAACGGGTACTAAAACGTATTTAACAGAGTTTTGCAAGGCATTTAAAGAATTGGAGAATCAAGATGTTCAGTTTATATTTTTGGATACGCCATTTTCAGTTTATACCGGCGAAAATAAATTAGGAAAACTATTTACACATTTTGCCTATCATTTTTGGAAGCAAGTTGTTTTGCCAATCAAAGCTTGGTTGGCTAAAGCAGATGTATTGTTTTGTACAGATAGTTATGTCCCATATATTAAATTAGGCTATCAAACTTTTCCTGTTTTTCATGATGCATTTTTATTTGAGAACCCTGAGCATTATAATCCAACCTGGTTAAGATTTTATTTGAAAGTTACTGTTTCAGGAGCTAAAAGAGCGTATAAGATTATTTGTCCAAGTAATTATTCAAAAGAAAGGATACAACATTTTACAGGTTTTTCTAATCATCAAATGCTAACGGTTTATGAGGGACCAAAATCTTTTGTTGAAACTGATGAGCAAATTTCTAAAAAATTCTTACAGCAGTTTAAACTAAATAAAAAAGAATATTTGTTACATGTTGGCGTAATGGATAAGCGAAAAAACTTACCTAATCTCGTTAAATCATTTGCTATTATCCATAAAAAATTCCCCGAGTTAAAGCTGGTTTTAGCGGGTAATACTGCCTCCAAAAAACATAGTAACGATTATGCTGATATTCTAAAGGAGGTAAAAAATGCAAAACTAGAGGATGCAATTGTTTTTACTGGTTATTTAAAGGATGATGAGTTAGCCTCTTTATATAGTAATGCGCTAGTATATGTTTTTCCCTCTGTTAATGAAGGTTTTGGTATCCCGGTATTAGAGGCATTTTTTCATAAATTACCGGTTGCCGTTGCCAATAATTCTTGTTTACCTGAAATCGGGGGCGAGGCAGTTGTAACATTTAACCCCTACTCTCCAGCAGATATTGCCACTCAAATACTGAGTATATTGAATAATCCATCGCTTCAAAAAGAGATGATTTTATTAGGGAAAAAACGCTTATCAAATTTCAGTTGGAATAAATCAGCCCAGCAGTTAATAGATGTTTTTAAAGCTTCACAAGAAAAATAGTATCTGTTTTTTGTAGCTTTGAGCATCTCAAAAGCAGCTTCGCGATTGATAAATGTCTTATGATTAATAACAACTGCCCTATCTGTCAAACTTCACCCAAATCCAATTCATCACTTTTTAAAATAAAAAAGGAAAGTATCGATTATCGAATCATAAAATGTGAAAATTGTGGTCACATCTATACTTTTTTTGATAAGGAAATAGCTATTCAAGTTTATTATGATGAAAAAGATTATCAGGTAAAAGATACTAAAAAGAGTATTTTTTATCAGATTCAAGAATATGAGTATCGGCAAGTGCTTCAAAAAATCAAACATTTAAAGCCAAATAAAGGCTTAACTTTATTAGATTTTGGTTCTGGAAAAGGTCTTTTTTTAAATTTTGCTCGGCAATTTGGTTTTGAAGTAAAAGGTGTAGAGACTTCTTTGCCTAGAGCTCATTACGCTCAAGAAGTTTTTGGTTTAGATATTAATACTGATATCTATGAGAAAGGTAAAATCTTCAATCAAAGATTTGATATCATCACTTTATTTCACGTTTTAGAACATTTACCTAGCCCCGAAACACTACTTCATCATTTAACTTTTGATAATTTAAATAACACTGGTTTATTAGTTTTAGAAGTTCCAAATGTGAATAGTTGGCAATCAAAATGGGCGGGCAAACACTGGTTGCATTTAGATATTCCTAGACATTTAAATCATTTTTCAAAAAAGCAACTCCATAATATTCTATTAAAAAATGATTTTCAAATACTTAAAATGGAATCTTTCTCATGGCATTTAGGGGTGATTGGGATGATGCAAAGTATATGGAATTGGTTTGGATATCGAGGTTTTTTGATAGGAGATCTGAAACAGAAAAAATCTTTAGCTTTACTGCTTAAGATTGTTATTACATTACCATTTGCCATGATTCTAGAAATTTTGGCTGCTTTCTTCAATCATGGAGGGGTGATTAGATTATACGCTCAGAAAAAATCTATATGAATATTTTAATGGTGAATTGGACTTGGTTTCCGAGTGGAGGCGATTGGACTTACATAGAAAACATGACTAAGATTTATCAAGATCATAGCCATCAGGTAATTCCTTTTTCAATGCATCATGAACAAAATATGCCTACGCCCTATCAGAAGTATTTTGTAAAGCATATTAACTATCGAGCCATTAACCAAAAACCAAAGCTTACGGATAGCTTAAAGGTTTTAACCAAGAGCATTTACTCTAAAGAGGCGGTAAAAAACATCACAGAATTACTTCAAAAGGAGTCTATTGATTTGGTTCACCTTAATCTTATCCATCATTACCTCACTCCTGCTATTATCAAACCCATTAAGGAAGCAGGAATTCCAATCATTTGGACTCTGCATGATTATACCATCCTATGTCCAGAGGGAACCTTTTTCTCCAATAATCAGGTCTGCGAGGATTGTAAAGTGGGTAAATTTTATCAAGCCACCATCCATAAATGTAAAAAGCAATCTACCTTGGCTAGTCTGGTAGCTACTTTGGATAACTATTCTCAGCACTTTTTGAATTTTTATGATGATGTAGATTATTTCATTTGCCCTTCCAAATTTGTTTATCAGAAGTTTTTAGATTTTGGTTTTCAAACTGCTAAACTTCATCACATTTATCATAGTTATGATTTAAGAGATTTTAAACTTAAAGCGAAGGCTAACGATGTGCAAAATACAAAGCCATTTATAGTTTTTGTAGGTAGATTAGAAACTTATAAAGGTGTTTGGACGTTGTTGAAGGCTATGAAAAGCTGCAAAAATGTGGCATTAAAAATTATTGGAACAGGTTCTCTTGAAGAAGATTTGAAAGCATTTGCCCAAAGTGAAGGTCTAAATCATGTTTCTTTTGAAGGGAAAAAGCCTAAAGAAGAGGTATTAAATATCATTCGTCAATCAGAGTTTTTAATTTGTCCGTCTGAGTGGTATGAGGTTTTTGGATTTATCTTAGCAGAAGCAATGCTCATGGAAAAACCCGTTATTGGTTCAAGAATTGGTGCCATTCCAGAAATGGTGATTGATGGTAAAACAGGTTTTTTATTTTCTCATGGAAATGAGCGTGAATTAGCAGAAAAAATTAATATCCTTTATCAGGATAAGGCATTAGCAAAAAAAATGGGAAAACAGGCAGCTGTTTTGATCAATGAAATTTCAGATCCGTCTCATTATTATCAGCAACTGAAAAAAGTAGTTCCAATTTTAACCTAAAAATATTTTGCAACCTAAACAGAAAGTTAAGCTTGCCATTATTGGCTCCAGAGGTTACCCCTATGTTTATGGAGGTTATGAAACTTTCGTAAAGGAGTTATCGGAAAGATTGGTTAACAGCGATGTAGAGGTGACAGTTTATTGCCAAAAAGCACTTTTTGTAAATAGGCCTAAAAGTGTAAATGGTATTTCTTTGGTGTATTTGCCTACCGTTAAGCACAAATCGTTAAATCAGTTAATTCATTCTTTTTTAAGTATTTTACACGTTACTTTTAGTCATGCTCAGGTAGTATTGGTGGTGAATCTTGCAGCAGGGCCATTGGGATGGCTACCTCGATTAACAGGAAAAAAAACAATAATCAATACTGATGGATTAGAGTGGGAACGACCCAAATGGAAGGGTTTAGGGAGTAAATATTTTTATTTTGGAGCCTGGTGCGCAACTAAATTTTACAATGTTTTAGTAAGTGATGCAGAAGCCATGAGAGCAGTTTATTGGAAAACTTTTAAGTCGAACTCTGAGGTGATTGCCTACGGTGCACCAGAATATAAAAAACAAGAGTTAGGGTTTTTAAAAAAACTAGGTTTAGAGAATCAGACTTATTATTTGATAGTAGGGCGTTTAATCCCTGATAATAATGCAGATTTTATTGTTCAAGAGTTTTTAAATTCATCATCAAACAAAAAATTAGTAGTAGTTGGGGATGTGCCTTATCAAGATAGCTACGCAGAAACGTTAAAATCTTTAGCTTCCAATCAACTAATATTTACAGGTTACGTAAAAAACCAAGATGAATTACTTTGTTTATACCAAAACTGTTTTGCCTATTTTCATGGACATGAATTTGGTGGAACAAATCCTGCTATGTTAAAAGCAATGGCTAATAAATGTGCTATTTTAGCGTTAAATACTCCATTTAATCAAGAAATGTTAAATCATGGTGAGTTTGGATTACTTTTTGAAAAGCGAAGTGGGTCTTTAACTCAATTAATAAAACGAGTGGAAGAAACAGCTAATTTAGACATCTATCGAGACAAAGTAAGCACTGGATTAGGGTTAAAATACAATTGGAATCATGTTACTTTTCAGTATAAATCTTTATTTGAGAAACTGTTAAAGCGTTAATCTATGACAAAACCTTACGTTATTTATCAAAATATACGTTCCTTAATAGATGCTCCCATTATTCTTTTATGTTTAGTGTGGTCGCTAAATCAGTTTGGGCAAGAGGTTTCTTATTCTGGGATTTTTATCTATTTATTTGCGCTGCTATCCCTCATTTCTTGGTATATCTCTGCACATATCAGTAAACTTTATACCGATTTAAGAACCAATAAATTTTCAGAAGAAATAGTCTATATCGGCTTTACTATTATCCTGCATGGCATATTCCTGACTTCTATATTATTTTTTTTCAGAGATAATTTTCAATTTAACAATCGTTTTCTACTCTTCTATTTTGGCATCGTTTTTCTAAGTGTAGTGATCACCAAATACGCCTTAAGAAAATACCTCCACGGCTTAATTTATCAGGGAAAGCTACAAGAAAAAGTACTATTAGTAGGCTCCACTTCAGCAGCATTAAATTTCTATGATACCATAAAAACCCATAAATACTATGGATATGATTGCTTGGGTTTCATAGATAACGAACAAAATAAATTAAATGGTTGTAACTATCTCGGCAAAGTAGATGATTTGCCTTCCATCATTCAAAGCATAGAGATAGACGAAGTGATTATTGCTCTACCTAATTCGGCACATAAAGAGATAAAATACAGCGTTGAAGTTTGCGACCATTATGCCAAGCGAGTACGTATCATACCCGATTTTTACTTTTATGCAAGCACTAATATCCAAATTAATACCATTGGATTATTACCAGTACTTAATCTAAGGTCTTTACCTCAAGATCGCTTTTATAATAAACTGTTGAAACGAACTTTTGATATACTTTTTGCGTCTTTATTCTTTTTGATGATAGGATGGTGGCTTTTCCCTATAGTGGCCCTCTTAATTAAACTGAGCTCTAAAGGACCTGTTATTTTTAAGCAAGAGCGATGGGGAATCAATAATGAGCGGATTATTTGCTATAAGTTTAGAACAATGAAGCATGGCAGCCCCCAAGTTGATGCGGATGGTAATTTTATACAATCCACCCGAAATGATAGTAGGGTAACCACTTTAGGGAAATACCTAAGAAAATCTAATATTGATGAGTTCCCCCAGTTTTGGAATGTATTGATTGGAAACATGTCTGTAGTAGGGCCAAGACCGCATGTAACACCTTTAAATCTATCCTCAATTAAAGAAATTGAACATTACTTACTCAGGCATTTGGTGAAGCCGGGCATTACCGGTTGGGCGCAAGTGAATGGTTGTAGAGGAGAAACACTAACCAAACATGATATGCAAACTCGGGTGAATTTCGATCTATACTATATTCATCGATGGACTTTCCGTTTAGATTGCTGGATTATTTTACAAACTATGGTTAATATTATTAAAGGAGATGAGAATGCGTATTAAGGTTTTTCTTTTCATATTAGTGCTATTTGTAACCCAATCCTCATCCGCCCAAGTAGTATTTGAAAATCCAGATCATGAAGTGATCCATTTTTTAAGTCGCCAGGCTCAAAAAGGTAGAATTATATTTTCTGATGATATTTTACCTATCAGCAGAAAAGAAATCATTCATTTATTAAACCAATTGAAATATGATGATTTAAGTAAGATTGAGCGTAAAGAACTTAGTTTTTATCAAAAAGAATTTACCGATTTTAAACAAATTGATGCAGAAAGAAGTAACATCATATTAAAAAATGATAGTGCTAAACGATTTAGAACGTTTTCGGCAAATCAGGATGGTTTTTTAGTAAGGATGGACCCCATTATCACGCTTCAAACCACACAAAGTAATTTTCAACATTTACTTAAGAATTCTAGTGGTATTTCGCTATACGGATATATGAATAAACATTTTAGTTTTCAAGCCAGCTTTAGAGACATTACCGAGACCGGAGATGGTTTAGATAGCTTTAAGAGGTTTACCCCTGAAACCGGAATTGTTCAAACCCAAAATGTAGATTATACACAAACCGCAAAGAAATTAAATTATAGCGACTTAAGAGGTAACCTTACCTATAGTTGGAAAAATGGATTCATCAGTATAGGGAAAGATCAAAACCTTTGGGGTTATGGAGAAAATGGAAGAATTATATTATCTAACAAGGCTCCCTCTTATCCTTTTGTTAGGTTTGATTACCAGCCGCTCAAATGGTTAAGATTTAATTATTTGAATGCTTGGCTTCAATCTGGTATTATTGATTCTACAGCTTCCTATCCTAAAGGTAATGATGTTTATGGTCCTGATCGAGAAATCTATGTTTCTAAATTCCTAGCTTCACACAGTTTAACTTTCTTACCAATGAAAGGAATGTTGCTGAGTATAGGCGAGTCTATGGTTTATAGCGACCGATTTGATGCTGCATATCTCATCCCTATTCTATTTTTTAAAGCTTATGATCAGTATAAGAGTAGGTATCAAATTAATACGGGCTCTAACGGTCAATTTTTCTTTCAGGCAAGTTCAAGAAATCAAATCAAGAATACTCATCTGTATGCCACCCTTTTTATTGATGAAATCAGAACTTCTACAATTTTTAATCCTGCTAAAAGCAGAAATCAGTTAGGATATAACCTAGGCGCAAGTGTTACCGACGTATTTATTCCTTACCTAACTTTAGGAGCAGAATATACCCGAATCAATCCTTTTGTTTATCAAAATATCATTCCTGCCCAAACATATGCCAATCAGGATTATGTTTTGGGAGATTGGATGGGGAGCAATGCCGACCGATGGATGGTTTACGCAAAATTCACCCCTTTTGCCAGATTAAAAACAGCACTTACTTTTCAAAGAGTAAGAAAAGGTTCGGAAGGGACTATTGCTCAACAATATTTAGCAGAGCCTCAACCTCCTTTTTTGTTTGATTTACAAAGAGTACAAAGTAGTTTTAGCCTTTCTAGCTCTTATGAATGGCTAAATAATTTATATTTATCTGCTAAATTGGATTTGATTCATGATCAAAACTATGCGAAGAGTACAAATTCTAAATATTCTCAATTTCAGTTTGGTATTAGATATGGATTGTAATAACTAAATTGCGTTGCTTTATAAAAATTATGCGTTACAGAATCATTCTACTCCTTATATTTTCCTTTTTATCAGTAGCTCTAAAGGCCCAAAACATCTCTATTGCTGATGTGCAAAACACAAAAGTGGATGACCTTACAGACGATCAAATAATGATTATTTATCAGAAGCTGCAATCCTCCGGAATTTCTGAATCTACGGCTTACAGTATTTTAGAGCAAAAAGGGATGCCTACCGCTGAGGTGGAAAAATTGAAACTTAGAATTAGTAAAATAAAATCTGGTTCTTATACCGGAAATACAACTAAACTCAGTAGCAAAAGAGATAGTATTAGTTATAGTAGAGTGAAGCCCCCAAGCATAGAAAATGTTTTCGATAATGTTTTATCAAATATTTACGGAAAATCATTCTTCAACAACCCTAAGCTCAGTTTTGAGCCCAATATACGGATTGCAACTCCAGAGAACTATGTATTAGGCCCAGATGATGAATTAATCATCATTTTAACTGGATTAAATGAAACAGCTGTAAAAACAAAAGTAGCACCGGATGGATTTGTGCAGATTCCTTATGCCGGTTTAGTTAATGTTAGCGGGATGACAATTGCCCAAGCAAAAGTGCAAATTAGGGCAAAAATGTTGAAAGTTTATCCAGAAATAGCCACCGGAAAAACCAGTTTGAGTGTCACTTTAGGGAATATTAGAAGCATTAGAGTAACTGTAGTAGGTCAGGTAATCCAACCTGGAACTTATACTATTTCATCACTAAGCACACTTTTTAATGTTTTATATCAAACAGACGGCCCAACAGAAAATGGTTCTTTGAGGTCTATTGAGCTCATCAGAAATAATAAAGTGATCAAAACAGTAGATTTTTATGATTTCTTACAAAAGGGCTTAATGGATGGAAATGTTAGATTAGAAGATCAAGATGTGATACACATTCCTTTTTATCAGAAACGAGTAGTGATTGCTGGAGAGGTTAAAAACCCGATGGCTTATGAGCTTAAGCAGCAAGAAACATTAGATCAACTGATTCAATATGCAGGAGGTTTTAAGGCAGAAGCTTATGAGGGAATGGTAAAGGTGTTTCAAAAAGGGAAAACAGAACTTCAGGTAAAAAACGTGAATAAAGATTTATTTGAAAACTATGTGCCCATGAATGGAGACTCGGTAGTGGTTAGTCAAATTTTAGACCGATATACCAACAGAGTGCGCATTGAAGGAGCTGTCTATCGGCCTGGCGTATTTGAACTCACACCGAACCTTAGTTTAAAAGGTTTGATTAAAGATGCAGATGGACTAAAAAATGATGCCTTAATGAATCGAGGCTATATCAATCGTACGCAACCAGATTTAAAAAAGTTAACCATTCCATTTGATTTGGATAAAATCATGTCTGGTGATGCTCCAGATATTGCCTTGCAAAGAGAAGATGAGGTACACATTTTATCTACGCATGAGCTGCATCAAGATTTAACGCTCAGCATTAGTGGATTGGTAAAAAAGCCAGGTATTTATCCTTTTAGAAAAGGAATGCAATTACCAGATTTGATTGCTATGGCGGGAGGCTTTCAATACAATGCAGCGGCACACAGAATAGAGGTTTCCAGAATTATTCCCAATCAATCGGATACGGTAGCCAATCAGTTGGTAGAAACTTTTACCGTGAATTTGGATAGCAATTTGAATGTGACAGGCAATCCGATAGAATTACAAGCCTTAGATAAGATTACCGTACCGCAATTGGTGAACTTTCAAACTTTAGGGAATATTGGTATTGGTGGAGAGGTGCTGTTTCCTGGTGTTTATGCTTTACAAAGGAGAGACGAAACAGCATTAGAACTGATTGCAAGAGCAGGTGGTATCACCCCAACAGGCTCCTTAGTGAACGCTCAGATTTACAGAAGAGGGCTCAGGGTAGATGCAGATTTTGTAGGTAAAGAAAAAGACCGAAAACTAATATTATTACCTCAAGATAGTATTTTTATCCCTAAAGAAAATCCTTTTGTTGAAGTAGTTGGCGGTGTAAATACCCCACAACTTTTTAGGTATCATAGCCAAAATTTTAAATACTATTTAAATGCGGCAGGGGGAGTAAAGCAAAATGTTAGATTAAAGAATGCTTTCGTGTCTTATCCCAATGGTATCAATAGTCCAGTCAAACATTTCTTGTTTTTTAGAAATTATCCTGTGGTTACAAAAGGAAGTAAAATTGTGATCCCTCAACCCTCATTAGATGTAAAAGTGAGATTAGGTGCCGGTGAGATTTCGGCTGTGGCTACAGCATTAACAGCTTTGGTAAGTATCATCGCCATTCTTAAAAAATAATTATGGAAAACTATCCTCCAAACTATCCTCAAGAAGAGAATTTTTCTTTTAAAAAATTGCTGATAGAGCGTAAAAGCGAGATTGTTTATTTGTGGAAACATAAATGGATGATTATAGGTATTGGACTAATTGGAGGTGTGCTAGGGCTGATATTATCTTTTTTCTGGCCAATTACCTATACGGCAAGATTGACTTTTGTGGTAGAGGATGCCAAGCCCAGCGGCGGCTCCTTAGTTTCTGCATTAGCGGGTCAGTTTGGTTTTGATTTAAGTAGTCTCGGGGGTGCTTCAGGGGTTTTAGCAGGCGATAATGTAGAGCAGCTCTTAAGGAGTAATACCATCTTGAAAAGCACCTTATTAACTTCTTATGGCGATGCACAGCATCATACATTAGCCGATATTTATGCCACAAAAAATAAATTAAAAGAGGCTTGGGAGAAAAAATATTTGAAGGATGGTTCCACACTTTCGTTTCCATCCAATACCTTAAATTATACAAGATTACAAGATAGTCTTTTGCAGGATATTGAAAAGCGAATTCAAAAGGATGGATTGAGTATAGCTAAACCCGATAAAAAACTTAGCTTTTTTGAGCTCACAACCACCATGAAAGATGAACGTTTAGCGCAATTATTATGCATTCGTGTTTTAAATCAAGGGGCTGATTTTTATATCAGAACCAAGACCAAACGCCTAAAAACAAATGTAGATCGGTTACAAACAAGAGCGGATAGTTTAACGGATTTATTGAATTTGAAAACCTATCAAGCTTCTTCATCAAATAAAAATTTATTAGATGTAAATCCTGCTTATCCAACTGCAAAAGTGGGTACAGAGGTGAAAGAGCGTGATAAATTGGTTTTATCAACCATTTACTCAGAGGTAGTCAAAAATCTAGAAATTAGTAAGACCATGCTCATGCAGGAAACCCCAACTGTACAAATTGTTGACCAGCCTGAGCTGCCTTTACAGAAAAACAGGTTAAAGTGGTGGAAAGGGATAATTTATGGTGTATTTTTTGGAGCTCTTATAACAAGTATATATCTATTGTTTGGCTTTAAAAAAATAGAAAAAAATTAATATTCAGGAGATTTTAGTTTCCAATTACCAGTTTTGCGGATAGTTACAATGGCCTCTATGTCATCTGCAAAAACATAGCTCAGGTTCCCTATAAAAGCGAAAATTTTATTTGATAATCCCATTAACCCATTTCCGTCATGATGGCGATAATGATATTTGTTAATTTTCACGCTAAAATCATCAGACAATTGGTGGAAATATCTTTGGATTTCTGAACCAGCATATTCTTTCCAATGATGACCGTAGGTAACATTTCTAAATATCTCGTTAACAGGAATCCCAATTCCTCTTAACGTCAATAACCTCACAAAGCTCCGAACAATATTAGGCAAACAAAAAGCATTAGGTGTAGAGATATAGATACATCCTTTAGGTTTGCTAATCCTATAAATTTGGCTCCAAAAATGGATAGGATTAAAGGTTATATGTTCTAGAATCTCAGTAAATAGAATCAGGTCATACTTATCTTCTATTTGTTGAAGGCTTGTTAAGGTCTCTAAATGATTTTCGAGAATCGGATGAATTTTAAATTCTTTAGCTCTATTTTTTACAAATTCTAACTCCCAAAATTCAGCTACTTCAATAGAATCTACCCGAAACCCAAGAAACTGAAAAAGTAAGGTTGTATGCAAGTAATGGCTACCTATGTTGAGTACGCTTGCCCCTTCGTCAAAAGTTCCCAACTGTTCTGCCATCCTTTGATAGCGCTTTTGATGAAAATTAAAGTATTGGATATCGTTTTCATGATTTGATGCCAGAACAATTTTCTCTACTTGATTTAGAGCCTCTTTAACCCTTATTTTCCAATCTTTCATTTATCACAAATATTAAAAATAATAACTCAGGCCTAATACCCCATGAAAATTACTGACATCTTTACCTATAGGATAGTAATTCCCTGCGGGAGCCAAATCTACCCATTGATAGTTTAAAGACTTAATATAATTCAGTTCAGTAGTTAAAATAACATGATGTTTAAACTGCCATTGACCCGTTATGGCAAAACTCAAATCTACCCAACTTCTGCTTTGATTATTCCTATCGCCTATAATAGCTGCATAATAATCCTGGTCATGAACCCATCTTTCAAATCTAAAACCTAAGTTTTTAAAGCCTCTAAGGTAATTAACCGAAAACGATTGTAAATCTCCGCTAGAACCCGTTCCGGCACCTAAAACTTGCCCTAAATTTGTATATCCTTGCAAAACCTCCCCATGATAATACCAAGAACCTGCTCCTCTTACCATCCGATCGGGTGTTTGAGAGAGTTGTGTAATTTCTGTAGCCAAGGATAAAAAAGTTTCTTCTTTATAGTCTAAAGGAATTAATTTCCTAAACCCAAAGATATAAGCCCTAGCGTGTTGCGGAGAGCCTAAAAAATCTCTGAAATCGAGTGCATTATCATTCGCTCCATATTCAAAATAGACTTCTGCATGCGACTTAGAAAATAGCCATCTCGCATAAACCGAGCTCAACTGATCTCTAGGAATAGGGTCTCCATCATTGGTATTAATCTTTTGATATGGGGTGAGAAATGGAAAATATTCAGAAAATGAATTGACGTCATTATGATAGGCTTGAAAAGTTCTAGTTAAACCTAAGAATAAGCCTGGAATCCATTTGGGTTGATAGCTAAAGGTTAAACCCGATAAATATCTCCAATCTGGATTTTTAGCATTATAGAGTAGGGTGCCGTTGCTGGTACGGTTTGCAACTAAAGCAGATTGCTTAGACTCTTCCAACCTACCGCCAAACATTTCAAATTCCAGAGATCCTATACCAATATGGATAGGTTTAGAGCTATGTAAACTGATGTTTTTAAATCCTGGGGCATGATTACTCATAATTAAACTGTTCCTTATTCCTGGTCCCCACCATTTGTTTTCGTTAGAGAGACTTAAGCTTAACCATTTATAGTTAAGAGAAATATTACTTTGACCCCAAAGTATTTTTTGATAAGGATTGTTGCCAAATCTTTCTGGTTGGTCTGTTTGGCGGTGATAGCTGTAATAGTTAATCAAATCAGCATCAGAGTGGTATTTACCAAAATCATCAAAAGCGGTGTTTTGAGCATATAAGTATTCTGGTTGCAATTGAATAGATAATGGTCCAGCTTTTAAATAAAATCCTGCAGAAATTAAGCTTTGATAGCCTCTTGCTGGAATCATAGCACCATCATTCCATCCATAGGGATGGTTTGTGTTGATTTGTTGCTGAAGGCTGATAGGCAATAAACTAAAGGTGAGATTTTTTTGATCAATAATAGAAGTATAAAGATTTAAGCTATCTATTGCTCTGCTTACTTTGGGTTTTTTTAGCCCTGTTTTAAGGTAAGCATAAGATAGTGGACGGATAGTAAAAGAGAGGTTTGAGTCTAACCTATTCTCTAATTGAAGTTGACGAAAATATGATTCTGTTAGACTTCCTATTGGAATTTGCTGCGCTAAACAAGTTTGCTGAATGGCTAATACCGAAATGAGAATAAGGAATGTTGCTTTTATTTTCATATTAAAATCGATAACTGGCCCCTAATTGAACTTGCAGATTAAATTTATTTAAGCCGTTTACAAAATAAGGGTCTCCAGGGTTTTGCTTTAAATACCAGCCATAATTATAGGAACGCGTAGCCATTGCTGAGGCATTAAATAACACATTCTGATATTCCCAAGTACCAAAAGCTTTTAGGCTCAAATCATACCAATGCCTCCTAAAATCATAAGAATCATGAAAGAAATAGTAATATAAATCATCATTATGCAACAGCCTTTCTGCTGAAATGCCGATTTGCTTTATCCCCTTATTCCAACTAAAACTGACTTGCTGGAAATTACTACCCGGCCCTATACCTGCTCCTATTGCTTGCCCCATATTGGTATAACCTGCCGTAATATGCGAATTGATATACCATGAATTCAAGTTCAAAATATCCTCTATGTTGGTTTCATTTAACTGGGATACTTCGATATTTAATTTAAGATACTGTTGATGAGCTTTCGGGAATAATTTTCTTAAGCCAAATACATATGCTCTATTTCTTGAGGGCACTAATAAGGTATTCCTAATACTTTGATTTTGTTGATGGCGACCCCATTCCCCATAAATTTCAGCCTGTTCTTCTTTCCACACCCATCTAAAAAATAGAGCCCCCATTTGCTGTTTTTTAACCAAACTCTCATCAGCATTTAAAGCTTGAAAAGGAGAAAATAAAGGCAAATAATCTTTAGGAAATCTACTTTGTTCAACCCCGTAAAGCTGCATACTTCTTTCTAATCCTAGAAATAGCCCCTTTACCCATTTCGGCTGCCAAGTGAGCACAAAACCAGAAAGATAGCGTTTAGTAGAAGGTTTAGGAATATAAAGTGGGTTATTAAAATAGTTTCTTTCTGGCGTTAATACCCCAAATCTGCTGGTTTGTGGCCAACCAGCAATGATTTCTCCTTCAAAACTACCTATGCCTGTTTGGATGGGTTTTTGGCTGTACAAAGTAAAATGTTTTATTCCTGGTGCGGTATTAGTCATCAAAAGTGAATTCCTGATACCCGGCCCCCACCATAAATTTTCAGTTGAAAAACCAAAAGAAATATTTTTGAAATTTAATAAGAGGTGGCTCTGCCCCCAATAAGCATCTCCAAAAGGATCAGATCCAAATCGCTCAGGTAAATCAATCTGATTATAAAAGTCATAATATCTTGCTGATATCACATCATAATGTTGAGTAGAAAATCCATCAAAAGAGGGATTCGCTGCTAACACGATTTCTGGCTGAAATTGTACATCCAAAGGACCCCAAGAGGCATACAAACCTCCGCTAAAATAGGCTTGTAAACCTTTTGCCGGAATCATCGGGCCATCATTCCAGCCGTAGGGATGATCTGAGTTAAAAATAGTTTGAACTTGTAAGGGTGATAAGCCTAAATGGAAATTTTTTATTTTAGGTTCCCTGAAATTTAACTTCATCAGATCATGATTTTGCGAAAGGCTATCTGTATAATAAGGTTGAAATTTTGTACGGCTACTACTGGCAGATAAGGGTAAAATGCAAAATGAATTTATACTATTGCTAGTATCTTGAAGTAATTGTTGGTCTCTTAAATAATTGTTAAGATGCGAAAAACCCACCGGTATAGTCTGTGCATTTAGCGATGAGCCGAAACCTATAATAGAAAGTAATAGACATCTTAGGAAGATATGAAATTGCTTAAAAAACATTAATAAAGGCGAATGAGTGAGACTTTTAAACTATCCACAGACCAACTGGCATAACAAAGCGGGTCTTGAGTATTCGTCTGAATCAAGTGATCAAGGCATTTTATCGTAAGATCCGAGTTTTGGTGAACAATCGTTTTATTGATATGATAAGCACTAGTTCCATCAGGAATACCATTTAAACTACATACTCCGGGCAATTCTTTATTGATAGCACCTGATTTGGGATTATGATTATTATTTGGATAATTATCTGGATAGGACTGAGGGTCGCAAAAAATATCTCCGCAATAGTGATTGGAAAAGGTAGTGTAAATAAAAGGAGCATTGTTTACCTCCATTTCCCAAATATCAGGACCACCCACACCCCCTTGTGTGATGTTCCCATCCCAAATATCGTGGATATAGAGTGTAAAAGAGATGTTTACCAAATCATGACTAGGCAATTGATCAAGTTTCAAAGTAAATCCTGCGTTATTATAATTACCTAGAACTGTACTTTGATTAAACTGCATAAACTTATAATTTTCTATACTGCTAGTATCCTTGGCATCAAAATCGTTAAAATAAATCTCTTGATGTGCTTCACCACCTATTTTACAAGTGCTGAGTAGGCAAATGATACTGGAAACCAAAAGGATGTAGGTAAACTTTAGTTTAAACATTTACTGTAGTAATTTCATCCAGCTCCTCATAAATAGAATTCTTACTTTTAAATTCAGGGACCAATTCCTTCATTCTTTTCACCACCTCACGATCTTGATATTTACAGGCCAACTCAATCAAACTCAGAATACTGTTGTTTACTTGATCAAAATCATGTGCTATCACTTTGGCAATCATAATTTTCTCGTGGTGAGTTGGAATAGTGTTTTCCATATCGTTCAATAACTCTTCAAATAGTTTTTCACCAGGTCTTAAACCCGTATATTCTATTTTTATATCCTGATTGGGAATTAATCCCGATAGCTTGATCATTTTTTTAGCTAGCTCCACAATTTTAACAGATTGACCCATATCAAAGATGTAAATCTCACCGCCATTACCCATAGAACCTGCTTCTAATACCAATCGGCATGCTTCGGGAATCGTCATGAAATAACGCGTAATATCTGGGTGAGTAACCGTGATAGGACCACCTTTCTGTATTTGAGCTTTAAATCTTGGAATGACAGAACCATTAGAACCCAATACATTGCCAAATCGAGTGGTAATAAATTTGGTCCTATTTTGTTGATGATTCAGATGGCTTAATCCATTTTTAAATGTGGTACTTTGTTGATTTAAAGCATTATAAAAAGACTGCACATACATTTCGGCAATCCTTTTGGATGCCCCCATCACATTAGTAGGATTTACGGCTTTATCGGTTGAGATCATTACAAACTTTAGCGTTTTATATTTTACGGCTAAATCAGCAATGATTTTAGTTCCCCCTACATTGGTGTAAATGGCTTCACAAGGATTATTTTCCATCATGGGCACATGCTTATAAGCGGCAGCATGATAAACATAATGAGGTTTAAATGTTTGAAATAACATTTCCATCCTACTTTTATTTTTGATATCACCGATGTAAGCAATGAAATTTTCAAAGATATTATTGTCTTGTAACTCTAATTGCAGCTCATGTAATGCGGTTTCCGCAACATCGTTCAGGATTATCAATTGGGGTTTAAACTTAATCAATTGCCTCACTATTTCACTACCAATAGAACCTGCTGCACCAGTAACCAAAACCCTTTTTCCTTTAATTTGCTCTGCAATTAAATCTTCCTCTATAAAAATCGGATTCCGTTCAAGGAGATCCTCAATCTTAATATTTTTAATTTGATTGATTTTGAAAGAACCATTTACCCAACTTTTTAATGGGGGTACGTTTAGAACTTTTACGTCATGGTCTAAACACAAATCTACCACACGATTTTTCCGCTCAGGAGAAATATTTTGAGAAGTTAAAATGATATCACTAACGCCTTCTAATTCAAGTATTTTTTCTAATTCATCGGTATGGTAAATCTTCACATTATCTACTACTTTCCCTTTTTTACGTAAATCGTCATCTACAAAAGCCACCACTTTCATGTTGATATGCGGGTCTGAATCTAGCGTTCTTTTAGTAGCTACACCTGTTTCTCCAACCCCATAAATCACTACATTTCTTTTATCCAAACTCATGTTCTTGATGTACATGAAAAAATACTTCACCAAAACACGATAGGTTATGAGCAGTACAAAGCTGGTTAAACCTGTAATAATGATCACTACATTTGAAATGAGCGGTTTATGATTAAAAGTGATTAAAAAAAGATTACACAAAATAAAAAACACATTACTCACAGAGATGCTGAATAGGATTCTGAACGAGTCTTGAGCACTGGTGTACCTTACAATCCCTGCATAGGTTTTTACATTAAAAAATACTATACAATTAATCCCTATAAAAATTAAAGTATTTCTACTCATTTCTTGGAGATTGATATGTTCAAGCACAAAATTGTATCGAACAAAATAAGCAAAAACTAGAGCGACAGCGCAGAAAGAAAGGTCAAGCAAGAAGATTAACCATCTAGGTACTATATTTATTTTTTTGAACATAAAATTTCAAATTGGTAGAATCAAATATACTATTTGTTTTGTAGAATTAGCAAACGCATAAATAGTGAGATTGCTGCTCCTCAATTGGCAATTGAACTGAATAATTTTTGATAACCCTCTAATTTTATACGAAGTAGGAGATAAGAAACCACTATCACAAAAAACAAAATAAGTGTCACAGGAAGTGTGGCAAAGACCACAGATAGGTTTAGTAAAAGTTGAAGGATGGCATAAAGCAAGCTTACCTGTAAATGGTTCATCTTTTTTTCGTTAGCTAGGTACTGGTAAAAGTGTGATCGATGAGCTTCAAAGATATTTTCTTTTTTGATGAGTCGGCTACAAATAGTGAACACCGTATCAATACCATAGATTCCGAGTAAAAGAATCCACTTCAAATTTTCGGTATGGAGGATAAGCATCAAAAGGGTGAAGCAAAGTATAAAAGCCATAGTGATGCTGCCCACATCTCCAGAAAAGGCTTTTGCTTTTTTTCTAACATTAAAAAATCCAAACACGCATAAAGAGGCTAAGATTGCCCACCAAACACGGTCGTCTAGAAGGATGAAATGCTCTACTTTTTGTATCCAAAAAAGAGTACCCACGCTTACTAAAGAATACATTACGGTGATGCCATTAATCCCATCCATAAAATTATAAGCATTGATGATGCCAATGATGAAGAGGTAAAGGATTGGAAGAAGGAGTAAGGAGTAAGGAGTAAAGATTTGTATGGTTAAATCGGTTTTAGCTTGATAGAGCAGTAAACTCACGGCTATCAAATGCACTAACATCCTAATTTTGGAGCTTAAAGTCATCACATCATCTAAAAAACTGATGCTAGCCATTAGCATAATACCGATGGCTAATCTCCATTGTTGAGGTTGAAATAGTAAAAGGGTAGCTATGCCCGCTATGGGGAAAATAATACCCCCACCTCTTAAAGTAATTTGTTGATGAGAACTCCTTTGGTTGGGCTTATCGATGATGTTGAAGTGGTCTGCTAATTTAAAATAAAGCAGTTCTAAGATAAATAGGATAGCGCCTGTTAAAAGACAGTAAATCATGCACTTCAAAGATGTAAAAAATTGTTCAAAGACAATCAAGAATAAATTTATTGCATGCACCTAAAAAAATAGCATCGTAAATACGTGTACTGTTACCTAATTTTCTTATCCTTCTAAATCTATATCGCGTATTCAGGAACAGTAAAATCCTCAATATTTAAATTAAATATTGAGGATTTAATCTTTTAGAAGTATTTGATTAAATAAATTCCCTCCTATTGATTGGCTGGAATTTCTTTTTAAGACAGCCGCTTTCTAAGTTATTTAATGTATTTTATTCTTTTATGAACATCCCATAGAGGTACCGCAATTTAGACACTTGTAACAAGTACCTGAGCGAATAGTAGTGTGGCCACAATTGCTACAAGCTGGTGCGTCTGATTGTGCACCCATTGAAATGTCCACGGTTTGACCTTTCATTATTGCTTTAACAGTTGTTTGCTTTGTTGGCTCTGGTTTATACACATTGGTAACATCTGGGTTTACGTCTGTGTCTTTCATCTGAGGATTTCCAGTAACTACTTTTTGCTCGGTGATTACATGAACTAAATCTGTACGATTTAAGTAATCATAACCCAACATTCTGAAAATATAATCGATGATAGAAGTTGCAGATTTGATGTTTTCATGTCCAACAACCATTCCGGCTGGTTCGAAACGAGTGAAAGTAAATTTCTCTACGTATTCTTCTAAAGGAACGCCATATTGTAAACCAACTGATACTGCGATAGCAAAACAGTTCATCAACGAGCGAAAAGTTGCACCTTCTTTGTGCATATCCACAAAGATTTCACCTAGAGTACCATCTTCGTATTCACCCGTTCTTACGAATACGGTTTGTCCGTCGATACTTGCTTTTTGGGTAAATCCTCTACGTTTTGCAGGCATTACTTTTTTCTGCACCACTCTAGACAATTGACGCATAAAGCTGGTATCTTCTGAACGTTGTAAAATAGCATTTGCTGCTTCTAATACTTGTTCTGGAGTTAAATCACTTAATTTTAAGTTTGCCGCTTCACCTAATACTTCCTCAACAGTGTCCAATTTATCTTCTTTAGTGTCAGATTTTGTAGATAATGGTTGAGATAGTTTACAACCGTCGCGATAAAGTGCATTAGCTTTCAAACCTAAGCTCCAAGATAACTCATAGCTTTCTTTAATCTCTTCAACCTTGGCCTCATTAGGTAAGTTGATGGTTTTAGAAATCGCACCTGATAAGAATGGTTGTGCAGCAGCCATCATTTTGATATGACCGTGAGCATGAATGTATCTTACCCCTTTTGCTCCATTTTTATTTGCACAATCAAAAACTGGATAATGTTCTTCTTTCAAGAAAGGTGCACCTTCTATGGTCATGGTTCCGCAAATGAACTCATTGGCCTCAGCAATTTGTTGCTTGCTAAATCCTAAAGATCTTAACACATTAAAATCTGGCGCATTGTATTGCTCGGCTTTAAAGCCTAATCTTTGTAAACAATCTTCACCTAATGTCCATACGTTAAAAGCAAAACCAATTTCAAAGGCAGAAACGATGGCTTTATCTAGTTTTTCTAAATCAGCTTCTGTAAATCCTTTAGATCTCAAGCTATCAGGATTAATATGCGGAGCACCTTTAATAGTTGCTGATCCTTTAGCATAATTTACGATGGTTTCAATTTCATCTTCCTTGTATTTCAAGTTTCTCAGTGCTGCAGGAACGGCTTGATTGATGATTTTGAAATAACCACCACCTGATAATTTCTTGAATTTCACTAAAGCGAAATCTGGCTCAATACCTGTTGTATCACAATCCATTACCAAACCGATGGTTCCTGTTGGAGCTATTACAGTAGTTTGAGCGTTACGGTAACCGTATTTTTCCCCCATTTCTACGGCCTTATCCCAAGCATTGCAAGCTGCTGATAATAAATAATCTGGGCAAGTTTTTTGATCAATTCCTGGAGGCAAAATCTCTAAGCCTTCATAATTATCTGTTGCGTTGTAAGCAGCATAACGGTGGTTACGCATTACTCTCAACATATTTTCCTTATTCTCTTCGTATCTTTTGAAGGTTCCTAATTCTTTGGCTAATTCTGCAGAAGTAGCGTAGGCAGTTCCGGTCATGATAGCGGTAATCGCTCCACCAATTGATCTGGCTTTTTCACTATCATAAGGAATACCCGCCACCATTAACATAGAGCCTAAGTTGGCATATCCTAAACCTAAAGTTCTGTAATCATAAGATAACTGAGCCACTTCTTTGGATGGGAATTGAGCCATCAAAACAGAAATTTCTAATACCGTTGTCCATATACGGCAAGCATGCTCAAAGCCTTTTACATCAAAAATTAAAGTTTCTAAATCGAAGAAATGGCGTAGGTTGATAGAAGCTAAGTTACAAGCTGTATTGTCTAAGAACATGTATTCTGAACATGGATTAGAAGCATTAATTCTTCCTCCAGCAGGACAAGTATGCCACTCGTTGATGGTGGTATCAAACTGAACTCCAGGATCGGCGCAAGCCCAAGCTGCAAAAGCGATATCATCCCAAAGTTTATTCGCATCAATGGTTTTCATTTTTCTACCATCTGAGCGAGCCGTTAAATCCCAACCTGTACCATTTTCTAATGCTCTAAAGAAAGCGTTTGGAATACGAACAGAGTTGTTAGAGTTTTGACCAGAAACGGTTCTGTAAGCTTCGCCTTCATAATCTGAAGCATAACCAGCAGCAATTAAAGCCGCTACTTTTTTCTCTTCTTCAACTTTCCAGTTTACAAAGCCTTCGATTTCTGGGTGATCTAAATCTAAACACACCATTTTGGCAGCTCTTCTGGTTGTTCCACCAGATTTGATTGCACCGGCTGCTCTATCTCCAATTTTTAAGAAAGACATTAAACCAGAAGAGTAACCTCCTCCAGATAATTTTTCATTCTCGCCACGGATGCGTGAGAAGTTGGTCCCTACACCAGAACCGTATTTGAAGATACGAGCTTCACGAACCCAAAGATCCATGATACCACCCTCGTTTACCAAATCATCATCTACGGATAAGATAAAGCAAGCGTGAGGTTGAGGACGCTCGTATGCTGAAGTTGATTTTTCTAATTTTTCAGTAACTGGATCAACAAAATAATGACCTTGTGGTTTACCTGTGATACCGTATGAAGTATGCAAACCAGTATTAAACCATTGCGGAGAGTTTGGTGCTGCTAATTGGCCTACGATGGTATAAACCAATTCATCATAAAAAATCTCTGCATCTTTTGTGGTTGCGAAGTAGCCATAACGCTCTCCCCAAACTTTCCAACAATTAGCCATACGATGTGCTACTTGTTTGATGCTCTTTTCAGAACCTGTTGTTCCGTCTGGTTGAGGAACACCTGCTTTTCTAAAATATTTTTGAGCTAAAATATCTGTTGCAACTTGCGACCAAGTATTTGGGACTTCTACATCATTCATTTCAAAAACAGCATCTCCCGAAGGGTTTCTGATTACAGATGATCTTTTATCATAGGTAAAGAGGTCATACACACTCTTGCCTTCTTGTGAAAAATAGCGCTGAAACTTCAGGCCCTTTGCAGCTTCTTTTCCTGCTTTGTTTGTAGAAGATTTTCCCATCATTGAAAATTTTATGTTAATGATTACTTTTAGTGAAAAAAACTTTAAGGGTTTTTCATCAAATTTATATTCCTGAAACAAATTTTGAGTTCTGAGTTTTCCACAAGTGATTTTTTAAAATTGCCCTGTGTTAAATAATCGTAAATACAGACTTCATTTTCAGTATTTTACAGGTGTGGAAAACTAAAAATATTGATTTTTTGAAGGAGTTTTTTATCTTGTAAGATGAGGTTACATTCTCTTAAAATTTTGGTTAAAATTTACCCGATTTAACCCGATTTCTAGACCAAAATTATCATTTTGAAAATTCTACTCCTGATCCTCTAATTTCTGAGCTCTTTTTAACTGATCACTTGCTTGCAAAATTTTTGCTTTCAGCTTTTCTGGATAATTTGGATGTGCCGCCAAGAAATCATTGACAATTTTTAAGGTTGCTGCATTTTGATAATTTCCAAATGTAGCCTGCAACCAAGATTGAGGAAAAAAGATGTCTCCGGTAACTTGAATCTCTTGCAATAAATCCAAGCTTTTCTTTAGGTATTTGATGGAAGTTTCTTGTCTTAACGGATGGTGCAAATAAGAAAGTGCCGCCAATACGTTCGATTCTTTTTCTCTGTTTTTTAAGTCTGCTAAACTTGCAAAAAACTGATCTCTCACTTTTACATCTGCGGATAAAGCTGGTGAAACAAATTCAAATCGCTTTTTACGATCTGGATTTTTAATTCGCTTAAACTGCTCTGCTAAAATATTTTGGTTATCTTTTCTCAATTGCAAAGCAAATGCTAATGAGGTATAATCATCCTCAGAAAATTTCACATTTTCTGGTGTTTGTTGGCTTTTCCAAATCTGATAAAGCCTTTGATAAGCATCATTACTTAAAAAAACATCCTGATAAAGTTTGAGCAAATTCTTTTTATTGTTGGCTAAAGATTGCTGCTGTATGGCTTCCCAAATCTGATTTTCTAACGCTGGCGCAATTTCAGTTCTCCTTTTTGCCGAGTTAAACTCCCAAAATATATTTCCGATATAACCTGTTAGCAATCTCAAATTCAACTCGTCTTTTTCTTTCTGAAGTTGATCAGTAAAGAACTGCAATAATTTGCTAGGTCTTACCTCGCGTTGGTTGAGCATATTTTCATAAGCAGAAATATAATAAGAAGCTCTAACAAGCGGAGATGACACTTCATCTATACGATTCATCACTGCTAGATCTACTGGCCAAACCCCATAACCCTCTCCTCCAGCATTAAACACGATGAATTTTGGTTTTGCTAAACCTAAAGCACTTTTTATGTCTGTAGCTGCGCCCGAGGAATTTACTGTTAAGGTTTTGGAATAATCATCATAAAATAAGGTGATTTTGAACGATTGTGGCCAAACTCTTGGGCTTCCAAATTCAGGTTTTTGAGTGATGATAAAACGACTGATTTCGTCCTTATCATAACTTATCTCATCACTAAAAACAGGTCGTCCATTATCATTAACCCACACTTTATTCCAAGCTAATAAATCAACAGGAGCATATTTATTGAGGATATTGATTAAATCTGGCCAAGAAGCATTACTAAAAGAAAAGGTTTTGAGGTACTCTCGCATGCCTTGCTGAAATTTCTCTTTACCCATTAATAACTCTAACTGGCGCATCATAATAGGTGCTTTATGATAGATGATGTTGCCGTACAAAGAGCCTGCGTCATTTAGATTATCTAAAGGCTGGCGAATAGGGTTTGCCCCGATAGTTCTATCAATGCTATAAGCTGCCGGGAAATGATCAATCAAAAATTTATGGTCAAATTCTTCCTGCCCTTTTAAACTTTCGCTCACTTTATCGGCCATAAAATTGGCAAAAACCTCTTTTGTCCAAACATCATCAAACCATTTAATGCTCACCAAATCCCCAAACCACATGTGCGCAGTTTCATGAGAAATTAAATTGGCTCTGGCGATAAATTGACTTTTTGTGGCGCTGTTATCCAAGAATAAAGTAGAGGCTTGATATTGCACCGCTCCGGGATGTTCCATGCCTCCAAACTGAAAATCAGGAATACCAATAAAGCCGATTTTTTGGAAAGGAAACGGTATGTTTGTCCATTTTGACAAGAAATTAATGGCATTGCGGTGAGCCTGAAAAACAGAATCTACACTCATTTTAATTTTCGTACTATCGGTTTCTCGATAAAGAAATTGTGCAGATTTTTGATCAACTTCTTGGGTAGTCGAAGTAAAGTTACCCGCTGTAAATGAGAAAAGATAAGTGCTGATGATGTCTGAATTGGCAAACTCGCAAATCTTTCTGCCTTGATTTAAGATGGTGCCTTTTAAAATTCCGTTGGCAATCACTTCCCAATCTCCCGGAACTTCTAAAGTTAAGCCGAAAGTCGCCTTCAAATTGGGTTGATCAAAACAAGGAAAACAGGTTCTAGCTCTATCCGGAACAAATAAAGTGTATAAATAATCGTCGTTTCTGTTGAGCGCACCATCACCAGCAATAAAGTCTATTTGGATAGCGTTTTTCCCGGCTTTTAAAGCCGATGCAGGAATTATCAGATGCTCATTTTGATATTGGATGCTTTCAGTTTTGCCGTTTACGGTTAAGCTTTTCAGCTGATTTGCTGATCCTTTAAAATCAATTTGCAATGGAAACTGAGTGGTATTTAAGTAAAAACTCAAGGTTTCTTTGGCAGAAATTGCTTTCGATTGATCTTGTGGGATATTGAAATTCAATTGATAATGAATTTCAGAAACTTGTTCGCTTCTAAAATCAGCTAAAAATTTGGTGACCCCATTTTCTATTTTCGGCGCCTCTAGTTTTTCTTGAGCTAAACTCGAAAACGGAATAGTTAATCCGAAAGAAATGATAAAAAGTAGATGATTGAAATTAGATATCTTCATTTTTAAAAATTTTGAATCAATTGAATAATGGCTTCTGCTCCTAATCCGGTCATAAAAATCACTACTAAAACTCCAGAAATCGTTAACCAAATCGGGTGCTTGTAAGATTTAACGATAGCTGTTCGATAAGCCGCCAATAACATCACCCCTAAAGAAACTGGCAAAATCAAGCCGTTTAAGGCACCAACAAAAACCAAAGTTTTTATCGGTTTCCCAATCAACAAAAAGACGGCGGTTGATATTAGGATGAAAACAATAATGATTTGTCTTTGATTTTTGAGCAACCAAGGATGAAAAGATTTAACAAATGAAACTGAAGTATAAGCCGAGCCGATCACAGAGGTAATAGCAGCAGACCACATCACTAATCCAAATAATTTATAACCTATTTCGCCACTCGCCAATTTAAAAACGGATGCCGGAGGATTAGCAGGATCTAATTGAGCACCTGCATAAACTACTCCTAAAGCAGCCAAAAACAATAAAACTCGCATTAAAGAGGCCACGCCAATGGCTGTAGTTGCCCCTTGATTCACCTGTTTCAAATTATTTTCACCTGTAATTCCGGCTTCTAATAAACGATGTGCACCTGCAAAAGTGATATAACCACCCACTGTACCTCCTACTATGGTAAGGATAGCTGCAAAACTCAACTTTTGAGGAACAAAAGTTTGAATAGCGGCTTCCCCAAAGGGTGGTTTACTTTTATAAACAATATAGCAAGTGAGTAAAATCATGATGAAACCCAGAATTTTTGTTACCCAATCCAATACAAAACTCGCTTCTTTATACACAAAAATCGCGACAGCAATTAAAGCACTCATTAAACAACCTTGGGTAATGCTGATGCCGAACAAAACATTTAAACCCAAACCAGCACCTGCTATATTTCCGATATTAAAAGCTAAGCCACCCAGAAATACCAGAAACGAAAGCAAATAACCTAAACCCGGAAAAACTTGGTTAGCAATCTCTTGTGCGGGTTGATCAGCAACTGCAATGATTCGCCAAATGTTGAGTTGAGCGATGATATCCAAAATCACAGAAACCAAAATCACAAAGCCAAAACTAGCGCCCAACTGATTGGTAAAAACAGCAGTTTGAGTTAAAAAACCCGGACCAATAGCCGAAGTAGCCATTAAAAATGCTGCTCCTAATAAAATGCTACGCTTGCTTTTTTGCTTCAACTTGAGGGAGATTTAATGATGATTCCTTCACTTTTTAAAGTTTGGTGAATGGTCTTAGCAAAATCAACTGCATGTGCACCATCACCATGTAAGCATAAAGTTTCCGCTTTAATTTTGATGATTTTTTGATGAGTAGAAACTACCTCCTGATGATTCACCATTCTTAAAACCTGTTCTAAAGACTCTTTTTCAGTAGTAATTAAAGCATTAGATTGAGAGCGTGGGGTTAAAGAACCATCATCCTGATAAGTACGATCTGCAAAAACCTCTGAAGCTGTTTTTAATCCTATTTTTGCTGCTTCATCCATCATTTCGCTACCTGCCAAACCATATAAAATGAGCGAGGCATCAAAATCATGAACAGCGCTAACAATAGCTCTTGCTAAATTTTTATCCTTAGCTGCCATATTGTATAATGCGCCATGAGGTTTTACATGATGAAGTTTAGCATGAGCCGCCTTTACAAATGCAAACAAAGCCCCAATCTGATATAAAGTAATTTGATAAGCCTCTTTGGGCGATATTTTTAGCTCTCTTCTGCCAAAACCTTGCAAATCTGGCAAACCCGGATGAGCGCCAATAGCAACGCCTTTTTTTATGGCCAATGCCACTGTTTCTTCCATCACTGCCGAATCACCGGCGTGAAAACCGCAAGCGATATTTGCTGAAGAAATATAATCGAACAATAGCTCATCATTTGGCATTGGATAATTTCCAAATGCTTCACCCATATCACAATTGACATCAATACTTACCATTTTATTCCATTGATTTAAATTGAACTGAAGCCTTTAATTTTTGCAAATCTTTTGAACGTTCAAGATACAGCTTTTCGGCTTCTTTTAAACTGATGAACTCAAATTGAAGCTGATCTCCAGTTTTTAATTGAGCACATTTTGGAAGATCCACTTCGATAACTTTTCCAATTCTAGGATACCCTCCAGTGGTTTGGCAATCTGCCATGAGCAAGATTAAAGCGCCATTTCCAGAAACCTGAATCGTTCCGGGAACTACCGCGGTAGATAACAATTCTTGTAGATGAGATTTTTTTCGTTGCACCAATTTACCCGAAAGATGAACACCCATTCTGTTTCCATCTGTAATTTGATAAGGTTCAGAAACAAAATCGGCGATAGCCAAATTATCAAACCATTCTAATTCTGGCCCTTTGATGATTCTGATAAATTGCGTTTGAGCTGAAAATTGATGCGTCGGAATACTCCAATTGGTAAAATTGACTTGCGTTCCTTTTAACTTTTTTAATAAGTTTTTGGATGTTTCTGATAAACTTTCTTGAGTAGTTAATTCGTCTCCTTTTTGTAAAGCCCTGCCTTTAAAACCTCCAAAATTGGCCGTTAAAAAAGTGCTTCTGCTTTCTAAGACTAAAGGAATATCTAAACCTCCTGCTATGGCCAAATAGCTAAATTTACCTTGATTTTGATGCGAAATTTTGAGCGTAGATTGAGCAGGAACAAAAACTGGTCGGTGAGAGGGAACGCTCATTTCATTGATAGTAATGAATTCTTGTGCACCTACAAAAGCGATTAATAAATCGCTTTGAGCTAAAATTTCTATCCCACCAAAAGTGAACTCAATTACCGCTTCATTTTCATCATTACCTACTAAAAGGTTCGCTAAACTAAAAGAAAACTGATCCATTGCGCCAGAAATAGCAACCGCTTGATCTAAATAAGCAGTTCTGCCAGCATCCTGAATGGTGCTTAATAATCCGGGTTTAATGATTTTTAGGCCCATTCTTTTTGATAAATTTTTTGAAAATCGGTGAAGCTAATCGGTTCAAATTTTACAACATCTCCCGCTTTTAATAAAGAAGGCTGCTGGCGATAAGCATCAAATAATTTCAGCGGTGTTCGTCCGATAATTTGCCAACCTCCAGGAGTTGCTAAAGGATAAATTCCGGTTTGCATCCCTGCTATTCCAACCGAACCTGCAGGAATTACTTTTCTGGGTGAGGCTTTTCTTGGCGAGTTTAAAACAGGATTTAATCCTCCTAAGTAAGGAAAACCAGGCACAAAACCAATCATATAAACTGGATATGCAGCCTCTGTATGTAGCTGGATGATTTCTTCTTTACTCAGTTGATGAATACTGGAAAGCTCTGCTAAATCTAGTCCAAATACTTCCTCGTAGCAAATAGGAATTTTGATAATTCGACTTTTATTTTCTGCCTCGTTTTGGTTAAGATTTTCTAATTGCGCCAAATAAAAAGTAATCTTTTCTGAACAAGTTGAGCCTTTAAGCGATGTATCTTTTAATAATATAGAAGGCTCGAAAAATAGCGTGAGCGTAGTGTAAGCAGGAATAGCGTTTAATAAACCCAAAAATGGATTTGCCAGAATCAAGCGATTTAGCCTACTGATTTGTTGCCTAATCGCTTCGCTAATCTGATTTCCAAATACTATGGAAATCGCTTTTTCGCTAATTGGATGTAGGATATATTTTTTTAAATCAGGAACCATAAAAAATGAAAGATACAGGTTTCTTCGTTTAATAAAAAAAAGCTTCAGCAAACGCTAAGGCTTTAGTGGTCTCAGCGGGAATCCCCGCCTGAACGAGTTCTTTCGGGCAGGGAACTCATATCTAAAGTTTAGGAAAATTCTATTTTAGTTTTTAGAAATCTTCTTCCCGCTGCACTCTTAAAATATTTCTCTCTTTTAATGGCTTCTTCTCTTGTTTCAAATTCTTCAAAATAAACAAGTTTGAAAGGAATATATGGCTTGATAGATTGAGTATGACCAGAATTATGTTGTTTCAATCTTATTTCTAATGACTCGCAATGACCTTTATAATAATAATCATAAAGCTCACTTTTGATAACGTAAGCGTAATACATTATTTGTCTTTGGTGGTCTGTGGTCTCAGCGGGAATCGAACCCACATCTAAAGTTTAGGAAACTTCTATTCTATCCGTTGAACTATGAGACCAGTTCTATCCTAATTTTAAAGTTTAGGAAACTTCTATTCTATCCCCGTCCGAACGGCGTTCAGCCGGGCGGGCGTTGAACTATGAGACCAATTGTTTTATCTAATCACACTACCAGCAGAAAACTCTTCCTTTGGTACTACAAAAGTAAGTTTTCCATCCGAATTTTCTGCCATTAAAATCATCCCTTGCGAAAGGATTCCTTTAATTTCTCTTGGCTCTAAATTCACCAAAATACTCACTTGCTGACCTATAATTTTCTCTGGATCAAAGAACCCTGCAATGCCAGAAACTACTGTTCTTTCATCTATTCCGGTATCAATTTTTAGCTTCAAAAGCTTCTTAGTTTTAGCTACTTTTTCTGCTGCTAAAATGGTTCCAACACGGATATCTAAACCCGCAAATTGATCAAAACTGATATTTTCTTTAGCAGGTAAAACCGATGCTTTTGTTTCTATTTTATTTGATTCTTTAGCATCCACTAATTTTTGAATTTGCGCTTCTACCACTGCATCTTCTACTTTTTCAAACAATAAGGAAGCTGGTTTCAATTGATGACCGTCTTCAAAAATAATTTCCTCATCATAATTCAAAACCTGTTTTTCTATATTCAACATTCCGAATATTTTTTCAGAAGTATGAGGCAAAAATGGTTGCGCCAAAGTTGCTAAATGGGCAATAATATGCAAACAGTTTTGTAAAACGTCTCTTGCTTCTTCTGGATTTTCTTTAAAAGTTTTCCAAGGTTCATTTTCGGTTAGGTAGCGGTTACCCAAACGAGCCACATCCATCATGGTTGAAATCGCATTTCTAAATTTGAAATCATTTAAATGTTGATCTATCTCATCATAAGCCTTTCCTACTTCATCAAATAAAGATTGATTGGTGAATTTTGAACCTCCTAAAACTTTTCCATCGAAATATTTATGCATCAGAATCATCACCCTGTTCACAAAATTCCCGAGAATAGCTACCAACTCGTTGTTTACTCTGGCTTGGTAATCTTTCCAAGTAAATTCACTATCACTGGTTTCAGGCATAATGGAGGTTAAAACATAGCGCAACTCGTCTTGTTTTCCAGGAAATGCTTCCAAATATTCATGCAACCAAACCGCATGATTTCTTGAAGTCGATAATTTATCACCTTCCAAATTTAAAAATTCATTAGCCGGAACTTGCTCAGGTAAAATATACTCGCCATGAGCATGTAAAATAGAAGGGAAAGTGATACAATGAAAAACGATATTGTCTTTCCCAATAAAATGAATTAAACAAGAATTATCATCATTATTAGGCTGTTGCTTCCAGTATAATTGCCAATCCTTTCCATGGTCTATTGCCCATTGTTTGGTTGCAGAAATATAACCGATTGGTGCATCCAACCAAACATATAATTTCTTTCCGGCGGCTTCTTCCAAAGGAACATCCACGCCCCAATCTAAATCACGGGTCATCGAACGCGGTTGTAAACCTTGTTTCAGCCAAGAGGAACATTGCCCATAAACATTGGTTTTCCAAACATCCTTTTTACCCTCTAACAACCATTTTTCTAGCCAAGGTTGATATTTATCTAAAGGCAAATACCAATGTTTTGTGGGTTTCAATATCGGTGGATTTCCACTTAAAGTGGATCGTGGATTAATTAAATCTGTGGGGCTAAGTGAAGTACCACATTTTTCACATTGGTCGCCGTAAGCATTTTCATTTCCGCAATTAGGGCAAGTGCCGATGATGTATCGGTCTGCTAAAAATTGCTGATATTCCTCATCAAAATATTGGTCAGAGAATTTCTCAATAAATTCGTCTTTCTCATATAAATTCAAGAAAAACTCTTTTGATAAATCGTGATGAATTGGCGAAGAAGTACGATGATAAATGTCAAAAGCTATCCCAAAATCCTCAAAACTCTTCTTGATTTGAGCATTGTATTGGTCAATAATAGCTTGCGGCGTAGTGCCTTCTTTCTTTGCTTTTATCGTAATGGCCGCCCCATGCTCGTCAGAACCGCACACATAAACCACATCTTTCTTCTGCAAGCGCAAGTGTCTCACAAAAATATCAGCAGGCAAATAAGCACCAGCCAAATGCCCAATATGTAAAGGTCCGTTTGCATAAGGCAAAGCAGAAGTAATGGTATATCTTTTATAATTTTTCTTCGTCAAAACAGAAATGCTTTTGTTTTATTAATTTGCAAAGATAGCTGTTTAAGCATGATATTAAATAGCCTTGAGAGATTTGATTATTAATGAATTTAATCTTATTATATTTGAAATATGCGATTTGATAAATCTTCCTTTAAGAAAAGTAGCTTTGAAGATGCTGATATCCAAAAGGATTTTTGGAAAACTAAATCTTATGCTGAAAGGTTAGAGGCGGGTACTTTTATGACTAAAATTGCATTTAAATTAGTGAATCAGCCTGAGCCTAAAATGGATAAAAGTTTAACGGCAATTATTAAAAGAAAAAAGTAATAAATATTTGTGCGTTTTAACACGCTTTCCGCTATATCTTTTTTTGCTTTATTCTTCGACTTCGCTCAGAATGACAAAAAAAGGATGTCGCTTCAATCGTTAACGCCTCATAAAATCCACTAAAATGATTCAACCTCCGCATTTAAAAAAAGGAGACAAAATAGCTATCACTTGTCCGGCGAAAGCACTCAAAACACCCATGACTGATGCAATAAAACTATTAGAGTTATGGGGTTTAGAAGTAGTTTTAGGTGAAACCGTTGACGCTGTTTTCCATCAATTTGCCGGAACCGACGAACTGAGATCGAAAGACATGCAAAATTTCATTAATGATGATGCGATTAAAGCCATCATTGCTGCTCGGGGAGGTTACGGTTGTATCAGAATTGTAGATGAAATTGATTGGACGCCACTTTTAAAAAAACCAAAATGGATCATCGGTTTTAGTGATATCACCGTTTTTCATCTTCAGTTACAAAGTATGGGTATTCAGAGTATTCATGGACAAATGCCTGCTACTATACCTGATAGCACTGCTTCTGGGTTAGAAAGTTTAAGAAAAGCTTTATTTGGTGAAGAATTGAATTATGAAATTCCATCATCACCAAAAAACAAAATCGGGGAAGCTACCGGAGAATTAATTGGAGGTAATTTAAGCTTATTAGTAGCTTCATTAGCTTCAAAAAGCGATATAGATTATAGCGGTAAAATATTATTTATGGAAGAAGTAGGAGAATATCATTACACCATAGATCGAATGATGAGAACCTTAGACCGGGCTGGAAAATTTAAAAATTTAGCAGGCTTAATTGTAGGTGGTTTTACCAATATCAAAGAAAATGATATTTATTTTGGATATGATGCTTATGAGATTATTGAAGAAATAATTAAAAAATATGATTTCCCTGTTTGTTACGATTTTCCGGCAGGGCACTTAGCTGATAATAGAGCTTTAGTTTTGGGTAGAGAAATTGTTCTGAAAATCGAAAAATCGGGTGTAAACATAAACTTTAAATAATGGCATATCTATCAAAAATATCACACTCTAAAAACTTTGATTAATTAATAGAAAAAAGTGGTTGGGTAGCAAAGAATTAGGAATGAAACTTTTGGGCCTAATTTTTTAGTGCTCAAAAACCTGACTTGTCCGCCTACATTTTTTTCACAAAAACAGGCATTGATATTCAAGTGTTTATGCATTAAAAAAGCTAATTTTGTCGTACTAATGGCAAAAAG